>NZ_DAOTZQ010000059.1:0-20065 GCF_034434295.1 Chloroflexus sp.
GCCAGGCTTATCCCGGCAATGACCTGCATCAGGGTGTGGTTACGGGTGCGCAGACGTGCCCAACCCAACACGACGGCGGCGATCCAGCAGATACCGCCCAGCGCCGGTAGATAGATGCTGGCCAGGGTTGCACACGAGCCAATACTGGCGGAATGAATACTGATTTTCCAGAACAGGTTGATGCAAAATGAGACCAGGTTCATAACCGCCACCGACACCAGCATGGCGAGTAGTGGCAATGGCGCATTGAGCAGCCAGAGGAGTAGTATGCCAATGGTGACATTAAGCATCCCAAACAGATAAAGCTCATTGCGCTGACTGCGGATAGAGATGTCATCATCACTGTATGCACCCTGGTGGAGACGAATGTTGAAGAAGATTGTTGGTGGAACAACATGGATTAGTGCGCAAATCAGCGCCCACCATAATCCCTGTATACGGTTTTCACTGCCGAGTACGCCGACAATAAAGATGCTGACGATACCAAGTGGTACCGGATGCAGTATCTGAGAAATACGGCGAGCAATCGCATACCCGCGCCCCGGTAATGCCCCTCGGCTCAGTGCTTCAGCGGTCAGATCGTTCGATTGCATCATCTTCACAACCCTCAGCGAGCCGTAGTTGTCGCTACAAGCTCGCGATACATAGCGACAAGCTCCTGGCCGGCCCTTTCCCAGCGAAATGCGGCTGCCTGTTGTGGGCCGGCTGTCCGCAGCGAAGCCGGATTGCTCAGTACAGTACGAATGCCGTCAGCAATATCTTCCGGCTCTAGCGGATCGACAAATATCGCGGCTGTTCCGGCTACTTCCGGCAGGCTGGAAACCTTTGTAGTTACCACCGGTGTACCACAGGCAAGTGCTTCGAGTACCGGAAAGCCAAACCCTTCGTATAACGATGGGTAAACGAAGGCTTCAGCTAGATTATACAATGCCGGCAAATCTTCGTCGGCAACAAAATCGAGAAAATGAACCCGTTCGCTCAGGTGATACTGTTCAACCGCCGCGAAGATGTCATCGTATAGCCATCCTTTTCGTCCGGCCAGCATCAGGTGCAGATCGGGATACTCGTTCTGCAATAATGCAAAGGCTTGCAGCAGTCGAACCAGATTCTTGCGCGGTTCAAGGGTGCCGACGAAGAGCAAAAATCGCGCAGGCAGATGAAGTCGTTCACGTACTCTCGCGATTTCGTCGTCGGTCAGCGGTCGGAATCGTTCATCGACTGCCGGATAGAGCAGGCGAACCCGCTGCCGGGGGATACCGTAGAGACGACCGAGATCGCCGGCAGTTGCCTTTGAGTCGACGATGATCAGGTTGGCGCGTTGTAATGAACGTGGCACAGCCGTACTCAAATAGCGACGGAGGTTCGGTTCGGCACAGGCTGGCTCAACCAGGAAGGTGAGGTCGTGGATTGTGAGCAATGTGCGCGCTTTCGTTGGAGGCAGAACGAAATCGGGTGCATGCACGATATCCAATCGGCCAATAAACCACTCAATCCGTAGCGGTAAGCGCAACCGCTGCCAGAGGATCGTGAGCAGACGAGGGCTAATGGGCAGTGCTCGTAGGGTGATATTGCGATGGGTGGCTGCCAGGTTGTGGGCATAGCGGACAAAAGGACTTTGTACATCCAGGCCACCAGCAGCGTAGAAGAGTTGAAAATCGAGATCAGGGCCGGCCTGCACAGCAGCTCGTATCAGCTCGCGTGTGTAACGGCCAATACCGGCACCCTGCCAGACTCCGGCTGTGTAATCAACACCAATACGCATAGTTATTTTCGCCGACTGAACAGGTAGAGAATGAAGCCAAACACCACGATGCTCCAGAAATTGATCAGTCGGTCAAGCAACGTCACGGCACTACCCAGGCTGCTTGCAATCCCAAAGAAAGTCAGGACAACGGTAATGGTTCCTTCAACAACCCCAAGCCCTGCCGGTGTCACCGGCAATGCGGTCAGTAACGATGATGCCAGGGCCACAAAGATGATGGCAGCCAGTGTTAAGCTGAGACCTGTATGGCTGAGTGACTGGATCACAAACCACAGTCGAAACCCTTCGAGCAGCCAGATCGAACCGGTAAGGAGAAATAACCGTGGCAAAATCACCGGCGTAAACGATCTCAACGCTGATTGTTCAAAATTACCGTAGACGCGATGCAGACGGTTGGGAATGAACCAGCGGATTTGCGGGCCAAGCCAGCGCATACCAATTAATCCGCCGATAATGATGGCGACCAGCAAGCCACCAAAACCGAAGACTATTTGGGTGCCTTCTGGCATCTGGACGCCAAATGTAAGATATCCTGAAAGCACCAGTAAGCTGAACAGACCGATCATATCGAGGAGACGTTCGGCAAAAATTGTGCCAAACGTTGCCGAGAAGGAGACATTCCCATTATGCTTGAGCAAATACCCGCGATACGCATCACCGAGTTTGGCCGGTACGATGCAATTGGCAAACCACGAAAGGTAGATATATTCAATCAGTGCTGGAAATGATGCCCACGAGTGCTTCCCTGCCAGTACCGGTACCCCGGCATTGATCAGGAGCATGCGCCAGCGGAAAGCCCGGAGCGGGAAGGTTAAATAAAAGACAATGAGTCCAGCAACGAGCAACCAGGGATCGGCTGACCGCATATATTGCCAGGTCGTTGCCAGATCGATATCGAGGCCACGTACTACAAAGACAATGATCGCTATTGCAAGCCCAAATGAGATCAGCGTGCGGGGCTGACGCAATCGCTGACCGAGCGAAAATGTGCCACGCTCGACGCTGTTGATCTCTTCTTTGTCAATTGGTGAATTGACCGGTTTCGGCTGATCGCTCATCATGTGATATACCTTCCCGCCCCTGGCAGTTTATTCTCATTACTGCTGCTCTTATCGTACCCGGCAGATAGCATATTCGCAACCTGTATTAGAACCTATTTCATAAAAAGCTGTACTATCGCGCTCTAATAACCATCTCCGGTGCCATCACGCACTGGATAGGTTGCCTTGTTCGCTCATCATCCGCGTGTGGCGTCGTTTGGCGTGCGAGCCATGCTGCCGCGCCAGCCGTACACACGATATGGCGCATGTCACGTCGTTGAACCGGCTGGTCACGCTGATGTCGGGTGTGCTCGTCACGAACATAGAATCGGGCGGCAATGAATGAGACACCTTCATAGGAGATGTTTTTTGAAACAGGTTCTAATGTTGCTCTTTCCTGTTCCTTTTGGTGATCGCGCCAGAACGACCGGCAGATAGCATATTCGCAACCTGTATTAATGTTGCGGCTGGTGTTCGTCACAATACCATGCCCAGAAGCGGGCAAGTCCTTCTTCAATGGCGACTCGTGGTGCGAAATCGAGCAACTGACCGGCTTTGGTCGTGTCTGCATAGGTGATCGGGGGTTCCGTTGCCGGTAGTGGCTTGATCTCGATCTGGGCCGGGTAGCCGGTAATCTGTTCCAGAAGGTTGACAAAGCGACGCAGCTCGACCGGCTGCGAATGACCGAGATTGAAGATTTCGTAGGCATGCGGTCGATCAAGGGCGTTAATAACTCCGCTGACAATATCGTCGATATAGGTGTAATCGCGGAACAGGTTTTCGCCACCGTTGAAAAGGGTAATTGGCTGCCCACGCACCATCCGTTCTACGAACAGGTATGGTGTCATATCGGGCCGACCACGTGGACCGTAGACGGTAAAGAAGCGCACCACACTGGTCGGCGTGCCGTACAGGCTGTGAAAGGTATATGCCAGAACTTCAGCCGCCTTTTTGGTCGCCGCGTAAGGTGATAAAGGCCGGTCTGTGTTATCGTCTTCACGGAATGGCACCCGGTTTGTTTTCCCATATACCGATGAGGTAGAGGCCAGTACCAGATTTTCTACGCCACTGCGCCGGGCGTAATCGAGAATCACCAGACTACCACCAACATTGACGGCTTCATAGAGCTGCGGATTGGCAATCGATGGGCGTGGGCCGGGCATTGCAGCCAGGTGGGCAACGAAACGTGGCCGATAGCGAGTGAAAATGTGTGCTACCGTATCGGGATCACGAATATCACCTTCTATCAATGTAAACCCTGGCTGTTGCATCGCCTGCGCAAGGTTGCGCCGTTTACGATCTGGACTGTAATAATCGACAAAATTGTCAAAACCGATCACCTGTTCGCCCCGTGCCAGTAGACGATCCACCAGATGACTGCCAATAAAACCGGCTGCACCGGTAACAAGATAGGTCATAACTCCTCTTTACGCTCAGTGTCAATAGTTGCCAGCATGGCAATAATGACGCCAAATTGAACTCCCATGTTCAAGACGTGCAGATTTTCAAAGAGATTGTGTCCGTTAAGTGCGCCTGCTACACCGATACCACCGAGCGTGATGCCGCGGATCATCCAGGTTTGCGCTTGACGTAACGCTCTGATGGCACAATACCACATGCTGCCAAGAAAAACCAGATACGCACTCGCTCCGATGAGACCACTCTCCGCAGTGATGTGCAGATAGTAGTTGTGCGCATGACCACGAGAATCATACCATGGCTTGATCCAGGTTGGGCTTTGCCCACTGTAGACCAGTCGTTCGTAGGCGATGCTAAAATTACCGGGACCGACGCCGAGAAGAGGTCGCTCCTGAATCATATGCCACGCTGCCTGGAGATGCGCCATCCGCTCTACAACCGCAAAGTTCTCAGGGGTGATTTCAACGTTGCGGGTGTCGAATGGGCGCAGGTTGGCGATGATGGATACCACCCGATTACTCAGCGTAGTTGGTAACAGTCCACTGTTGATCAGCAAAAGACCACTCAAACCAACAAGGAGGACGGCCATCCCAACGCGGATTAGCATGGTGCGTCCGTACCTTCCGCCAAAGGCAATGCCCATTGCTAATACGCCGATCAATGCACCAATCCATCCGCCACGCGAGAAGCTTGCCAGCAGACCTCCCAGCAGACTGCCGGTAGCTACCAGCAGGATGCTGAAAAGCATCCAGAACCGAATCTGGTGCTGTCGGGTTTCGACAAGTGCTATCAGCATGCCAGCGGCGAGCGGCCAGGACTGATTCAGATAGCCGGCAAAGGAATTCGGTTGCCCAATTGTGCCGTATGCCCGTACCCGCCCGCCGCCAATCGCAAAGCTCTCAGGACCGAAGCCATTGATAAATTGCGTCACGCCAATCAGGGCAGTGATGGCTGGCGCTACCAGTAAACACGTGACTAATACAGTTCGACGCCAGTCAGCACGTGACCGGTCCTGTAATACCCACACGGTAGCGACGTAGATCAGTAGCACCGTTCCCCAGCGGAGAGTCTCTTTTAAGCCTTCGGTGCGACTCAGTGGGGTTGCCGCAGTAGCGAAGGCAAGACACCAGACCAGGACAGCGAGAGCGATGCCAGGTGCTGTCAGCTTTGGCCAGGGTTGGTGGATACGTACCATTAGACTCAGCGCGACCATGATGAAACAAGCCTGAGTCAGACTCAAGCCACCCGGTAAGATGACCAGTTGCTGAAACGGTACCGAGAGCACGGCCAACGCGACCGGCCAGACTGGATCGCAGAAGGTTAGGCCAAGGGCTGCGAGGCCGAGCAACCAGCTCACCGCTACCAGAGGGGGGGTAAAGCCCAGAACGCAACCGGTGACGGCTGCACCAATCAGCCACATCCACAGGCGATGTTCGCGGTAGATGGTGATGAGGGTAGGAAATTGCATTACCACGCACCGCGACCGGATAATACTGCCGGAATAACCATCATCAAGATGCGAAGATCAAGGCTCAATGACCAGTTTTCGGCATAGTAAATGTCAAGCCGAACCTGCTCATCAAATGAGATCTCGCTCCGCCCAAGGGCCTGGGGCAGACAGGCCAGTCCTGGAAGTACTTCTAACCGGCGTCGATGCCATGGTTCATAACGCTCTACTTCTTCTGGCAACGCTGGTCGTGGCCCGATCAGGCTCATATCACCGCGTAGCACATTGAACAATTGTGGCAGTTCATCGAGGCTGGTACGTCGCAACCAGCGCCCGACTCGCGTCACCCGTGGATCGGCGCGCATCTTAAACAGGGGGCCATCAGCTTCGTTATGGACCAGTAGCTCCTGGCGACGCTGCTCGGCATCCGGTACCATCGTGCGGAACTTGTAGCAGGTAAACAGATGGCCATGCTTGCCCACCCGTTGCTGACGAAAAATGATCGGACGCCCTGAGTCGAGCCAGATCAATACCGCAATGATGATGGCAAGTGGCAGGGTAAGCGGCAGACTAAGCAGAACCATCGTCAGATCAAAGATACGCTTTAGGGCAAGATTCAGCCCGTGGAGTTGAATCTCTTTCGGTTGGAGGAGTGGAACACCACTCAAATGCATAATATCAACCCGGTCAAAGCTGAGTTGATAAATGTCGGGTGCAATCTGATACTCGATGCCCAGGGCCTGACAACGAGCGGCCAGTTCCGGGAGACGGTCATATTCCCAAAATGGGAGAGCGATAATAACATGCTGAATCCGGTGTTGTGCAACGACTTCTTCAAAATCCTCAAGATTGCCGAGGTGTTGAAAGACTCGTGCCCGGCTGCCGGTAATGATTGGCTCGTTACTCAGGTAGCCGACCAGGGTATAGCCAACACCTGGCGAAGCTGTGAGCGATTGCATCACCAGTTGGCCCAGGCCGGTACCTCCGACCACTAATACGCGCTCGCGACCGAGACCACGGGTCCAGAACCAGTGGCGAATACCGATAAGCAGGAAACGCCAGCTAAACAGAAGCGCGATAATGGTGACAACAGCAAAGGCAAAAATCAGTCGTGAGTAGAAAAATGGCCGATACAGGAAGACCACTACCATCAGGAGTGCAATCATTGTGATCACACTTCCGGTAATGGCAGCGGCTTCGTCCATCATGGTTATTCGGCGACTAGGCCGATAAAATCCGCGCCCGATAAACCGCAAGCCTAACAGAACTTGCAGCATAATGACTATCGGTAGAAAGGCGCTAAAAGGTACCAGATTTTCTGTGGCAACTTCAGCCACAATCCGATCAAAAGGTGGTGGCCAGTTTACCTGATAGCGCAGCAGATATGCCAGCGCAAACCCGCAAAAGATGAGCAACTGATCAATAAGAAACAATCCGACACTCATCCAGCGTCGTTGATGCTGGATGCGCTGGCGTGTGGCGGATGATGAACTGTCAGATACTGGCGGGTATTCAATCATGTGAACATCCGGCTGTCTGCTTGCAGAAGCTGACAACGGTGTACCTGCGTCAATGCAACAATTTACGACGAGGTAACGTCTTGATGATAAGAAGAGGTGTCTCCCGGTTGCTCTGAATAACCGGCAATAGATTGGCGATGTTCGACATAGAGCATAATGCCCGGTGAAGCTGCGATCAGAAGCATGAGTGCAATCAGGCTTATCCAGAGCATACGCAACGTTTCCCCTTGTACAAATCGATATGCATACGATCATTACCGCGCATCATGACGCAGCGCCTTATCTTACCACAACCTGATCACTGTGTAAGCTGATAAAAAGATGATAGACGGGACTGTTTTCGTCCCGTCTATCAGTATTCGTAGGCTCTTACGCTGCCCGAGCAGCGGTTGGCTCTTCAGTCCCTTCCGCAGCAGCTTCGATCTGAGCTACGGCATCGCGTGGCCTGACGGTCAGGAAGACAGTGCGATAATAGTCCCAACGGGCCAGAATCTCACTCCCTCGCGGACTCTTTGTCAAGGCAACATGGCGACGAATGAGATCGCGCAGCCGCTTTTCATCTCGCTCGCTGAGGGGACGCAGCTCAACCAGTTGCGGATTGTAGCGTTGCGCAAACGTGCCGGCTTCGTCAAGAACATACGCAACACCACCGGTCATACCGGCACCGAAATTACGGCCGGTTGGTCCGAGGACAACAACCACCCCACCGGTCATATATTCGCACCCGTGGTCACCAACCCCCTCGACGACGGCTGTTGCGCCGGAATTTCGCACGGCAAAGCGCTCACCGACACGACCGGCTGCGTAGAGTTCGCCGCCGGTAGCACCGTACAGGATGGTGTTTCCGGCAATAACATTCTCGTGCCAGACATACTGCGCTTCCGGTGATGGCGCAATAGTGATGAGACCACCAGCCATTCCTTTGCCTACATAGTCGTTGGCATCACCAATGAGGTGAAGAGTCACGCCGGGCGCATTGAATGTGCCAAAACTCTGGCCGGCGTGGCCATGGAAGGTAATGGTGATGGTGTCCGGTGGTAAGCCTTTATCGCCGTACAGTTGCCCAATTGCCCCCGACAGGCGAGCACCAACCGAACGATCACAGTTATTGATCTGGTAATGCAGGCGCACGGGACCGTCGGCGGCGAGTGCTTTAGCGGCATCAACCATAATGCGGTCATTCAGGCTCTCTTCAGCAGGAAGGGCATTGGGTTTACCGCCATGGCGAATCGGCCCTTGCCCGACGAGCGTTGCCGCGCCGAGCACCGGTGTCATATCGAGCAGATCGGCTGTTTCGAGGCCAGTACGACGCTGGCGCAACAGGTCGGTGCGACCAACAGCCTCTTCAATCGAGCGCAGGCCAAGACTGGCCAGAATTTCGCGTACTTCCTGGGCCAGATAGCGGAAGAAGGCCATCACCATTTCTGGCTTGCCGGGGAATTTTGCCCGTAGATCGCTACGTTGGGTGGCAATACCGACCGGACAGGTGTTGTTATGACAGGCCCGTGCCATAATACACCCCTCGGCAACCAGGGCAGCCGTGCCGAACGAGAACTCATCAGCGCCGAGTAAGGCAGCCATGACCACGTCCCGACCCGTCTTCAGCCCACCATCAGCGCGAAGGCGTACTCGCTCCCGTAGGCCGTTGAGAATGAGTGTCTGTTGGGTTTCGGCTAAACCCAATTCCCATGGCACACCGGCATTCTTGATACTGCTCAGCGGCGACGCACCGGTTCCACCGGCATGACCACTGATCAGGATGACGTCAGCATATCCCTTGGCCACGCCGGCGGCGATAGTTCCCACACCGGCCGTCGCCACAAGCTTCACGGAAACCCGTGCATTCGGGTTCACCTGCTTGAGGTCATAGATCAACTGAGCCAGGTCTTCAATGCTGTAAATATCGTGGTGTGGCGGCGGGCTAATTAGCGCTACGCCGGGCACCGTATGGCGAATCCGGGCAATCTCCTCGTTCACCTTGTGGCCGGGCAACTGACCGCCTTCGCCGGGCTTGGCCCCCTGCGCCATCTTAATCTGCAATTCACTGGCACTGGCCAGGTAGGCAGGCGTTACGCCGAAGCGTCCCGATGCCACCTGTTTGATACGGGAATTGCGTTCGTCGTGGTACCGCTCCGGAGCTTCACCACCTTCACCGCTATTCGCCATTGCTCCCAGACGATTCATGGCGATTGATAGGGTTTCGTGAGCTTCTGAACTGGTTGAGCCATGGCTCATCGCCGCAGTCGAAAACCGCTTGACAATCGACTCAATCGGTTCAACTTCATCAATCGGTACGGGCGGCCCAGCCGGTACAAACTCCAGCAGATCACGCGGTTCAACCGGCGGTCGGTTATTGACCAGCTCGGCATAAGCCCGATAGGTGGCGTAGCCTTCGCTGCTGAGTGATGGTCCAGTGCTATCACCATTGAGGGCATGCGGGCTGCGTACAGCTTTGTGCAGGGCATGTACCACTGCCGGGCTGAAAGCGTGATACTCGCCGTCTTTCTTAAATTTGTAGAAACCGGGATGTGGCAGGGTCACGCGACCGGTCTGGAAGGCACGGGCATGGCGAGCAGCCAGATCGCGGGCAATCCGGCTAAACGAAAGCCCGCCCACGCGCGAAGGTGTACCGGCAAAACAGCGCTCAACTACTTCGTTTGCTAATCCAACCGCCTCAAAAATCTGGGCACCACAATAACTGTCGAGGGTCGAAATACCCATCTTCGACATAATCTTCAGCAGACCCTTTTCCAGGGCATGGATGTAGTGGTGCTCAGCCTCATCGGCGAGCGTGAACGTTCGTGGATCATTCACATTCCGCTCAACCCCGTGTTCGGCGCGCTGGCGCACGGCATCACGCTCAAGCGCGATACGGCGAACGCTGATCAGGGCCAGATATGGGTTGATCGCCTCGGCGCCGTAACCGATCAATGCCGCCATGTGGTGGACTTCACGGGCTTCCCCGGTTTCCACCAGCAGACTGACCCGCGAGCGCAAGCCGGTGCGGATGAGGTGATGATGGACGGCGCCGGTTGCCAGCAGGATGGGCAGGGCAGCATGGTCAGTATCAACACCACGATCACTGAGAATCACAATTGCCGCTCCTTGCTCAACCGCGGTTGCTGCTTCGGCGCAGATCCGGTCGAGTGTCTGCAACAGGCTCTCAGCCGAGATGTGATTGGCCGGGAAAAGTAAACTGATCGTCACCGAACTGAGTAATGGATCAGGGTGAGTGCGAATTGCCTGCAACTGGGCATCGGTCAGGATTGGTGAAGTCAGTTGGAGCAGATGGGCATGTTCTGGTGTTTCCAGCAGGATCGAGCGGCGGCGACCGATACCTACGCTCAGCGACATCACCAGCTCTTCGCGGAGTGGATCAATGGGTGGGTTAGTGACCTCGGCAAAGCGCTGCTTGAAGAAGTGGAAGAGTGGACGGCCTAATTCCCATTGCGAGAGTGGTGGAATTGGCGTATCATCTCCCATCGATCCAACCGGTTCGTGCCCGGTCATGCCCATTGGTTTGAGAATGACATTCAGCTCTTCCGATGTATAGCCGAACGCCATCTGCAGTGGTTGCCAATCAGTTGCCGTGTCAGCAGGCAGAGAGGGTAAGTTCGCCGGCAGATAACACAAATGCTTGTTGAGCCATTCAGCATAAGGCTGGCGTGCGGCTAACAGCGCCTTTACCTCGCTGTTGGTGTAAATCTGACCCTGCGCGGTATCAACAGCCAGCATCTGGCCGGGGCCGAGTTTGCCTTTACAGACAATGCGGGTTTCAGCAATCGGTACCGCACCAACTTCCGATCCCGACACGACCAGGCCATCATCGGTCACGATATAACGTGCCGGACGCAGACCGTTGCGGTCGAGGGCAGTCCCAACAATAGTGCCGTCAGAGAATGCCAGGGCCGCCGGGCCGTCCCAGGGTTCTATCAGACAGGAGTGGTACTGATAAAACGCCCGCAAGGCAGGATCGATGTCGGGTATCTTTTCCCAGGCTTCCGGCACCAGCATCGCTGCCGCATGGCGAATATCACGTCCGGCCATCACCAGCAGCTCCAGCGTATTGTCGAGCATTGCCGAGTCAGAACCGCTCTCATCAATAACCGGGAGCAGGTCACTCATCGGCGGAGCGCCATCGGGCAGAAAGTCGTCTGGGAGCGTAATCGCCTGTTCGCGGGCGCACATCCAATTCACATTACCCTGCAGCGTATTAATTTCACCGTTGTGTGACAGCATGCGGAACGGCTGCGCCCGCTCCCAGGTTGGGAAGGTATTCGTGCTGTAACGCTGGTGGTAGACAGCGATAGCCGTGGTGAAGTCAGGATCGCGCAGATCGAGATAAAAATCGGCCAGGTGTGAACCTAGCAGCAAACCCTTGTAGACGACGGTACGCGACGAGAACGAGGGCACGTATGCCGGTAAACCGGCATTACGGAAGCTCCGCTCCATCGTCTTGCGGGCCAGGAACAGAGTACGCTCGAATGTCCGGTCGTCCATACCCTGCGGGCGACCAACGATCACCTGGCGAATAGCCGGCATCGCACGCCGTGCCCGCTCGCCTAGCACGTCGGGATCAACCGGGACCTCACGCCAGCACAGTAGTGGTAATCGGTGGGTTGTCAGAGCTACTTCAACCAGCGTGCAAGCTCTCGCATACTGATCGGGATCGGCAGGCAGAAAAAGCATCGCCAGCGCGAGATCGGTATCGGCTATCGCAATACCCTTAGCCGCCAGTTCCCGGCGTAACAGCCGGCGAGGAAGCTGGGTGAGCACTCCGGCGCCATCACCGGTACGGGCATCATCGGCTACGGCACCGCGATGTTCAAGGCGGCCCAGGGCTGTGAGGGCCAGCTCTAGAATATCGTGACTATCCCGACCATTAACACGAGCGACAAAACCGATCCCGCATGCATCATGCTCAAAGCGTGGATCGTAAAGTCGGGCAGGGTCTCGTGCGGGAAGATACATTGCTCGTTCCTTGCTGCTACAAATACAACGGATACCAGATATTGAAAGGTAACAAAAACGCGCTCACCAATCCTCTTCCGTGAGGTAAAGGCCGAGCGCGCTCTCGTTCTTTAAATCAGTAAAGTATTACGTATCTACCGTATTGCAACGGCGATGCGTCATGGCTACCAAGCCAATCTTAATTATTTTGATAAACAATGATGATAAAATTAAGGAAGTACTCTCAAAAAATCACACTGCTTCTTTGAGTGTGAGAATTGTACCACCTGGTACGATTATACACCGCTGTTATTGTGGATTATTACCAGATACTATACAGCATATTGGGCAAATATGTCAAGCGATTTTGTGCGAAAGTACCAAAAGACAACCGTGCCTATGCTGATCCATGAGGCATAACGATTATCACTGAATGGCAGCGGTTTTGGTTAGCAGCGTTTCATCAATCTGTGCCAGACAGTGTACTCGCGACGACCGCACCATACCCGATTACAACAACACGTCATTATGAACTGGCACGAAAGAGGAGCGTCGGTGAGCATCCTGTATGCAGGTTGGAGCCGAACGTAACATGCAAGATTCCGTGCAGGAATGGGTATCACCGCGGAGTACCTGCCACCCTGATAGACAAACCTCTCTCTCCTATATCCTCTCTCCTATGTCCTATTTCCTAATTTCCGTAAGTTGCTGCAATTCCTCCACCAGCTTGCGTGCCTGCGGTGAAAGATTTGTCGGTAAAACAGCGCTAACAGTGACGTAGAGATCACCATGCTGGTGACTGTGCATCAGCGGCATCCCCTGACCGGCAATCCGAAACACTCGTCCGTTCTGGGTTTGCGGCGGAATATTCAGGGTCAGGGTTTTACCTGACAGTAATGGGATCTGGGTTTGTCCACCCAGCAATAGGGTGTACATGCTCACCGGGATCGTCGTGTGCAGGTCATTTCCCTTACGTTCAAAGCGCTCGTGCGGTTTGACGGTCACGACCAGGTACAGGTCTCCACGCCGACCACCATTGAGACCAGGTGCTCCTTCCCCCGGCACGCGCACCCGTTTGCCGGTATCGATGCCGGCGGGAATCTTTACGGTAATCGTGCGTGGTGTGCCGTTGGGGTTTGAAAACTGGATTGTGCGTTGGGTACCGTTATACGCTTCCTCGAGCGTCAGCTCAACCGGTTGTTCAACATCTTGCCCATCGAGACGTACATTGAACCCACTGCCGGCTGTGCGGCGCTGACCAAAGAGTGTCTCAAATAAATCAGCAAAATCCTGGCTACCGTAATCAAAACCGCCAAACCCGGTTTGTTCGTAACGGCGAAAGTCACTGCCAAAGCGGTCATATTTCGCACGTTGCTCTTTATCGGACAGTACCTGATAGGCTTCGTTAATCTCTTTGAATCGTGCTTCAGCTTTCGGATCACCTGGATTAACGTCAGGATGGTACTTTCGAGCCAGCCGTCGGTATGCCTGCTTTATCTCTTCATCGCTGGCGGTACGGCTTACCCCCAATACCTGATAATAGTCCTTCATAGATGTGCCTCGCACGGTGAATGGAAGCGCAGCATACCGGTCTTGTGCTGCTGAGGGCTTATGTTTGATTGTAGAGAGGCTTTGAGCACTCGTCAAGACAATCTGTGTTAGATATGTGTATATTCGGCAAGACAGGTATGAACCGGTAAGCGCTGTTAAAAACAGATTAAGCGCATTAGAAAGAGAAAAATTGTCTCTCTATCACTTGCCAAAATGACACATCTACGGTACTATGCGCATGCCCATTTCGGTTTAACGTCGGTTTGCACCTTGCGGTTTGCGTGTCTTAGGGAGATCGGTCTGATTACCGGTTATCACGCGGTGGCAGGGCCGGTTCTAGTTGTTCGTGACTTGAAATGGAGAGCATGTCCTATGGAAAAGATCTCGCGTCGGCGGTTTCTCAAGGGGACGGTCGCTCTGGGAGCTGGTGCATTGCTGTCGATCTATAGCGACGGCAGCTTTCGGTTGGCGTTAGCGCAGGAGAATCCAGTCTTTCGTATGCGGGTGTTGCATACCAATGACCATCATGCCCGCATCGAACCGGTATTCAGCGGGAGTAACCCGGTTCACGGTGGTGTGTCGCGACGCAAAGCACTGATTGACAAGATTCGCCGGGAAACGGCACTGCCAACCTTGCTGGTTGATGCCGGCGACGTTTTTCAGGGCACGCTTTACTTCAATCAGTACAATGGGATGGCCGACCTCGAATTCTACAATGCGATGGGCTATGAGGCTATGGCCATCGGCAACCACGAGTTTGATAAAGGTCCACAGGCACTGGTTGATTTCATCACCCGGGCCAACTTTCCGGTATTGAGCGCCAATATCAGCGTTGCCGCCGGCAATCCACTGGCCGGTCTGATCAAGCCACGTACCATTATCGAAAAAGATGGCAGGAAGATTGGTATCTTCAGCCTGACCCCGGAAGATACCGGTGTGCTCTCGAATGCCGGGCCGGGTATCAGCTTTACGTCGGCGATTGAAGCCGCCCGCCAACAGGTGGCTGCCTTGAAAGCCGAAGGGGTGTTTACCATCATTGCCCTGACCCATGTAGGGATTAACGTTGATCGTCAGATTGCTCGTGAAGTCGGGGGGATGAGCCTGATTATCGGTGGTCACTCCCATACACCCATGGCGCCGATGAACAACGTTAAGACGCCGCCGTACCCCGAACTGATTGCCGGTCCCGACGGGAAGCCGGTGGTTGTGGTGACCGATTGGGAGTGGGGACGCTGGTTGGGTGATATTACAGTTGCCTTCAACGCTTCCGGTACCGTGATCGATCTCCAGGGAAACCCGACCGAAATCGTGCCATCACTCACCGCCGATCAGGGTTTCGAGAACCGGATCGCCGTCTTCCGAGGTCCAATCGAGCAATTGCGGGCGCGCGTGGTTGGCTCTACAGCGGTAGAACTTGATGGTAATCGGTCAAATGTTCGTTCTCGTGAAACCAACCTGGGGAATCTGATCGCTGATGCGATGCTGGCTAAAGCACGCAATTCGGGTGCAACGATTGCAATTATGAATGGTGGTGGCATTCGTGCCTCGATCCCGGCAGGCCCGGTCACTGTTGGTCAAATCCTGGAAGTGTTGCCATTTGGTAATACGCTGACTCTGGTCACCCTGACCGGTGCCCAGGTGATAGAGGCGTTGAACAACGGTGTAAGCCAGGTGGAGAGTGGCGCCGGTCGCTTCCCACAGGTTGCTGGAATTCGCTTCACCTACGATCCTTCTCTGCCGGCAAGTAGCCGGGTTACCAGCGTGACAGTAGGTGGGGCACCGATTGATCCAGGTGCCGACTATATCGTGGTGACTAATAACTTCCTGTTAACAGGTGGTGATGGCTACAGCGTCTTTACCCGTGGGCGTAATCAGGTAGACACTGGCTTTATCCTGGCCGATGTGGTAGAGGAGTATATTACGGCTAACTCGCCGCTTAATCCGGCAGTCGATGGCCGGATTGCAATTGGTGCTGCACCGGCAACCACTCCGGCGCAGCCGACCACACCGACCCCGGCGACGTTACCCAATACTGGTGGTGCGCTAGCACCGCTGGCCTGGCTGGCCGGATTGGGTGCAGCCGCGCTGGCTGGTGGTGCGGCCTTGCAGCACTCCGCCGCTGAAAGCCACGAAAAGGAAGAGGCTGACGCAGACGTAGAGGCGGTTCGCTAAAGCGGTTCGGTTCGTAACTACGGCAAAGGGGGCGAGAGTATCGCTCCCTTTGCTCTGTCGCTTGTTGTGCCGGCTGGAAGCCGGTACGACCGGCAATGTGGTACTGACTGGAAGCCAGAACCGCTCCTGTTCGGCTCGTGACCACGCTTAAAGGGTGAGACCTCCATCAACCGGCAATACCTCACCGGTGATAAAGCTCGACTCATCAGATGCAAGGAAAAGATAGGCGTAGGCCATATCCTCAGCGGTACCTAACCGGCGTAGCGGTGTACGGCCTTTGAACTCCTCAAGCACCTTTTCCGGCACGTGCGCAATCATGTCGGTTTGGGTAAAACCGGGAGCAACGGCGTTGACCCGGATGCCACTCGGCCCAAATTCGCGGGCCCAGGTCTTGGTCATTCCAATCACGCCAGCTTTGGTGGCGACATAATTGGTCTGCCCGAAGTTACCTTCAAACGCCACGATGGAAGCTGCATTGATAATAGAGCCGCCACCCTGCTCGATCATGATCGGAGCCACGTATTTGGTGCAGAGCCAGACGCCTTTCAGGTTGACATTGATCACGGCATCAAATTGCTCTTCAGTCATCTTGATCATCCGGGCATCGCGGGTAATGCCGGCATTGTTCACCAATACATCAATTCTACCGGCCCATTCAACAACTGCTTTTACCGCAGCTTCTACTGAGGAGGCCTGGCCGACGTTCATGAAAAACGCTTTGGCTTCGCCGCCAGCATCGACAATCGCCTGCGCGGTTGCCCGGGCTGCTTCCTCATTAATATCGGCAACGGCAACTTTGGCGCCGTGCTGACCGAACAACAGGGCAGTTGCCCGTCCAATTCCCTGACCAGCACCGGTAATCAGGGCTACTTTGCCACTGAGACGCATTGTTTTCTCCTTTTCAATACACAAACGCGCCGAAAACGGCACAAAAGACCAGACCGGTGAAAAGACCGGCAAGCATGAAAACTTGACAGCACAAAACGGCGCATCGTCAGCATTGCTGATGACGATGTCAACCGCTGTGCGTATCAACGAAATGAGGGGATGTCAGGTGCTACGTTCGCTCAACCAGGCTTCCATCAGGGGCCAGGCACGTTTGCTGGCACCACTGCCGACCATAATACCGATATGGCCACCTTTCAACTCGATCAATTTCTTATCTTTACTGCCGACCCGATCCATGATTGAGCGTGATTGACAGTTGGGCACGATATGATCTTTATCGGCAATCACATTCAAGAGATTAGCCCTGATATTCGCTACATCAACCACACGCCCTTCCATCATGAGCCGGTTCTCCATCAAGCGGTTTTCGCGGAAAAATTCCACGACCCACTGACGGAAAGCAGCACCAGGAAAGTCGACGTTATCGGTTACCCATGTGTTCATTGCCAGCCACGCCTCAACGACTGCCGGGTTGTCGAGGTTATCCCATAGCTTGAGGTAGGTGCCGATGTAGTTCTCAACCGGCTTCAGCATCTTGTTGCCGTATTCGATCACGGCTGCCGGTACATTCCCAAACTGGCGAACCAGTTCATCAACGTTGTAATACTCGGTATTGAGCCAGCGACTGAAGGTACTTCCCTCTTTGTCGCTGAAATCGAGTGGTGCGGTAAGCAGGATCAAATTGCGCAGGCCGTCATCGGGGCGCATCGCAGCGTAAATCGTGACAATCGTGGCCCCGATACACCAGCCGAGCATCGAGAACTCACGCTTGCCGCTATGCCGCTGCATCGCCCGAATGGCCCGTGGCAGGAACTTCAGCGAATAATCTTCAAAATCGTAATGGGCATCTTCCAATCCTGGACGACCCCAATCGAGCAGATAGACTTCATAGCCGTGCTGGAGCAGGTATTCGACGAAGCTATTGCCGGGGCGCAGATCGAAGATATAGGGTCGATTGATCAAGGCGAAGACAAGCAAGATTGGTACCGGCTTGCGCTGCTCCGGTGGTACTTGCGGATAGTAGTGGTAAAGACGCATCTTGTTCAACGCCCAAATCTGCTCTTTAGGCGTTTGACCGACAGCAACCCGAATACGATTGGTAGCGATGCGAGCAGCCATGTCACTGCTCTTCGTTGTGCGCTCGATCTCTTTCAGTAACTGCTCGGTCATCCGCTCAAGATCGATTGGCGCGGCATCAGAACTGGTCATGATCAAACACTCCTACTCTTTGTCTTCAGTCGTTGCCTTGCGGATACGACCGGAGGGACGGCCAGCGGCAAGAGCGGTCAGTTGTTCCTCGATACCCCGCAGGCGTTCATCAATCACGCCAACGTCAACCGCAGTGGGGGGTTGCGCAACTGCCAGCTTGCGCACCAGGTCAGTCAATTCATCGAGTTGAGCCTGCATATCGTCGAGACGAAATTCGATGTTTGTTAATCGTTCGGCCAGGGTCACCACTTCAGTGCGCGAGGGGAGTTGAGCCTGAGCCAGATAGCGCTCCATGTATTGTTGGACGGCCTGCTGTACTGGCCCAGAAATAGCCAGGAGCGCATCGAGTTGGGCGCCAATCGCCTGCGAGAACGTTTCGGTGTTGACCATCGCGGTCAGGCTTTTTGCCCATGCTTCCAGGCTGGCGTCGCGCCAGGTGCGCCAGGTCCCGATTGGATCATTCGGGTCAAAGCCATTTGGAGGCTGAGTCATTGCCAATCTCCTTGTAATGACACGCCACAAAGGCGCGTTGAGATGCGCGGTTCTGCTTGTAGGGTAGTGGTTGTAGTTACAGGATGGTTACATGCAGTATACACTTCTTGGAGCGGGGTGTGGTAAAGCTCTGTCCACTCAGGGTTGAGGAGCTGTAGAGTGTAAGGGGTAGTATCCACAAACGTTCGCAAAGTCTGTTGTATCATTGCAGAATGGAGGAGACTCGTAAGGTTTACCCCATCCCCCGCAGGAACTATTAGGAATGGCGTCAGGTGTTATTGATGAAGCGCAGTTGATACCGTAGGATCATCTGCCGTACCCGACTACAACGAACGATCCACTGTTACCGGTTGGGTGACGACACGCTGTCCGGTTATTGGCCACCACCAGATAATCGCGATGCTTAACAGCAGGACAATTGTTGTTATCAATCCGCCCTCCGGTCCGAATGCGCCGCCGGTCAACCAGTCAGGACCGGTCTCGACCAGATTGAAGATCATACCACCGCTAACCATCTGGCCACTCACTTGCAGTCCGAAGAGGTTTCCCTGCGCCCAGTTCCAGATTGAATGAACGGCACAGATACCCCACAGCGACTCTTCACGCAGAGCGTAGAGTGCGCCAAACAGACCATACAGAGCCAGATTGATCATTGCCAGTATGCTCAGGTTGGGGTTGAGGGTATGCATAAAGGCAAAGAAGAGTGATGAGATGAGCAATCCGCCCCATACCCGGTAGCGTGCCGAGAGGGTCGGTAACATCCAGCCCCGGACGAGGATTTCTTCGGCTGCGCCCTGAATCATCCAGCCTGGAAAGAAAACAAGTACCACTCCACCGAGTGCTGCCAGCCCAACCTGTGCAGGATCACTATTCTCGATAGCAATGTAACCTAGAGGCGCCAGCAGCCCTATGATTGCCGCAAATGCTGCCAACCCGATGAGCAGGCCGCGACCGTAGAGAAAGAGAATTCTGCCTGGCTCGAAACCAAGGGTGGCGAAAGAACGTCGCTCGTAAAAGCGTACCCACAGCCAGGTGAACAGTATCATTGACCCGAAGGCTGTGACTAGCTGGAGGGACAACGCAAACCCTGATACCAGCGGCGGTTGAGTAAGGGTATTCTCTTCAGTTATCGATATTATACCGGTGAGGACAAACACGAAGAGGATCGGTAAGGCAACGAGTTGCGAAGCCAAAAGAATGAATAAACCAACCAGTATCACTGCCCACCAGGGTGGTAGACGTTGACCACTGCGCGCCAGATCGTACAGACGGTTGTGGGTAAGCCATTGAGGGATCATAGCAGACTCTATATTATCAATAATAATATCGCTATCATTTATTCTAACAGCGACCACACATCGTTGTCAAGATAGATCGATCCAGGTAAAATCTGTAACCCTGGCTCTGCTACAACCCGATGTTGGTAATCCCAGCGATTCGTGTGCCCAGGGGATACCACCATCGTTCAGGGGTGATCCTCGTACTGTGGCGTTACCGGCTGTGCCATTGACGAGTCGCCGGTGGATTGGCGTGGGCGTAGGGGCGACGCATGCGT
>NZ_DAOTZQ010000060.1:0-60452 GCF_034434295.1 Chloroflexus sp.
ATCCTCGATCAGGTTGAAGCCGTTAATCTCGACAAAGAGATTATCATCGTTGATGATCACTCTACCGACGAGACACCGGCCATTCTGGAAGAGCTACGTCGTTCTCGTTCCCATATCACCGTCATCCGTCACCCTCATAATCGCGGCAAAGGCGCAGCAGTGCGTAGTGGCCTGGCGCATGCCCGTGGTGAGATCACTATCGTGCAGGATGCCGATCTGGAGTACGATCCCCAGGATTATTACGAACTGGTTAAGCCAATTGCCTCCGGTCGCGTTGATGTTGTCTTCGGCAGCCGTTTTCTTGGTCGCCATACCGGTATGTATTTCTGGAATGCGCTGGGGAATAAGTTTTTAACCTTCCTGACCAATTTTTTGTTTAATTGCTGGATCTCCGATATGGAGACCTGCTACAAGGTGGTACGAACCGATATTTTGCGTGATTTGCAGTTGGAGAGTAATGATTTTCGGATCGAACCAGAGATTGCGGCGAAGGTTCTGCGCCGGGGTTATCGCATTTATGAAGTACCGGTGAGCTATCTGGGGCGTACTTATGAAGAGGGAAAGAAGATGAAGCCTATTCAGGGGTTTTATGCGATTTTTGCCCTTTTCAAGTATCGGTTTTGGTGGTAACCTCAACGATCAGGTGAGGGGCAGCAATCATTTGCCACCTCTTGGTGTTTCGTCGCGGGGAAAACCCTGCTGGCTTCGCTTGCCATCACTCTCTACCCATACGACCGGTATGTAGGAGAGAGGTGTGGTGCGCCCTGCACCTATGACGACACTCACGTTCATTCCACATCGTTCATCCCAGTTGAAGATGATGCTCCGTGATGGTTTGTACACAGGGCGCAAACAGGCGTAACCCCGGTTTTCCTCTCCGCCGGGTTACGCCACCACCAGTTTTTCCGCTAATACTTGTGCAATCAGGTAATTTGTGATACAACACTCGAGAAAGGCAGGTTTGGTACCTGCATACTATTCCGCTGAGGGGCGGGCGGTACGGGTTTTCCGATACGCTCGCTTTTCATTCGTTACGAGGAATCCATGCGAGTGGCAATGTTGAGTGTGCATAGTAGTCCGCTGGCCAGGTTGGGTGGTAAAGAAGCGGGCGGGATGAATGTCTACGTGCGCGAGCTGGCCCGTGAATTGGGGCAGCGGGGGATACTGGTTGATATTTTTACCCGTAGCCAGGACCGCGATACACCAACGATTATTCCTCTGAGCCGTGGTGTGCGGCTGATTAGCCTGCACGCCGGCCCGGCAACACCTTATGATAAGAACCTGCTCTTGACCTATCTGCCAGAGTTTGTCAGCCGGGTACGCTGTTTTGCCGATGGTGAAGACCTGAGTTACGATCTGATCCATAGCCATTACTGGCTATCAGGTGAGGCTGCGCTGCGCCTGCGACGAGTCTGGCGGGCACCAGTGGTGCAGATGTTTCACACCCTGGGTGCCATGAAGAACAGTGTTGCCCGCTCTGAGGAAGAGGTGGAAACAAAGCGTCGGATTGCAATTGAGCGGCGGTTAATGCGTGAGGTCGATGCAGTGGTTGCAGCAACGCCACTTGATCGAGCGCAGATGGTCTGGCATTATGGCGCCGATACCGGGCGGATTCGAGTCATTCCGTGCGGGGTTGATTTGCGTCGCTTTCAGCCGGGAGAGCGCACTGCGGCACGGGCGGCATTGGGCGTTGCGGAAGACGCGATCCTTCTGGTGTGTGTGGGGCGGATGGAGCCGCTGAAGGGGATGGATGCCCTGATTCGAGCGGCGGCGCGGTTGCTCGCCGCCCATCCAGAGTGGCGTGATCGCTTGCAGGTGGTGCTGATCGGTGGTGAAGACGAGACTCAGGCCACACTGTGGAATGGTGAACAGCGTCGTCTCGATCATTTGCGCCGCACCCTGGGCGTGCAAGATCAGGTCGTGTTTGCCGGTGCCCAACCCCAGGAACGTTTGCCGCTCTATTACATGGCTGCCGATGTGGTGGCTGCACCTTCGCATTATGAGTCGTTTGGGCTGGCTGCCCTCGAAGCACTGGCATGCGGTGCAGCGGTCGTCGCCTCTAATGTTGGTGGATTGGCGTTGACGATTGAAGATCGCCATAGCGGGTTGCTCTTCCCACCCGATAATGATGCTGCGTTAGCTACGCAGATTGAACGTGTTCTAACCGACGCAGAGCTGGCTGCACGTCTGCGTTCGGCTGCGGTACAGCGTGCAGCCGAGTATAGCTGGCCAACCATTGCGCGTCGCATTGCTGCGCTCTATGATGAATTGACTGCCGCAAATGCAGCGAATTGGGCGGTACGGCGATTGGTACGGGTGTCGTGAAACCATCATTGGCTTTATTGATCGTAGGCGCTCTTTACCTGGGGGTGGGCTGGATGTTATCGGCTATCGGGCCGAGTCTTCCTGGCCTTGCAGCGCAGGTCGGGCGTGAAGTGACTGATCTCGGTGCCGTTTTTACGGCGTTTTCGCTGGGTGGTGTGCTGGCTTCTGTAGGTGTCGGTTCGGCCATCCAGCGTTGGGGGATGCGCCCCGTGATTGCACTTGGTGCCGCGCTGATGGGTAGCGGCATGCTGGCGCTCGGTTTCAGTCCGGTTCTGATTGGGATGTTGCTCGGTACCGGTATGGCCGGTTTTGGTTACGGCGGGATGCTGGCCGGTGGGAACCTGCTGATTGCGCGACTGTACCACGGCGCTGCCGGTGCCTTGAATGCCCTGAATCTGTTCTTTAGCGTTGGTTCAATCGGCGGCCCTTTGCTGGTTGCGCTGATGTTGACACTTGTCGACCGTCCCCAGGCTGCCATCTGGATCGGCGCACTGCTCATGCTGGCACTGGTCTGGCCGGCCACTCAATTGCGTGAGCCGACGCAGGCCCCCTCAGCCCAAATGGCCGGGCCGCCACGTTGGCTGGCAGCCGTGATGTGTGGGTTGCTGATGTTTACCTACATCGGTACCGAAATCGGGATTGGTGGTTGGATTGCGCTGATTCTCGAACGCGGTGGTGGTCTGGCTGCGCCGATTGCAGCCCTGGGTAGTAGTTTGTTCTGGGGGATGTTGACCGCCGGGCGCATGGCGGCCATCTTTTGGGGAGATCGCCTGGGTGCGTTGCGTATGCTGCTCTTGTGTCTGATCGGTCTTGGCTCCGGTGGTTTGCTGTTAGTCATCGGTGTGAATCAGGTCGCTTTAGCACTGGTCGCAGTTGCGCTGATGGGACTATCGTGTGGCCCGATCTTCCCTACGACGATGCTGTTGATCACGCAGGCTGCCGGTCGCAGTGCGGCTGCGCTGAGCGTTGCACTGACCATCGGCACCGGTGGTGGGTTGTTTCTGCCGGCACTCTTCGGTCAGTTAATCGGCTGGTTTGGTCCGGTGAGTGGTGCAATCCTGGTTGTGGTTGATGCCGGTGTGATGCTATTGCTGCTGGTTGTGGCACGACATGGGATGAAACGGGTGCCAAGAGTCGCGGAGGCACCAGTAGGGTAGCGAGGCGATGTTGACAATTGATATCAACTGCGATTGTGGTGAGAGTTACGGCGCTTTTCAGGTCGGTGACGACGATGGCGTACTGCCGTTTGTCAGTTCGGCAAATGTCGCCTGTGGCGGTCATGCTGGTGATCCGATGGTGATGCGGCGCACTGTCCGGCGTTGCCGTGACCTGGGGGTGGCGGTTGGTGCCCATCCATCCTACCCTGATCTGTACGGCTTTGGCCGTCGGGTATTACCGCTAACGCCGGATGAGATCGAGGCGTGGGTGCTGGCTCAGATCGGTTCTTTGGCCGCCATTGCCCGCTCGGAAAAGGTTGAATTGCGCCATGTGAAGCCCCACGGTGCGCTCTACAATGTGGCCGCCCGCGACCTTGCCGTGGCGATGGCGATTGCCCGTGCTGTGGCTGCCTTCAGCCGCGAACTGGCCCTGGTTGGACTGGCTGGCTCGTTGCTGGTTACCGCCGGCCACGAAGTCGGTGTACCGGTGCTGGCAGAGGCTTTTGCCGACCGTACCTACGAAGCCAATGGTTCGCTGCGCAACCGGCATCATCCCGATGCCCTGATTGTCGATCCGGCAGCATGTCTGGCCCAGACACTGCATATTGTTCGCGATGGTGCGGTCAGAGCCGTTGATGGCACACTCGTGCCATTACAGGCCGCCACAATTTGTATCCACGGCGATACACCGGGTGCCGCGCTGCGGGCAGCAACGATCCGCCAGGGTCTGGCTGCCGCAGGCGTCACCGTACAGGCACCACAACGATGAGCGGACGGGTAGATCCATTTGGCGAGGCGGCGTTTCTGGTGCGCTGGTCGACCAGGCTGGCCGGCGCAGGGGCACCGCTGGCCGCAATGGCCGCTCTCCAAGCCGATCCACCCGCCGGTTTGATCGATCTGGTGCCGGCAATTGACTCGCTGTTAGTCTGTTTCGATCCGCTAATCGCCAATCGAGATCGCCTTGCTGGCCGTCTGGCCGATCTGGCTACGCATCCACCCTTAACCGCGCTGCCCGTCGGACATGAGGTGGTTATTCCGGTGCGTTACGGCGGCGATGAGGGGCCTGATCTCCATGAGGTCGCTGCACAATCAGGGTTGTCACCAGATGAGGTGGTGGCCTTACATACCGGGACCGTACAGCGTGTGCTGATGATCGGTTTTGCTCCAGGCTACCCTTATCTGGGCTGGTTGCCACCAGCCCTGCATCTGCCACGGCGGGCAACGCCGCGCCTGGCAGTTCCTGCCGGATCGGTGGCAATTGCCGCCGGTATGACCGGTATCTATCCGACAAGGCTGCCCGGCGGCTGGCATATTATTGGTCGCACCGGCCTGCGATTGTTCAATCCGACTGCTGATCCACCAACACTGTTGCAACCCGGTGATCGGGTGCGCTTTGTGCGAGAAGAGTAACCGACGCCGGTATTGGGCGTCCTGTTCGCCAGTGTATCTTTGCCTGAGTGTCTCCAATCATCTCAAGTCTGGTAGCAGAGAAAACATGACAGGCTATCCAATCATTACCCTGGTGTTTACCTGAACGATGTACATTTGTGAATAATGGAAACACGGTATGCCGTGCCCCTACCGCATCAGGTTGCGCTGGATTTGCACCAACACCTGGGAGCGTGCGCCTCCGGCGCACGGGTATTGCCCCCTTGAAACCTGGGAGCACGCGCCTCCGGCGCGTTGGTATCGCCCTTGAACCAATCCCAAGTTGAACAAGTATTGATACAAAGACGAAGAGACGCACCATCACGGTGCGTCTCAGATACTTCTGTTACCGCTCAGAACTACCTTGCGCCGCCGCCACGACGCCGGGTAACGAATATTCCCGCTCCAACCAGCGCAATAACGACGAGCACAATCCACAACCAGCCCGGCGCACCACTTCCCTGTGCGGCGGGTGCCGGCGTAGTCGGCGTTGTTGCCTCTGCGCTGACGGTTGGTGACGGCTCCACCGCTACTGTCGGGGTCGGTTCAGGGGCGGGAGCTGGCACCAACGGTCGCGGCCCCATAAAGACCGCCGTGGTGCGTCCGGGCACGCTGAAGGTGCCGTCGGCGGTATAGCGTGATTGCGTGACCCGCTCATCGCTCGATGCGACCTGAACGTCGTGTAAGGACAGATCGCCATTTGCCAGTTCGGGGATGGTAATCGTCACCGTCTCAGGCCGGGCATTGAACAAGACCACCACCTGCCCGATGTTCGGATCGAGGCGGCTTGGGCCATTATCACTGATGCTCATAACGATCAGACCGGGAATCTGATCAGGCCCGTTATTGAAGAACGAAACCATGCGCTCGACCTCGGCAGCCGTGCGCAGACGGAAGAGAGGTGTACTGCGCCGAATGCGGAGCATCTCGCGGAAGTGCTCATACGTGGCCTGCATCAGGCTGGTGTCCGGTTTGAGTGCCGGGTTGGCCAGCAATGGCGCCATAATGGGCCAATTGCTCTGGTTGTCCCAGGCCGGGGGCAGACCGGAGCCAAAGGTATTCTCCTGACCACGCCAGTCAATCCGGTTGAACCAGTCCGATGAGTTGTAGCTGTTGCGGTCGAGTGATTTCGAGCGGAGCAGTTCATCACCGGCGTGGAAGAAGGGAATACCCTGCGCCAGCGCAGTCAGCGAGAGACCGAGTTGGACCATTCGTGCCCGCTCGGCGATAGGTGTACCGGCTGCGGCCTTGAGTTGCACCGCATCAAACAACGTTTCGTTGTCGTGGGCTGAAACGTAGACAATCTGCTCTTGCGGATCAAGCGTGTAGCCGCCGGCTGCGCCACGGTACTTGATCTGCTCACCAGGTACAAGACGACCTTCGTAATTGATCATCCGGTAGGTCTTCAGGTTACCGGCCAGGCCAAGTTTAATCAAATCGGTCTCAGCCAGCAGTTTGACCCGCTGCGCATCCGGTGTCCCTTGCGGGAAATCACTCGGATCGGTAGCCAGACCAGAAATGAATCCCTGGAGCCGTGGGTCGTCAAAGGGACCTCCGCCACGGGCTGCGTCGCGGAGTCGGTCTGAGAAGGTACCGATGCCGGTACCGGCCATATTGAACTGGGTAGCGTTAATACCACGGGCATTATTGGCGACTTCACCAAAATTCCAACCCTCGCCGTAGATGATGATTGATTTGCCATCAACCCCATCGTGTTCTAGGGTCAGCGCATCGAGTGCTGTGCGCACCGCCAGCATGTTGTCCTTCATGTGATGGCCCATCAGATCGAAGCGGAAGCCATCAACTTTGTAATACTTCGCCCACAGCACCACCGAGTCGATCATCAACTTCTCCATCATGCGATGCTCGGTCGCCGTGTTCGCACAACAGGTGGAAGTCGTGACATTGCCGTCGCCGTCGAGACGATGGTAGTAGCCGGGCACGATACGATCAAGGACTGAGCGCGGGTTCTGACCGCTGGCGTTGGTGTGGTTGTAGACAACATCCATCACGACGCGCAGGCCGGTTTCATTCAGCGCCTGCACCATCTCGCGAAACTCGAGCGTGCGCTGTGGCCCATCAGGATTGGTGCTGTAACTTCCCTCCGGCACCGAGTAATGAAAGGGATCGTACCCCCAGTTAAAACCATCAAGATCACGGATCGGCTCGATCAGTGCCTGTTGTTCAGGCGAATCGGGTGGAAGCGCCCGAAGCTGGTCGTAGGGTAACGGCACCTGCTGCTCACGAATCTCCTCGATAGTGGCAATGTCAAATGCCGGCAGAAGGTGAACATGGGTGACACCCGCATCGGCGAGTTCGGCCAGATGACGCATCCCTACACTGTCACGAACGGTAAAAGCACGGAACGTACCTCGCAGGTCCGCCGGAACACTCTCATCGAGAATGCTGAAGTCGCGCACATGCAACTCGTAGAGAACCACGTCCTCCGGTGCCTCCAGCGGTGGCTTGCGCAGTGTCTCCCAGCCCGACGGTTGTAATGCCGGATCGTTGAGATCAATAATCTGGCTGCGGGTACTGTTGGCGCTCAGCGCCACCGAATAGGGATCGGTCACCAGGTTGGTCACAACCCGCCCGGCAGCCGGTACGTAGACATCCACCTCAAACAGATAATATTGACCGATCCAGCTCGCTTCGCCACGAATGCTCCAAACGCCGGTCGTAGCATCGAGCGTCATCGGCAGCACCACCGCCCGCGTATCCGGTCGGGAATCGGCGAAGCGGTGCAATCGCACCTGACGGGCCGTTGGGGCCCAGACCCGAATTGTCGGCAGGCCATCTTCAATCGAAACCCCCAGCGGGCCATTGTAAGGGAAAAGAGCGTCGAGAGCGCCGGGTATCTGGATCCGAGTAGCATCAAGTGGCTGCCCATTCTCATCGTACATCGCCACCACCAGTTGACCACGGGTTAGCCCGATCAAACGTGCCCGGTCGAGGGGTGGCAGCTTGAACGCGCTGAATCCTGCCAGATGGGGAAACTTTTTCAGCGCTTCGCCAGGCCCAGCCGGCGAGAAGGTGAGATCGATCCGCTGACCACCAACCACTCCTTCGGGGGTCAGTTTCAGATTACCGCCTGGATCGCTGAACAAGGCATACTGATAACGTGGCGTGCCGATTACATTCCAGACAATCGTATCGGCATCAACCCAATAAGCACGGGCACGCGAAATATCGCCTTTGGGTGCCCCAGCAGTTGAAATCGTCACTTCGCCACTCCCTGCGTTATAGCCGATATAGACCTCGCCACCTTCGGTAACGGTAATGGCAAAAGGCGGTCCACCGGCGCCACCCTCACCAATTGCGCCGTCAAGCGTCTCACCGATAGCCAGCCGGAGCTGGTAATCACCGGCAGGGATCCGGTTGGTGGTAAACGTATACAATCCGTCACCATCAGGGTCTTGCAACCACGAGCCAAGACAGGTTGGATCGTTGGCCGTCGCACAACCGAGGGCCGTCTGAAACTCGCCAACCGCCACAATAATCGGGGTATTGATGCTATCGGTGACCCAATGCGTCTTGTGATCGTAGATAAAGCGCACACTGGTTGGGGCCGGCACCTGTAAGGGAATATTTGGCCCATCACGCCGCGCATTCAGACCATAATTTTCGGCCCAACTGTCGTTGAGGGCAACTTTGTATTCGTAGGCACCGGCAGGCAAATCGAACCGGGCGCTCCAGAGGTCTACTGCCGGATCGTAGGTCAGATAGGTGACACTACACGATGGTTGCCAGTCACCGGGACATCCCAGGACACTCTGGATGGTACCGGGAATAGTGACCGTTTTCGGGTCAGGCGCATTTTGAGCGGCGACCGGAAAACTGGCCAGAAACCAGCAGATCAACAACAAAACCGACAATACTGACAAGAAGCGTCGCGGCCAGACAGGGAGCCACATAGCCTTCCTCTACAGATAGTTGAATGCGGAACTATTTGTGGATAGTATAGCACAACATTGGCGAGCCGCTACAAGACATCGGCTCGCCTGAAAGCAGTGCCTGGCAGAAGAACTCATTTTGCACAAGCTGTGCTGTCATGCATCCAGACTGTCTCACAAGCACAGGCACGCCTACCAATCGCCAACGTCAGCATATCCCGCTCGCAGGCTAATGGTATGGTAGCGAAGAGGGCTGACGACTATCTCACACGTTGGATTGGTTGCCTTGCCCGCTTGTTATGCGCGTGTCGCAGCGTTTGGAGTGCGGCAGCACGGCTGCCGCAGCAGCCGCGCTCACGATCCAGCCCGTGAGACACCGTTGACATAATCGTGGCGTCAACCAGTAATGACCGATATAGCTTTTAGTAGATAACTCAAGTTGCCATCTACGCTGTGAATAAACCATGGAAGCTAACTATCAGGGCAACAACACGACGTTACACTCAACCGGATGGCGTAACTGCATAACGATTTAGGCAGCAGCCGGTTCTCATGGACGCACTACGTCACGCCTCACGACAACAACCAGGATTATACCCATCCTCTGCGCCTCTGTGGTGATATGGTGATATAAGGTAGTAACCTGGGTTATTTGTATTATGACTACTCGTTGCCGATCCAGGCGTGAAAATCGATATCGATGGCCCGCGAAAAACCATTAATCATATGGTTCATCTTGTGTTCCATTGCCCGCTCGCCGATTGCCTGCAACACACTGCCGGGCATAAACCAGAGCACCTTTGGCACCGGGATCGTCATTGCCAGTTCAACCGTATATTCGACATCGGTACCGTGGGCGTGAGGATAGAACACGGCCTCAGCAAAGAGCTGACCTGGAAAGACAAAACCACTAAGGTCAATCGGCGGGCCATCATCAACCGGCATAATCCGAATTAGACGATAAGGTTCAAAGGTAGCGGCAACGTCGAAGTAACCGGCCATTGCATGGCCGTGGCCATCAGTAGCACCGACGATCAGCCGGTAGCGGTTAGGGGCATAGGCAAAAACCTCAATCACATCGGGGAGCAGACTGAAAACAGCCGGCACATCACAGAAGTATTCGTAAGCGAGATCGAGTGGCCCCCGGAAACGAAAGAGGTGTACCGCAGCACCACTGAGATCGACGGCCCGGCGCTGCTCTTCGTTGGTTACAGAGGGTGTGTAGGGCGCCGACATAGACGCTCCTTGTGGTCGGCCAGTTTGTGAACCGACACAACTTTCATATATGACATCAATTACCGCCAGTATAGCATCTCAGTACGCTTTGTGCAAGTGTAAATCGGATTGACGTTTTGCTTTTTACGTAATAGAATACAATCAGAACCGCAATGACAGTTCGCAGCCGGGCTGACCGCAGGAAGGAGCGATCCATGTCAGTGAAAGAGAGCGGCGGCATCTTTGGCATGATGTTCCGCGAAGTAGGTTTCTTCTGGGAACAGGTCTGGAACTGGGCAGAAGAGCAAGCTAAAGCTGATCGCGAACAGGAGAAGATTGATCAGCAGCGCCGTCTGGCCGAAGCGCAGGCTCGTTTGCTTGAACAGATTCGTCTGGCCAAAGAAGCCGGGCTTGATGTTGATCGAATTATGGCGACGATCCAGCAGGAATTGAAGAAATAGTCGGTCTTCCCATACGATATATACAAGTATTTTCAAAGCAACTGACGGCGGTGACCAGATGGTCACCGCCTTATTATGACGTGCAGTTCCCATATGCCGGCAAAACCGCTTTGCAATGAGTTTTGCTATATCAGCTATAATAGAGGAAGTATGAATAGAATGTAACGCTTACAGCGTACCATCATCAGCCCGAGGAACGGCATGCCAAAAGAGGTTATTACCCAACGGAGTGTTGATTACAACCAGTGGTACCTCGATATTGTGCGGGAAGCTGATCTGGCCGAAGTTGCCGAAGTTGTTCGCGGTTGTATCGTCGTTAAGGCCCACGGCTGGGCGATCTGGGAATTGATGCAGCGTGCGCTCGATGATCGGATCAAGGCAACCGGTCATGCCAACGTGCAGTTCCCTCTGCTCATCCCCAAGAGCTTTATTATGAAAGAGGCTGAGCACGTCGAGGGCTTTGCGCCGGAAGTTGCTGAAGTCACCCGCGCCGGCGGTGAAGAACTGGCCGAACCATATATTATCCGTCCTACCAGCGAGACTATCATCGGTTATTTCTACAGCAAGTGGATTCGCTCGTACCGCGATCTGCCTGTGCTCTACAACCAGTGGGCCAATGTCATGCGCTGGGAAATGCGCACCCGCCCTTTCCTGCGCACGGCTGAATTCTGGTGGCAGGAAGGCCATACTGCCCATGCTACTGAAGCTGAGGCCGAGGAAGAGACATTGCGCATTCTTCACGACGTTTATGCCGATTTCGTGGAAAAAGAGATGGCCGTGCCGGTCATTCGTGGGCTTAAGACTGAAAAAGAGAAATTTCCCGGTGCGCTACGTTCATACTGTATCGAAGCAATGATGCAGGATGGACGAGCATTGCAGGCCGGTACGTCGCATAATCTCGGTCAGAATTTTGCCCGCGCCTTCGATATTACCTTTACCGATCAGAACAACACCATTCAATACGCCTGGACAACCAGTTGGGGGGTGAGTACCCGTCTGATCGGTGCACTGATTATGACTCATTCGGATGATGAGGGGCTGGTGTTGCCGCCTCGTCTGGCTCCCATTCAGGTGGTGGTAGTGCCGATTTACAAGAACGACGAAGAGCGCAGCCTGGTAATGGCCGCCGTCGAGCAGATGACCGCAGCCTGGAAGGGACGCCTGCGCTTTAAAGTTGATGACCGCGACAATTACAGTCCCGGTTATAAATTCAACGAATGGGAGTTGAAGGGTGTGCCGGTTCGGATTGAAATTGGGCCGAAAGATGTGGCTAAAGAGACGGTTGCTCTCGCCCGCCGGGATATTCCCGGTAAAGCCGGCAAGAGCTTCGTCCCCCAGGCTGGTCTGACTGAGCGAATTGAGGCATTGTTGAACGAGATGCAGACTGCACTCTTCCAGCGTGCACTTGCTTTCCGCGAAGCACATACTGCGGATGTCACCAGCTACGACGAATTGAAAGAACAGGTCGAACGTGGCTTTGCCCGGGCGTACTGGGCTGGTGATACCGCTGATGAAAAGCGTATTCAAGAAGAGACGCGGGCGACGATCCGTTGCATTCCACTCGAACAGCCGGGGTCGGTCGGTCGCTGCGTTTACACCGGTCGCGAAACTGATCGTCAGGTAATCTTTGCCCGTGCCTATTGAGGCGGTATCTGTTTAGTGTCGGAGAATACCATGAGCGCCATCCTGAGCAGCCTGGCTGCATTCATTCGCGAACGGTTACCGCAGACGAGTGCACGTTTGCTGCACGCCGTGCAGAGCAGTAGTAGCGGATATGCTGCAATCCCGGCTGACGATCTCCGTCCCGCCTTGCAACGTTCGGTTGAGACGATCTGTGCTGTCTTTGGTGATAATGATGCTGATCCGCTGAACGAATGGGCACCCTACATCGGAGAGCGACGCGCCCGGATGGGGCTGTCGCTCGACGATATGATGAGTGTTGTCTCAAGTATCCGTGAGTTTTGCTGGCAGGAGTTAACCGAATTCGGCAGTGATCGCCTAACCATCGGTGATGTACGTCAATTTGAAGATGCTATCAGCGAATTTAACCGCTTGCTGTTGTTGGGATACAGTCAGGCAATGCTGACCCTCCAGCAAGAATTGCGTGATCAGGCCGAACAGATTGCTGCTCAGCAGCAGACCATCCGTGAGCTAAGTACCCCTATTCTACCGCTCTACGAAGGGATTCTTGTCCTGCCACTGGTTGGCGCGATTGACAGTTTCCGCGCCGGCCAGATTATGGAACGCCTGTTAACGGCCATTGCTGAACGCCAGTCTGATATTGTGATTATTGATATTACTGGTGTGCCGGTGATCGATACTGCGGTCGCCAACTATCTCTTGCAGACGGCGCGGGCGGCGCAGTTGATCGGCGCCCAGGTGATTCTGGTCGGTATTGGCCCTGAAATTGCCCAGACGATTGTGCAACTGGGCGTTGATCTGCGTAACATTCAGATTGGCGCCAATCTGCAGGCCGGCATTGAACTGGCATTAAGTCAGCAAGGCTACACCATTCGCTGATCAGGTGAGGTACTGATGCCCCAGGTTATTGCAAACATCGTCGCCTTCTGCGAGGCACGCCTGGTCGAAGCTGCTGAACGGTTTACCGATGAGCTTCGTAACCACCACGCAAACTACGCGGCTATGGATCGGGCCGTACTGCTGCAAGCGGTAACTACGTCGCTCAGGACACTGATCCATGCAATTGGAACCGGTGATTTACAACTATTTCTGGAACATGCTCGATCAATTGGTAAGGAGCGGGCCAATAGTGGGTTCATCGCCGCTGATATGTTCGGTGCCTTGAATGAATTGCGCCGGATTGCCTGGAATCTGATAGAGGATTTTGATCGCGAACATCAGACAGTAACTGTTCATCATGTGCGGCGAGTAGAAGATATTATTCATGCTTTTGCTCAGGAACTACTCACCAGTTTTAACGTTATGTATCGTGATGTGCAGCTTCAGATCAATGATCAGGCTGCGCAGATTGCTGCTCAACAGCAGACTATTCGTGAGCTGAGTACACCGATCCTCCCGCTCTATGAAGGTATTCTGGTTGTGCCACTGGTTGGGGTGATTGATAGCTTCCGCGCCAGCCAGATCATGGAACGCCTGCTCACTGCAATTGCCGAACGTCAATCTGACATTGTGATTATTGACATCACCGGCGTGCCGGTGATCGATACCGCAGTTGCGAATTACCTTTTACAGGCGGCACGGGCAGCACAGTTGATCGGGACACAGGTGATTCTGGTCGGTATTGGCCCGGAAATTGCTCAAACTCTTGTGCAACTTGGAGTTGATCTGAGTGGCATCCAGGTCGGCGCAACCTTGCAAACCGGGATCGAGTTGGCATTCCAGCGTACCTGCCATGAAATAAAACCACTACAACGATAGACGCCAATTTCAGGCTGTTGCCATCTGGTTACAGGAACCTCACCCCACGCTCCGCAGACAAGCGTACGCCACCGGGTGAGGCTTGACGATGCATCTGACGATACGTCGTGTAGCGACAAGGAGGTCGCGTGGCAGACATCTTCACCGATCTACAAGACTTTCTCCTGGCCCGACGTTCGGCAATGGAACAAGCACTGGCACAACAGGTGCAACGTCAGAGTGCCGGTTATGCTCGCTTCAATCAGGAAGAATTGTTATTTTCGGTAGGAACCACCATCGAATCGCTGGCGGAGGCAATTGGAACCCAAGACCTGCTACCATTACTGGCATATGCAGAAGCGCTTGGTGAAGTGCGCGCTCATACCGGTTTTTTGCTCAGCGATGTCTTAATAGCAGTCCATATCTTTCGTTCGCTCATCTGGGATGCACTGATGGCCTTTACCGCTGAGCGCCCGGATTGCACCGTTGAAACGGTGCGCACTGTAGAAGATATGCTGGATCAGTTTAGACGTGCTATCGTTACCAGTTTTAGCTTTACGTATGATCAATTGCATCATCAGCTTCGCAACCAAACCGATCAGATTGAGGCTCAACAACAAACAATTCGTGAACTGAGTACCCCGATTCTTCCGCTTTACGAAGGGATTCTTGTCGTGCCTCTGATCGGCGCGATTGACAGTTTCCGTGCCGGGCAGATGATGGAACGCCTGCTAACGACGGTTGCCGAGCGTCAATCAGACATTGTGATCATTGATATTACCGGCGTGCCGGTGATTGATACCGCTGTCGCAAGTTACCTCTTACAAACAGCCCGGGCAGCACAATTGATCGGAGCCCAGGTGATTCTGGTCGGTATTGGCCCGGAAATTGCCCAGACTATCGTCCAGCTTGGCGTTGATCTTGGTCACATTCTCATTGGCGCTAATCTGCAAAATGGGATTGAGCTGGCATTTCGACGGCTAGGGCGGCAGATTGTGCGTAAGAGAAGCGATAATCATAAACAATCATAGTTTTATCTGGCTTCAGCGATAAACGCACAATCTTCGCACGGTTTCTGCCCAACATTGCGATTGTGCCGCCCGTTGCAATCGTAACTCGACTATGCTAGAATAATCCACGTCTACCGTAAGGAGTTTTTCCACCATAGCCAGCGCCTCGCGTGAGAGTAGTATCACACGCCGCGCCGTCAGGTACATCGGTTCGTGCATTCGTGCAACGAAGGAGTTGGGATCATGCAGGATCTGAATGCCGTCCAAAGCCTTGCAGTCTGGGCCGTTCTCGTCATCTCACTGCTCGGTATCGGTTACGCCTTCTTCATTCGTAGTCAAATCCTCGCCCAGGATACGGGCACTCCCAAAATGCGCGAGGTCTGGGGTTTTATCAAGACCGGCGCCAATGCTTATCTGAGCCAACAATTCCGCACAATTTCAATTTTGATCGTGATTTTGACGTTTGTACTGGCAGCAAGTGTGTTTATTATTCCTCCCACGACTGAAGCCGTTGAACGTTTTGGGAGCAAGGAAGCGGCAACAATCTGGGTAGCCATCGGGCGGGCAGTAGCCTTCCTAATGGGATCGCTCTTCAGCTATGCTGTCGGCTTCGTTGGCATGAACGTGGCGGTAGAGGGGAATGTGCGAGTCGCTGCGGCAGCCCGAAAAGGTTATAATCCGGCATTGCAGGTGGCGTATAAATCCGGTTCCGTGACCGGCATGCTGACGGTCGGCCTCGGTCTGCTCGGCGGTACGTTGATCTTTATGGTGTTCGGGATTGCTGCCCCGGATGCGCTGCTTGGTTTTGGCTTTGGTGGATCGTTGATCGCACTCTTTATGCGCGTTGGTGGTGGTATCTACACCAAGGCGGCTGATGTTGGGGCTGATCTGGTGGGCAAAGTTGAGGCTGGCATTCCAGAAGATGATCCCCGCAATGCTGCCGTTATTGCCGACCTGGTAGGCGATAATGTCGGTGACTGTGCCGGTATGGCTGCCGACGTGTTTGAGAGTTTTGAAGTGACCCTGGTCTCGGCATTAATCCTGGGACTGGTGCTGGGTGATGCTGTGGTTGGTACCATCGGTGATGGTGCTTACGATCTGCGCTTTATTATCTTCCCACTAGTACTACGCGCCATCGGTGTCGTCGCTTCGGTGATCGGCAATCTCTTTGTCACCACCGATGAGCGGAAGCGCAACGCAATGGCTGCGATGAATCGCGGCTTCTACATTGCTGCCGGGTTGGCAATTGCAGCCAGTGCCGCAGCCACGCCCGTCTTTATGGTGAACGAAGCGACCGGCGAAGTTGACTGGCGGCCGTTCTTCGCTACCCTGTCGGGTGTGGTGCTGGCAATTGTGTTGGATAAGCTGACCGAATACTTTACCAGCACCCACTTTAGCCCGGTGAAAGAGACCTCTAAGGCTTCACAGACCGGATCGGCGACCAATATTCTCTCTGGTCTGGCTCTGGGTATGGAAAGTAGCGTTTGGGCGATTCTGGTCATCTCGGCCTCGATCTTTACCTCGGTCCTGATCTACGCTGGTGAGCCGGCGGCTACCCAGTTTACCGCTATTCTCTACGGCGTGTCACTGACCGGTATCGGGATGTTGCTGTTGACCGGCAATACCATCTCGATGGACAGCTTCGGTCCGATCTCGGACAACGCGAACGGGATTGGCGAAATGGCCGGCCTGGATAAGAATGCCCGCAATGTGATGGACGATCTCGATGCAGTTGGCAACACGACCAAAGCGGTGACCAAAGGTATCGCTATCGGTTCAGCGGTGATTGCGGCAGTGGCGCTTTATGGGTCGTATTTCACCGACGTGAACAAGGTCTTGCAGCAAATGATCAATGAAGGTCGGCAAGGCATTGAGTTGCTGGCGTCGATCAACGTTGCCGCCCCACCGGTATTTATCGGCTTGCTCATCGGTGGTGCAGTACCATTCCTCTTCTCGGCACTCACCATTCGGGCTGTCTCGCGGGCTGCGGCACAAATTGTCAATGAGGTGCGCCGGCAGTTCCGTATTCCAGGTTTGATGGAAGGCAAGGTACAGCCTGATTACGCCCGTGCCGTGCAGATTTCAACCACCGCTGCTCAGAAGGAGCTGATCAGCCTGGGGTTGATCGCCGTGATGGTACCGATCATCGTCGGCTTTACGCTGGGCGTCGAAGCGTTAGGTGGCTTCCTGGCCGGGATTATCCTGACCGGTCAGTTGATGGCTGTGTTCCAGGCCAATGCTGGTGGTGCCTGGGATAACGCCAAGAAGTATATCGAAGAGGGGAATTTCGGTGGTAAGCACAGCGAGCCGCACAAGGCCGCAGTTGTGGGTGATACGGTCGGTGATCCCCTGAAAGACACAGCTGGCCCGGCGCTCAACCCGATGATCAAGGTGATCAATCTGGTCGCATTGATCATTGCACCCATTGTGGTGACTATCGAACCCGGTAGCCCTGGCGTGATTATCGCGATGATTATCTGTGGCGCAGCGTTGGTCTGGGCAATCTGGCAGAGCAAGCGCGAGAGCGAGGCGCTTAAGGAGATCGCTCAGGCACCGGCTTCAGCGGATTAAACCCTTGTCTATACGATGAATACCCCCTGTGCAGTTCAGCACAGGGGGGGTTAATTTGCTAACTTTCTCGCTATCGACGAGGTTTCACCTCACCGACTCGCTCCCACCAACTGCCACTTCCAGGTGGGGTAATCCTCCTCACTACCAGACCAGCCCTGCCGGCCTTCTACGGCGTAAGACAGGGTTTGCACACCCAGGGCACGCGGGCTAAAGCCCTGCCTGACAACGTACAAGCCCCTGTGGGGCTATTCTTGAGCATGCCTGGCCCCAAGCCCCACCGCCAGGCCAGCCCCGCTGGGGCTGCCAGGAAGTGAGGCAGGGGTTTAACCCGCCAATCCTTAGCCCGCCGACCCATTAAATCCGCCACTGTCACGCGGGTAAAGCCCTCCCTGACAACGTACAAGCCCTGTTGGAGCTATCCGTGAGCACGCCCGGCTCCACACGCCCTGCCGTCAGGCCAGCCCAGCAGGGGCTGCCAGGAAGTGAGGCAGGGGTTTATCCCACCAGCCCATTAATTCGCCCACCCATCAACCCACCGACTGCTCAACTTACCAAACCACTCACCCACCGACAGCTCAACCCACCACGTGCCATCCGCCGCCGCGCCAACCCACTGAACACCCGCATGGCAATCGAATGCACAGTTTTCTTGCCACCAATGACCATACTATCTTTGAAGCAACAGCAAAGGGCAGGTTTTGAAACCTGCCCTTTGCTACAGCATATAGCTGCGTCGTTTGCACACCGAACGTACTATTAGAACTATTTCATAAAAGCTGTACCGTCGTACTAACCAGCCATTGCACAGGCGCATAAACGCTTGCTAATGACCAACGATAGTTTATCCTACGCCCAGGTTGCCGGTATGAAAGCGAGGCAAGCTGACGATCATCGCCAATGCCCTCACGCGTTGGATCAGGGGCCTTACCCACCTGTCATACGTGTGACGCAACGTTTGGAGCGCGGCAGCATGGCTGCCGCGCTTGCTGTACTGACAATCCAGCGCTGGCACGCCGTTGACCCGGCTAGTCCCGCGGATACCAGGTGTGCCCGTCACGATCCTGGAGTCGCCCGGCAATGAATGAGATAACTTTTTGAAACAGGTTTTACTCTTCAAACATAGCGTCATCGTCGCCAACATCGACACTCGGCGCAATCACCGTTGGATTCGTCAATGCCTGCGCTTTGATCAGACGCTCGATCTCATCGGTAAGCGCAGGATTATTCTTCAGAAACTCGCGCACATTTTCACGCCCCTGACCAAGTCGATCCTCGCCGAGGTAGAACCATGCGCCACTCTTGCGAATAATTCCCAATTCAGTACCGATATCGATGATATTGCCCTCACGCGAGATACCTTCATTGGCCAGAATATCAAACTCAGCCTGGCGGAAGGGGGGGGCAACCTTATTCTTGATCACCTTCACCCGTACCCGTGAACCGATTGCCTCCTGCCCTTGCTTGAGGGTTTCCACACGACGAATATCAAGCCGTACCGAGGCGTAGAACTTCAGGGCCTGGCCGCCGGTCGTGGTTTCCGGCGAACCGAACATGACGCCGATCTTCATGCGCAACTGATTGATGAAGATAACAACTGTGCGGCTCTTGCTGATTGCACCTGACAACTTGCGCAACGCCTGACTCATCAGCCGGGCCTGCATACCGGGCATCGAATCGCCCATCTCGCCCTCGATTTCGGCACGCGGTACCAGAGCGGCAACCGAGTCGATAACGATAACGTCAATTGCATTCGAGCGAACCAGCATCTCACAGATTTCGAGCGCCTGTTCGCCGGTGTCCGGCTGCGAAACGAGCAAGTCATCGATGTTGACTCCACACCGCGCAGCGTAGACCGGGTCAAAGGCATGCTCGGCGTCAATGAAGGCGCAGACTCCGCCCATTTTCTGCGCTTCAGCAATGATATGCTGGGCCAGTGTGGTTTTACCACTGCTTTCAGGGCCAAAGATTTCGACCACCCGCCCTCGCGGTACGCCACCAATGCCGAGGGCAATATCGAGAGCGATGGAACCGGTCGGGATGGCTTCAATTGCCAGCCGACTGCTCGCCTCACCCATCTTCATGATCGAACCTTTGCCGAACTTGCGGTCGATCTGCGCCATTGTTGCCGCGAGCGCTTTTTCTTTCTCCGGGGTGATAGCCATCGCGGGCGCTCCTCCATTGTTCTTACTCACACGTACACTCCTCTTGCTACTCTACTTGATGGGGAGGGCGCTGTCAACGCCGTTGCCTGCCCCGTACATATGTGCTATAATAGCACAGGTGTGCGATTTCAGCAAGAGGGATGTCGTTGATTTTTCCTCCCTATTAGTATACCGCTCTCATTGCGTCTTTGGTGCACTGGATTACAGATTTTCGGCAAGAAATCTCTTACCATACACACGATCTACCTCTGCAATCCCGGTCGGGTGAGCCAGGGAGACCTCATTGCTCCCCTGAAGTGGCATTGTGTGGATGTAATAGTTGACTCATTGTGGTGATACAGGTGAGATACAAATGTCGCGGATCGCATCCTCATTGCTGCTGCGCCATCTGCACGGAGCACTGGCATAACGCTTGCCGCGATCCCGTCGCCGATGTCCATTTCTTTCTCATCAGGGTACAGTACGGTGTGAAACAGGTTCTGGTCAGATCGGGAATACCAGTATTATCAACGAACGATTCAGGGTGATATACCCTGCAGAATGTGGTATATTGCAGATAGTCCACGGTGATATGCCACAGGAGTATGCTGATGATTAAGCGCATTCCACCAGGACCCGGACAGGAGTCAGTATGGGATTATCCTCGTCCACCGCGGCTGGAACCGACATCGCGGCGTATCCGGGTAATCGTTGCCGGTATCACGATAGTGGATAGCCAGCGCGCATTTCGGGTGTTGGAAACCAGCCATCCACCGGTTTACTATGTGCCGCCCGATGATGTACAGATGGCGTTTTTGCGCCCGAATACTGCACGTTCGTTCTGTGAGTTTAAAGGAATTGCCGCATATTACGACGTAGTTGTTGGTGAGCGCACCGCTTTGCAGGCAGCCTGGTCGTATCTCGATCCCACACCACCGTTCGCCCACATCCGTGGCTATCTCGCATTCTACGCCGAGCCAATGGACGCCTGCTACGTTGATGATGAACAGGTCACTCCCCAACCAGGTGGATTCTACGGTGGCTGGATCACCAGCGATGTCGTCGGCCCCTTTAAAGGTGGGCCGGGAACGTGGGGATGGTAGCCTGGCACGCTCGATCATCCCATTTGCCCGATCACACGCTCGAAAGTCATTGCTGATGCACAGGAGGTTGTGCCAGGATCATTTGCATTAGAAGGAAAGGACAGTTTCATGAGTTCAGCGGACGAACGACTGCACCTGTTGCAGATGGCCCGTTCCGAAGTGCTGGCCGGCAGGATGAGCCGACGAGCCTTCCTGCGCCTTGGTCTGGCCCTTGGCTTATCTGCGGGTGCAACTGCGTTGGCTGCCTGTGGCGGTGGCGCATCTACACCGGCGCCTGCATCACCTCCACCATCACCGGCCGCCGGCCCAACGGGGCGTTTACGGGTGGCGAGTGAGATTCCCGTTCAGCTCGATCCGGCATTCGCCTCATCTGACGCCGAAATTCTTATTCTCAACCACGTGTACGATTATCTGGTTGACATCGATGCGAGCAATGCTATCGTGCCCCGGCTGGCACGGGAATGGACGATCAGCGACGATGGTTTACGTTATCGGCTAAACCTGGCCACCGGGGTTACCTTTCACGATGGAAGTCCGCTCACGGCAGCAGATGTAGTCTGGACGTTTAACCGGCTGCGCGATCCCGCGTTGCAGTTGCCAACCGCCGATCTCTACGCCAACATTGCCGATATTGCTGCTGATGGCGATACCGCGGTCGTCTTCACGCTTACCGAGCCAAATCCATTCTTCCTGTACGATTTGTCTGACAACCACGCCCTGATTCTGCGCACCAATACCGAGAACCCGGCAACGGCTTTTAATGGCACCGGCCCCTTCAAAGTGGTCGAATATCGCACCGAGAATCGCATCGATCTGGCTGCAAATACGGCCTATTTCCAGACCGGTAAGCCGGCCGTTGCTAACCTGGAGATTATCTTTTTTGCCGATCAGGCCGCAGCAGTCGACGCTTTACGTGGTGGGCAGGTTGATCTGGTGTTACGCATGCCCACGCCACTCTTCCAGACATTGCAGCAAACGGGTGGTATCGTTACCGTCCAGACACCTACCAACGGTTTCGATCTGGTTCGCCTGCGGGCCGACCGCGAGCCGGGTAATAAACCAGAGGTTATTCGGGCGCTTAAGCTGGCAACTGATCGTGACGCGATCTTTCGCCAGGTCAAAGCCGGTCTTGGGGCAATCGGGCGTGATAGCCCCATCGGCCCTCTCTTCAGCTCGTATTATTCGGAAGAGACACCCCTGCCGGCCCGTGATCCGGCTACGGCCAGGCAATTGCTGGCAACCGCCGGGTATCCTGATGGCTTGCAACTCGATCTCCACGTACCCGATTCGGGGGATCGGCCTGATCTGGCGGTGGTGCTCAAGGAGCAATGGGCTGAAGCCGGTATTAACATCAATGTAATTGTCGAACCGGAAAGTGTGTACTACGGTGATAACGGATGGCTTGAGGTTGATTTGGGAATTACCGGTTGGGGTTCGCGACCGATTCCTCAGTTCTACCTCGACGTCATGCTCGTCAGCGGTGCCGTGTGGAATGAGAGTCATTTCAGCGACCCCGAGTTTGATGCCCTGGCAGCCACTGCCCGTACTACCCTCAATGAGGAAGAACGGCTACGCGCCTACCGCGAGATTCAGCGTATTCTGATTGAACGCGGCCCAATTATCATTCCCTATTTCTTTGCGCAACTCAGTGCACATCGTGAAGGGTTGCGCGGCTATGTTGCGAAAGCATTTCCAGGCCGCACCGATCTGGCGGCAATTGCGGTGTGATCCTGGAAGGATACGAGGGGTCAGGCTGCTATCTGAACAATATTTCTATTCATACGGTGGCCTGGCGTGACCAAACCCGTTCGGTGCGGAGCACGATGGATGCAGAAGCGTGGCTTTCGCATCCAAACCAGCGATTGTATAGGTTGAATGTGGAACGAGTTCCACCAACCGGGTAGCCCACTAGAACGAGAGCAGAGCGTGTCACGTTCAAACCAGGTGTATAACAGGCGTTGAAACCTGTCTGAAGAGGACAGGATTTATGGCTGGGAAGGCGAAGATCATGCCCTCTCCCATCCCGGTAAGGTCTTTTCGGATCGATGTCACGGCATTCTGATAGAGCTGATCTTGCAAGCCGCGACTACGCATTGATACTGTCACCGAAACATGAGTCTTCTATCGTTGAGACGAGCCTTTTTTGCCGACCCGGCAACTGCAACCGGCACCGTCATCGTGCTCTGCTTCCTGGGGCTGGCACTCTTTGGGCCACTGATCGCGCCTTACAGTCCGACCGCGCAGAACGCTGAACTGATCCGACAGCCGCCCTCATTCGCGCACCCACTCGGCACGGATCGGCTTGGTCGCGATCTGCTGAGCCGGATCGTGTACGGAGCACGCGATATTCTGTCACTTGCCGGGAGTGGCACAGTTCTGGCAGTGGTACTTGGGACACTGATTGGCGTGAGTGTAACGTATCTGGGCGGCTGGTTGGAAGAGCTGGTTTTTCGTCTCTTCGATGGTCTGCTCGCGCTGCCAGCATTACTGCTGGCGCTACTGCTCCTCGGTGCGGTTGGCCCTTCGCGTACCGGTGTGCTGCTGGTGATTGTGCTGGTCTACACGCCAATCGTGGCTCGCGTTGTGCGGAGTGTTGTATTATCGCTCAAGCCGCGAGGTTTTATCGAGTCAGCGCGTATGCGCGGTGAACGCCTTGGGTACATCTTGTGGCGTGAGTTGTTACCTCTGGTAGCACCAACGCTGGCAGTGGAAGCTGCCCTCCGCTTCTCGTATGCGATTTTTCTCGTCGCATCGCTTGGCTTCCTCGGCGTTGGTGTTCAACCTCCCAGCCCTGATTGGGGCTTGATGGTACTCGAAGCGCGCAATGAATTCGCGCTTGCTCCATGGTCGCTCTATGTACCGGCAACGGCCATCGCGTTGCTGGTGGTCGGGATCAATCTCATGGCCGAGGGCGTGCGGCGGGCGATCCGTGGTGAGATGGCAGGTTATTGATGACAATACCGGTTTTAGCTGTTAATAATCTTACCGTGGCGTATCGAGTTGGTCGGCAGATGTTGCCGGTTGTGCGTGAAATCAGCCTGACGGTCACTGCCGGCGAAGTACTGGGTGTGGTCGGCGAAAGTGGTAGTGGAAAGAGCACCCTGGGACTGGCAGTCTTGCGAGCACTACCAGCCGGTGGCCTCATCAGTTCCGGGCAAATACTGCTTGATGACACTGATGTGACCCATCTGCCCGCCTCGGCACTCCGTCCACTGTGGGCGCGTTCATTACGCCTGGTGCCACAAAATCCACTGGCGGCACTCAATCCCACCCTGCGGATCGGCGATCAATTGATCGAAGCTATCGGTGGTGACCGAACAACAGCAACGCAGCAGGCGTTAGCGCTACTAAACCGTGTCCAGATTGCCGATCCGGCACGAGTGATGCGCAGCTATCCCCACGAATTGAGTGGTGGTATGCAGCAGCGGGTAATGATTGCCATGGCCCTACACGGTGAACCTCGTCTGCTAGTGTTGGATGAACCAACGACGAGCCTTGATGTCACTACCGAAGCAGCAGTAGTTGATCTGCTGGCCGAATTAATCGCTGAACGTCAGCCGGCGACACTGTTTATCTCACATAATCTCGGCCTTGTGGCGAGGATTGCTACTCGTACCGCAGTCCTGTACGCCGGCGAACTGGTTGAACTTGCCCCTACAGAATTGCTCTTTCAACAACCGCGCCACCCTTATACCCAGGGCTTGCTGCGCAGCCTGCCACGTCCGGGCCTGCGCTACAATCATCATCCCTTACAACCCATCGACGGCGTACTTCCTGCACCTGGCGCCCTTCCAAAAGGATGTATCTTTGCACCGCGTTGCGCCCTGGCCGATGACCGTTGCCGCAATGAACGGCCACCACTCTTGCCCGTAAACAGTAATCAGTGGACACGCTGCCACTACTGGCAGTACTGGCAGCAGGTGACTACAGATAGCCTATCTCCCTTTCCCACTATGACAACTACCGCGCCCAATGGCGAGGTCTTGCTGAGCACAACGCAACTGACAAAAACCATCACCCAGCATCGCTCCGTCACCGATCTAATCCGCCGGAAACCGTCGTCGGTTGTCCAGGCATTAACCGATGTTGATTTGAAGCTACGGCGCAATCGCACGCTTGGGATCGTTGGCGAAAGTGGGAGCGGCAAAACAACCCTTGCCCGTTGTGTGATCGGCTTAACAGAGCCTACCTCCGGTAGCATCGATCTGATCGATGTGCCGTTAGCACCGACCATTCAACATCGTAGTCGGGAACAATTACGGCGCTTGCAGATGGTATTGCAAAACCCGCAAGAAGCCCTGAATCCGGCGCTTACCGTCGGCGAAGCGCTCATCCGTCCTCTCATCCGTCTGGGAGGGCTGGATCGTCAACGCGCCATGCAGCTCGTGCCAGAGCTGCTGCAACTGGTCAAACTACCGATCAGCTACGCCGAACGACGACCGGGCCAACTGAGTGGCGGCGAGAAACAGCGTGTCGCTATTGCCCGCGCCCTGGCCGCAGCACCCGATCTGCTCTTGCTCGATGAAGCCGTCTCGGCGCTTGATGTCTCGGTGCAGGCTGCAATCCTCAACCTGCTGGCCGACGTGAAAACCGACACCGGCATTGCGTATCTGTTCATCACCCACGATCTGGCTGTTGTAAGCTACCTGGCCGATGACGTAGCCGTGATGTATCGGGGGCAGATCGTCGAAGAGGGGCCGGTCACCGCCGTCTTACAACCACCGCTCCATCCGTACACCGAAGCGCTGTTAACCGCCACCAGTGCTCACGGTCTCCGTCTGCGCGAAGCTGAAGAGGGTGCTGATCCACCGCAACATGGCTGCCCTTTCCAACCGCGCTGCCCACGAGCACTCGGCGACGTTTGTGTGACTACCCCACCACCGTGGCGCGAAGCCGGGAACGGGCACCGTCTCCGCTGTCATATTCCACTCGCAGAACTGCAAACCATTCAACAGCCCGAAGCAATCACGCCATGATACGTTATCTGTTACGACGAATAGTATTGCTCGGCGGCACTGTTCTCATCAGCTCATTGATCATCTTTCTGATCTGTCGCCTCTTACCCGGTGATATAGCACGCGTCCTCCTCGGTCGCGAAGCCGGTGAAGCGGCGCTGGCTGCACTGCGCACCGAGCTGGGGCTGGATCGGCCATTGCCACTCCAATACATTGATTGGCTGAGAGGATTCCTCACCGGCGATTGGGGCATCGCGTACAGCACACGCCAACCGATTCGACCTCTGGTCATGGAACGCCTGAGCAATTCACTCCTGTTGGCTGGCGCAACATTAGCTCTCGCACTACCACTGGGAATTGGGTTGGGGGTATGGGCCGGCTGGCGGGCCGGCAAACCCGACGACACCGTCATCAGCGTTTCAACCCTGGCCGTCACCGGTCTACCAGAGTTTGTCACCGGCCTTTTGCTCATCGATCTCTTCGCCTTTCGCCTGCGCTGGCTACCGGCCAACTCATCAATCCGACCCGATGCCTCATTCTTCGAGATACTTCCCCAACTGGTATTACCGGCGATCACGGCCACTCTGGTTCTGCTGGCCTACATCGCCCGGCTAACGCGCACCGGGGTGATCGCCGAACTTGAGCAGGAATATGTTCGCACCGCGATGCTAAAAGGACTGACACCGGCAACAATCCTCCGCCGACACGTCTTACGTAATGCCTTATTGCCGGCCATTACCGTGATTGCCATCAGCCTCGGCTGGCTGATTAGCGGCCTGATCGTGGTCGAAAATGTCTACAACTATCCGGGTATTGGGCGTCTGTTGACTTTCGCCATCGACCGCCGCGATCTCTTGCTGCTCCAGGCGGTAGCGATGATTACCGTCGTGATCTTTGCCGTCGCCAATCTGCTGGCCGATCTCATGTATGCCCTGCTCGACCCACGTATTCGGCTCGGTGACGAACACAGCCCTTGAGGCCGGTAGTTTTCGACCACCAGCCAATGATTTTTACGCAAAATTGCCAAAACCGTGCACCTTTTGCCGCCGATCTCCGGTTCTATTAATAGGACATCAAGAAGTAGCAGTTAAGCATAACCCAAGTTGCCACCTGTATCACCACAGAGACACAGAGGACACAGAGGATGGGTATAACCCGGGTTGCTACCGCGAAGCGTGATCTGACACATCCATAGGAACTGGCTACTACCCACATGATTCACGGTTGAGTGCAACGTCGTGTTATTCATCCTGACAGTCAGACTCCATAGCCTGCTCATAGCATAGGTGGCAACTTGGGTTAGTCTGACGAAAGCCGGAGAAGCGATGCTTGCCAAAGTTCTGAGCTGTGCTGTTATTGGCCTGGATGGGATACTGGTTGCGGTCGAGGTTGACGTCCTGAGTGGTCTACCGGCATTCAGCGTTGTTGGACTGGGTGACGCTGCCGTCCACGAGAGTCGCGAACGGGTACGCTCGGCAGTGCGTAATAGCGGCATGAGTTTCCCGATGCGCCGCATCACCGCCAATCTCGCTCCCGCCGATCTGCGCAAAGCCGGCCCGGCCTACGATCTCCCCATTGCATTAGGGTTACTGATTGCCACCGATCAATTGATAGCCGATGTCAGTGATGCCGTCTTTATTGGTGAATTGGGGCTAGACGGCACGTTGCGCCATACCGACGGGATTTTGCCGATGGCAGCCGTAGCCCGTTCCCATGGCATTTCGACCATTTACGTACCGACTGAAGATGCCGCAGAGGCCGCACTCATCGAGGGCTTACGCATCTTCCCGGTACCTTCGTTACGAGAATTGATTGCCCATCTCAGTGGTGAACGGCCATTGCGACCCTACACCGGTACCACCGGCTTTACCCCGGCACTACCAGACGGGGTAGTCGATTTTGCCGATGTTCGCGGGCAGGAACACGTTAAACGAGCGCTGGAAGTAGCAGCAGCCGGCGGTCACAACATCCTGATGAGTGGGCCGCCGGGAGCCGGTAAAACCATGCTGGCCAGAGCGCTCCATTCCATTCTGCCACCGCTCAGCTTTGCCGAAGCATTGGAAGTCACCAAGATATACAGCGTCGCCGGACAACTTCCACGCGACACCCCCCTGATCCGCACACGCCCCTTCTGCGCACCGCATCATACTGTTTCGACCGCCGGCCTGGTGGGCGGTGGGAGTCGGGTGCGGCCAGGCATGATCTCGCTGGCCCATCGTGGCATCCTGTTCCTCGACGAACTACCCGAATTCGGCAATCGGCTAGAGGTCTTGCGCCAACCCCTAGAGGATCGGATCGTCACCCTCAGCCGGGCGCATGGCAGCATCACCTATCCGGCGGCCTTCATGCTAGTCGCAGCGCAGAACCCCTGTCCATGTGGCTGGCACGGCGACCCGGAACGCACCTGCACCTGCTCACCGGCACTGGTCAGCCGCTACCAGCGCCGGGTCAGCGGGCCACTGCTGGATCGGATCGACATCCACGTCGAAGCACCGCGGGTCAAATACGACAAACTGAGCAGCCTGGCGCCGGGGGAACCATCATCAATCGTGCGCGAGCGCGTCATTGCAGCACGTCAACGTCAAATCGAGCGCCTCAACGGCCATCCACGCTGTCGGAACAATGCCGATCTCGGCCCTGCTGAAATTCGCACCATCTGCACCCTTGATCAGGCCGGGCAATCTCTGCTCAAATCGGCAGTCCAGCGGCTCAACCTCTCGGCACGCAGTTTCCACCGCATCCTGCGCCTGGCCCGCACCATCGCCGACCTGGCCGGAGCGGAACAGATCGCCGCTGTGCATGTTGCCGAAGCGATTCAGTACCGCCCACGGCAGGTGGAGTAGGGGAGAGGGAGGTACAGGACTGGCCCGAATAGAGTACGACGACTGGCTATTCCTCAAAAGGGACAACATGTTGTTGTGGCATAACAAAGGCAAATTCTCTCCTCACCCTCTGGACATCGTCATCAGTAGTGGGTAGTGGGGTGATTGTTACGATCACCCCACAAGCAACGGGCGTGAGGTAGAACATGCAGTCGCATCAAATCAGGGAGCAACGACCACACTGCTCATCACCAGTTCACCGGAGGGAAGCACTTGCACACTAAACGGCTGCAACTGTTCACGGGTAAACGCAGAACTAATCTGCTCATTAAAAATAATTGCCACCGAATCACCTGCAGCGACATCACGCAACGGCGCGACAAACTGACCGTCGGCCCCTACCACTGTGTCGGCAATTACCGCATTGTTACGAGACAAATTGATTACACGGATCGGCACTTGTGGAGGACCACCACCCTGAATCTGGCTATCAGACACTCGTACAGGTTCGGCAATGTAAAAGAAAAGAGTAGCCTGCGACTGACCACTGCTATCAGGTCCTGGATAACTCGCATCCGGACTAGTGGGAATTGGTTCTACCGGATAAGCCGGATAAGGAATTAATGGCGTAGGTGAAGGTTCTGAAACGGTTGTGTTTGCACACCCAGAAATAACAAGTAGACAGAGCAAGCCGATGAAGAGACGATACATAGTAACCTCGTAGAAAGATATTGCAGTACGATTGTCCCTCAAGAGTATACCGCACCCTGATAGTGTAATATAGCATAGAAAGTCATGACATTAATAGATACATAGATTACATTTGTATTCAGAAAGACACTATCAGCCATCCAGAAAAGGTATCAAACAGAAAAGAGGCGTATGCAGCACCATCCTGGAGGGTCCGGGGTTCGTGACAATATCACCAAACAAAAACACCTGACCAGCCCGAAAGAGATATTTCTCTGAAGACCATTTTCCCCAACCACATATCACTGTTGTGCAAGGGAGAACCGACGTTATTGACAATCATCCACACTATCTGGTATAATCTTTCGCGCCATTCCTAAATAAATCAAAATCTTTTAAAAGAAAAATCAAACATAATTAATAACATACAAACATGTTTTAACAACAACGTCAACAAAACTCACTTATCAAATTTATCAACCGGAACTCAAAGAAACCTCTCAAACCGAAACGAAGATTTACTGAGCAACACATCAGACAATAATAATAATGACATCACCTAAACTTATTGCGATCAAACACCACTTACACCATGTCACCTCACCAGCAATGCTCATCCTCATTCGAGGTTTTGTAGCGGTAGCTGCTGGCTCACTTCTCGGAAGAATTCTCAGCGCAGTCGCCGGTATTCTACTCGTTCGTTATTTTGACGGGCCGGCCCTGTATGGCCAATATGCGACACTGGTTACCACCCTGACCTTGATGTCAAACCTGCTTGGGCTGGGGTTTGACACGTGGTTACTCCGCGAGGGTGGTCGTGACCCTGGCCTGTTGTCGTTCAATGCTCGGCGCCTGCTAGTCCTGAAATTCGGTGCAGCCAGCATCCTCATTGGGGCATTAGTAGTGGCCTGGAACCAGAGGGATCTCAGTTGGCTCGTCATCGTCGGCATGCTTGGCATCATTGCCGAGAGCTACCTTAATACCGGTTATGTAATGTTCCATGCACTCAGTCGAAATGGACTGGTCGCTGTTTTGCAGAGTCTCGACGCCTTGCTAGCAGTGGTGCTGATACTTCTGTTGATGAACTGGCCACCCCAGGTAGCGACACTGGTTGTTGGTCAAAGCATCGTAAGTGGTACTGTCCTGATGATTGCGGCAATACTACTGGCCAACCACTGGCGTGGAGCATGGCGGCCTCTACGATTGGGGCATTTGATGCGGAGTGCCGGTTTTTTTGTTTTAGCCGATGTACTGGCAAATATCTATTCTCAGGCCCAAATCGCTATTCTGGCATTGTTTACCAGTGATGTAGATGTTGGTATATTTCGCTCTGCGATCAATCTCATCACTATGAGTTTTCTGGTACCTATGGCAATGTTCAATGTGAGCCTACCTCTATTGAGTCGTCAAAACATTGAACGACGACAGAGGTATCATATAATTTTCGGCATATTTGGTTTAGCTACCTGTTATGGAGTCATTACCTTGTTCGGTTTTTGGTGGTTTGGCGCTGACCTGCTCCGCCTCTTCTACGGCAATAAATACGAGGCAGTCGTTCCTTTGCTTACACCACTTAGCGTTGTGCCGCTCTTCAAATCCCTCAGTTTCGTTGCAGTTGCCATTATGCTGGCACTAAGTGCGCAACGCTTGCGCGTTGTTATGCAGAGTATCGTTGTCATCCTCAGCCTGTTGTTAGGTCTAATCATTATCCCCTCCTCCGGTGTCATGGGTGCAACTGCAACGTATGTAGTGGTTGAGATAGCACTTTGTGTGTTCTATTGGATCGGAGCACTCTACACACTGCACAAGACACGCATATGAAGATCGTTTTGATCAATAATCACTCAGTGTTAAATGCTGGTGATTATGCAATTCTGCTCCAGACTCTCAATCTGCTTCACGCGGCTTTCCCGCAAGCTGATATTAGCTTAACCTTCAACGAGCCAGCACTTGCCCGGGCACTGCTCCCAACCTATCGAATCTATGCTGCACCACCAGCCTGGGGGGTCGAACTCAACCAGCACCGGCAATCTGTTAAGGCATCACGATTTATTCGCGGATGGTATCTCATCCTCTTACTGATCGGCGCACTCCTGGTACGCTGGACAGGCAAACCAATCCGAGTATTCCGTGATCCTCAAAAACAAGGCTTGCTCGTAGAACTGGCTTCAGCCGATCTGGTTGTGGCAAGTGGTGGCGGGTATCTCTACCACTGGTTTACCTTTGCCTCTGCACTAAGCCTCAGTGCACTTGTAATGCGGCGCAAGCTGGTCATGCTGCCACAATCCATTGGGCCATTCCATCATCCATTGCAAGTCTGGCTGGCGAGGCAGATTGTAGCCAGAGCCGATCTGGTACTCACCCGTGAGTCAATCTCGCTCCGCCGCGCACAAGATTTGGGAGCCAGAGAAGCGCGTTACGAACCTGATCTGGCATTTGCCTTTCCCTCGGCCCCAGCCGAAGTGGCCAAGGCATGGTTGCAGTGGCAACTGTCAATACCCGATGCGGCAACGATGTACGTTGGTATTACTGCTATCAACTGGCAGGGTCAAAATTCGCGCTTTCGACAACAACAACACTACGAGGAGACATTAGTTGAGTTCATCAATCGTCTAACTGACCAGGGTGCGGTAGTTGTCCTGTTTGCCCAGACCTGTGGCCCTGGTCAGGAAGAAGATGACCGACTGGTTAATATGCGGCTGTATCACAAGGTGCGACATCAAGCACGAGTCGTGATGCTCAATGAACACATTCACCCGGCACTGCTCCAGGCACTTTACGGGTGCATGAATTACTTCGTCGCAACCCGCCTTCACTCTTTTATTTTGGCAACAAATGCTGGCGTGCCAGCCCTGTCGATTGGTTATCTGACCAAGAGTATCGGCATTCTATCCGATATGGGTTTACCTGATCGCTGTCTTGACATTCAACATGTGAACATTGCAGATCTCTGGCAGGCATTTTGTCGCTTGCAGCGTGAAGGACTACCTGAGCACATCAAATCCTATATCGCTATGGCTCGTTCACACCAGCAAGCACTCCGGCAAGAACTTGCCAGCCGATATGGAAAGGATTAAAAGTCGGGCTATGGACGAGCATATCAGTGTGGTTCAATTGATACCCGGTCTGATCGTAGGTGATTTGGGCGGAGGGCTGGAACTCTACAGTATCCGGCTGGCACAGGCGCTGGATCGGCGGCTATTTCGCGTACAGATGGTTTGTCTGTGGCGCTTTAATCGACCGGTTGAACAACAGTGGGAAACCGAGCTACGGCGTGATGGGATCGAGGTCCATTACGGCCCACCTTACAATCCCCACATGATACACGCCGTAGTGCAATCACTAACGGACCTCCACCCGTTAATGAACCGTCTTCGCCCCGACATCATTCATGCTCACGGTGAATACGCCGGCGTCATAGGGATGGGTCTACGATTAATAAATCGGTCTATCCCCTTGATTCGCACCTGTCATACCACCTGCGAATTTCCCAATCATCCACCATTGCGATTGGCCACCACAATACTTTATCCATTCCTTGCCACTGTACAGGTTGGTGTATCGAGCACGATTGTTGATAATTTACGTCACCAGCTTTTGGTACGCATCACCCGGCAACCGATTTGGGCAATCAATAATGGGATCGACGTTGAGCGGATCGTCCAGCAGCGACGAGGTACAAACATTCGCCAGGATTTGGGATTACATCCCAATACTCCCCTCTTTGGGTTAGTGGGACGGCTGACCGAACAGAAAGGTATCCCTGATGCCTTACAGGCTTTTGCGCTGGTGCGCGAACGGCTACCCCATGCCGTACTGATTATCGTTGGAGATGGCTACGGCGAAAAACCGCAACGCTATAGGGAACAAGCTACTGCCCTTGGTTTGTCTCAAGCAGTCTTCTGGCTGGGAGCGCGTTCCGATGCAATTGATATTATTGCCAGTCTCGATGTATTACTCTCAGCATCGCTATGGGAAGGGTTACCAACAGTCATCCTGGAAGCGATGGCTGTCGGTACCCCAGTTGTAGCAACTGACATTCCCGGCACGCGTGAACTTATCGTACACGAGCAAACCGGATTACTCGCACCACCGCAGAATCCACCGGCGCTGGCGCAAGCAATGATACGGTTAGTCAGCGATCATGGATTGGCGCAGCGATTAGTGGCATCTGCCCGCGAACGAGCAGCACAATTCTCGATAACCGCTGCCGCACGACAATATGAACGGCTGTATCACTCATTAATACCTCAAAAACGTCAATAACCCAAAAGTATTAGACCCCGATATTAACACGCACCTCGCCAATATCAAGCTGCTGGCCGGCTTCGATGTTCCACACTTTTGGTAATCCATCAGGATTACGCACTACATCATTGAGGCCAAACGGGTCACCGATGACAATCACGTACTCTTTAGGTGGCAAATCTGGTAACACAAAACGACCATCAGTGTCAGTTTCGGCGAAAGGACTAAAGGCAGCGTCATCGACAAAGATCGCAGTTTCACCGTTGCGAATCACTTCCGCGAAAGCCACCCGGACGCGATAGATTGGTTGTCCAGTAATACTGGAAAGTACCCGACCATAGACAACAGCCTGCCCACTTACCGGGGTTGGAATGATTAATTCATCAGTGGGCGTGGGTGTAGGTTGAGCTGTGGTGCAAGCGGTCAAGCTCAACAACAGGCACAAGACGATAATGGTACGCAAGGCTACCTCCACCTCATCATTGGCAACGAGCGAATAAATCTTGCTATCTCAGAAGAACGTAGCTTCTTACATTTTTACACTGCACAACTAGCGCGATCTCGTATCGCTAATGTTACTTACAATCAAGGCTCAGTGCAAGCCTATTACCCAAAGCGAGTAGCACAAATAACCTGTTGGTGGTATCGCTAATCCTGCGCAGCAACAGTATGATACGACCGAACGAGCATATCGGTTCAGGAGAGGAGATAGCTATGCGTCGTGTGTTCAATGCCCTTTTAGTAGTGATTGCGCTGCTCCTGGCAACTCATTCTGCACTTCCGGTGAGCGCACAACAGGGCAGTGCCTACAACACCAACTTTATCACATCCATTACGTACCAGAATGTCGGCACCACTACCGCAAACATTACGTTTACCTTTTACCCAACATCGAGCGGTACGCCAATTTCATTCAGCCGTACTCTTGCTGCTAATGCCGGCGCATCGCTCAATGTTGGCTCAACAAGCGAGCTGAGCGGCTTTTCCGGGCAGGGTTCGGCGGTCATTTCCTCGGATCAGCCAATTGTGGCGACGGTCGTGCAATTGCCACAGAATGCAAGTGTACGCAATCGTCCCCTGTCCAATGGCTTTGGTAGCAACGATGGTAGCAACAACGTTCTGATTGCAACGGTATTGAAGAATACGTTTAATCAGACCACCAAGTTCTCAATCCAAAATGCTGACACAACAAATGTTAACGTAACGTTGCGATTTTTTGCCATTGGTTCAGCCACGCCTACCCACACCGAGACCTTTTCATTGAGTGTTGGTACCGCTCGCTTCTTTGATGCCGGTACCATTAGCCAGCTCGGCACAAGCTTCAACGGATCGGCAACCATTCAAGCTACCGGTAAAGTTGTGGCTACGGCAATTGAAGCAACAACCGATACTTCTTACAAAGTGAGCGCGTTTGAAGGTGTTGCCCAGGGGAGCAATACGGTCTACATGCCAAGCGCCCTCTGCAATTTTGGTAGCACTCAGCAGCGCTCTGCCTATGCTGTGCAGAACACCAGCACCACAAGTTCGGCAACTGTCACTGTGACGTATAAAGATACAAGCAACAATACAGTTGCCACCCAGAATGCAACTATTCCGGCCAACGCCAAATTCAGCTTCCAGACGTGCAGTGCCGCCGGTATCCCGAATAACTTTAGCGGCTCAGCAACCATTACCAGCTCGGGCGCACCGATTGTTGCCATTGGTAAAGTCTTCTCAGGCAGCCCAACATACGCCGCACTGGCCACCGCATTCGTTGGTGCGTCTGCCGGTGCCAGCAAGCTGGCAGCACCATATGTGCGCTGGACACAGACCCGCTTCGATATTAACCCTGGTAACCGACAGCGCGCATTTATTGCCATTCAGAATGTCGGTTCGGGCGCGTCAGGTACCATTACGGTCAAATACTACGATTTGAATGGTAATCTGATTGGCACCCATACGATCAACTCTATCAACTCTGGTCAGAAGACGAACTCGACCCCCATCGCTGCCACACCTGCGGCAGGCAAGACGACAGCCGACCTTGCGGAGTTTGGCTACATCGGTGGCTTCGGTGGCAGTGCGACGATTGAATGTGCAGGAAGTGGCTGTCAGATTGTTGCCGTTGTTCGTATCGCGTCGGCGAACTCGGCAACGAACACGGCAGATATTGTCGCCGAAGACTATAACGCAATTCCGATCAATTAATTTGATAGGCTAGAGCAACGGTGAGAGCGCGGCACACAAATGTGTGCCGCGCTCTTTGTATATACCTTACTGTTGCTACAGAGCACTTTTGGGTATATCTGGCTTATACGCTTCTATCTTGTAATTTTTACAATGCCAGCGTGATGTATCGTAATATCGCAGGTCTATATGTGTGGCAAACACACTCGCGCTTGCTAACACCAGTTTCATGGTGATCAAAAAAGGTATTGAAACGAGACGCACGATAGTACCGCCATAGGAAGATGGCAGTATCCAGGGTAACTGGTACGCTGCCGAACGCCATTGGTATGCCAGTGTTCCCCAATAGCCTTCCAATGGCATGAGTGATGTGATCTGAAAACCGACAGCGGAAAGCAGATGGTCGAGACCAAACCGAGTGTAGCGATAAAAATCAAATGGTGCCTCATGCTCTTCGTAGTAGAGCGGCGCAGTGAGCCATAACTTTCCGCCGGGACGCAGCAGTCGGTGTAGTTCGCCCAATGCAATCTGTGGTTTTGGGAGATGCTCAAGCACCTGGGTGCAGATAATCGCATCAAAATACGCGGATGGAAACGGTAAATGAACCAGATCAGCAATTACGTCAAGTTCACCGTATGGCTTCGCCACTTTCGCAAAATCGACGGCTATGTAGTTGGTATGCTGAAACAGGTCTGCATATCGACAATCTCCTGCACCTGCATCGAGTACAAGACTACCTGCCGGTAGTTGTCGGGCAGCTTGTTGAAGAAAGCGTTCTAAGTAAACACGTGAAGAGTTCGTGGCTAACCAGCGTCGTGCTGTTGTATACAATGACATAACATAGCACCTTATGTAGAATTCTAAGCACCTATCCGCAGACTACTATTGGGAAGACGAAAGTAAGACCTTCGCCTCAGCATCGGGCAAGATTCCTGTGTAGGGTTTTGGGCTAAGCCCTGAGTTGCTCTGAGCAGATACCTCTATCATTTCCTGTGTTGTGATGCGATCTGATTAGTTTAAACTTCCTAAATGCCCTTCATTATGGGAGTCAGAGACATGCTCCATCTGCGCAAAGATTTCCCTTTACCCGCTTCGTGATCGATCATCGAAGGAGCTATATTCCGTCTTGCCCAGGCTTGTCATGGTACAGTACGATAGCTTTGGGTAGATGACACCAATTTCTCTACACTTGTGCTTATCTCGCATTCTCATGCGTCAGATCGGTGCGATCACGCATTTCGCACATCCCAATCCTTTTCCTCAAGCGTATCCCCCACCTCCGCCACCACCCGATCAAGTTCCGCCAGCCACACCGTTGCCCGTGCGTCACTCGGTGCCCGCCAGTCGCCACGCGGCGAGAGCGAGCCACCTGAGCCGACTTTGGGGCCGTTGGGCATGGCCGACCGCTTGAACTGGCTGATCTGGAAGAAACGGAACAGGAAGACCCGTAACCAGTGCAGGATGGTCGGCAAGTCGTAAGTGCGCCGTTCGCTTGCCGGTAGCCCTTCTGGCCAGGCACCAATGTCGGCATTGCCCCAGGCGTGCATGGCGAGAAAGGCAACTTTGCCCGGACGAAAGCCGTAGCGGGTGATGTAGTAGAGGTTGAAATCCTGAAGCGCGTATGGCCCGATAATCTCTTCGGTGCGTTGCGCCGGTTTGTCGTCGCTGCTCGAAGCCGGTACCAGCTCAGGCGAGATTTCAGTCGCCAGAATGTCCTCTAGCACCCGGTTGGCTTCGTCTCCCAGTTCGCCGCTACGGATGACATAGCGAATCAGATGCTGGATCAGGGTTTTAGGTACCGACGCATTGACGTTGTAATGCGCCATCTGATCACCCACCCCATAGGTACACCAACCAAGTGCTAATTCACTCAGATCACCGGTGCCGACGACAATCGCATTGTGGTAGTTGGCGAGACGAAAGAGATGCGAGGTGCGTTCGCCAGCCTGCACATTTTCAAACGTGACATCGTAGACGGCTGCCCCTGCACCTGCCGGATGGCCCAGATCGCGGAGCATTTGCAACGCCGAGGGGCGGATGTCAATTTCATGCGCACTCACGCCAAGGGTTGACATCAGCGCGTGCGCGTTGCGTCGAGTTTGACTGCTAGTCGCAAAGCCGGGCATTGTGTAGGCCAGAACGTTTTGACGCGGTAATCCCAGCCGATCCATCGTGCGGGCCGCGACGATCAGCGCCTGGGTGCTATCAAGACCGCCCGAAACACCAATCACCACTTTTTCCACCCCGACACTACGCATGCGCTGCATGAGACCGTGCATCTGGATGTTGTACGCTTCGTAGCAGCGTTCATCACGGGTCGCCGGATCATTGGGCACAAAGGGGAAGCGGGCAACGCTGCGCCGCAAGTCGGTCACAACCGGCAGGGTGATGGCGAGCGGGATACGGCGCATGTAACGCACGTGTGAGCGGTAGTCGCCAATACTGTCGCTAAAGCTAGTCTGGCGAGCACGCTCCTGGAGCAGGCGCTCCAGATCGACATCGGCAAAAATGATCTGTTCCTCGTCACAGAAGCGCTGCGACTCGGCCAACAGCTCGCCGTTTTCGCAGATCAGCGCATGTCCATCCCACGCCAGGTCGGTCGTACTCTCACCCGGCCCGGCAGCCGAGTAGAGGTAGGCGGCAAGGGTACGCGCCGATTGATTCATACACAACGCCCGCCGGTAATCGGCTTTGCCAATCGTGATGTTTGATGCCGACAGATTGCAGAGAACTGTCGCCCCGGCCAGCGCCGCAAAGGTACTGGGCGGGAGCGGCGTCCACAAATCCTCGCAAATTTCAACGTGCACAGCAAGACCGGGCAGCGTTGTAACGTCGTAAATGACATCGGTGCCAAAAGGTACGTTCCAACCAGCCAGTTGGATAGTGTCACCGATGGCATCACGGGCAGCGGCAAAATGGCGTTTTTCGTAAAATTCCCGGTAATTCGGTAAGTAACTCTTGGGTGTAACCCCAACGATCTGCCCGCGGTGGATGGCTACCGCGCAGTTGAAAAGCCGGCCTTCGTGCCGAAGGGGAGCGCCGACGAGCAGCAGGGCATTGATGTCGTTTGTCGCCGTAGCAATCGTGAGTAGCGCCTGCTCAACCGCATCGAGAAGAGTTGACTGCTGAAAGAGATCATCGTTGCTGTAGGCCGAGATGCCGAGTTCGGGGAATAGCACCAGAATTGCCCCTTCAGCCGCAGCACGTCGGGCCAGGACAATCGTTCGTTCAGCATTGAAGACCGGTTCGGCAATCCGTACTGCGGGAATGGCCACGGCTAATCGGACCAGATTGTGGCGATAGATTGAGAAGAATGGTTGCATATCATCATCCACGACTGTGTTGCGATTAATGAACAGGTTGGCGTGCTGTCAGGATAACCGTTACCCGAAAGCAACATCGGCCTGACAGAAAGGTGATTTCGCTTGAGACCAGCCTTTTTTCACCCGTTGTTCAGTACCACTGTTAGTATACTCTCTGGGCAAACGCTGTACAATAGAAGAAGCACAGGTTACCCGAAAACTGGTTATTCTGTCCACCGAAGGTGCCGTTGAGAAAGGAGTGAGCGATGACTGCGACCGTAGAGGACGTGTTGTCAACGCTGCCATTGCGTCTGCTGATAAATGGCGAACGGCGTGAAGCAAACAATGGGGCAACGTTTGCGGTGATCAATCCGGCGAATGGTGCGGTATTGGGTTATGTTCCTGACGCCGGCGTCGAAGAGACACGAGTTGCAATTGCGGCAGCCGTAGCCGCTCAACCGGGCTGGGCAGCCACGCCAGCCGGTGAGCGGGCCGCCTTGTTACGGCGGGTTGCGCAGATGATGCTTGACCGGCAGCAAGAACTCGCCACCATTATGACCCTCGAACAAGGCAAGCCGTTGGCCGAAGCACGCGGTGAAATCGCTTACGCTGCGAGTTTTCTGAGCTGGTTTGCCGGTGAAGCGGAACGCATTTACGGCATGACTATTCCCGCTTCAACCAACGCCAAACGGATTCTGGTGTTACGTCAACCGGTGGGTGTGGTGGCGATGATTACGCCCTGGAACTTTCCGAGTGCGATGATAACCCGCAAGCTAGGGCCAGCCCTGGCCGCCGGTTGTACGGTCATTTGTAAGCCTGCCGAGCAGACCCCGCTCTCGGCGTTGGCGCTAGGTCAACTCTTCAGCGAGGCAGGTGCCCCACCCGGTGTGATCAATATCCTGACCTGTCAGGACCCACGCCCCTTCGCTGATACAATCTTCGCCGATACTCGCGTGCGCAAGATTAGCTTCACCGGTAGCACTGAGGTCGGCAAAGAGCTGATGCGCCGCTCAGCCGACACTCTTAAACGAGTGTCGCTGGAATTGGGTGGGAATGCGCCATTTATTGTCTTCGCTGATGCCGACCTCGATGCTGCGGTTCGCGGTGCAGTGGCCTCGAAGTTCCGTAATGCCGGTCAAACTTGTGTGTGTGCAAATCGTATCTTTGTGCAGCGTCCTATCTATGCGACCTTTGCTGAGCGGTTTGCGGCTGAAGTCAACCGCCTGACCGTTGGTGATGGCTTACAACCGGGGGTCAACATTGGCCCGCTTATTGATGATCAAGCACGCCAGAAGGTTGAACGTCACGTTCACGATGCGATTGCTGCCGGTGCGCGGGTTCTGGTTGGTGGCGAACCTGCCCCGCTCGGCGGCAATTTCTGGTTGCCGACGGTGCTGCTTGATGCGCGCAGCGATATGCTGGTTGCCCGTGAAGAGACCTTCGGCCCGGTTGCCCCCCTCATTCCCTTCGACGACGAAGCAGAAGTGATTCGGATGGCAAATGACACACCCTATGGCCTGGCTGCTTACGCCTTCACCCGCGATGTTGGTCGGGTCTGGCGGCTGGCGGAGGGGCTGGAATACGGGATCATTGGTATCAACGATCCCATTCCCTCGACAGCCCAGGCGCCGTTTGGCGGTGTCAAGCAGAGTGGGATCGGACGCGAAGGTGGGCCAACCGGTATTGGCGAATATCTGGATATCAAGTATGTCTCGATTGGCATCTGACGTATTGGATGTGGTCGTCGTTGGCGCCGGTGCCGCCGGCCTGGCGGCGGCCCGCACCTTACACGACGCCGGTGCACGGGTAACCATTATTGAAGCCCGGCCACGAATCGGTGGCCGCGTCTGGACTGAACGGAGCTGCGGCCCCTACCCAATCGAGTTAGGGGCCGAGTTGATCCACGGTGAGCACACCAGTACGGTAGCGCTGGCACACATGGCCGGGCTTACTATCGATGAGGTTGACCGTTACAACGGGTTACGGTGGGGCGCACCTGCACGCTCAATCCAGGATTTGCCAACCACCGACCCGGATCGGCAGACAATCACTGCGGCACGGGATGTGTGGTATAAGCTGGCGACACAGTACCCTGATGACGCTGCTGATCGCTCCCTGACCGCCGAATTGATGCAGCGCGGAGTTGACCCGGCCAGGCTACCGATTGCCGATGTTATTCTGGCGCAGACCTGTTGCGCTGAACTGGAAACGCTCAGTTGTGTTGATCTGGCCCGCGAAATACGCGGAGATCGCGCCGGTCCTCGTGAATTCCGGTTGCGTGAACGCTACGATACGCTGCTGAATTGGCTGGCACGAGACCTCGACATTCGGTTAGGTTCGCCGGTACACGCGATCATCCATCAGGCTGATGAAGTTCAGATCAAAACGCCGACCAGCATCTTGCGGGCACGTCACTGCATCATCTCGGTACCGGTAGCAGTGCTGGCTGCCGGGATGATTCGGTTTGATCCGCCACTTTCCGCTTCCAAACAGGCGGCAATAACCGCATTTCGCACCCTACCGGCTACCAAGCACTTCTTCTGGTTCGATGAGCCGCTGTGGGATGCCGGGTTTGCCTACGCCGCACACGGCGGCCTGTTTGCGCGCTGGTGGACGCCGGCCCATCCCGATTTGAAGGCGCCCCTGATCTGCTGTTACGTAACGGCCAGTCGGGCTGAAATACTCGACCGCTTACCCGATGATACAGTGCGAACGCTGGGCCTCGCCGAGCTCAGTCGCATCCTGGGCCGTGACGATGTCGCCATGCGGTGTACCGGGTTTCGCCGCTATCGCTGGGCACACGATCCCTTTGCCAGAGGTGGCTATGCCCATCTGCTGCCGGGGACAGCGTGGGCACGACTGGCACTGGCTACGGCAGAAGGTTCGCTGCATTTTGCCGGTGAAGCCACCGCGTTCGACAGCAACCCGCAAACAGTCCACGGCGCAATTGATAGTGGCCGGCGAGCAGCGCAGGAGTGCTTGCGCTGAGAGAACACAGCAAGTTGTTTACAGTGAACCGGGCAAGTATGCCATCGCACAAGGAGCAACGCGGAAGGCTGAGCTGTACGCTCTCAATCGCCATGCGTTCAATTTGTGAGCATCTGTGCGCCGTACCAGACAGGTTGCGGTAGCGAAATATCATCATTCCAGACCAGCATGAACATTTCACACATTTGCGAACAACATCTCTTTAATGACCGCTCTGATGGAGCACTGGCTGAATTCTATGCACACTGTACCCTATGATGAGATGATTTCCATACCAGGGCTGAGCCTCCGCTACTGAAAAGGAGCATCTATGGACGCGCTTATTGAACGATTGCAGGCTGCCTTATACGCCGCTGGAATCCCGGCTACCGACACCGATTTCGCCGGTATTCTGGAGAAGGGCTTTCTCAGCCGGTTTGCCGATGTCGAACGCTTGCTCGATACCGTCGATCAGGAGCAGTTACCCGATATGCTCGACGCCACCAGTCTGCCGGTAAGTGGCGATCAGACAGACAGTGGCGACACTTCGCTGCCCGACGATGATCTGAACACCATTATGGGTGTAGCTGAAGAATTACGGAAGCGCACACTTTCATCAGTTGAAGTGGTTGAGTGGGCGCTAGGGGAAATTGCGGCGAAGGATAGCCGTTTAAACGCATTTCAGATTGTGATGGCCGAAAGTGCCTTAGCCGACGCACGGGCTGCCGACGCCGAAATCAGAGCTGGCACCATTCGTAGTCCACTGCACGGCGTACCAGTAGCGGTGAAAGACCTGTTCGATGTCGCCGGCTATCCGACCGCAGCCGGATCGCGCATCCGTGCCGGAGCCATGGCGAGCAGTGATTCGACGGTGGTTGCGCGTTTACGGGCAGCCGGGGCCATCATTATCGGCAAAACACGGATGTCAGAATTCGCCTACTCACCCGGCTCGAATAATGCCCATTACGGTCCAACTGCCAACCCTTACAACCCGGAGCGGGATAGCGGTGGCAGTAGCAGCGGTAGTGCGGTTGCTGTCAGCACGGTGATGGCCTATGCCGCTATCGGTACTGACACCGGCGGCTCGATTCGGATACCAGCGGCGCACTGCGGGATCGTCGGTCTCAAACCAACCCATGGCCGGGTAAGCCTGGCCGGTGGATTTCCTTTATCGTGGTCACTCGATCACGCCGGCCCGCTGGCCCGCTCAGTCGCCGACGTTGCCATCGTCCTCCAGGCTATCGCCGGGCCCGATCCACGCGATCCCCGTACCTTACGACCGGAATCCCCTTTTACGGTAAGCGGTCTGCTAGATGATATTGATCAGGTACGGATTGGACTTCTCACCGCCGATGGCAGTGATCAGGCACTGACCGATGAAGCTGGGCTGGCCGCAATGCAGCGCGTTGCCGATGCACTGGCTGAGCGAGGCGCGACTGTGATACCGATTGAAGTTCCCGAACTGGAAGCGCTGCGGTTACTCAACCCGGCACTGCTGGCAATGGAAGCAGCCGCCTTGCATCTGCCATGGCTACGCACCCGTCTCGACGAGTATGGCGAGTTTATGCGCCAGCGTATTCTGGCCGCCTTCATCTACTCACCGGTAGATGCTGTTCGCGTCCAACAGGCCCGGGCCAACCTGCGTCGGCGAGTGGCAGAACGTCTGGCCGGGATCGATGTCCTGATCACACCGGTCACGCCGGGGCCAGCGCCAGCACTAGGTATTCCGACACCAACGTCCTTTACCGGGCCATGGAACTTCCTGGGATGGCCTGCTCTCAGCCTGCCAACCGGACGGGATGAGAACGGGTTGCCTCGCGCTGCCCAACTGATTGCCCGACCCTGGAGTGAATCGCTGCTCTTGTGCGTCGCGCAAAACGCCGAGGAATTTATCGGGCACTTACCGCTGCCACTGTAACACGCGGTGCTATGCTACAATTGGTGCCGGCGTCGCACAGTGTTGAAGCGACGAGAGCAGCATTGAGGAGCGCTGCGATGTTTCGTACAGTGTTGGTTGCTAATCGTGGAGAGATTGCCCTGCGCGTAATGCGCGCTTGCCGGGAATTGGGGTTGCGGTGCGTCGCCGTCTATTCAGAAGCAGATCGCGACGCCCCGCACGTGACTTATGCCGATGATGCCTTCCTGATCGGCCCACCTTCACCGGCTGAAAGTTATCTCAATATTGACGCGATTATCCGAGCGGCCAAAGCTACCGGTGCTGAGGCGATTCATCCTGGTTATGGTTTTCTGGCTGAAAATGCCAGTTTTGTCCGTGCAGTCAGCGCAGCCGGTCTGATCTTCATTGGCCCTCCCGCCGAAGCTATGGAGCGCATGGGTGGCAAGACTGCTGCCCGGCGCGAAGCAACCGCTGCCGGCGTACCGGTTGTTCCTGGTGTGCTCGAACCGGTTACGGAAGCGGCAGAGGTGCGGCGATTAGGGAAAGAATTTGGCTACCCAATTGCGATCAAAGCGGTAGGCGGTGGTGGTGGTCGTGGTCTGCGCGTGGTGCGGTCACCGGAAGAGGTTGATGAAGCCTTCGCAGCAGCCCGACGTGAAGCTGAAGTCGCGTTCAAGAATGGTGAGCTGTACGTCGAAAAATACCTTGACGATCCGCGACATATTGAAATCCAGGTGCTGGCTGATCGTTATGGGAATGCGGTGGCTTTGGGAGAACGCGACTGTTCAGTACAGCGCCGCCATCAAAAACTGATCGAAGAGTGCCCCTCGCCGGCCCTGACGCCCGAACTGCGGGCAGAGATGGGAGCTGCTGCGGTACGGCTGGCAAAAGCCGTCGGGTATGTCAGCGCCGGCACGTTAGAGTTTCTCTTTCAAGATGGACGTTACTACTTCCTGGAGATGAACACGCGCATTCAGGTCGAACACACGGTCACCGAGATGGTGTACGGCATCGATCTGGTTGCCGCACAGATTCGGATTGCCCAGGGCGAGAAGCTCTGGTTCAAACAAGAGGATGTAGTGCCCCGCGGCCACGCTATCGAGTGTCGGATCAATGCAGAAGACCCGCTCCACAACTTTCGCCCGGCACTGGGCACCATCGGCGAATACCGCGAGCCGGTTGGCTTTGGGGTACGGGTAGATAGTGGCGTGCGCGCCTACTATACCGTGCCATCACATTACGACTCGTTGCTGGCTAAACTGATCACCTGGGGAAGTGACCGACAGGAAGCAATTGCCCGTATGCGACGGGCGCTGGCCGAGTACCGGATTGAGGGTATCACGACAATTATTCCATTCCATCAGGCAGCGCTTGAGCATCCTGTTTTTACGGCGGGTGTAGCGACCGTCAACTTTATTCCGCGCCATCCCGAACTCTTCTCCCGTGCGGCAGAACTAATGCCACCAACGGTGGCTTCAGCAACGGCTGAACCGGCACCGGAACCACGCCGATTTACTGTCGAAGTCAATGGCCGGCGTTTTGGGGTGGCCGTTTTTGGTGACGGTATGAATTCGGCACCGGTCGCATTGCCATCACGTTCAGCACCTGCTCGCCGTGCTGCCCCCAAGAAGACGACGCTGGCTGCGCCGGTTGATGCAGTGATCAGCCCGATTCAGGGTCGCGTCGTCGCAGTGCGGGTGGCCCATGGGCAGCAGGTGGAAGCGGGCCAGGTGCTCTTTATCGTGGAAGCGATGAAGATGGAGAATGAGATCACTGCGCCACATAGCGGCACTATTGCTGAAGTGCGCGTTGAGGTGGGAACGACGGTTGAAGCCGGGGCGATACTGGCAATGTATCAGAATACGGCGAACAACACGAATGGCAAATAGGAACCTGTCTTGAGATTCGATCACACTGGTGGGCGAAGGCAAATCCTTCGCCCATTTTGATGCCAATTTCAACAGACATATTCTGTCAAATCTGGCAGCATAGAGGTTATAATACACCAGCCAACGCTGATCCAGATGCTTTACCAGAACGATGCACCGTCAGCGCTGGTAGGGGCGAGGCATGCGTCGCCCCTACTGCCCGCGCTTGTGTATCCTCGTCACCAGGAGACGTACCGGCACGAGTACGCGCTGCAACCCGCACCTGCGCGTGAGCACGCTGTGCGGCAGTGCGGCTGTCGCACGCAACATTGTGCGCCACGGGCAACCTGGGTGGGAAACCGCCTCCTCGCCAGTAAGTGACCCCACGGCATGGGCAGCAGAGTGCCCACTCCGTAGCTGCCTTCAGGTTGCCGGTATGACGGTACCTGCGACAGCACGTTCACCGGCACCTGATCGAGACGAAGTAGACACTCTGCTTTGCCCACAAGTGAGAAGCTGGCGAGCAACCCGATCGTCTGAACAGGATCACAGCGCTTTGGATGCAACCAGCGCAGCAATGACGGTGCGGGCCAGATCAACCCGCATAAGCCAGTTGCGCAGATCGGCATCGAAACGCTCGATCCATGCCTCTGCGCTACCAAGAGCCGCTACTTCATCGGGAAAGCGATCAAGGGTCTCAAATTCTAACCCTTCCGTGGCCCGATACGCCATGGTCAACCCTGCCTGCTGAGCCAACAGCAACCACGTACAATCGGCGCCGATGCTATCATCCCGGCTGGTGGTCGCAATCAGGTGAGCTGCCCGTCGAGACAGACCTCTGGCTGCAGCCATGACATCCCACGCATACCCGGTTACGCGCCCAAACACCTCATTCACCAGCGACTCGGTCGCTACCTGCGCACGCGGATGACTGGCGAGCGCCCGTGGCGTGCGGCCAAGCACTGTCACATCAGCCGCCGGTAACCCCTCAAGCGTCGCCATCAGCTCATCAGGCCAATATTCAATCCAGTGCAACACCCGGTCGAGATCACAAAACAGAAACCAATCGGCATCAGCAAACGCCTGCAATGCCAGAGCAACCGCTCCTCTCCGCCAGCGCCCCAGGTGCAAATGACCAATCGGCTCATCAGGCGGTGCCACGCGCAAGGTAATGTCAGCTTGCGCGAGCCAGCTTTGGGTCTGTACGGCACTGGTTGGGGTCAAGAGAATGGCGATGTTATCAAAATACTGTTGAAGACGCGGAAAGGCACGTACCATCTGCGCATAAAGCCGACCATCGGGATCATGGTGGGTTGCGGCCAAAGCGACATTCATTATTCAATCCTTTCCCAGAAGCGAGTGCGCGAGTGGTTCTGTTCTCAGGCGTTACAAAACTACTGTGGTGCTGCCGGTGAGCACAACATAAATCCACGCCTGCATCATGCAAAGCATTCATTCAAATCATAGCAGTAAAGGCAGATGCAAGGCCCGGATTACAGGTAACGTATCACAACTACTCACCGACAGCAAACCACTAGCTCGTTTTACACCTTACCCTAACAGGCAATCTGTCCGCCGGCAAACACGAAAAGAAAGCGCCCCGCCAGTAGGCGGGGCGTTTAGTGGTCAAGGCTGTTAGATGATTTTGCCGAACAACGTACTGTAAGATGATGATCTCTACGACGTCACGCTCAACAACTAGCAAGGTTGATGCTACAATGTCTGATGAGATGAAGCTGCAACGCTAGCAACGACGGTGGGCAAACGATTGTTGATACCCCGTAACGCCGTACTAACAACCTGACCTGAAGAACGGTGGAGCAGAATGTCAAATATATTTACCGTTCAACCCTATATTATCTTACGGCAACCAGCACCGCAATAGTGTGATAGTCCCGTCGAAGAATAAAATCGGTACTATCTCTTATCAAGCCAAAAGTACTATTAGGAGTGTATAGAACCATGAGCTGTTAGCGATGGTCACACCCCGCACCTGTACGCGAGGCAGAGTAGACGATCATATCATACCATGCACAAGGTAGCATTGCTATAACCTAGATTGAACAGCTAGCAATGAGCAGAGCGATAATCTCAGATGCGCCTAGCCACGGCCACGTGCCGCCGCCACGAACCGACGCACCCGTGCCACATCCACCGGATTGGAAATCTCACCGTCCTGTTTGATACTGCTGCCAACAATAACCCCATCGGCTACCTCCATAAAGTCAGCAATATTCTGTTCGGTGGTACCACTGCCAAGCAGAATGGGGGTGTCGCCGGCCAACTCTCGTGCCTGCCTGACCTTTGCGATATCCGGTGCATCACCAGTCATACGGCCAGAAACGATGATCGCATCGGCGCCGAAGAAGCGCGTCCATTCGATATGAGTTGCCAGATCAATGCCCGGGAAACGTACCGAATGCTTCTTATCAACATCGGCAAAAATCTTGATCGACTCGGCGTGCAACTCTTTACGCCGACGCATCAGATCAGCAGCACATCCTTCGTCCCAGCTCCCGGCATCCCACACGCCAGCCCCGGTGAACATACACACGCGAATAAAGCTGGCCCCAGCCGCAATGGCAATCCCCAGCAAAGCCACACCACCGTTGTGAACAAGATTGATCCCAAGGGGTAATTCAGGAACCGCCTGCCGCACGGCGTGAGCAACCACGGACTGAGCGGCGATGCTCTCCGGTGGGACATGAGGGCCGGCCCGGAAGGGAATATCCCACATGTTCTCAACGATCAGTCCATCGCACCCACCTTCGGCAAGTGCTTCAGCATCTCGAATAGCGTGATCGATGATCGTTTGCATCCCATAGCCAGTGTATCCGGGAGCACCGGGGAGAGGCCAGCAGTGCACCATACCAATGATCGGCTTTGCAGTACGAAAAATCTCGCGCAAATCGTGCAAACGCAAGCGATCAAGATGTTCTTTCCACATTGGGGGCATCTCTAAACTCCTTACCGTACCTTACGGTACAGACGGCCACAAGCGATCAGCGATAGTGGCATTCAACCGACTCCGAATTTCGTCTACTGCAGGAATTGCCTCAACTGCACCATGGCGCGTCGCCGTTAGCGCACCGACCAGATTGGCAAGGGTTGCACTTTGCGACAGATCGAGATCGTGGATCAAGCCCCAGGCATATGCAGCGCTAAACGCATCACCGCATGCTGTCGTATCAACGACCGACACCGCAGGCGGCAAAACATCGAGTCGGCGCCCCTGATTGTTGGCGACACTACACCCCTGGGCACCACGTTTAATCGCCACATGCTGCACACCGGCGCTCAGTAAGCTGTCAAGTGCCTGGGCAATACTTTGTCCTGGCAACAAGGCCCGCAGTTCATCTTCATTCATCGTCAGGAGCCACAACTGTGGTAAGAGCCGCACTATCAAGCGGCGTGCAACACGGATCGCCGGCAAACAAAGATCAAGCACAATTGGGCAACGTTGCTCGATAGCCAGTTCCATTGCCTGAAGTGCGGCTGAACGCTGTGGATCATCAAGTAGTGTATGCGATCCTATCAGCAGCAAACGACTTGAACGGATGAGCGAAGGCGTAATCGTAGAGGCATCACAAAAGACATTCGCACCGCGAAAGCTCAGAAAACTACGCTGACCGCCAGGGGGCACCACAATGCCGCATAAACCGGTAGCAGCACCGGGATCAACCTGTACCGTACTTACCTGCACACCATGGGCACGTGCCGTCTGTAGCGCAAACGAGCCGGCTAGATCATTCCCAACCCGACCAATCAGATAGGGAATAGCACCTAATCGCCCAACCGCAACTGCCATATTGAGACCGGCACCACCCCCACCCCAATGCACCGCCATCGCCGGATTGTCGTCGCCTTCGCGGGGAAAGTGCGGCAACAAAAAGCCGAGATCGACATTGATGTCGCCCAGCGTCGTCACAATTCGCCGCGTTTCCGCTTCCATGGCTATCCTTTACAAAGTTGCAGTTAGCATAGCTTCCATGTACAATTCTACACCAGAGTTGGTTATCGTTATATATAACTTACAACCTGACCAACCTCTCCTTACATGAGATCAATGCGGAACCTTCACCATGGAAGAGATCCTTGTGGTTGATGATAGTGAGCACGTGGGCCGCATGCTGGCCAACACTGTGCTGCCAGAACTGGGCTACCGGGCGGCAATTGCCCTCACCGGCCAGGGTGGGCTGGCACGATTGCGCACACACCAGCCAGACTTGATTTTACTCGATCTTCAGTTGCCCGATATGAATGGGCTTGACTTTCTCCGTATCTTAACTCAGGAAGGGATCGACATTCCGGTCATTTTAATGACGGCTCACGGCTCTGAAATGATTGCGGTTGAAGCATTTCGCCTTGGTGCCCGCAATTATCTCATCAAGCCCTTTTCTGATGCTGAAGCCCGTGAAGTGATTGATCAGGCTCTGCGCGAACGACGCCTGAAGCGTGAACGTGATCGTCTGGTTGCTCTGCTCCAACAGCGGGTGCAAGAGTTAACTGTGCTGACCCGCGTTGGCAAATCGGTCACTGCGTTAATTGATCAACGTCAATTGCTGGATCGGATCGTGGAAGCGGCTGTCTATATCACGCAGGCCGATGAGGGAGTGCTCTTCCAATACAGTGATCAGGGGAACGAACTTATACCTCTGGCATTACGTAATGTTGCCGTCGAATCACCGCACCAGCTTCGTCTCCAGGTCACCAGTTCACTGGTAGGTCAGGTTATTCAGAGCGGAAAATCACTACGCCTGCACAGTGGTATGACCGGTGAACCGATCACTATCGCACCGGCATTTGTTGTCCATGCAACCCTCCAGACACCGTTGCAGGTTGGAGATCGGATTACCGGCGTCCTGGTTGTCAATCATCGCCGAAGCAATCGTAGCTTTAGTGAGAGCGACCAGTATCTGCTCGCAGCCCTGGCCGACTACGCAGCGATTGCGCTCGAAAACGCCCGCCTGTACCAGGCAGCCCAGCGGAATGAAGCACGTTATCGAACAATCTTTGCCAACGCCTCCGATATGATACTAATGCTGGATGCGAGCTGGCGTATCATCAGTGGCAACCAGAGCAGTGCACAGATACTCGGCGTTGAAGTCAGTGAACTCGTCGGACAATCATTACAGCGCTGGTGCCTGGCCCAGGAATGGCCAACGATTGCGCAAGCGCTCCAGCGAGTAGCAAGAGGTTTACCACAGCCACCGTTTACCGTTTCACTCCAACGTCAGTCAAAAGAGTCTGCGATTGTTGAGATGAATGCTCAACGCCTTAACGTTGACGACCAGGCAATGATTGTCTGTGTCGGACGAGACCTTACCGAACGGCGTCGTCTGGAACAGCAGCTCATTCAGTCGGATAAACTCTCGGCGCTTGGTCAGTTAGTTGCCGGTGTTGCGCACGAATTAAACAACCCGCTGGCAAGCATCTCTGGCTATGCGCAATTACTGATGCGCAATCGCACGCTGCCAGACGATGTTCGTGCCGACGTTGAACAAATTCGTCAACAGGCCGACCGCGCCAGTCGCATTGTGCGGAACCTGTTGATGTTTGCCCGTGAGCATAAACCGGAACGCCTGCTCGTCCAGATAAATGAGGTTGTGCAGAGTACGCTGTCGTTACAAGCGTATCAGTTGCGCGTAGACAATATCACCGTTAAGCTCGAACTCGATCCGGAGTTGCCGCAAACGCTGGCCGACCCCCATCAGTTGCAGCAAGTGCTGCTTAATCTCATCACGAACGCTCGCCAGGCAATGAGCGAAAAAGGATCGGGCACGCTAACCATTCGTACCCAGCGTTATGAATCGGGTGATGGTTTATCTATTGAAATTATCGTTAGTGACACAGGTATCGGTATTCCGGTCCAATATCTCGATAAGATTTTCAACCCGTTCTTCACCACGAAGCCGGTTGGCCAAGGTACCGGCCTTGGCCTCTCGATTTGCTATGGCATCATTCAAGAGCATAATGGCCAGATTTGGGTTGAAAGCCATGAAGGAACAGGCACAACTATCTTCATCCGTCTGCCGGTGATCAGCACATCGACTACCGAAACGGCACCACCAGAGCAACCTCTTGAGATAGAGAGTGGCCCGCGTCAACGGGTGTTAGTGGTCGATGACGAAGAAACTATTCGGCACATGCTGCAACGCCTGCTTGGCGAACTGGGTCATCAGACAATAACGGTCGGCACTGTCGATGAGGCAATGGTAGCGCTGGCAACCCAACCGTTCGATCTGGTGATTACCGATCTGCGGATGCCGCAAAAAAGTGGTTTTGATCTCAGCGAAGCCATTCGGCATACGTATCCACACTTAGCCGAGCGTATCATTTTTATCAGCGGTGACACACTTAGCACGCTGAAACCGGAACAGAAAGAGCAACTCCGTGGTAAATTGCTCTCCAAACCGTTCTCGATTCCACAACTGGCCGAACTGTTGCGCAATCTCCCTCACCGGCAAACAAATTAACGACTCTGAACATTACCAACCTGTGCTATGGTAAGATTCGATAGGTGAAGGCTGGCAATGAAGCCAGTGATGTATATTTATTGAATGCCGGCACAGGAATTGCTATGGATCCATTTATCGCCCAATCCGTTGCCGCAATTGCAGCCGATACGGTCTCAGGTGCCGTAGAAATAGCCCAAAAATGTGCAGAAATACTGGCCAGGGCGGTACGTAGCCGACCGATGGCTGATCGCGCTGACGTGCAACGTGAGATACTTACCGTTGGGCGAGCATTAATTCGCAGCCACCCAACGATAGCGCCACTGGTGAATCTGGTCAATGGCTTACTCTGGCGACTCGACGAGACGGACGAGAGTGAAACGGCGCTGCGATTGGTCGATGAAACGACAAATGATTTTCGCCGCCGTCTGCATGTCCATGAGGCAGCAATTGCTGAAACAACCCTTCGTCTGATTAGCGAGGAAGCTACAATTCTCACCATCGGACGAAGTACAACGGTACGAGCGGCGTTGCGTCACGCACAGCGAGCCGGTCGGCGACCGCGAGTCATCTGTACGGAAAGCCGTCCTGCTGGAGAAGGGAGAATGCTGGCCGGTGAGCTGGCCGCAAGTGGTATTAACACCACGCTCATCACCGATGCCTCAGCAGCGACTCAGGTCGCCCACTGCCAGCTCGTCCTGGTTGGCGTCGATCTGATCAGCAGCGATGGCTTGATCAACCGTGTCGGAACCTATCCTCTTGCCCTGGTCGCCCATGCGACTGATGTGCCGTTTTACACGCTCTGTTCCAGTGAAAAACTGCTCCCCCCCGGCTATCGTTTACCACCACAACCATCAATGGCACCGTACCAGATCTGGCCAGACGCACCGCCGGGCATTACGGTGCAGACCGCGTATTCCGACCGGACACCACTCGATTTGTTGACCGGTATTATCTCGGAACGGGGCATCTCGCCACCGGCTGGCATCGAGGCGTGGCTGGCGGCAACGCACCTGCATCCCCTTTTACGCAACGAAATAACAGAGGGTTAAACGGTAGAGTTGTTGCATTGCAGAGATCTACCATTCTCAGGATCGGCTGATCAACTGACGGTAGAGGGCAAGTGTCTGCTGAGCTGCCGTTGTCCATGAAAAACGTGCCGCCTGCTGTGGCCCACGCCGGGAGAGTTCCCTCCTTGCCGAATCATCATGCCAGAGACTCTCGATGAGATCGGCCCAGGCAATCGGATCGAGGGGCGGTGCCAGCCAGGCGGCATCACCAACAACTTCGGGCAGACTGCTGGTATCGGCGACAATTGCTGGCGCACCGCAGGCCAGTGCTTCAAGTGCCGGTAATCCAAACCCTTCGTAACGCGATGGATTCAAATAGATGCGGCAGGCTGCATACAACCAGTGCAGATCTTCACCGCTAACAAAGCCGATCCGGGTGACGCGATCCTGCAAACCCAATTCACCAATCAGTGACAAAATCGGTTGATCAAGCCAGCCTCGTGCGCCGGCCAGTACCAGGCGATAATTTGCCGATGGTCGGCGATCACAGCAGATGCGCAGAGCGTACAGCAGCGTAGGAATATTCTTACGCGGTTCGATGGTACTGACAAAGAGCAAGAACGTATCGGCTCGCAATGTCTGACCATCGATTACTCGTGTTGCACCTGGAGGCAGGGGCCAGGGACAAAAACGGGTATCGGCTGCTTCATAAATAACCGTGATTCGTTCGGGTGGTACTCCTAATCGATCAACAATATCATCACGAGTCGCCTGCGATACCGCAATAATTGCCTCGGCGCTGGCAGCAGCCTGGTAAATCTGACCATAGTAGCGCCGTGCTGCACGGTCGAGGATCTCTGGGAAGTGCAGAAATGCAAGATCGTGAATAGTAATGACTGCCGGGAATGTACGGAACAACGGCGGAATAAAATCGGGGCTGTGCAGCAGTGAGGGACGACGAAACCAGACTTCAAGCGGTAACGCGAGTTGCTCGAGGGGATGATGCGGCGGGGTAAACAACCGGCTCCGGTGTACTGCTGCAACGAGCGAGGTACGGGCACGGACATGCTCCAAAACGATCAGCTCCTCATCATCGCCGAGCAACGGGATCATGGCTGTCGCCAGACTGCGCGTGTAGTGGGTAATACCACCCTGTCGGTAGGCGTGTAAACGGGCATCGATTGCAAAACGCATCATCATTGGTTATTCGGTAACAGTGGATCACACCTCAATCTCAAGACCATCGTAGGCAAAGGTCACCTCAGGTGGCAGGCCATAGTCTGCCCGATAATCAACCGAATGGGTCATGTGAACCAGAAAGGTGCGTTGAGCGCCGATTTCTTGTGCCACCTGACCCGCCTCAGCAATCGAGAGGTGGGTTGGATGTGGCTCAGCACGCAGCGCATTGAGTACTAAAACTCGCACACCGCGGAGTGCCATAATAGCGGATGGCGGCACCCTACTGGCATCGGTTACATACCCAAGCGCACCAATCCGATAGGCAGTAATCATCCAGGTACCGTGGGGGACAGCAATCGGCACAACCGTCAATGGCCCGATCTGAAACGGTTCTTCGACGACGTGAAGGGTAATTGAGGGACGCGAAGAACCCTGTGACGTATCATCAAAGGCATAGGCAAAGCGCTGTCGCACATCGGCCAGCGTTCGCGCACTGCCGAAAATGGGAAGCGATCCCTGCCGCAAACAGAACGGTCGCAAATCATCGAGACCGGCGACGTGATCGAAGTGAGCGTGGGTCAACAGTACCGCATCAATGCGCCGTAGACCGGCATTTAGCGCCTGCATGCGGAAATCAGGGCCGGCATCAATGAGAATTGTGAGACCGTGACTGCGGATCAGCGCCGATGTACGTAACCGGTGATGGCGTGGATCGGAAGAGGTACAAATTGGACAATCGCAGCCGATAACGGGCACGCCCATTGACGTACCGGTGCCGAGAAAGCGTAATTGCATGGCGCCGCACAGAGATGAATAAACAATGAATCTAAACACTTGGCGGCATTATACCATGACAACACGACGAAAAGCGCTTTTGCGGTTTTGGCTTCAGATATCACAACGCATTATCTCAAACTATACCGTACTACAGGACCGTACTACAGACCTTTCGTACATAAATAAACTGTCAGCCATTTGGCATCATAAAGGTATTCGCAAGTGTCCTAACCTGTCTTATACTATTGGTGAGTGACCTAAATGGAGGAATGTATCATTCACCAGCGGGATGCACGTGGAAGTACAAGACGCCTCTCAGACAGATAGGCTTATGACACGCATCCTTTCTGCTTTCGGACAACAAACCAGCGTACTACAGGAAGACAGTCATGCGACGGCTGATTGGCGAGCTGCAAAGACAGCTCAAGTACCAGATCATCGGCCCCTTCCTCCTCCTCGCGATTGTGGTGGCAATCGTGGGGTTGACAATTGTCGCTTTTTTTCTCGCCCGTCAGCAACAGGATCGCTTTGACAACGAGCTGGCCGCAGCAACTCGCACAGTTAGCGATGCATTTCTTGCTCAGGAACAGGCGAATCTCAGCTTTTTACGCGAAGTAGCTTTCGCCCAGCGCAACGAAAGCATCAATGCACCAGCAGTTGCTGACGCATTCTACGAAAACAACGTTGAAGGATTACGGCTCGCCCTCGAACCTTTCTTCCGGCAAGGTACCCGGCGCAGTGATGTCCGCCTTGACCGGTTGATTGCATTTGATCGCAACGGTCGCACAATCGTCGATTTTGAGCGGCCACCACTCGCCCGTGAAGAGACGTATATTACGCACGATTCCATTGATCTCAGCAGTGCCTGGTTTACGTCACGCATCCTCAATGGTGAGGCCGATGAGCGTGGTGACAAATACGCTGGTCTGATCCAGTTTAGCAATACGCAAACGCTCTACCTGGCAACTATCGCACCAGTACGACGGGGTAATGAGGTAGTTGGCGGCCTGATCGTAGCAATTCGCATCGATAACCTGCTCAACACTGTTGTACAACAGTCCCGATTAGATGGGATCATTCTCTACGATCAGGAAGGAAACGTGATAGCCACTACCTTTAGCAATCAGGTGCCTTCTACACCACTGCGGCAGGAGCTGGTTTCACAGGTTAAAGCCAATCCCAACCCGTATGGACAAACCCTCTTCACCATCGAAACGATCAATGATGTAGAGTATCAATTTGCTTATGTACCATTAACCATCCGTGGGGGACGTGCCGGTATCCTGGCGACCGCCCGCACCCGCGAAGAGGTGCTATTAACGTGGGACAATATCAGCCCGTTGCTGGCACTGGTCACCTTCAGTTTAGGCCTGGGCATTGCCGTCCTTGGCTTGTGGGTAGCCCGCCGAATTACCCGCCCCGTCGAAGAGCTGGCGGAAACAGCCAGTGCCATTGTGAACGGCGATCTGCAACGACGTGCATCAGTGAATACGCAGAACGAGATTGGTGTTTTGGCTCGACAATTCAATCGAATGACCGAGTACCTGATTGAGTTGCTTGCCCAGGTACGTGCCGAAGCTCGCCAGCGCACTGCAATCGTCGAAAGTATCACCGACGGTATTATCTTTATTGATGTCCATGGCGAGATTCGTTCCATTAATCGCGCTACACGCAGCCTGCTTGGTTTGAGTGATGATACAGCACTGCCCAAACATCTCAGTGATCTACCACTCGCACCACTGACCGAAGGTATTCCGGGCTTTGGCGATCAACGTGCCCAAAATCTCTATACCCTTGGCGATTATATTGTTCGGCTGTCAGTCGAAGATGTACGTGAAGATGATGGGCATCTGTTAGGGTACGTTGCCGTCTTGCAAGACCTCACCGAAGAGGTGATGGTCGACCGGGCAAAGACCAACTTCATCGGTACGATTTCCCACGAGCTTCGCACCCCGCTCACGGTCATTCGTGGGAATGCCGACCTGCTGGCGCGTGGTCTGGCCGGGCCACTCGAAGATGAACAGAAGAGCTTCGTTGAAGCAATTCGGTTACAGGCAAACAACATGACAACTCTGATTAGCAATGTCATCACGATTGCTAATCTCGACTCTGGTTCGCTGAAATCCACGCTCGAACCTATTGAGGTGCAGCGGCCAATTGAAGATGCGATCTGGCAGACGCAAGGCCAGATCAAAGCTAAGGGATTGCGGCTTGAGGTTGAAATACCAAAGAAGTTGCCGAAGGTCCTGGCCGATTTCGATCATGTCCGCACAATCATGCTTCAGTTGCTTGACAATGCCCGGCGTTATACGAGTGCCGGTACCATCACCGTTCGTGCTGTTCCTCAATCTGATGCATTGCGGATTGAGGTTAGTGATACAGGGCGTGGCATCCCACCAAACCTGCATCAACAAATCTTCGAGCGCTTCTTTCGCGGTGATGGGACAAGTGAGGGGATTAATTCCAGCGAACGTGGCATTGGGTTGGGATTAGCTATTTGTAAGCAATTGATCGAGCGTCTGGGGGGAACGATCGGCGTCGAGAGTGCGCCAGGTCAGGGAAGTACGTTCTTCTTCACGTTACGGTACGCCGATGATACCGCCACTCCTGAAAAACCAGCAACCGGTCTGGAATCGGCTGCTTGAGCGCGATCGTCTCCGACGACCATTGCCCTGGCTGATTCTCGGCTCTCTGTTGCTATTATTGCTGCTGATCTCGCTGGTGATCAACCTGATGATCGGTCAGGTTGCGCCGCGCATGGAGTGGTTTAGCGGTGACCTGAGTAGCAGTGGAAGGGCTGATTATAGTTTCTGGAGCGGAGGTCCCCAGTTACCACCGTTCAATCCCAGTGTTATTGCTGCCCCAGAAGAAGAGCCAACTCCAGCCACTACACCAGAGACTGAACCAACAGATATTCCAGTCATCGTAATTGAGGTACCGACGGCAACGTTCACACCAACGGCGACGGCCACCCCCACGGCAACAGCCACGCCAACGGCCACGCCAACGAATACGGCTACTCCGACGAGTACGCCAACCGCATCACCAACGGCAACACCGACCCGAACAGCGACCCCGACCCGGACGGCGACCCCAACCCGGACAGCCACACCCTCGCCTTCACCAACCGTAGAGGCAACATTGCCGCCAACATCGCCACCAACATTACCACCGGCAACAGCGACGCCTACTGCCACCCCAACGCGGACGGCAACAGCTACACCAACGGCCACGCCTACTCGCACGGCGATCCCAACGTTTACTGCCACGCCTACCCGCACGGCAACACCGGTAACAACGAGTACGCCAACACCTCGTCCCGGTGAGTCGATCTTCTTCTTTGCGAATAGCAGTATCAGTGTGAGTGAGAATGTCGGGACACTGACAGTCACTGTTCGACTTGGCGCACCAGCCGAGCAGACGGTACGGGTGCGGTACGAAACAGTTGCGGGTAGTGCTTTGCCCGGTGAGGACTACACGACAACGAGCGGGCAGTTGGTCTTTGCCCTCGGTGAGCAACAAAAAACGTTTACAGTTCCGATCATCGCGGATGATCTGTACGAACCGGCTGAAACCTTCACGCTTCGACTCTTCAACCCAGAAGGCGGTTTCATTGGCATACCAGGAACAGCCAGTGTAACCATTATCGACACCAGTTCACCACCGGTAATGAGTTTTGCCAGTGCCGTGAGCATTGGCGAGGAAGGGGATGGTCTGGCCTCGGTTACTATACGGCTGGATCGTCTGTCGGGACTGGATGCCCGGGTCAGCTACACAATTGCCGGAACAGCGTCACTCGCCGATCACGGCTTACGCAGCGGAACAATTGTCATACCGGCGGGGGCCAGTTCCGCACGCCTACTGATCCCCATTATTGACGATCCAGAAGATGAGGCCGATGAAACGATCATCATTCGGCTTACTTCGCCAGTCAATGCGACACTGGGTTCACCTACTACCCATACCCTTACGATTCAGGATAATGATCAGGCCGGTATCATCTTGCAACCCTCGCTCATAGATGTGGCTGAGGGTAGTCCAGATGGCACCTATACCATCCGATTAAGTAGCCGACCAACCGCACCGGTAACCATTACGCTGAGTGGAGTCCAGGTGACAACGACACCGGCAACGCTCACCTTTACCCCCGACAATTGGGCTACTCCTCAAACGGTGACGGTACAGGCGATTGACGATCGGGGCGCCGAAACGACACCGCATCCGGGAACGGTAAGTCACGCTGCCAGCAGTACTGACCCGTTTTATCAGGGGTTACGTTTACCGGTGTTGAGTGTACGAATCGCGGATAACGATACCGCAGGTATTGTGACGCTTCCCTTTAGCCTGACGGTCGCCGAGGGTGGAACAGAAGCACTCTACCAGGTGCGACTGGCAACCCAACCAACGGCAAATGTGGTGGTAACGATAACGCCGTCGAATCAAGTCTTGCTCAATAATCAGACCACCTCTGGACCGATTACATTAGCCTTTACGCCGGCAAACTGGAATGATCTGCAAACAGTACGGGTACGGGCAGTTGATGATGAGATTGATGAGGGTATCAGTGAGGTGGTGCAGATTACACATAGCGCCGCCAGTGCAGATACCTTCTACAACGGACTGACTGCCAATGTTGCAGTAACTGTCATCGACAATGATCTGGCGGGTATTGTGCTGTCGCCGGCGAATCTAACCCTCAACGAAGGGAGTACTGCAACCTACACCGTGCGTTTGAATAGCCAGCCTGTTGCACCGGTGACTATCGCGATCACACCGGAAATTGTCAACCCGGCTTCACCGCTCATCGTGAGCGAAAATCAGGTACTCCTCGAAGGCCAGCCCACCCTGAGTTTGACCTTTACCCCGGCCAACTGGAATACAGCGCAGACTGTCAATGTACAGGTTATTGATGATCAACTCGACGAGGCGCTCGATCCGGCAACAACCTACCTCGTCCACCTCCGTCACGCGGCGGCTAGCACGGGGGACACGATTTACAACACGTTAGCACCATCATTACTGCCGGTAACGATTATTGAGAACGATACCGCGGCTCTGATCATTAGTCGTAGCACCCTAAGCATGACTGAGGGTGGTACCGACTCCTACACTGTGCGTCTGGCCACGCAACCGCTGGCGGATGTCACCGTTACCATTACACCAGAGCTGGTCAGCGCCGCCTCGCCGCTGGTCGGCAGCAACGGACAGCTCCTGCTCAACGGCCAGCCCACCCTCACCCTGACCTTTACTACTGCCACCTGGAATACGCCGCAAACCGTTAGCGTGCAGGCGGTTGATGATAACGTCGTCGAGACCCTCACTACCACCTACGAGCTTGACCTGCGCCACGACGTGGCCAGTGCCAGCGATCCCATTTACAACATCCTGCCCGACCGTCTGGTGCGGGTGACGGTGACCGAGAATGATGTGGCCG
>NZ_DAOTZQ010000061.1:0-27548 GCF_034434295.1 Chloroflexus sp.
CCGCTCCGGCAACGGGAGAGGAGCGGGGGCCGGGGGGTGAGGTGAGGGGCCGGAATTGCGGTGAGCGGGAACCAGTACGGAGCACGCCCATCGCCACTCCCCCGCTCCACTCCGGCAACGGGAGAGGAGCGGGGGCCGGGGGGTGAGGTGAGGTCTCTCCACGCCACCAATGCTTGCAGCGACGTTACTTGCTCAGCGGGGTGCCACCACCAGTGCAGGTAGCCGGGCGGCACCTGCGGCGATGATCAGACAGGCGCAGCCGCTAATGAAGAAGGCACTCCCCAACCCAAAAGGAGTAACCACCATGGCGCCAATAAGGGGAGCAACGGCGCGGGCTGCCGAGACAATCGAGCTGTCGAGGCCGTATACTGCGCCCTCATTCCCTTCGGCAGTGTACCGACCGAGGAGTGCGCTGAGGGAAGGGGTGATACCGCCGATTGCCGCGCCACTCAGAGCTTGCAGGATCAGGAGCTGCCAGATGTTGGTGACGATGCCTTGAGGCAGAAATGCGAGACCTGCAATCAGGGCACTGACCATCAACACCTGCTGATGGCCGACGCGATCACCGAGACGCCCTAGCCAGATGGCTGTCGCTGTGCCGGCTGCCGATGAAACACCTACTATCAGGCCGGTGTAGGCACTCACCGGATCGGTCGGTGTGAGCAGGCTGGCAATGAATAGCGGTGCGAACGGCAGCAGGATCGTTTGGGACAAACTGCTGAGGAAGCGCATGCTGTAGGCCGGTCTGATACCGGGTGTGCGTAAGATGGTCAACCAGCTTTGCCACATGCCCAACGATGGTCGTTTGGCGGTAGAGGCTGTTTGGCGTACACCACGCACCCCAACCGTGACCAGGATGCCGGAGATGAGCAGGAGCGCTGCAGTGGTGAAAAAGGTCGCCCGAAAGCCGAGGGTTTCGGCCATGATGCCGCCGATCAGGGGGCCGGTTGCCGTGCCACTCCACAAGCCCATCTGGAGCGTTCCCATCGCGAACCCCATGCGTTCGCGGGGGGTGACGGTTGCTACCAGGGCATTGGCAGCCGAGATGGTACCGGTGATCATGCCCTGGATCGTGCGTAGCAGGGTCAATTCTTCGGCGGAACGGGCAAAACCCATGAGCAGCAGGATAATGGCGCCGCCGTACATCGCTCGTTCGACCATCAGTTTGTAACCGAGCCGGTCGGCCAGCGATCCCCAGATCGGTGCCGCAATCGCCATGGTCAGGGCCTGAAGCGAGAAGACCAGGCCCGACCAGAGAGCAACATCACCAATAGTCGCCACGCCGAGATAGGCTACGTACAGCGGCAGAAATGGGAAGATGATCGAAAACCCGATTGCCGAAAGAAACTGGGCGACGAACATGATCCAGAGAGTTGTTTGCCAGCGTGTTTGCATGATCGTATTCAGGGACTATCTCTCTCATCATAACGGCAGGGCTGATGCGGGCAAGCCTATCCCAGGCTGGGCAATACGCTGGTGGCAAAGGATTCCAGTCGATCCAAATCATCAAGATCAAGCCACTGCACCATAATCCGTTGCACGCCGACAGCGGCAAATGCCTGAATCTGTTCGATAATCTCATCGGCGACGCCGACCAGAATGCCGCGGGCACGCAATTGCTGGCGGTCGCGCCCGGCCAGCAGTCGCTCCACTTCGTATTCGTCGCGTCCAAACACCGACCCAATCATCAATGAGCGTCGCACAGCTTCGCGTGGCCGACCGGCTGTGTCTAGCAGGTTGTCGAGTTTAGCGTTGAGTTCGGCAAATCGGGCCGGCGGTACGAAGACGGCATTCCATTCGTCAGCGTAACGGGCGGTGAGTGGTAATGTGCGCTGCTCACCATTGCCACCGATCACAATCGGCGGGCCGCCCGGGCGCTGGGGGCGGGGCAATAGAATGGCTTCGCGCAACTGGTAGTATTCGCCGATCCAGGTGACCGGTGTATCACTGCGCAGGAGGCGAGTCACCACTTCGAGACCTTCGCGGAAGCGTTGAAAACGTGGCACCACTGCCAGCAGGTCAAAGCCGAACATTGTGTGTTCGCGTTCCTGCCAGCCCGCACCCAGGCCGAGCTGTAGCCGTCCACCGGACAGGTCGTCGACGGCGGCAGCCATTCTGGCGGTCAGGGCCGGATGGCGGAATGAGACCGGTGATACCAACGGTCCGAATTCGATCCGTCTGGTATGCGAAGCCAGCCAGGTCAGGGAAACCCACAATTCGAGGGATTCTTTCTCTGGTGGATTGGCGTTGGTGAAGTGATCAGAGCGGTACAGTCCGGCAAACCCTAAATCTTCAGCCGCTTGCGCCAGTCGTTGCCAGCGCGACCAGGTCAGTCCATTCTGGCCTTCAATCATCAAGGCTACGTCAATTGTCATCTTCAGTACTCCTGATCGGCGAAACCTGCTATAGTATGAACGGGCCGCGTTGCGGCGTGTGGATAGTATACCGCGAAAAATAGTTGATGCGTCCATTTTTTGTCTACGGAACGTTAAAACGGGGACAATCGAACTATGCCCGGCTGTTAGCCGGCTATACCCTGCGCGAGGAACGGGCCTGGTTGCCGGCGGCGGCGCTCTACACCGCCGGGCCGTACCCGTTTCTGGTGCAGGCTGCTGATCTGGTGCCCGCCGGTGCGATAGTGTTTGGCGAGCTGATCGAGGTGCAGCCCGACCATTACCAGCGGTTGTTGCAGTTGCTCGATGGATTGGAAGATTATGTTCCCGGACGGGTCGGTAATCTGTACGAACGGATTGTGGTGATGGTGCAGACGGCTGACGGTACGCGGGAGGCGTGGGTGTACATCGCCGGTAAAGCTGCGGAAGCGGCAATCCGACGCGGTGAATTGCGTTTGATTAGCACTGGTGAGTGGTAATACCACGTAATACCACGTGACTATGGAGAAGACAATGGCACAACAAATTGTCCATATCGGTCTGGTCCAGATGCGATGTACCGCCGATCCTGAGTTCAATATGGCGACGGCGGAAGCCGGGATTCGGGCGGCGGCGGCGCAGGGGGCGCAGATTGTGTGTCTGCCGGAGCTGTTTCGCTCGCTCTATTTCTGTCAGAGCGAGAATCATGATTTCTTCGCTCTGGCCGAGCCGGTACCCGGTCCCAGTACCGAGCGGCTCAGTAAACTGGCTGCTGAGTTGCAGGTGGTAATTGTGGCCAGTCTGTTCGAGAAACGGGCGGAAGGTCTTTACCACAATACGGCGGCGGTGATCGATGCCGATGGCCGGTATTTGGGGAAGTACCGCAAGATGCACATTCCAGATGATCCGCTCTTCTACGAGAAGTTTTACTTCACGCCGGGTGATTTGGGGTTCAAGGTGTTCAAAACGCGCTACGCCAGGATTGGGGTGCTGATCTGCTGGGATCAATGGTACCCCGAAGCGGCCCGGCTTACGGCGCTGCGCGGTGCCGATGTGCTCTGTTATCCGACGGCAATTGGCTGGCATCCCGCCGAGAAGGCTGAGTACGGTGTGGCGCAACACCAGAGCTGGGAGATTATCCAGCGCTCACACGGGATTGCCAACGGTTGTTACGTCGTGAGCATCAATCGTACCGGCCACGAAGGCGATCCTGCCGGTGGGATCGAGTTCTGGGGGCAGAGCTTTATCTCCGATCCTTCGGGAACGGTGATCGTGCGGGCGCCGGTTGATGAGCCGGCGGTGCTGGTCGCTCCCATCGATCTGGCAAAGATTGATGTGCAGCGTACTCACTGGCCATTTCTGCGCGACCGCCGGATCGATGCCTACGGCGAGATTACGCGCCGCTATCTTGATGAGGAGTAAGCGTTATGGCAACCCCTGCCGAACTGGGTTATCGGATGCCCGCCGAATGGGAGCCGCATCAGGCCACGTGGCTTTCGTGGCCGCACAAAGAGGAGAGCTGGCCAGGCATTATTGACCGCATCTGGCCGGTATACGCCCGTTTTGTCGCTGAACTGGCCCATGGCGAGACGGTGCACATTAATGTGAACGATGCTGCCATGGCCGATCAGGTGCGCTCCTTCCTGGCTGAGGCGGGAGCCGTCGGCGATATTCGTTTGCACGAATTTCCGACCAACGATGCCTGGTGCCGCGATCACGGTGCCATCTTCGTCGTGCGTGATACACCCGCCGGGCGCGAGCTGGCGGCAACCGACTGGGAGTTTAATGCCTGGGGTGGGAAGTATCCACCTTACGATCTCGACAACCAGATACCGGCACGGATGGCCGCGTATCTGGGAGTTCCACGGTTCTGTGGCGGGATGGTGCTGGAGGGTGGTTCAATTGATGTTGATGGGAATGGCTTATTGCTGACCTCCGAGCAGTGTCTGCTCAACCCAAACCGTAATCCGCACCTGGATCGGGCGGCTATCGAGCAGCGTCTGCGCGAGATGCTCGGTGTTCATACCATTCTCTGGCTGGGTGAAGGGATTGTGGGTGATGATACTGATGGCCACATTGATGATCTGGCCCGCTTTGTTGCGCCTGGAGTGGTGGTAACCGTTGTCGAGGACGATCCGCTTGACGAGAATTATCACGTGCTTCAGGACAATCTGCGCCGGTTGCAACTAATGCGGGATGCTGCTGGCAGGCCGCTCACGGTGCTGACTATTCCAATGCCGCCGCCGGTGGTGTTTCAGGGTCAGCGCTTACCGGCCTCGTATGCCAATTTTTATATCGCCAACCACGCGGTGATTGTTCCTACGTTCAACCATCCCAACGATCAGCGGGCATGTGCCGTCTTGCAGCAGTGTTTTCCTGATCGGCGCGTGGTGGGGATCGAGGCGACCGATGTCATCTGGGGCCTGGGATCGTGGCATTGTCTCAGCCAACAGGTACCGGCAGGATTGATCAATGTTGGATGATAAGCTGGCATACGTTCCAGCATCGGTAGGGACGAGGCATGCCTCGCCTCTACCGACCCTGCTCTAAAACCTCGCGGATGCGGTCGTGCGGTTCGATGTGCAAGACACCGGCTGAACGGGCCACCGGCACCAGTTCAGCCGGTTCGAGGACACACAGGAACGGATTATCGCCTCCCAGCGCACGATGATCGGCAGCACTGAGACAGAACAGATCGAATGTACCCATAATGTAGCGCGGCAATTCAAACACACCATCGCTACCGGGTGCCAGCTCAATCCAGCGATCCATCGTTGGAATGCTTACGACCATTACCTCATCAGCGCTATTCCGCACACTCAGCACTGGTTCGCGTTCCGGTGGTAGGGTTAGGCTCGCCGGTAAGCAGCCTTGACCGGTAATAGTGAGATCAACCGCCGGTGTTGGTGGTGCGCAGGCACTGCATAACAACACGAAAAGGATCAACCATCTGCTCATAATCACAATTGACCGGCTAGCGACACTGGTGAATCACCGGCACGAAGACCTGATACCCGGTATCGGACGGTGTAGCGGTGGACGATAGATCGGGTGGCAGATCGGGGCCACGTACAATTCCCAGAGGAGTATACGACGACAGGCCGGGAAAGATGGTACCGAGCTTCGGGTTACCGAGCCGACGCACCAGAATCTCGCTCAGCACCTGGCGATAATCGGTCGTGATTTGCAGATCTTGCCGTTTATCGAGCTGATCAGTTTGCAATCCTGGCCAGGTACCGTAGATGCGACGGCCATTCACGTTACCACCTAGCACCATCATCACGTTGCCATGACCGTGATCGGTGCCATTTGACTGATTGCGTCCCAGGCGGCGGCCAAACTCGCTGAGCACGACAATGGTTAACCGACTGTGATAGGCATTGAGGTCGTTGTAGAAGGCATGTAAACCCTGCGAAAGAATACCCAGCCGGTCGGGGAGATAGCCGGTTCCGTCGCTGTTGGCCTGCGCTTCGTGCGTATCCCAACCACCGAAGTCAATCGTCGCGACTTGCAACCCAAGATCAGCTTTAATCAATTGCGCCACCGTCTTCAAGGCATCGCCAAACGATCCCGAAGGATATGCGGTACCAGTGGCCGGGGTATAGCTTCCCAAACTCCGCATCACATCAATCACCTGCGTGACCCGGCGACCGGCCGGTGCCAGTGGGTTGATCGAACTCCGGTTGTAGATTTCGCGGAGCGTGCTGAGGAAGGGGTAGTTCTCTTGGGAGCGGTTGTAGCGCCAGCCGGTGCTGATATTAAAGCTACTGGGTGAGGTGACGGCAACCGCTCCCGTATAGTTCAACAGCGAAGCAGGGAGTGCGCTACTGGCAGCGATTGCCGGCAACAGCGTGCTGACCCCACCCTGGGTTTGTAAATGACGGGTGAGCCAGCCGCTGTTGGTCGTTTTGTGCCCCGGTGTCCCGCGTTCAATATAGTCCATGGCGTCGAAATGGCTGCGCGTATCATCATCGAGGCCGCAGGCGTGGATGAACGCAAGGTGGCCACTGTTGTACAGATCGCGCAGATGGGGCATCTTGCTGTTTAGTCCAAAGCTGGACGTATTGAATGACGGGTTGTTCGGATCAACACGTAACGGCATATTTGGCCCGCTCGAAGGTAATGCCAGCGTCCCGCGCTTGTCCCGATAATCGTTATCATCGTATGGACTGAGCAGACTCAGCCCATCGCAGCCACCGCGCAGAAAAATCTGCACGAAAATCTCATTCGTTGCCTGGGGTTGGGCCGGCTCGGCGAAGGCCAGTTGGCCGACGCGAGCCGCAGCCATCGCTGCAATTGCAGCGCTACATCCCATCAGAAATTCGCGACGAGTCCATTGCATTGGTGTATTCTCCTCTGATGTGGCGCTGATTATCGCAGCCAGAATTCAGGACTGGTAGCCAGTAAATGTACCATCGCAGTAATCCGTTCATTGACGGCTTCCGCTGACCCCCAATCTGGAGAACCGCGCAGCGGCTGGGGCGGTTGGTTCGGATCGCCGCCTTGCGCTAGAAAGTTAATCAGCAGAGTACGGAGATCACCGGTGGGAATGTAGGTCAGCATGCGCTGGCACCAGAAATCAACGATCCCCGCACACGACAGACCGGCTGGGGTCTGTCCGACAATATCAATAGTTACATTGCCGCCCCAGGATTGCGCCATCGTGTAAAAGAGATTCCATGTTCTGAGTAGGGCATTTGTATTCGCCCAATAATCGGCACGATCGGGATGGCCGGTAGGTGTATCCCAGCCGAAGAGCCGATGGCCGGTCTGATCCGCATTCCAGAACAAATTTGACCAATAGCCACCTTGCGTTGCATCGCCGTTCACGGCTGGAACGTCGTTGGGTAAGGCAGCGTTGGTGGTGCGCAAAAATGCCCATATTGCCTCAAGAGGGCGACATATTTTAGCACCGAATGTGCTTTTTGCCTCTGGCGAAAGCAGAATCGCTTCAACAACCCGCCGGATCTGATCGGGTGAATCACGATGCTCCATCCAGACATTCCAGGCGGTATTGATGAGTGATTCCGGCGGATTGTCGGCCACCAGTCGCCGGCACAGTTTGGTGCAGAGATAGCGGGCTGTGCCAGGGTGATAGGCAGCGAGGCGCAGAGCTTCCATACCATCACGTTCTGCACCGTTGTTAAAGGGAAAGTTCGGTGCCGGTTCGACACCGGGTAGGGGTGCCGGTGCCAGCACAGTCTTGGGATAGTTATCGTGCCAGGACTCCATGATGTAGAAAGCACCGGTGTTGGGTCGGCCATCACGACCATCGGCAATTGTCCAGCCGGTCAGGCAGCGTGAGGCTTCGTAGACATCGTAGTCAATATAAGCAGATGCATAACGATCACTGCCATATTCTGCAACCGGAATATTACCGCGTTGATTGTAGAATTTACGGTAGTTGTCGCTTCCCAGCGTATGTAGCTCGAAAAGTTCACGGGCGAAGTTCTCGTTGCCGCCTTCGCCACCACCGGCTTTATTACTCACGTTGTTGAGGTAATACATCATGGCAATGCTTTTGGTAACCTCAACCAGCATGGTGTGAAAATTACCCAGGGCATGCGTGCGAATAATGCGGTCGTAGTCGGGCCAGGTGGCAGCGATCCGCTGAGCGGCAGTAGCCCGTACATTGAAATGGTTGTGCCAGAAATCAACCATAACCTCGAAGAGCTGACGGCGACTGTACACAGCCCGCAGCCACGTTGCCATCCGTACCTCTTCATAAGGCCGGATGCGCTCGAACCATGGCAAATCGGGTATCACCCGCTGTTGCCAGAGCGTTTCGCGCGAGGCTGATAGCCAGCTTAGTGGTCGAACTTCATTGATGGTACTGCTATTGTGGGTGTAGCGAATCTTGAGCTGGGCGGACAGAATGCGATTAGCGCAAGGGGTGTTGTCGATTGCAGTGTAGTTCAGTTGCTGCCGAACCCAATTGTTGAACCGTTCTTCGTCACTCGCGCCAGGAGTGGCATCGTACATCGCCATCAATTCAGGGCTGGGGCCGAAAGCCAGCCGACGCATCGCAATCGTGCGTAGCGAAGCCGGCTGAGTGTACGAACAGGCGGCAACCGGTGCAGGTGAAGTGCCTACGGCTGCCAGTCCGGCAGCGGCTAGCCCGGCAATCAGGGCAACACCACCTTCGAGTACGTCACGTCGAGTTAGTTCCATAGGTTTCTGATCTGATATGTTGTTTCTTTTGATCTACCTGAAAAGATTGTAATCTTAACCGAAAAACTACTACTATCACCAGAAGGTACTATCTTTGAATGGCTATAGGTACGTTATTTCAGTAGGACGCTGGCTCGGATGGAGAGATATGTTGCTGGAGATGCGGTGCGCACCGGAGGCGTGTGCGCCCAGGGAAGACGGCATTGTGGGTGTAGAGGTCACAACACCATCACGCGATTCTGAACGCCGGGCTGTTACAATCTGGTATACTGACGCCAATAGCGCGAGGAGGCGGTTATGAAGCGAGTTGTCAGTATCAGTCTTGGCTCGTCACTCCGTGATTATCAGATCACGGTGAAGGTATTGGGGCAGCATGTCGAAGTACGTCGGATCGGTACGAACGGCGATGTTGCGCAAGCCATGGCGCTGGTACGTGAGTTTGATGGCAAGGTGGACGCTATCGGACTCGGTGGTTTAACACCGGTCTTTCGGATCGGTCGAGCACGCTATCCCCATCAGGAAGCCATCCATATCGCAGCTCAGGCCCAGCGAACACCGGTCGTTGATGGTGGTGTGGTCAAGGCGACGCTTGAGCGCTGGGCAATTGCGCAGGCAGTACGCCAGCTTCCTTCATTGTTGCGTTACAAGCGGGTGCTGATTACCAGTGGCGTTGAACGTTATCAATTGGCCGCTGCTATCAGTCAGTACGAACCGGAGTTGCGCTTCGCCGATCCGATCATTCACGCCGGGATTCCTTTCCTGCCACCGCCACGCTCGCTCGAACAGCTTGAACTCTACGCGGCAACCGCGTTACCGATCCTCGCCCTTCTCCCCTATCGCTTTATCCATCCGGTGGCGCTCGGCCAGGAAGGTTTTGACAGCCGTGCAGTTGATCTCTTCCGCTGGGCTGACGTGATTGCCGGCGATTTTGCTTTCATTCGGCGCTTTGCTCCCAATGATCTGACGCGCAAGACGATTATCACCGATGACCCATCCCCTGCCGAGATCGAAGATCTGCGGCGACGCGGCGTCACGACGCTGGTGACGATGACGCCACCCCTCAGTAATGAGCGGCCCTTCCTCGCCGCCGATGCGCTGGAGGCGGTGATTACGGCGATTACCGAGAGCACGCGCCAACCGGGAGATGCTGAGGTGATAGACTTTATTACGGCAGCCGGTTGGGGGCCGGCGGTGCAAGACCTGAACCCGCGTCCCAAGCCGCGCTTCGCATTTGTTATTCACCCGCTGCGTACCGAACTGATCGCCAATCACAAATGGTTCCGCTGGACACGCTATATACCACAGCGCCTGGTGGAGCTGGTGGCGGCTCATTTCCCGCCCCTTTACCTCTCGCGCATCCGTGGCATTCGCTCGAAAGCTACCGGTGAAGAGGTTGAGGGGATTCTGTTGACGCTGGGAACGACTCCGCGTGAGATGATGCGCCGTCCACCCAGTTTTACCTATCGTCGATTGATCAAGGCGGCCCGGATGGCGGAACGGATGGGGGCGCAGATTATGGGGTTGGGAGCCTTCACGTCGGTTGTCGGTGATGCCGGTATTACGGTGGCGCAGAAGGTGGATATTGGCATTACATCGGGTAACTCGCTAACCGTTGCCGCGACGCTGGAAGCGGCCAAGCATGCGGTAGTATTGATGAAGGGAGGGCGCCCTGAGCGGATACGGGCAGTCGTGATCGGTGCCACGGGTTCGATTGGTGCAGTCTGTGCTCGCTTGCTGGCTCAGGCCGTCCATGATGTGGTGCTGGTGGCACCACGTGCGGAACGCCTGATCGCGCTCAAGAAGCAGATCGAGGCCGAGACGCCGGGCGCACGGGTTGTAGCCGCCACCTACGCCGATGCCTACATTGGTGATGCTGATCTGATCATCACAACCACCAGTGCCCTCACCGGTAAAGTGATCAATATCGACAAGCTCAAACCTGGTGCGGTGGTCTGCGATGTTGCCCGTCCGCCAGACGTGAAGGAGGAAGACGCCCGGCGGCGCCCTGATGTGCTGGTGATTGAAAGTGGTGAGATTGTATTGCCGGGCGAACCGGATTTTGGCTTCGATATAGACATGCCGCCTGGTACAGCCTACGCCTGTTTGTCAGAGACGGCGCTGCTGGCGATGGAAGGTAAATTTGAAGACTACACGCTAGGCCGCAATATCGAGATCGAACGGGTAAAGGAAGTCTATCGGCTGTGGAAGAAGCACGGTCTTGAACTGGCCCGCCTGCGCTCGTTTGGGGTCTACGTTACCGATGAGATGATCGCCGAAAAGCGCCGCCTGGCCGAAGAGCGTCGTCGCCAGTTGGGCTTGCCTGCCGAGAAGGTGCTGGATCAATCATCGTGAGCGCTGTACAACTTGAATGGATTACGACACAGCCATCATCGCCACGACCGGCACCACCTGTCGTGCTGGTCCACGGTGCCTGGCATGGGGCCTGGTGCTGGACCGAACGAGCCATTCCTGATCTGGTAGCACGTGGCCTGACGGTACACGCGATCAGTCTTCGTGGGCATGGCCGTAGTGCGCCTGCCGGTCCGTTGACGACGATCTGTGGCTATGTGCGCGATGTGCAAACGGTGGTGCGCAAACTCCCTCAACCACCGCTTGTTGTCGGCCATAGCGCCGGTGGGTATGTCGTGCAATTGCTGATCAGCGGGCTCTGTGGAACAGCACCACCGTTGGCCGGGGCTGTGCTGCTATGTAGCTCGCCAGTGTCGAGTCCTGCCTACTTTCTGCGACGTTTGCGTGAGCGGGCACCGATGGTTGACATTCGCGCTTTGCTGCGGCAGGAAACAGATGCGGTACGGGCTGCGCTGTTTCGAGCGGATATTGCGCCAGCCGATCTCGAACGTTACCGTCGGCAACTGGTGCGCGAACCACCACTTGTGCCCTTAACCAGCATGGTCATTCGCCCCCGTCCGCTGCGAGTGCAGGTACCGGTGTTGGTGATTGCTGCCGGGAGTGATGCCATCTTCGATGTGCCCGCTCAGCAAGCGCTGGCGGCAGCGTATCGTGCCGAACTCATCGTAATCCCTGAAGCTGCGCATGATCTGATGCTCGACCCGGCCTGGCCATCGGCAGGTGCCGCGATTGCGCATTTTGCTGTTACCCTTCACCAATTCCGTACCGCTAGCTACAAGGTAAAAGACGACATCTGATCATGCATCGGGAGATACTGTATGAACGCAGCCACCGAACCGGCCATTGTTGTCCATCAATTGAGCAAAATCTACGAGGTTCCTGAGCGTGATCCGGGTTTACTGGCCGCAGTGCGCAGTCTGTTTCGGCGGCGGGTGCGTGCCATCCCGGCGGTGTCTGCTGTCAGTTTTACTATTCAACCGGGGGAAGTGGTTGGATTTCTCGGCCCGAATGGGGCTGGGAAAACTACCACCCTCAAAATGCTGACCGGCCTGCTCCATCCAACTGCCGGTGATGTGCGTGTCTTTGGGTACATTCCATCTCGCCGCGAACCGGCTTTCCTGCGCCGGATTACGCTGGTGATGGGTAATCGCAATCAGTTACAGTGGGACCTCCCGGCTCTCGATTCGTTTGAGCTGCTGCGGGCAATCTATCGTTTACCACCAGCAGAGTTTCGGGCGACTCGCGATGAATTGATTGAGTTGCTCGAGGTTGGTCATCTGGTGCGCAAACCGGTGCGAAATCTTTCACTCGGTGAGCGTATGAAGATGGAGATTATTGGCGCACTGCTGCACCGGCCACAGGCGTTATTTCTCGATGAACCGACCCTCGGCCTGGACGTGACAATGCAGCGGCGGATTCGTGCGTTTGTCGCCGAATACAATCGACGTACCGGGGCAACGGTATTGCTCACCAGTCACTATATGGCGGATGTCGAGGCTCTCTGTCGGCGGGTAATTGTGATCCATCACGGCCAGGTCCTCTTCGACGGGCCACTGCACAATCTGGTCGATCAGTTTGCTGCCTATCGCAAACTGATTGTGACGCTCAGCGAAAGTGGGAGCGATCTGTCCCGCTTCGGTGAGGTGATCGATCAGGATGGACTGCGGTACACCTTGCGCATCCCGAAAGCGACAGCTCCGGCGGTGACGGCCCGGATTCTGGCCGAAGTCCCCGTTGCTGATGTGACGGTAGAAGAACCGCCCATTGATGATGTCATTGAGCAGGTGTTTGCGGTAGGTGCGAGTCATTAAGACCTGTAAAGGCGACATATGTCTGGGCTGATCGATTTTTATCGGGCCGCGATGAAACAGGCAATCCTGGTGCAATTTCAGTATCGGGCGGCCAATTATTTCTACATGATCGGTATGATCAGCGAGCCGATCATCTATCTGGTGGTCTGGAGTGTGGTTGCGGCTGCGCAGGGCGGGACGGTCGGCGGGTACGATGCCGGTGCTTTCGCCGCCTACTATATCGTCTGGACGCTGGTACGCAATATGAATATCGTCTTCACGCCATACGGTTGGGAGCAGCGGATTCGCACCGGTGAATTGTCGGCAGTGCTGTTGCGTCCACTGCATCCATTGCACTACGACATTGCCTTTTTTGCCGGCTGGAAGGTTGTCGTCATTCTGTTCTGGTTGCCGATTGCCGCAGTGCTGGCGTGGCTCTTCCGGCCAACCCTCGCCCCAACCTGGCTTGAGATTGCAGTATTTGCCGTCGCCATCTGGGGGGCGTTTCTCATCCGTATGATGTTTCTCTGGTTGCTGGGCCTGATTTCCTTCTGGACGACCCGCGTGGCGGCAATCTACGAACTCTTCTTTGCCTTTGAATTGTTTCTCTCCGGGCGCATCGCACCGCTGGCGCTCTTCCCTGAGTGGGCGCGCACGCTGGCCGATTGGCTGCCATTTCGCTGGACGTTTGGCTTTCCCATCGAGGCTCTGATCGGGCAATTAAGCGTCGCCGGCTTGATCGGTGGCCTGGCGATGCAGGCATTCTGGATACTCTTCGGTTTGGGACTGGTGCTACTGGTCTGGCGTCGTGCTGTGCAACGCTACACGGCGGTTGGTGGGTAGCAAGGTGTGGTGGAGCAGAGAGGTGAAGGGTGTGGTATGGAGCTGGTGCGCTTAATTGCCATCTTTGCCCGTGTTGGCATCCTCAACGAGATGCAATACCGGGTTAATTTCTTCTTTCAGATGCTGGAGTCGGCGATTGGTCTGGCAACCGGACTGATCGGTCTGGGGCTGGTTTTTCAGCACACCACTGTTCTGGCCGGCTGGCAACCGGCGGAATTGCTGGTTGTGATGGGGATTTACGTGCTGATGAGCGGCATCGTGCAGGCGGTGATTCAGCCGAATATGCTGCGTCTGGCCCAGGATGTGCTTGAGGGCAAGCTCGATTATGCCCTCACGAAACCGGTCGATAGCCAGTTGCTGGTAAGTATTCGGGAATGGCAGGCGTGGCGCTTTACCAATGTCGTATTGGGCTTGCTGGTCGTTGGATGGGCGCTCGTCTCTTTGCAGGCAAGTGTCAGTTTGGGGCAGAGCGTGCTCTTTGTCCTTATGCTGGGCTGTGGGGTAGTGGCACTCTATGCTTTCTGGCTGATTCTGGCCACGACCAGTTTTTGGGTAATCCAGATCGAAAGTCTGATCAACTTATTTGAAGGTGTTTTTGCCGCCGGACGCTGGCCGACCAGTATCTATCCTGCCTGGTTGCGCGCACTCCTGACCTTTCTAGTGCCGGTTGCGTTTGCAGTCACCGTTCCGGCAGAAGCGCTCACCGCCCGTTTGAACAGCTCAACACTGGCATTAGCGGTTGGCGTGACTTCTACCCTCTTCTTGCTGGCGCGCCTGCTGTGGCGATGGGGTGTCCGTCGCTACAGTGGTGCCAGTGCCTGAAGCTATCACAAGCGTGATACGGTCAATAATGCCCGTGTGGACAACCGTGTCAGGCTGGTATGTAAGGGTCTACTTATTGTGCTGATCGCGTAGGTCGGCAAGCATACGTTCAGGTACCTGCACGGCAACCACCTCACCCTGCACCGTCGTTTCGCCATCAACCTCGATCCAGGCGTCAATTACCACTTTGCGTCCCGCCATCTCTTTCACGCGCCCGTGAATGATCAGTTCAGGACCGAGCGGGGTAGGCCGCAGAAAATTCACCCGTAACGATGCGGTTACGAAGCGCAGATATGGCGCGGTTCCCGGTTCACGTCCGGCGGCAGCGTAGGCTGCGGCGGCTGCGGTACCGGTGCCGTGGCAGTCGATCAGCGAGGCAAGCAGTCCGCCGTAGACATAACCGGGTATTGCCGTATGGTATGAACGGGGCGTGAAGCGTGCGATGGCTTCGTTGCCGTTCCATACACTCTTGATATGCAAACCATCGGGGTTGAGACGACCACAACCGTAACAGTGGCTCAATTCATCGGGGTAGGTGTCTTGAATCGCTTGCATGGCATATCCTGTACAACATCGTAGATTACGGTCGGCGGAGATAGATCCAGGCTGAGGGACCGCGTTGCCCCATGACGATGGTTTCACCGGGGACAAACTGCTCGATAATAAACCGTTCCTGGAGCGCTGACATGAGCAGGTTTTGATCGACTCTGGTTTTCAGCGTCTGTGCATCAGGCTTTGTCGCGTCGCTGAGATGAACGAAGAACGCGAACAGGCCGCCGGGCTTAAGGAGACGGCGCACTTCATCAAGATAAGCGTACAATTCCGGTTCGCTAAAGCCATGGCCGCAGCCGACATCAATCGCCAGATCGTAGGGTTCGTTCAGAAATGCCAGATTGGTGGCATCAGCCACAAAGAGCCGTACCCGGTCGCCAACCCCGGCAGCCGCCACTCGCTCTTGCGCCATAGCGATGGCTTCAGGAACAAAATCGACCCCATCAACCTGCCAGCCTGCGCGAGCCAGCCAGATACAAGCCCGCCCGGTGCCACAACCGAGGTCAATCGCCCGGCCAGGTGGTAACTCCTGACTGAGCGCAATGATCTCAGGCGGTGGATCGGGATGATCCCACGGAATCTCACCGGTCAGATAACGCTCACGCATGCGCTGAAAGCGGTCAGACATAGTACAGAACCTCTGTTACAGATCATGGCGTGCCCGTTTCAAGGCTCGATCAATATCACGGGCCGCATCGCGCCGGGCAATATCCTCGCGCTTATCGTATATCTTCTTCCCCCGTGCTACCCCAAGCTCGACTTTAGCCCGGCGTCCTTTGAAATAGACCTTCAGCGGCACCAGGGTCATTCCCTTCATGCGCACCAGGCCATTGAGGCGGTTGATTTCCCGTCGGTGCAGCAGCAGTTTGCGCGGCCGCATCGGATCGTGGTTGAAGTATTTGCCCGACTGCTCGTAAGGCGCAATGTGGGCATCATAGAGAAACACTTCATCATCGATCACACGGGCAAAACTGCCGCGCAAGTTGACCCGTCCGGCGCGCACCGATTTAATTTCGCTGCCGGAGAGGACAATACCCGCTTCAATCGTCTCTTCAATATCGTAATCGTGGCGCGCCTTACGGTTCTCGGCGACCACACCAGGGTGTTTATGTTTGGTTGCTGTCACTTCTCACTCACTCAGAACAGAAACAGATGACGGTACCGGTTGGGGATCATTAATCAGCCATTCAATCGCACTTCCCAGGCCAATCGTAGCCCAGAAGAGAGCCGCCATATGGCTAAACTCAATATTGAAAAAGTAGTGGTCGGCCAGCCCGACGGCCAGTGCGGCGACGATGGCCCCCTGACAGCCCAGCAACCAGCTCGATGCCTCCTCATCGAGGGCCGACAGAATGCGCAGACTACGGGTAAACCAGAGCGCGATCAGGCCAAGAAACACTGCCAGTCCAACCAGCCCCATCCGTTGACCAATCGCCAGGTAGATGCTACTCACCCCGGCGGAGAGATCAAGATCGGGAGCCTGACCGAAGCCAATGCCAAACACCGGATAGCGCTGGATGATCGCAATCGCATTGGCGTATTCGTCGAGCCGCATCTGTTGTGCCTGATCGCGAAACTGGACGCCGGAGAGCACCCGGTTGATAAACTCGTCGGCATAACCCAGACCAAAGAGCAGCACGGCACCGAGAACACTGACTGCCAGCATATGACGCCAGAGCCGGCGGTAGCGTACAGTAGCCAGGAAGGCTGCGGCAATGATCAGGCCGAAGAGGGCTGCCCGCGAAAACGTTAACAGGAGAGTCAGCACCTGCACGCCACCAAGCATTGCCAGCATCCAGCGCGGCAAGATAGGGCGCGGCGCTGCCAGTTGGGTGAGGGTGAGCACTGCTACCAGGGCCAGCATCCCACCAAAGCTGTTCGGGTCGACGCCGAAACCGATGGCACGCTCCAGCCCATTTGGGTCATCTTCCACATACCGCAACACACGGCCACTGGTCGGATACCCGATCCGCCCCAGCGCAACCAGCAGTTGGAGGGCCGTCGCGTCGGGCAACACCCACAGGATCAATCCGATCAGTGCCGAAATACCACCCACGATGATGAGGGTACGGACGATCAACCGGGCAGTGGCGCGGTCACGCACACAATTGATCACGGTGAAGTAGCAGATCACACCAAGGACAAATTTCGCATAATTGTGAAGTGTTTGTGGGTCTGGTAAGCCACGAGCACCGAGTACCAGTGAAAAGAGCGTCAGACCAAGAAAGCCAATCAGTGACAGGCCGAGTGATCCGAAGCGTACATCATACGTATCGGAACGGGCCAGGGAACGTAAAAACCAGACCGCATTCAGAGCCACCAACACCAGGGTCAGAAAGTTGGGCGTAATGATTGCCTTAAACGGCAGCGTACCGAACGGAAGGATCGTCGCCACTACCAGTGCCGCAATCAGCCCGGCCTGGACACTGACCAGCAGAGCTGTGGCAACAAAAAGCGCCAGCAGACCGGCGATGGCGTAGAGCGGTCCGAAGGCCGTGACACCACCAATAAGACCGCCGGTGACCAGAGCCAGACCGGCGGTGAGCAGAGGTGATTGAACAATGCGGTCGCGCAACGATACAGGTTGCGCAGAAGGATTAACGAGCATACGGCATATCAGAGATACGCATCAGCTTATCCCAGCGGTGGGTTGCCTCGATATAGCGCACCGTTCCCGAACGAGAACGCATGACCACGCTGTGCGTGCGGGCACCGCCACCAAAATATTCTACACCATGCAGAAACTCTCCCGACGTGATACCGGTTGCTGCGACAACCACATTTTCGCCGCGCACCAGATCGCGGGTGGTCAGCACCTGTTTCGGGTCGAGACCCAGTTCGGCAAGACGCGCCCGCTCTTCGTCGTTGCGGGGCCAGACCTTGCACTGAATCTCGCCACCCAGACATTTCAGCGCGGCGGCAGTCAACACCGCTTCGGGCGCACCACCGATTCCCATCAGAATATCTGCGGGTGGATTTTCAATACTTGTCATAATACCGGCGCTCACATCGCCATGGGGAATTAACTTAATGCGAGCACCGATCTCACGGATTTGACGGATCAAATCTTTGTGACGTGGACGGTCGAGTACAACGACCGTGACATCTTCCACCTGTTTATTGAGGGTGCGGGCAACAGCGCGGATATTGTAGGCAACTGGGGCATTGATGTCAATCACTCCCTTTGCCCGTTCGCCAACGGCCAGCTTGTCCATGTACGGGATACCACGCCAGTTGTAGAACGAATGGCGTTCAGCGACGGCAACAATCGCGATAGCGCCGGGCATACCCTCAGCCAGCAGGGTCGTGCCCTCGACCGGATCAACCGCTACATCAATCTCCTCTCCTTCGCCGTTTCCTACCCGCTCACCGATATACAGCATCGGTGCCTCGTCCTTTTCCCCCTCGCCGATGACCACAATCCCGTTCATTGGCACACTATTCAATGCCATACGCATGGCATCAACCGCAGCCTGATCGGCGCTGTTTTTATCACCTCGTCCCATCCAGCGTCCAGAGCGCAGAGCAGCGGCTTCAGTTGCGCGCACCAAATCCATCCCAAGGTTACGCTCCATCGCGCACCTCCATCCTCACACGCCGGCAATCCCCTCGCAAAGGCGCACCGGCTTACGCTTTCCTGTTGTCCTGCATTGTAGCATAGATGAACTGGTGACCGGCGAAGCGTTTCTATTTCTGGTTTTGATCACCGGTGATGATTGTGCTACCGCTGATATTCCCGCTAATCGCAACCGAACGGTTGCCGGAGGCAATGACGTTCACCCCGGCAGGCCGGATCTGACCCAACAGGCTTGTCAGTTCCGCCGCTAATGTAGGGTCGTCGGCCAGCAGTTTCTTGAGTTGTTGTCGGAATGTAGCCTGCGCATCAGAATCATTGGGTGTTTTGGCAACATCTTCTGCTGCTTCCTGGGCAGCAGCTTTACCGGCGATCTTCGGTTGCAGCTTCTGCCACACTGCTTTCGCCCAGTTCCATCCCTCGGTACCCAGGTTCTTACCCGCCTCTTCGGCGGCAGTTTCACCGGCTTTGAGTAAATAGGGGAGAAAAGGAGCTAGAAAGGCGACCAGTTGTTGCAGCCCTTGTGGATCCATGGACGACTCCTGTGCTTCCTTCAGTTGGCTGATACGATGATGATCCATTATAGCTATTTTTATCGCGGCTTGCTGCAAAAAAATCACCATCTTGTGCGATGGTGATTCACCGTTCACCAACGACAGCTTATCCTTCCCCTGACCCATTGGCAGCGCACAGTTCCGGTCGTGCCGGCATACGCCAGATTGGTTGTCTTTCTCGCCTGTCGTACTCGTGTCGCGGAATTTGGAGTGCGGCAGCCATGCTGCCGCACCAGCCGTGCTTCGTGTCAGGTGCATGTCACGCGGTTGACCGTGCTGGTCACGGGTATGCAGTGTGTGCTCGTCACGATCATAGAGTCCGTCGGTAACATGAGATAACGTCTAGTGGACACCCGCTACACCGGTTGCAACCCGCCGTTGTGCTCTCAGCAGCCCGGTGGTTTTCATTTCGCCACCAGGCTCCAGCGAACGCTATCTTCATCCAGTCACCGTGTGATTATTTTACATGTTATAATCTTGCGGTAATAGGGCTGAAGATGCTAATGTACAAGTGAGGCTACCGATGCAGAACCTATGGCACGATCTGGAACCCGGTCCAGACGTTCCGAATGTTATTCATGTTGTGGTTGAAATTCCAAAGGGATCACGCAACAAATATGAATTTGACAAGCGGATTGGGGCATTCCGCCTTGATCGCGTGCTCTACTCTGCCGTACAATACCCCGGCGATTACGGTTTTATGCCGCAGACGTACTACGATGATGGCGATCCGCTCGACGTGCTGGTGATGACCAACCTGCCCACCTTCCCTGGTTGTATTGTGGAAGCAAGGCCACTGGGGCTGTTCCGAATGCTCGATAAGGGTGAGCCGGATGACAAAGTGCTCGCCGTGTTGCAGTACGATCCCTTCTTCGCCGACTACCACAATTACACAGCACTACCGGCACACTACTTGCGCGAAGTTGAGCACTTCTTTACCGTTTACAAAGACCTGGAAGGCTCACGGGTCGAACCGGTCGGCTGGGAGTCGGCGGATGTGGCTCGCGAGCGAATTCAGTACTCGATAGATCGCTACTGGGATATGCGCGCCGGTCGCGTGCTCAAGCGTGCCTGATCGGATGGTCATGACTTCACGCCGTTCACTTTCGCATCGCACAGCCTATTCGGCGGGCGGTGTTATTTATCGGATTGTTGCCACGCAGATCGAAGTGGCACTGATTGCAACCGATCGTGGTGAGCGTTGGGGGCTGCCCAAAGGGCACGTAAACCGGGGCGAAACCGCGGAGGCTGCGGCTGTGCGCGAAATCGCTGAAGAGACTGGGCTTGAGGGCGTTGTGGAGCGGCATCTGGCGACAATTGAGTACTGGTTTCGCTCAGGTCATGGCCGGGTCCACAAGTATGTCGATCTGTTTCTGCTCCGCTATGAACGGGGTGAGGTGCGACCACAGATCGGCGAAGTTGATGATGCGCGCTGGTTCCCGCTCGATGAAGCGCTCCGGCGGGTTTCATTCGAGCGGGAACGTGATGTGCTGTTGTTGGCCCGGCAGGCACTCTGTGATGCGAGCGGTAATGCAAAGCTATGATCTACACTATCGCAGTGCAACTGGATGAAGGTGTCACCGCCGATAGCGCACTGGTTGAACGCGCTGCGGCGGCAGTGCTGGCCGCCGAGCAGATGCCGGAAGGCTGTGAGGTTGGGATTCGGATCACCACCGATGATGAGCTTCACCGCCTGAATCGCGATTTTCGCGGGGTTGATGCGCCAACCGATGTCCTTTCATTTGCCGATGATGGGCACGATAGCCGCTTTGTGGCCGCACCAGATCAGCCACGCTACCTCGGCGATATTGCGATCTCGTACCAGCGGGTGCTGGTCCAGGCCGCCGAGTACGGCCACAGTCCGGATCGCGAACTGGCGTACCTGACGGTGCATGGCGTTCTGCACCTGCTCGGCTACGACCACGAGCAAGGTCCCGCTGAAGCGGCACGCATGCGTACCCGCGAAGAAGAGATCATGACCATCCTTGGTCTACCACGCGAGTAGTATCTGTTTCACGGATGATATTTGTGTTGGAATGGGGGTGGAAGGCGTTCCTTCCGCCCTCATTGCATGTCACTCGCCTGGCGCCGCTTGCGGTTCGCTGACCGATCAAACCCGCCAACCCGCCTGCCTAGCGCTGGCGTCGGCCAAAGATCATATCGACGCCGTAGTCGATGACCAGATAGAGACCAACCGCCAGCAGCAGTAATCCCCACCATGGCATCTGCACAAAGATCACAATATGCAGGCGCGACCAGATCAACCAAAAGACGAATAAGATGATCAACGTGCTGATGAGTGAACGAACCTGACGTGTCATAAGCTCCGATCCTGGTCTAGTGCCACTGCCGTGGCAGCACTTGCCGTTTGCCGCCGAAACCTCGTGTGCGTCATTCAACCTGCTAGCGTATGTCACATGATCTGTACATACGTTTTCGGGGAAATTATTCCCCTTCTTTTGTAACATGTAGTACTACGACCAATGCCACTGCCTTTCATCCCTCTCGTTCTGTTGGGTGGCTCGGTAATTGCCGGTATTAAGGGCGCCGTTGATACCTTCTCTGCCATTCAACAGATCACCGAACTACAAGAGGAGTACAACGAGCGACGCACTGAATACGAAGAACGTAGAGTAGAGTACGAAAAAGTTCACAATCGCCTTGTCGATCGCCTGCAGAAACTCAACACTCTGCGTCAGGATGCATATAATACGATCAAAAAAGCTGCTGCGTTTCTGGAACGGGCAAAAGTTAAGAAGCGACGTCTTACTGAACGAATTGCGAGGCCGCGCCTGGAACAAGTCGGTAACTGGCAAGGGGCCCAGGTTGATCCCATCGAGACATTTCAGGCTGTGCTCAAAGCGGGTGGAGCTGGCACAGCAACAGCCGCAATGGTCTACAGCACTGTTGGAACTTTGGGTGTTGCCTCAACCGGTACGGCAATCAGCACGTTGAGTGGAGCCGCTGCTACCAATGCGACACTGGCCTGGCTGGGCGGAGGTGCGCTGGCTGCCGGTGGTGACGGGATGGCCCTCGGTACGGCGGTGCTTGGTGGATTGGTTGCTGGCCCGGCTCTGTTGACTGCCGGTTTCTTCGCCCAAGGAACAGTTGCCCAGATTAAAACCAAAGTCGAGCGACAGATCGCAGAGATGGAAGCCGCCGAAGAGGAGATGCAAAATCGTATCGCTGAGTACCACGTCATTCAAAAGCGGATCAAAGAGCTTGAGACGACGATCAAGCGGCTGACTGATACACTGACCGATATGCTCACCACTGCCGATCCGAACCGTGAGCAAGATTTGTTTGAGATAGCGAAGGTTGCGAAGGCACTGGCTGAGGTCATTGATGTGAAGACATTGCCACAGACAGCCTGAAGTAGAGGAATAACCATGAGTAATCCTGCACAGAGTATTATTCGATACGCCGCTCGCCAGGTGCCCGCGCTCGACGCCATCTCGGTCATTGCCGCCTTTACCGAGATACTTAAGGTTGTCCAGACCGAAGAGACAAAGCGTGCGCAGATTGCAGCTCAGCGAGATGTATTGATCCAGGCGCTGGCGAACGAGCGCGAGGTTATGCTGGCCTACTTTGAACAGCGCTTCGCTGAGCGCAGGGAAACCCTTGACCGCTTTTTTCTCCTGCTGGATTACGGCGTCACCCACCACGATACGGCGAGTATCGATGCTGCGCTCACCGGTATTCTTGGTATTATTCAAGACAATCCGCTACGTGATCTTGAGACGTTCAAAAAGTGTATGGTGCGCCCGGATTTTGTGATTGAATTGTGATTGCGCTTCCGGTGAGCGACCGGCAAAGGAGAGATAAATTTATGCGCCAGGGGACATTATCCATTGCCTCTGGCGTCGTTCATGCTGATCGTGAGGTAGAACTTATATCGTAAAGCTGTGCTGTCGAGCTACCGGGCTATCACACAGGTTCATGTACGCTTGCCAATCATCAACGACAGCATATCCTGCTTCCGGTCTGCCGGTATGACAGCGAGGAGTGCTGATGACCATCCACAGTCCCATCACGCGCTGGATTTAGTTGCCTTGTCCGCTCATCATGTACCTGTCGAGTCGTTTGGAGTGCGGCAGCGTGGCTGCCGCACCAGTCGTACCTATGATCTGGCGCGTGTCACGCCGTTTGCCTTGTTAGTCACAGGGATGTGGCCTGTCAGAAATTAATGCTTCCAGGCCAACGGTTGTGATTATGACGGACGTTTGTGTTAGCATTGTCCGACTTGCCAGCTATTAACGGGCAAATTTTACTATCACGATGCATCAGTGATCGCAGGCATAATCTCGATATGCATATACCGCATACTGGAAGGCTTATATTGTCGCTGTATGGCAGTGTTTAAGAAACTGCGATATACTATGACAGCGGGAAGGTTGATATATATATCTGTTTTGCTTTGATTGAGGAACAAAGTGACTGACTCACAGATTTTTCAACTCGGTAAAGTAACGTTGTATAATCGAGATGTATCAGACCTGTACGAAGAATGGCCTGTACCGGATGTTATCATTTCCGATGGCGGATATGGTGTATCAGGTTTCAAAGGTGATGCGCGAGAACCCTCTGAGCTACGAGAGTGGTATCGTCGTCATATCGAGTCCTGGTCACGCTATTCAAGGCCAGGTACGACACTCTGGTTCTGGAATACGGAGATAGGATGGGCAACAGTACACCCCATACTACATGAATATGGATGGGATTACATCGGTTGTAATATTTGGAATAAGGGTATTCAACATATTGCGGGTAACTGTAATTTGCCGACACTGAAAGGCTTTCCTGTTGTGACGGAGGTGTGCGTACATTATGTAAGGCGAGCTGAATTCTTTGTCAATGGGGAAAAACTGACCCTAAAAGAGTGGCTTCGATATGAGTGGGAAAGAACGAAATTACCATTGTATCGAGCAAATGAGGCTTGTGGTGTTGCGAATGCTGCAACAAGGAAATACTTTACAAAAGATCATCTTTGGTATGCACCTCCACCTGGGATCTTTGCCCGGTTAGTGAGGTATGCTAATGAGTATGGTGCATCAGAGGGAAAGCCGTATTTTTCTTTTAATGGCGCGACACCAGCAACACAAGAGGAATACGCGAGAGTGTTCCCTGTATTCCAGGGTACATATGGGATAACAAATGTCTGGAATCATCCACCACTCCACAATGGAGAAAGGGTAAAGATACCCGGTTCAACCAGATATGCTCATCTGAACCAGAAGCCTATTCGGCTTATAGAGCTAATTGTCAAGTCATCATCAAGAGTAGGTGATGTTATATGGGAGCCTTTCGGTGGGTTGTGTACTGTTGGTATTGTCGCTTATCTAACCGGTCGCACCGCTTTTTGTGCCGAGATCGATCCTTTTGTTTTTCACATGGCCGTAGCTCGTCTGACAGAGTATGACAAAAATTTCAGCCAACAGTTATTGTTACTTGATGATAATGTTGTGGAAGAGGTAATAGATGAAAATGCCAGATGAACCAACTAGAGAAAAACCTGACACAAATTGGATACATTATGGAGTCTGGGAACAAGTGAGTAATTTGTTGTATTCTTTGCCGAATTACTTTGAAACAGAATTGGTTATTAAAGGAATAAATGCTACTGAAGTGTTTTTAGTAGGTAGCACTTTCTCAAGTGTGGTTGAAACACAAGTTGTCAATATACTGAATAGCCTTCGCAGTATTTGGGATCCAGACCATCGCTACGCCGGATATACATTTATCAGGCAGACCCAAACGTTCCCCGATGTTCTTCTTAAACATTTTCAGAGTGGAGACGTTATTTTTGGCATTGAACTAAAATCATGGTATGTTCTCAGCAAAGAGGGAGAACCAAGTTTTAGATATCAAATTACCCCCGCTGCGTGTGCTCCTGCTGATCTTCTGGTGGTAACTCCGTGGATTCTCTCTGATGTCATTTCTGGTAAGCCAAAACTTCTGCAACCGTATGTCGAATTGGCGAGATATGCGGCAGAATATCGAAACCATTACTGGCAAAAGTCCAGATTCATGCAGGGAAAGAATTATACTATTCGTAAACCTCCAATGAACAACTGTCACCCATATCCGAGTAGTAAGCAAGAGGCACTGGATAAAGCAGAAGACGACAAGGGAAATAATTTTGGCAGAATTGCCAGAGCTGGTATCCTCGATGAGTACATCAATTCTCTAAAGGAACAGGACTATCTAGGTGTCAAGATTAAGTATTGGATTGCACTTTTCAGGGCTATCATGGAGACTAGAGAAGATGTAGAAATTGAAAGAAGAATATCGTTACTTAGAAATAACATTCGTAGTACTGTTAATCTTTCTCGATCCGATGCCTTTATTGAGATATTAGATCGTCTGGAGAATTTATGGCAAATGATAAGGGGGCTTAAGTAACGAATATATTAAGTTCGGTGTAGTAGAACTTATCAAACGCTACCTGGCGATCATTTTATCTTACTGGTACTCTAATATACGTATACGCTAAACCACTACTCCCCTACCGCTGGTGTCTACATCTGAACATGTACTGTACATCGTTGAGCAAAAAGTGATCTACTTCGTGAGAGTAATTGGAACTCATTCCAAAAAACATCACCTGGAAGTAATCTCATTCATTCCTGACCAACTCTCTGCTCGTGATGAGCACACACCCGGCATTCTTGTACCAGTTGGATCAAGGGTGTACCATGCGCTGGATTGTAAGTAGGGCTGGCGCGGCAGTATGGCTGCTGCGTACCACACGACGTGACACGGGAGACCAGGCTGGCAATGGTATCCTTTCCGAAATAAGAGGCCACTGCGGATAGAGTCCGCTCCGCCCAGCGCTAGATTTCGAGCACGGCTGGCGCGGCAGCCATGCTGCCGCACTCCAAACGCCGCGACACGAGTATGACGGACGGGGAAGGCAACCTGGCTCCCATTTCCTATCTCCTATCTCCTACAGCAGTAATCTCATTCATTCCTGACCGTCTCTCTGCTCGTGACCGGCACACCCGGCATCTGCGTGACCAGTTGGCTCAACGGTGTACCACGCACCGGGTCGTGAGCACGGCTGGCGCGGCAGCATAGCTGCCTCACGCCACACGCTACGCACATCCTCTGTGTCCTCTGTGCCTCTGTGGTGACAAACACACCTCAACCCCCGTTATCATCCCCATTCACGTCCGCTATAGATCCATCCCCTGCTGCACCGCCATCCCTGCCGTGAGCTCCCCCGCCAGCCGTACCACCTCGCCCCAGCTCTGCACCAGGGCGTTGTACGACAACGCCTCAGCTGCCCACTTCTTGCGCTCGCAGATGCTGTACAGGCGGTAGGCCAGCTCACGGGCTACCTCGGCCCGACTGCCCAGGTTGGTCAGCAACACCGCCGTCGCCGTTTCCCCACCGGTCTCCAGCACCCGGATAAGCTGATGCACCACCTCCCAGTGTGTGCAGCGCGCATCGCGGGCCGGGTCCCAGTCGGCGGGCAGCTCGGCGGGCCGGAACAACCGCACCTTCCCCCGCGTCGCCGCCAGAATCCCCGCTTCGACCAGCCCCTCCACACTGGTATTTTTCGCCTTCGAGAGCGTCTCGGCCACGCCAAATTCCCCTTCGTCGAAGCCATACTGCTCGAACCAGGCCAGCGCCCAGCGCGTATCGGCGTCGACATCGCCCTCCTGCTCAGCCAGCGTCTCGTCCAGCACCTGATTGATCAACGCCAGTGCCTCGCGCACCGTCACCGGTTGCCCCTGCGCGTCCAGCACCTGCGCGTAGCGCGAATAGACCGCCATGCCTGGCCCAATCGCGGCCTGGGCCAGGTCGACCGGCGCAATATTGCCCGCCTGCAACTCACGCAACGCACGGGGCAACTCCGCCTTCAGCGCTTGCACAAACGTGCGCCGCGTCGCCACCGGCGCATCCGCCGGACGCTGCCGGCAGACGAGGACGATGCTGGAAGCCAGGGCGTTGGTGTCCATTGCTACCTGCCGGGTACGCATCTCAGTTCGCATCGGCCAGGTGCCGCTGATGGCAAAGCCGGCGCGGATGACGGCAGCCAGAAAGGTTTCCCAGCCGGTGCTGACCACGCCACCGCCTGGGAGCGTGGGTGCCTCGCCTACGTCTGCATCGTGTGCCCCGGATGTGCGCACTCCCGGCTCCGTCGTTTCACGCTGTTTAAAGGCGTAGTAGATGGTGACCGGAAAGGCCGGGTGGGCCTGGTCGGCCAGCCGCTGGAGCGCTTTCGTCATCCCGTCCAGAAAGAAGCGTTCGGCCTCAGCTTTGCTGCCGTGACGATAGGGGGTGGCTACCAGCTCGTCCGCCTTGGGCACGGCCACGGTGGCGAAGAGGTCGGGGTAGACCGGACGCAGTGCGCGGCGCAGCCAGACGTAGAAGAAGTCAGAAAGGTCGGCGTAGCCGATGTTGTCGTAGTAGGGCGGGTCGGTGGAGATGATGTTGTCGGTGCTGATGGTTTGCGTGGCAGCGTCGGCTTGGAATGCCTGACCGAATGCACACG
>NZ_DAOTZQ010000062.1:0-23938 GCF_034434295.1 Chloroflexus sp.
ATGGTTGCGCTCTGGCTTCCAGAACTCTACGTCTCCGCAGCGCCGTTTATTGTGGTTGTGATTCTGCTGGCCAGCCTGATCAATCGGCGGGCATTTACCATTAGCATTCTGGTGATCTGTATTGTGGTAACGGTAGTGCTGCTGCTTATCAGTCAACCGGCTCCCGAAGCGAAAATTCCTGCGCCGATGTTTAGCTTTTTGCAGGCCAGCAGCCTTGCGGCGCTCTTTGTAGCGGTCTGGATATTCCTTGATCGGATTATCATCGCGCAGATGCAGGCGTTGCAGATTGCCGACCAGCGGGCCGATGATGCGGAAGCGGCCCGTCAACAAACCGAACTGGCACGTCAGGAGATTGAACGACGGGCCAACGAACAACAACGTCTGCTTGAACTGGTAGCAGTGCTTGAGCTGCCGATTTTGACGATAGATGATCGGGTGCTGCTGGCACCGTTGGTCGGTAATCTTGATAGCCGACGGGCTGATGCGTTACGGCAGCGGGTGCTTGAGCGGCTCGCCGAACTGCGCGCTCATACGATGATCATCGATATTACCGGTATTACGGTGATTGATACTGCGGTGGCGAAAGCGTTGATCGATACGGCCACGGCGATCCGTCTGCTCGGTGCACGCACGATTATCAGTGGGATTCGTCCGACAGTCGCGCAGACATTGGTTCACCTCAACACCGGTCTCCACGAGATCACGACTGCCCCCAATCCTGAAGCGGCGCTTAGGCTTGTCCGTTCAATAGTGATGAGCTGACGTCATGTGGTCTTCGGTAGGTGGAAAACGGCGCAAACATTGTTGGGTAGAACATCCGCAGTGTTTGCGCCAATTGCTGATGTGGTTTTTTTCACAATAGGTAACCCAAGTTGCTACCTTTATCACCACAAAGGCACGGAGGTCACAGAGGATGGACATAACGCGAGTTGCCACCTTGAGGTGTGACGTAGCGCGTTTGTGAGAACTGGCTGCCACCCTCATGGTTCATACAGGTACGCTGCACGGTGTTGCGCACCGCGTCGTACTATTCTCATTATGTCAGTCTCCGTGGTCTGCTCACAACATAGGTGGCAACTTGGGTTAGGTAACACGGGCTTCAGTCAGTGTTACCCGGTCGGAACGTCATCTTTGTTGCCGGCGCGATGCCAGTTTGGCCAGGGTTTCAGTGTGGCTAGCCTTTGTAATTGGGTAGAAGGCTGTCAGGATCATGCCACTGATCAGGATGAGTGTTGGTAATGGGCCGATCAGGAGGCGGATCGCGAGCAGTGCGCTATCGGGTTGCTGGCCGGGTTGCAGATTTTCGTTGAAGCCGGCGAATTGCAGGGCCAGGCCGACAAGAAATAATCCCAGCGCTAACCCCATTTTTTGTAGCAAGACCATAAAACCATAGAACATCCCCTCGCGGCGCTGTCCGGTTTCCAGTTCATCAAGCTCAATTACATCGGGCATCATGCTCCACGGAATGAGATAGGCCGTTGCTACACCGGCACCGGCGATCACCCCCAGGATAATTGCCAGGTCGAGTTGTTCGGGTTGCAGGAAGAAGAGAAATGCCTGTACCCCGATCCAGATCAGGCTGCCGATCATATAGACGGCCTTCTTGCCGATGCGACGGCTGACCGCGCTCCAGACGAAGAGGAAGATCAACGCTGAACCCTGTACGGCGAAGAGCATAACCGGAATGACATCCTGAACGGTATTGAAGGTCAGGCCAAAGCTGGTACGGGGGAATTGGGGCACACTGCCCAGCCAGAAGACGATGAAGAAGGTCAGGACGCTGGACGTGACCTGGACGGCCAGCCAGGAGAACATGTAGATGCCAACAACGAAGAGAAAGGGGCGGTTCTTGAAAACATAGCGTATCTGATCCGGTAAGCTCAGTTCCGCACTGCCGGGTTCTGGTTCGTAGCGTTCACGAGTACCGAAGAAGCACCAGAGAAACGGTAGGGCAATGATGACGCCGGTGATCGCGCCTGAAACCAGATAGCCAGTTTGCTGATCGGCAAATTGACCGACAATAATTTGATGCAGAATGCCACCGAGCAGGCTACCACCAATGCTAAATGCAAAGCGATACGAATTGAGCGCAGTTCGCTCATCGTAATCGCGAGTCAGTTCAGGAGTAAGCGCTGTGTATGGTACATTCACCACGGTAAAGGCGGTATCGAAAAGCAGGGCAATCGCAAGGTAGTAGATAAACTTGCCGGTCACGTCAAACGGCGGTACGACCCACTGCAAAAAGAAGAGGACACCAAACGGTACGGCGCCGAACAGTAGCCATGGCCGCCGCCGTCCCCAACGGGTCTGCGTTTTATCGGTAAGCCAGCCGATGATAGGATCGTTGACGGCATCCCAGATTTTCACAACCAGCAGCACTGTCCCGGCCAGGCCGGGGGGGAGGCCGGCGATGGTGGTGAGAAAGTAGAGCTGGAAGAACGAAGCGATGATGGTGGCGATAGCCGGGCCGAGATCACCAGCGCCAAAAGCAAGACGGGTTGCCAGTGGCAAACGCTCTGAACGTGCCGACGTCGAAGCGGCCATAGAAAACTTCTCCTCTGGGTGCAAAAAGGCGACCGATGGCTCTTATTGTAGCATTACTCGCCATGTTACGCGAGATGGTACGATAACGGGGATGGGTTGAGCAGAATTGAAATCGCTGTAAGGAGTCGTATGACCATCATTGAATTGTTGCAAATCAACCTGCTGTCGCCAATGGTACTGGCTTTTGTGCTTGGTATCATCGCCACGCTGGTACGCAGTGATCTGAAACTACCCGATGAGTTGTACACAACGCTTTCTATCTATCTCCTTTTGGCAATTGGGCTGAAAGGTGGTGTGGCATTGGCCGAAACCAGTCTAGCCGTTTTTTGGGCACCGGCGCTGGCAACGTTACTCCTCGGTCTGATTATCCCGGTGTTTGCCTATAGTGTGGCCCGCAAGATTGGCAAAATGACCATTGCCGACGCAGCAGCACTTGCTGCGCATTACGGTTCGGTGTCGGCAGTAACATTCGCCGCAGCACAGACCTTTCTTGATACGGTGGGCATTCGTTATGAGGGCTTTATGCCGGCGCTGGTTGCAATTTTAGAGGTACCGGCAATAGTGATTGCCCTGTTTATTGCTCAGGTTGCCGGTGGACCGCAGGGGGGCGATTGGCGCGAAGCGCTCCGTGAGTTGATCACCAGCAAGAGTATTTTGCTGCTTATTGGTGGTATGATCATTGGTTGGCTGACCGGCCCTCGTGGCGGGAAAGAGGTTGCTCCGTTGTTTGTGGATTTATTCAAGGGGGCGTTGACCTTCTTTCTCCTTGAACTGGGCATGGTGGCGGCCAGACGTTTCCGGGATTTGCCCAGTGCTGGTCTGTTCCTGGTAGGATTTGGTATCATCATACCAGTATGCAACGGTCTGCTCGGAGTCTGGTTTGGTAGTCTTGCCGGTCTATCAATGGGGGGCAGTACCATTCTGGGGGTCCTGGCTGCCAGCGCTTCGTATATCGCCGCACCAGCCGCGGTGCGTATTGCATTACCCCAGGCCAATCCTGGTTTCTATCTGACGGCGTCACTCGGTATTACGTTCCCGTTTAATCTAGCGATTGGGCTTCCTCTCTACTACACACTGGCATTGTGGATTGTTGGTGGACAATGATCTGGAAAGGTAACAGCATGGAATTGACAACCGTCAAACTGGTTACCATTATTGCTGAGGCTGTGCTAGAAGAGCGTCTGTTGCACGATCTACGTCACCTCGGTGCTCGTGGCTATACCGTTGGAACGGTGCGCGGTGAAGGGACACGGGGTATTCACGCCAGTGAATGGGAAGGGAAGAGTCTGCGCATCGAGACGCTGGTGAACGCTGAGGTGGCAGAGAAGATTTTGCAGCATCTGGCGACAGCGTACTTTCCGCATTTTGCCGTGGTTGCGTATGCGATGGATGTGCAGGTGGTGCGTGGGGCGAAGTTTAGGGGGGAGGGGGGGAGGGGGGGAGGAGATAGGAGATAGGAAATAGGGGAGAGGAAATAGGGGAGAGAAGGTGGGGTTCGGGGCAGGAAGGCATGGGGGGATTGCTGTTCCGAGGCGGTCGCCGGAAATCCTGCTACGCGGGTGGCGTGGTCATACGCTGGTGATTGGAGAAAGCGTGCGGAAGTCAGGCTTCCGCACGCCAGACTGGAGGTTTGGTGTTGCTGCGAGTCATCCGTTCAGTTGGTCGCTTGATCACGGCGATCAAGAGCGATCTTCCACAACGCCAGGCCAAGGGTTTGGGGATCGTGGCGGATGGTGTCGGCCTTGTTCCACAGCTCACGTGGCCCTGGATCAGGCTCGGCCAGGTTGCGCACCAGTGGTTCAACGCCGAGCGTCCGGATAGTCTGCCGGTCAGTCTCAGTGACGATCAGCGGCGTGAGACCGGCGGCACTGTAGCGCGCTACGACTGCCGGATGCAACTCGCTCGCATCGTTGATAAGCGCAACATCGAGTACGCCAGGGCCAATCACGTCAACCAGTCGGGTAACGTGATCTGCGATGCTCATGCCATCGGTCTGGCCGGGTTGGGTGGTTGTGTTGCAGACGAAGACAACAGTTGCTGATGTCTCGCGTAGCGCGGTGACGATACCGTCGAAGCAGAGCGTTGCCAGCAATGAGGTGTAGAAGCTCCCCGGCCCAATCACTACCAGGTCAGCAGCCATGATTGCTTCCAGTGCAGGTGGATAGGCCGCTGCCGGTGGATCGAGGAAGAGGCGACGAATAGCCGGTTTGCCCAACGCACGCACTGCAATCTCTTCCTTCACGATTCGACCATCAATCAGCTCGGCGCACAGATGGGTGTTGGCCGTCGCTACCGGAAAAATCTGTTCTGGGCATCCGACCATCTGGCGGGCCAGTGCAACAGCCGTGGCAAAGTCGCCTTCCATTTGGGCCAGACCACCCAGGATCAGGTTGCCCAGCGCCATGCCATCGAGTAAGGGCACTGCCGGACTGCGCAGGCGATGCTGCATCAAACGCGGTAAAATCGCGTCAGGGTTAGCAGCCAGGGTTGCTAGCAGGTTGCGGAGGTCGCCGGGAGCGGGAATGGCGGCAATTGTCCGTGCTGCACCAGTACTACGGCCCGAATCGGTGACTGCAATCACGGCGGTTCGTTCGGCGAAAAAGGGACGGGTGCCAAGTAGAACCTGGGCACTGCCACCGCCGCCACCAATGGCGACGATGCGGAGGGGTGGAAGGTTTGTCAGTTCAGCCATGCGTAACTCCTTGCGGAATGGTGATCAGTGTGATAACGTCCATGAGCGATTGTAGCGCACGTGCTGCCAGGATGCAGCATAACACCTGTTGCCCAACATTGCCGGGCTGTTACGCTCACTTTTGCGCGAAAATGTGGATCGTTTGTGCTGAAGGGTCACTGGTGGGCCGTTAAGCGGCACTGCGAGGGGCCGAAGTGCTGGTTCAGCGTATCGATGTGTTCGCTGCACACAGAGATGAGATGCGCCACGCCCCCGCTGGGAGCTGGAACCGGCGGTGACGCATAGCTCCCGCTGTTGTGAGCCGGTGCAGGTGATGAGTGCGCCGGAGGCGCACGCTCCCAGCGCTGCCGGTGAGCGAGCGGGAGGCGTGCGCTCCCAGGGAATACCGACCCGCCCCCACCCTACCCCGCCCCCCCCGCTGGGCTATGCATTACCCACACCTGGTGTCAACCATGGGCGTATCAGCGGGTATGATCGCTATTGGTGCTGTTTTGAGCGACTGGCCCAGTGGCAGTGCGCCGCTCCAGTCGTACCAGCACGTGCTGGATGAATTGCCGTACCCGCTTGTCATGCGCGTGTCGCACGGTTTGGAGTGCGGCAGCCATGCTGCCGCGCCAGCCGTGCTCACGATCCGGCGCGTGGTACATCGTTACCCATCATGGTCACGGGGGTGCTGGATGGGATCGTGCCGATCATCGAGTCGGTCAGGCATGAATGAGCTACCTGCGCGTAGACCTGTTGTTGAACCAGGGTTGTGCCTGCGTACCAGCAGTCACGGCCAGCACCTGACGGCGGTGGCGATGATACCTGCACGCGGGCTGGAAGGCCACGGGGAGCACTTGCAGCCCGGCCTACGCAGCGCGACATGTAGGTAATGCGTAGCTCACTGGGGGCGGGAACCATCAGTGCAGGATGGCTTTCGCTGTCGCGAGTCGATTCAGGTCTGCGATACCCTGTCGGAGGCTCGCGCTCCCAGGGATGTATCGGCACTTGTGTCCAGGTGAGTGGCTGGCGTGGCAAGATTTCTTCAATAGCAGATTTAGTATGATTCCTGTTGTGGATGTGTGTAAAGAGCTTCCGGTCATGGTGGACAATACGAGGTGATGTGTCTATGCAACAACCTGATAACTATCAGCGCTTTGATCGCTCAACATCGCTGGAGAAAGCCAATCTGGTTGGTAGCTTGTTTGGTCTGATTCCGGCGATTGTCCTGTTCGTTGGTCATCTGCTCTACAATGGTGAATTCACGTTGACTGTCAACCCGAATAACTGGTTTGGTATTATTCTGCTCCTCATCATCGTGATCGGTGGTATTTTGGTTCACGAATTGCTGCACGTTATCGGGTGGATGCTGGCCGGGCGGGTATCACTCTCGGCAATGAAGCTCGGCTTTGATCGCAAGACGTTATCCCCATATGCCCATATCCGTCAGGCACTTCCGATCAATGCCTATCGTTTCGGAACAATCCTACCGGCTATCGGTCTCGGTTTGCTGCCGGGATTGATCGGCATTGTGGGTAATCTACCTCTGTATACCGCATTTGGCGCCTTCTTCACGCTTGCAGCAGGGGGCGATATGCTGGTTTTGTGGTTGCTTCGTCGTGATCCGGCTCACGCACTGGTGATCGATCATTCGGATCGGGTGGGTTGTGAGGTACTGATCCCAAACGAGAGCAACTCACGGTAGAGCTGAAGTGTTTGCGCAGCTACAATCGGCCAGTCGAAGGTCGAGCGCACGATCCGTTCGCTCTCGGCTCCCCAGGCTGGCCAGCGATCACGGGCGGCGAGTGCGGCTCGAAGCTGGGCGGTCAGATCATCAACATCACCGGGCCGTACCAGTAAGCCGTTACGCCCTGGAAAGACTTTATCGGGAATGCCACCGATCGCGCTAGCGACAACCGGACGACGGTGGATCATTGCTTCCAGGGTAACCAGTGAGCTGCCTTCGTAGCGGGTTGGGTGAACGAAAAGATCGATCTCTTCGTAGAGGCTGTGCAGTTCCTCGTCGTTCAAACGTCCGACAAACAAGGTATGTTCAGCAATGTCGGCTTCTTTTACCTGCTGTTCAAGCGCGGCACGGGCTGAACCGCTCCCAACCACCAGCCAGCGCCAGCGAGGTGGTAGTTCGTTGCGCAGGCGGGCTAACGCGGCAATCAGGATATCAAACCCTTTGTTCGGTTCGAGACGACCGACACTGAGCAGGATCGGATCATTGCCGGCCAGCCCAAAGCGGAAGCGGAGCGCTGTACGCAGATCACTTCGTACCTGAGAGAGGCATTCTTCGACATCAATTGCCGACGGAATGACGACGACTCGATCCGGATCAACCCGGAGGTAGCGGGGTATGTCGTCTTTCGTGCAGGCATCGGTGGCGATCACGCGGTCGGCCTGGCGATGACCATAGGCGTAGAGCCAGCGAAATGGCGCATACGCCAGCCATTTGCGCCGATCCGGCGTGCGAAATTCCTCCATGCCGTGCGGATTGGCAACAAAGGGAACGCTGCGGAGTAGTGGCATCCGATTGCGGGCAACCGCATAGCCGAAGGCGCATAATCCCTGGGAATGGACGACATCGAAATCGCCGTGTTGCACGCGCCGGGCTGCCCGCTGACCAATCCACCAACTGTAGATTGGAAAATTGATCTGGCGGCCAATCACGCCATTTGGGGCCAACAGCGGTGAGGTATAGTCGTAGCGCAGGGTTTCGATAGCGTAAGGCTGGAGATCACCCTGTTCGGCGTTGTCCGGCGGTGATTGTACGTACAGGGTCACCTCAACTCCCAGGCGGGTCAGATATTTGGTGAGGTGGTAGACGTGGCGCTCGATGCCACCGTAGCCGTGCAGAGGGAAGACGGCACGAGCCAGCATCGCCACCCGGATGGGGCGGGGATGATGTGGATGGGTAGCGTTCATGCGTCACGATCCTCCCTCAACTCAACTACATTATGTCAGGGCGATGATACCACAAGTTGAGCGAGGAGCAGCAGGAAACGGATAAGGACAGGTCATATCGAACTGCACATCATTCAGGTTGTCATGCCTGTGCTAAAACACTGCCAGACGTACCACTAATCATTACTAATCATTATCATTATATCTGGCACCGAATTTGCGGAGATCCGTGACTACCTTTCCCTGTCACGATGATCCGTTGGGATCACCTGCACGATACGGGTGAGCGGGTTCCGTAGGGCGGGTTCTGAACCCGCCCCTACGGACGGTGTATGTGCCCGTTTACGTTATCCCTACCGGGCATGGTCAGGTTATCCCTGCTTCCCACGCCCAGCCAGGGTTGGGAAGGAGCGCTGCCGGATGCCTCCCGCTGGCGCAAGCCGGCGGCGTGCGCTCCCGGGGGCAGGGTGCTGCGTGTGGCAGGTGGCTGGCGAGCTGGTGGCGTGCGCTCCCAGGGGAGGCCAGTGCAGGTTCATCATAATAGGGCGTTTAAGGCGCAGTGTGAGGGTAACGGTAGATAGCGGGTCATGACGTTTATTAAACCAGATTTGATATAAAGTTTGTGGTATTCCCTGGCCTTTTCGTGTGAATAGTGCAGTCGATTGTCGTGTCAAATCTGGTAATACAGGGTAATACAGGGTTGTAACGTACCCGATGGCAGGCATACTGCTGGCTTGCCATCGAGGGTCACGTACCTGTAATGGTACACGCTGTGCCCCGTACCCTGTCGGTGCGTGCAGTGAATGTGGAAGCCACGCTTCCACATTCCAAACCATGACCATGGGCACGGGTAATCCGACCGGGAAACCGTATCCACCCGGTGGGCGATACCACGATGTTTGCAGCGGAAACGCAGGTTAACGTATCTGTGCGCAAATTGCCGTCAGCATGATGGTGCGATCACGAGCGATGACTTCCAGTAAACCGGATTGATATTCTCTACAGTCCTGCCAGTTTTGCGAATGTGAATGTAATGTATGGTTTGGCTACCGAGGGCGGGCAACATCCCGCCCTCTCCTATGCAGTTCTGCGCTTCGCCATTCTACATCTGGCGGAAGAGTGAGCCGCGCTGGGCCCAGGCCCAGGCGTTGTTTGGATCAATTTCAATCGCCCTGGTTAGATCGATGTACGCCTCTTCGTAGATTTTCAGCGACTGATAGGTTGCACCTCGCCGGCTGAGCACCCACGAATCGTTGGGGGAGAGTTCAAGTGCACGATTAAAATCTTCCAGTGCCTCGTTGTAGTTGCGGAGCAAGCGGTGGGTTTCACCCCGTTCAGCAATCACCCATACCATATCTGGCTTCAGAGCCAGCGCACGGTTGAAATCGGCCAGAGCTTCGTCGTAACGAGCCAGCACACGATAGACCTGGCCGCGACTACCCAACGCCCAGGCGTGATTGGGTTGGAGTTCAATGACACGGTTGAAGTCCTGCAGGGCTTCTTCGTAACGGCGTTGCAAACGGAACAGTTCACCGCGTTCGGCCAGTGCGACCACATAGTTCGGGTCCAGTTCGATAGCACGGCTGAAGTCAGCGATTGCCTCGTCGGTACGATTGGTGTTGCGGTGGAGGAGACCTCGCTGAAAGTAGGCCCAGGTATAGTCTGGATCTAATTCAAGTGCCCGATTGAAGTCGGCCAATGCTGCATCGAGATCACCGACGGCGCGAAATGTGGCTCCGCGACTACCGAATGCCCAGGCGTAAGCGGGATCAAGTTCTAACGCCCGGCTCAGGTCGGCCAGGGCACCCTCAAAGTCATCGGCCAGCCGACGGGTTTCACCGCGCTCGGCGTAGAGCCAGGCCATGTTGTCCTGCAAGGCAATGGCGGCATCGAAATCGGCGATAGCCGCCGGAAAATCGCGCAGCTCGCGATAGGTGATCCCACGATGTCCCAATGCCCAGGGGTAGGCCGGATCGATGGCTAACGCCCGACCAAAGGATTCAATGGCTTCCTGATGCCGATGGAGCGCCCGTAGTGATTCGCCCCGTTCGGCGTGGATCCACGCCAGATTGGGGTTGAGCGCCAGGGCAGCATCGAAGTCGGCCAGGGCTTCGTGATGACGCCGCAAGGCCCGCCAGACCTGACCACGACTGCCCAAGGCCCAGGGGTATTCTGGACGGAGGGCAATGGCGCGTGAGAAGGCCTCAATGGCCGTTTCATGCCGCCGTAATATGCGGAGCGTCTCGCCACGTTCGGCGTGATACGCCGGATCGTCGGGTTCGAGGGTGCAGGCTCGCGTTAAATCGGTCAGTGACTCTTCGAGACGACCCAGTTCGCGCAGTACCTGCCCGCGCTGAAAGTAGGCCCAGGCATAGTTTTCGTCAATAGCGATTGCCCGATTGAAATCGGCCAGTGCCGCTTCCCGACGGTCGTTGTAGAGATTTTCAAGACTCATGGGACATCCTTTCAGCGTAGATATGACTACAAAAGCTATGACATAGTACGAGACAACGCGAAAAATTGTTACACATCGCGCTGCCATCAATTGCGGCGCCCTGTACCGAGCAGGCCACCTGCTCCTAATGCCACAATTTCGCGGCGTCCGATCCGTTCGTTGGCCATTAAGCGCGGCAAGATGAGATCGACGACGTTTTGATTGCGGGAACGCACACAGCCGGGAGCGCCAATGAGTGGAATACGATCATTGACAGTGTTCAGGTATGCCAGCAAGAGTAAATTACCCGGCTCGACCGGTGCACCGTAGTGGGTAATCTCGCCACCGAGCCGACGCACGGCACGGGGAATCACATCGTCGCGGTCGACAACGGAGGTTTCACCAGCGGTAATGATCAGGTCGGCCCCGGCAGCCAGCAGATCGTTCAGACTGGCAGCAACTTCTGCTTCGTCCGGCGGTATATGGCAGCAGCCGATCATAGTTGCGCCCAGATCGGTGATCCGACCGACAATTGCCGGTAGCATGCCTCGTTCGACACGTGCCCGCGCTGTCGGGCTACTCACCAGGGCGACGCCAATGCGACGGCGTACCATTGGGGCAACATGCAATACACCCTGGGTACCGGTAGCGGCACCGGCTTGCGCAAGATCTGCATCAGGAACGGCGAAGGGAATAATTTTGATCGTTGCCAGCATCTGATCGGCGGTAACCAGGGTGTACGGTGGTAGGGTGGCGACTGTTAAGCCATCAATCAGATTGATCGCCAGTAATGCTTCTGTATCAATCATCAACGGGCCGGCGTAGGCCGAGCGAAGGTTGACGCGACCGGCGTGCGGTTCGCCAATGATGACGCCTGGCCCGGCGACGGTCTGGGCCAGGCGCAACGCAGCTTCGTCTTCGTGAACATCATCAGGCTCAAGCACGGCAACGCGCACTGTGGCAACCCCAAGCCCGGTGAGCTGGGAAATATCCTCTGGCCGCAGCCGTCGTCCTTTGTTGAAGGCTTTACGTCCCTGCTCATCGGCAATATTGTGGCAAAGAATGTGCCCAACGGCCGCTGCCACCGGTAGGGTCTTGATGTGCATAGCTACCTGCCCGTTGTCTCGTGATTGACGATAATCGTGATCTCTCTCTAACGTCGATTTACTTTGCGAACGGTAGCGGTTTGTTGCGCACGGTTACCAATCTCTACCCACCCCTTCAGCGTGGGTGTCGGCACCGGCGATCCTTTTGGCGCTACATTTCCAACCACGGTACAACAACGCTCGTCGCACCGATACTACAGTTTTGGCCTCTCGTCTTACCCGGTCTGGCGACTCTGGATTTTGGATCGATAAACTCATGGTACCATGACGACAGTGTAGCCGAATCACTATTTGCAACAGTTATGACAGGTATGATCAATTCTTCAACACTACCCCGCGAACGCGGTCTTGGGTATGCCCTGGTCGGTGGCCTGGCCATTACGCTGGTTGCCGCCTTGATCGGTGCGCTGTTCGTTTACTGGTTTGTGACCGTGCAACAAGGGCCGGCTCCTGCTGATCTGTTACCGGCGGATGTGCAATTGTACGCCAGCCTGTCGCCTACCCTGAGCGATGTGCCCGAACAGCCGCGCATCGAGCGGGCATTGAACGAGGTTTTTGGCCTGACGATGCCGTCAGACGCCGCAACGAATGTGGCGGCGTTGCTGGGGGTCGCGCTCGATAGCGATGTGTTGACCTGGATCGGCAGCGATATTGCGGTGGTCGTGCGTGATTTCACGCCGGTGACCCGTGATGTAGCCACTGACCTGATGACGAATGGTGAGGTGCTGGTGTTTCTCGCTTCGCGCAACGATCCGCAGGCGCGTCTGTTTCTGGAAAAGCATCTGACGGTGCGTCGTAATCGTGGCGAGACGATTAATGAGCAGCGGGTAGGCGAGGCTATCATCTACAGTGGCGAGTTGAATAGCCCGCTGCGCGCAGTCGGTCTGATCGAGCACTATATTGTCTTTTCCAATCGCCCGGAGGCGCTGATTGATCTGGCTGCCGGCCAGGATCGGCCCAACCGCCTGGCCGATCTGCCGGCATTCCAGCAGTTTCGTGCGACGATAGCCGCAGTGCGTTCGGGGGCAATCTATACCGATGGCTCACCTGAATCGGAAGCGGCCCGCGCCGCAGTGCGGGCCTGGCTGGTGCAGGTGTTAGGGTCTCAATAGGCTGCGTCGATGTCGATGACCTACCGCTGCCCAATCACGGTCAGTAGGGCTGATTGATCGATGACGGTGGCCTGGGCGGCGGTACGGTGTCGGATTTCAAGCTGATTCGTGGTCAGTAACTTCTCACTGATGACGACGCGCCACGGGGCGCCGATCAGGTCAGCATCGTTGAACTTAACTCCGGCCCGTTCATCACGATCATCAATCAACACATGCCAACCAGCCGTTTGCAGCATTGCCGCCAGTGCGCGTCCGGCGGCAATTACTGCCTCGCCGCGCCCCAGGGTGACGAGGTGGACGGCGAAGGGGGCGATGGCCGCCGGCCAGACAATCCCGCGTTCGTCGTGATGCTGCTCAACCGCCAGGTACAGGAGCGGTTCCAGATCGATTTCGAGACCCGCAATGACGAGTGGCCGGTTTTGGCCCTCTGCATCTTGCACCAGCAGTGCAGTTGGTTGAGGGGTTGTTATAGCGCCGATGAGTGCACCACGCCCTTCAATCCGGGCCGTTCCACACCATGGGCATGGGTCGCCGGCCTCGGCCTGGGTGATGTCGGCGACCAGGGTGGCCTGCCAGTCACGGCCATAGACCACATCGCTCAGATGATAGCCCGCCCGGTTTGCGCCCGCCACGAGTGGCGCTCCAGTGGTGACCATTGGGTCGGCAACAACAAGCACATCGCGCAGACCGACGGGTGACGCATAGCCGGGAACGGCCCCACACGCTCGAATCTGCGCTTCGTCGGCAGGAACCAGCTCGTCGGCACCGACAACGGCAGCCAGTTTGGGTAGACTTGCTTCCCGGTCGCCACGCACAACGGCGAACACGAGGCGCCAGTCGTCGGCACAGTGGGCATTGAAGAAGAGCGCTTTTGCCGTCGCTGCGGTGGGAATACCGAGGTATGCAGCCAGGGCTGCAATCGTGTTGGCGTTGGGGGTTTCGACCAGACTCATCGCCGGAGTCGGCCCGCTGTAGGCTGGTGGTGGCGCCATTGGTGCCAGTTCGCGTGGCGCTCGCCGGTTGCAGGTGGGGCAATCGAGGGTTGTTAACGGCCCACTCGCACTGTCAACGATCAGCGGCGCAGATTCGGTGACCTGCAAGGCATCGGCGACAATCGTTAGCCCGCATTCGTGCAAGGCATGGCGCAGGTGTTGCAGTGTCGTTTCAAGCAACGCCTGGGCCTGCGTGGCGTCGAGCGCCAGTCCAGCCCAGCTCACCGTCGTGGGTGTGGGCAGTTCGAGCAGGCTGAAGCGCTGACGGGATTGCGGTCGTTTGCGCCGACGCTGGCACCAGATCGCCTGGGGGAGCTGGCGGTACGAGTCGATCTCACGCCGGGCCAGCGCAGTCACGGTCGCCGGCCAGGTGGTTGCGGATGTGGTTGGCAGATACACCTCTTGCGCACCGCCAGCCTGGATCGCTGTGGTCAGATGGTAGCTGAGCAGGCGCAGCACCGCACTCCCCAGGGGTAACAGCGCCGGTTCACCGTTATCCAGAGCGCGGATCATCCCGGCGCGCCAGAGTAATTGGGCTGCCCGCGTATCAGCTTCTGCGGGTGCCTGGCGTAACGTTCGCCCAAATAGCGTGGCAAGTTGTATCATTTCGTCCTCGTTCGATCACATAGGCGAAGGGTTTAGCCAAACAGGTTGAGCTGAGCCGGTGTGGTCGGCGGTTCGTTATCTCTCTCAGCCAGCGGCGCACCGTGGGCACGCAGCCGGGCCGCGATCTGGCGGCAGAGAGTGGGAGATCGCGATTCATCAGGGCAATGCATAAACAGATAGATTTGTGGGTCGCTAGTTGCCCATTCGGCGATGCGGGCTGCCCACTCGGCGAGAAACGGTTCGTTGCGGGCCAGATCGGGATGGCCGATGTAGCGCACCAGCGTTGGCCCGCCACCCCGGAGTGGCCGCAGCGGAACATCCGGTTTGCGCTCGCGGGCATCGGCGAGGAGTGTGGTCGGCGATTCGGCGGGATCGCGGATCGGGCGCACGTCCATGATTACTCGCCCGATCCGGTAGTGAGCGAGCAGTTCCATCAGCGGCACTTCCCCAACCGGCAGATACCAGTCGGGATGGCGCACCTCAAGCGCCAGGGCCACGTCAGGTGGCCAGCCGGCCAGAAACCGCTCCAGATCGGCGAGCCGGGCCGGGCCGTATGCCGGTGGTAGTTGCAGGAAAAATGGCCCGCAGCGCGATCCCAGCCCCTGCATCCGTTCGACGAAAGCACGGGCCTGGGCCAGCTTGTCGGTCAGCGGCCCGCCGTGACTCACGTCGCGTGGCAGCTTGAAACAGAAGTGAAAGTCGGGCGGGGTCTCTTCGGCCCAGCGCACAACCGTAGCCGGTGTTGGCGTAGCGTAGAAGGTAGTATTGCCTTCCACCGTCGTCAATTGCCGGCTATAGAGCCTGAGAAACTCGCTGTTGCGGGTGCCCGGCGGAAAGAGATCGCCGACCCAACCGTTATACGCCCAAACTGCACAGCCAATTCTGATCATGGGCAACCGTTAAAAGCGCTCACAAATCACCTTCGGCTGCGTGAAGAGCCGCAGGTAATCGCTACCGCCGGCCTTGCTGTCAGTGCCCGACATGTTGAAGCCGCCGAATGGTTGCACACCAACCAGCGCACCGGTACACTTCCGGTTGAAATAGAGGTTGCCGACGTGGAACTCTTCACGCGCCTGCTCGAGTCGTTCGAGGTTGCGGCTGTAGAGACCACCGGTCAGGCCATATTCGGTATCATTCGCAATTGCCAGTGCCTCGGCAAAATTTGCTGCCCGAATGAAGGCCAGCACCGGTCCAAAAATCTCTTCCTGGGCGATGCGGGCGTGCGGTTTGACATCGGCGAAGATGGTCGGGTTGATGAAAAAGCCGCCATCCTTGACCAGTTCGTGATCAATGACCTCACCGCCGGTCACCAGCCGACCTTCTTCCTGACCGATGGCAATGTACTGACTGATGGAGTCGAACGCCCGCTGGTCAATCACTGCGCCCAGATCGGTCTCTGGTTTGGTCGGGTTGCCCAGCCGCAGCACCTTCGTCTTCTCGATCACCCGCTGCAACACCTGATCGTAGACCTGATCAACCACAATGGCCCGCGAACAGGCACTGCACTTCTGCCCCTGAAAGCCAAACGCACTGACCACAATGCCGGTCGCTGCGGCTTCGAGATCGGCGGTTTCATCGACAATAATCGCATCTTTCCCACCCATCTCCAGAATCGCCCGCTTGAGCCAGTTCTGGCCGGGTTGGCGCACGGCTGACCGTTGGTGGATGCGTAATCCCACATTCTTCGAGCCGGTAAACCCGATGAAGCGCACCAATGGATGATCGACCAGAAAATCGCCTAGCACCGCATCCTCACCGGTGACCAGATTGACCACACCGGGAGGCAGGCCGGCCTCTTCGAGGATTTGCACCAGAATACCGGCAATAATCGGCGCACGTGGTGATGGCTTTAACACCACGGTATTCCCGACCACAATTGGGGCGACGGTGAGGGTTGTGGTGATCGCCAGCGGGAAGTTCCAGGGCGGAATAGCCAGTCCTGGGCCGAGGGGAATATAGCGCAACTCGTTATCTTCGCCGGGGTACGGCACAAGCGGCTGGCGTTCTCCCTGCAAGGCCAGCGCCTGACGGGCGTACCATTCGCAGAAGTCAATCGCTTCGGCGACATCGGCATCGGCTTCGACCCAATTCTTGCTGACTTCGTGCATCATCCAGGCGGCCAGTTCTTCTTTGCGTCGACGCATAATCGCTGCGGCCCGCAATAATACCTGTGCCCGCGCACTAACCGGTGTGCGCGACCAGGTGCGGAACGCGGCATCAGCAGCCAGCAACGCCTGGTGCGCCTGTTCTTGCGATGCGCTGCTGGCGTAGCCAACCACCTTTTTTGGCTCTGCCGGGTTGATGGAAGGTAACTTGCGCTCGGTCACAATGTGTTCACCACCGATGACCAGCGGATAGGTTGCGCCCAGTTGTCCGGCAACATGGCGAATTGCGCGTTGCATGGTGGCCCGGCGGTCGCCACTATCGAAGTTGCCGAAGGGTTCATTTTGAAACGGGGTAAGCATAGATCGCTCCTTACTACGCCATGTGGCTGCTGTTGATTGTCATTGTACACGGATCTGGCCGATCTGATTATCGCTACGGCCCAATTTCGCGGGGTACGCGGGGTAGGATGCCGGTCAGTACTTCGTAGCTGATCGTGCCCAGCCAGCCGGCGATCTCATCAACCCCGATCACGGTATCACCCTGCCTTCCGATAATTGTGACCGCATCGCCGCGCCGGACGCCGGGAATGTCGGTTACATCCACCATTGCGTAATCCATACAAATGCGTCCGACAATCGGGGCGCGCTGCCCCCGAATCAGCACTTCCCGCCACGGTGGGGAGCGCCGCAATCCATCGGCGTAGCCAACCGGAATCGTCGCGATGCGCGATGGTCGTGCGGTGACGAAGGTACCGCCGTAGGAGATAGGAGTACCGGCTGGATGATCCTTCACCTGGGCCACTTCGGTGTAGAAGCTCAACGCCGGGCGCATACCGGGCAGGAGTGGAGCAGCCGCACCCGGCGCCAGCCCATAACAGGCCAGGCCGGGGCGTACCATATCGAAGTGGGTCGCCGGAAAGCGCAAGGTGGCCGCGCTGTTGGCAGCGTGAACGCACGGCGGACGCAGGCCGGAAGCGGTCAGATCGGCCAGCACCCCCTGAAAGCGGGCCAACTGTTGTTCGGTTGGCGCCGGATCAGCTTCATCGGCGCGGGCAAAATGGGTGTAGAGGGCAACCGCTTCAATGCCGGGCAATTCCCGTAGCCGGGATAAAAACGGGGCGACTTCAGCGTGTGACAAACCCAACCGGGCCATACCGGTATCAACTTTCACGTGCACCCGGGCGGGGCGACCGCATTCGAGAGCGGCGGCGTGCAAGGCCTGGGCCGTATCATCGTCGAAGAGGGTCAGCATCAAATCGAGCCGAATTGCTTCGGCTGCCTGCCAGGGCGGTGTGTAGCCCAAGACCAGGATTGGCGCTGTAATGCCCTGAGCGCGTAGTGCCCGACCTTCGCCGAGCGTCGCTACGGCCAGCATCGCGGCACCGGCCTGTAGTGCGGTTCGGGCTACACGCGCAGCCCCGTGGCCATAACCGTCGCCCTTGAGCACAACCATGAGTGGGACACCGGCATGATTGCGTAACGCACGCACATTATCGGCAATCGCGGTCAGGTCGAGATGCACCCAGGTCGGTCGTCCTGGATCGCCGATCCGCACACTACGCCACGCCGGTTCCTGGCGTACCAGGTGTTGTTCTGGTGACCAGCCAGGGGCCAGCAACGGGGCCACCACCTGTTCAAGGCGTTCGCCGGCGCCCCCCGACACCAGTACGACATCCTGATCGTTGCGCGAAGGTGGCAGTGCTGCCCGAATTGCCTCGTTGGTGTCTACCACGTGAATAGTCACCGCCGGATTAGCCAGCCGGGCGGCCTGAGCCATAGTAGCGGCTCCCATGCCCTTCAGCACCAGATAATCAGCGCTGCGGGCTGCCTGCATGCCCAGTTCGGTGAGCAGGGGCGTGGCATCAACTGCCGGCAATTCGGTCGGTGTGCCGAGAACAGCAATCCGGCGTCCGGTCGGGATGGCCGCCAGCGTCTGCAAGGCTGCCTTCATCGCTGCCGGTGTCGCGTTGAAACTGTCGTCCAGAATCAGCTCACCATTGGCCCCTGGCAGCGGACGAAGTCGGCCCGCCGGCACATCCAGACCGGCCAGGGCCTGGCGGATCGCTACCGGTCTCACCCCGTAGTGCAGACCAACGGCAACGGCGGCCAGGGCAGCGGCTACACCGGGTGGGCCGGGTAAGGGGATGGTAATCGGCAGCTCAAGCCCCTGGCCGATCACCACACAATCAACGCCATCCCGACGGTAGGAGATGGCCGTAGCACGGATGGTACACCCACTCCCTGTGCCGAAGGTCAGATGTGCCGGCGATATGCCTTCAGCGGCAATAACGGTTACCCCCTGGTGAGCCAGAAATCTCGCTGTTGCATCATCAGCTCCAGTAGTTACGACTGCAACCTGGGGTGGGAAAGCTGCCGCCAGCGGGGGCAGATGTTCGCCGGCAAATTCGAGCACCGCATACCGATGATCGCGTTCAAGGCGGGCCAGGGCAATCGGCAGCCCCAGCAGAGAATTGAAATTGCGCCGGCTTTGAAAGGTGGGAGCGTGGGTCGCCAGCACAGCGGCAATGGCCCGCCGGGCCAGCGTTTTCCCGATACCACCCGTCACCGCAATGACGGTGGGTTGCAACCGCTGCAACCGATTGCTGGCCCAGCGCAACAACAAAGCCTGGGGGTCGGGGCAAACGATAACCGTAGCCATACCGGCGTCGTGTGGTGGTCGCGTGCACAGAATGCCGCGGGCGCCAGCGGCCAGTGCTGCCGGAATATAGTCGTGACCATCGGCCCGTGCGGTGCGCAGCGCGATAAAACACTCACCAGCCGTGGTCAGCCGTGAGTCGTAGCTCCAATCGGTAAAGGTAGCGGCGTGGATCGGGCCGATCACCGTGCCACCAGCTTCGATAAGTTCGGCGAGTTGAATATCCATCGGTGTATCCTGATTGGCTGTAAGACAGGCCGGATGGCAATCCTTTATATCGAAGCGTACCACCGGCGCGGTCGTGCAGGTGTAGATGGGTGGGATGTTCAGGCAGCGTTGCAACAGCAGGCGAGTTGTCTAACACCCCTATTGTGCACTACCTGCGCGGTTTACGTCAATTGTTGGCGGAAATCGCTTTATGCGGGTGTGTCTTGTCAGCTAGCGGATGAGATGCGTGCGACCTGCGCATCATGGTCGAGGACACCAGGCGGTTATGTGCGCCACAGCCTCCTGCGGCGTTGTCGGGCGGCAGCGTGGCTGCTTACTGTGGCGCGGGCTTCCAGCCCGTGTGCAGCCATCCCCACTGCCGTCAGATGATCGTTGTGGCCGCTAGTACGCAGGCTAGAACCTCGTGCCACGAGTTGGCACTCCGTCCCCCGCAGCCCACATGCTGCGTTCCATTCATGATGCGCACGACTCACCATGCGCCTGATGCCCTGCGATGGAGCAAACGATAGCACATCGTTGACGCCACACCATACGTATTGTTGTGGGTAATGAAAAGGGGGGGAGTGGGGTGTGCTCCCCAAGCCCTGCAAAGCCAGACGGAATGGATGAGCGACAGCAATGTCTACCGTGTCAGACAAATTTGGTTTAAACATGTGCATTGTTCGGGGGTACTCCTCGTGCTGGAGCGTTAACGGGGTGCCACCGCTGAGTCGCTCGTGGATTGTCGTCGACGTTGTAGGGGCGACGCATGCGTTGCCCCTACCAGCGTTCAACGGTGCATCGTTTAGGGACAGCATCAGGAAAATAGTTTGCTATGATGATCTCTTCTACCAGATGTACTGTCAGGCCGCCCTAATCCATCTCACATCCCCTCGCCCGTGCTGCGCTATGGATTACCCACTTGGCACCCAGTAGCCGGTATGCCCCCTCGGAGCACATTGTGATGGATACCGTGCATCGTGGTCAAGGATACCGTGCTGCGCTTCCCAGTGGTCTGCAGCGGTATCAGCGCGAGCTTCTCGCCCATGTGCCGGCATCCCCACCACCGTCAGCACGCGATGGACGTGGGGGATAGTGCGCAGGCGGGAAACCTACCTTACGATCCACGCTACCGCTCACGCCCAGTCCGCTCATCACGGATGGTCAAGCTACAGGCAGATGTGCTCTGCACGCACTGTGTACCTACGACTGGTAGGAACAACGCTGCACCACGCGCCTGCTCGTGAGCACGGCTGGCGCAGCAGCGTGGCTGCCGCACTCCACACACTGCGCCACGTGCAATCCGGTCGGGCAACGGTATCTGCTGCGGGCGGGGCGGTACTGCCGGTTCGGTGCTGCTGTGCTCAGGGGTGGTGTGCCTGTGAACTTTAGGGAAACCGCTGCGCCACGGGCAATCTGGTCGGGCGACGGTATCTACTGCGGGCGGGGCGGCACCGTCAGTTCGGCGCTGCTGTGCATAGGTGTTCAGCGCCCCGAACACTCACACTCCCAGAGAGCAGACCAACTCTCGCACGCAGTAGCGTCACCCAAGACTATCATCGATCATTGACCTCTTAACCTCCCTATTTCCTATCTCCTCTCTCCTATTTCCTTCTTTCTATTGACAAGTCAATCTTTGCTATAATGTCCCCCATGAGTAACGCTTCTTCGACCGCAACCACAACAACGCGCACCGGTGTCTCGTGGCTCTGGCTAATGGTTGCCCTCTTTGCCCACACCGGCTGGGGTGCGTACCCGGTGTTAGCCCGTTACCTGCAAACCATCAGCCATCTGCCGAGTATGGCGATCCTGACGTTGGGGAATGCGCTGGCGCTCGTGCTCTACTTGCCGTTTGCGTATCGCCATATCAACGCCAGCCTGTGGCAGACACCAATTATCTGGTTGTTCGCGCTGGTGGTTAGCATCCGGGCAATAACGAACCTCACCTCGGCCCGCTTTACGCTGGCGATCTACGTGCAACTGATCACCCTGCTCACGCCGCTCATCGTTGCGATCCTGAGCAAGCTGTTTTTTCGCGAACGGCTGCCGCCATTTACCCTGCCCGCTATCGGCTTATCGATCTTCGGCTCCCTCTTGATGATGAGCGGTGATGTCAGCAGCGGCGTTATCTTGCAGCTCACCGGTAGCGATCTACTGGGCATCGCGATTGCATTTGGGTCGGCCTGTGCGTTAGCGCTGTACATGCTGTTAATCCCGCGTGCCACCAGCGCAGGGCATATCAGCGCCGAGGCAATGTTGTTTGTGCAACTGGTCGCGCTGACGATCACCTGCGGCGTGATGAGTCTAGTGCTGCGCGAACCCTGGAGCCGATTTGCCGGTATCGGACTGCTGGACTGGAGCGTGTTTGCCGCTTTTGTCATCTTCGTCTTGCTCGGTGCCAATCTGGGCCAGATTGTTGCCTTGCGTCAGCTTGGTGCACCTCTGGTGAGCAGCACGATGGGCTGGCGTCTGATCAGTGCGCTGGCGCTGGCCACACTCCTGCTCGGCGAAGCGTTGCAGAGCCTCTGGCAGGTGCTGGGGGCTGTGATTGTGCTGGTAACGATTACCGTGTATCTACGCCGGCAGTATCGCGTTTAAGGGCAGCTTGAGGAACGTATGAGTACCGTCATTCGCACATTATCCGTTGCTCCGCTCAACATCCCGCTGCGCAGTCCGTTCGGGATTGCCGGTGGTGCGCAAGAGGTGGCGCACAACCTGTTGGTCACAGTCGAACTGATGAACGGCGTCCGGGGCTACGGTGAAGCGGCTCCTTTTCCGGCCTTCAACAGTGAAACGCAGGAAAAGGCACTTCGGGCGATAGAGTCGGTTCGTTCGGCGGTTGAGGGTGGTGACGTGCGTGAATGGCGAGCCATAGCCACCCTGCTCCGCGACCGCATTTCCGCCAGTGGCTCCGCCCGGTGTGCAATTGAGACGGCGATCCTCGATGCCTTGACCCGGCACTATCGGCTGCCGATGTACGTCTTCTTCGGCGGGGCCGGTCACACGCTCGAAACCGATATGACGATCACGACCGGCACGGCGGAAGAAGCTGCGCTGGCGACGCTAGACATTCTCGAACGCGGCATTCGTCAGATCAAAGTGAAGATCGGCGGCTACGATGTGCAGCACGACCTGGCCCGCATCACCGCGATCCGAGCGCTCGCCCCTGATGCCCCGCTGATCCTCGATGGTAACGGTGGCTTTACCGCCGAAACAATGCTCGAACTGCTCGGAGCGCTCAGCCTTCAGCAGATCGTGCCGGTATTGATTGAACAACCGGTAGCCGCCGACGACTGGCCGGGTTTGCGGCAGTTGGTACAGTGGGGCGGCGCACCAATCGCCGCCGACGAGACGGCGAGCAGTGCGCTGAACGTGCTGCGGATCGTACAAGAGCGTGCCGCGCACGTCATCAATATCAAACTGATGAAGACCGGCATTGTGGAAGCGCTTGAGATTGCGGCTATCGCTCGTGCTGCCGGGCTGGGATTGATGATTGGGGGCATGGTCGAGTCAATCCTGGCCATGACCGTCTCGGCTCACTTTGCTGCCGGTTTAGGCGGCTTCCGTTTCGTTGATCTGGATACGCCGCTATTTCTGGCCACGAATCCTTTCCAGGGCGGATTTGAGCTGCGGGGCGGCGTCATCGACCTCAGCCACATAGCGACAGGCCACGGGGTAGAGCCGGCCACACTGCTAGCGGCATAACAATCGTCACTCCCATCCATAACGGATTGTACAATTCAACCATAGTCTTCCTGCTGGACATCGTCTATACGCAGTATAGACGTTATATTCGCATTGATGCTACCTGCACGTCGCACCGCTGCGGCGGCAGGTGCTTATTGTTTTGGAGCACGCATGGCAGCGCGACTCTTAATTGCTGATGATGAAGCGTTGATCAGATTCCACCTACGCGAAGTTCTACTCGCGCTCGGCTACTTGATTGTCGGTGAAGCGGCTGATGGCCAACAGGCGGTTGCACTGACTCGCCAGATGCGGCCCGATCTGGTTTTGCTCGACTACAAGATGCCACATCTCGACGGGATAAAAGTGGCCACCGTGCTTCACAACGAAGGGTTGGCGCCGGTCATTCTCTTGACAGCTTCGGCTTCGCGCGAACTGGCTGCACAGGCCCGCGCCGCAGGTGTGTTCGGGTATCTGGTCAAGCCATTTCGCGATGGCGAACTCTTACCGTTGATCGAGGTCGTCCTGGCCCGCTGGCAGGCGTATCAGGTGCGGCGCAAAGAGATGCTGGCGTTACGCGAACGCCTGGAGACCCGTCAAGAGATTGAGCACGCGAAGCACGTCTTGATGGAGCAGCACGGCCTGACCGAAGGCGAGGCATTTCGGCGCATCCAGCAACTGGCGATGCGCAATCGCAAAACCATGCGCGAGGTAGCGCAGGCCATTCTCCTGACCCATCAATTGTCGAGTGGGCAGGGGTAAGGGGGGTGTGCCCTCACCTCACCCCCCAGCCCCCGCTCCTCTCCCTTAGCAGGAGAGGAGCGGGGGAGTGGCGCTGGGCGTGCTCCGTAATGGTTCCCGTCCCTTGCAATCCCGCCCCCCTCCCGACCTCCCCCCGCTGGGGGGAG
>NZ_DAOTZQ010000063.1:0-2247 GCF_034434295.1 Chloroflexus sp.
ACCTCCTTTCTAGGGAGTTATCCCACTATCAGTATCGCTCTTGCTACGATGCTGCTGATGGATCACGCTTGCCTGTCCAGGTGCTACCCCCTGTCACATCGTGACAGGGGGGTTTTTGTTGGTATGCCACCCTGCGGTGGGTAACATCTCCCGCTGATATGCGACCTGACGGGAAAACGCATACGCTCTCCATTCCCCACCTACGCATTACCCACAACTGGTGTCAACCATGGGTGTATCAGCGGTATGATCGCCACGTATGCTGTTTTGGGCGACTGGCCAGGTGACAGTGCGCCGCTCCAGCCGTGCCAGCACGTGCTGAATGAATTGCCTTACCCGTTCGTCATACGTGTGTCGTGCGGTTTGGAGTGCGGCAGCCATGCTGCTGCGCCAGCCGTACTCACGTACCGGCGCGGATTGCAGCAGCCTCCCGTGCCGGTACGTGACTCTGATGATGAGGATGGCTGAACGCAGGTCGGCAGCCTACCCCACAGCGTGCTGGTGCCGGTGGTGTGTAGGGACGGGTTTGGAACCCGCCCCTACGGACGGTACCTGTACCGTTCACCTGACCATCCAAGGGATGCGGTGGATGGGAATGTCTGGCATCGCGTGCCATGGATGGTTGTTCAGATGTGATCGCAGCCTCTACGCTCCCTTCTCCCGCGCAGCGCTATGCATTACCTATAACCAGATTGTCACCTTCTTCGCTCATGAGCAGCGCCTATCTCATTGCACGCGATCCTGGGCACTATCGCGTTGCATCGCTGTCGCGTGGGTCTCACGTCACGAATGGGCAGCGGATGGTCCGGTAGACAGTGTATCAGACCGTGGGGCAGGCTTCCAGCCTGCCATCGGGGCCAGCACCTGACAACGGTAGCGGGGATGCCGCCACGCGGGCTGCAAGCCAGTGCCAGGGGGAACGCTTGCAGCCTGGCATAACGCAGCGTGACATGTGGGTAATGCATAGACTCCCCACCAATTGCTACACTACTCTGGCCCGGTTGCCCTCACCCATCCCCCACTGAGAGCTTACTAACGCAGGGGTGGTTATCACCCTGCATTGATGGCATCACCCGGCGCAGTGTGTGCAGAAGCAGCACCTATCCGCACGCCAGATGGTGAAGATGCGTACTATCGGCATGGAAGGGGAATATCGGTGTCGTGCGCACCGTTGGCATACACTTCCAGGTGATGCAGACCGGTGCACTCGCGCTGCCCACCGTGTGGGAACACACAGCACGGCGCGTGCGGAAGCCTCGCTTCCGCACGCCAACCATACGACACTATCCTTCTGATCGGGGGAAAGACGCTATCCTGTTGGGTAATCGCTATCTGGTAGCGATCACTTCTACACAAATGCCGAGATACCGGTGATCGCACGGCCAACGATCAGAGTATTCATTTCGTGCGTGCCTTCATACGAATAGAGCGCTTCGGCGTCGGCGAAGTAACGCGCTACCTCGTGTTCGAGGAGAATGCCATTACCGCCAAGCACCGCCCGGGCAAGCGCCACGGTTTCCCGCATCTTTTCGCCGCAAAAGACCTTCGCCAGTGATGCCTGTTCCTGACTGACTTTACCGGTGCGCGTAGCGATCTGACTCATCCGTAGACACATCGTCTGCATAGCGGTAACGTTGGCGAGCATCTGTACCAGACTGTTCTGCACCAGTTGAAATCCACCAATCGGTCGCCCGAACTGAATCCGCTGCTGCGCATAGGCCAATGCCCGTTCGTAAGCCCCCATTGCCACACCGGTCATTGCCCAGGCGACGGCAGCTCGCGTAATTGCCAGTTGGCGGGCGATACCCCGAAAACCTCCCACATTGGGCAATCGGTTGGCTTCAGGTACTCGACAGCCATTTAAGCGAATATTGGCATTTTGCACGGTGCGCAAGGCGATTTTGCCTTCCAACCGTTCAACCTCGTAGCCGGGCGTGCCACGTTCGACAATAAAGCCCTGGACCTGGTTGTTTGAGACATCGCGCGCCCAGATGATATTGATGTCGGCGATTGGGGCATTGCCGCTCCACTTCTTCGCTCCATCAAGCACCCATACGCCACGCTCAAAGCGTGCTGTTGTGGTCAGGCCGGCAGCGGTTGCGGAACCGACATCGGGTTCGGTGAGTGCCCACGATCCGATCAACTCAAAGCGTTGCATCGGTGGCAGCCAGCGCTGCTTCTGTTCGGGAGAACCGAAAAGATCGATTGATCCCATGCAGAGACCCCAATGGACACCGAAAAAGGTGT
>NZ_DAOTZQ010000064.1:0-9388 GCF_034434295.1 Chloroflexus sp.
TGGTCACACAAATTCGGGTGTGTTCGTCAAGATCACAGCGTCAGTCAGGAATGAATGAGGTAACTGCTATCAGACATTTTTGAAACAGGTTCTAGTCAATCCCATAGACGCACTACCTCACGCCCTGAAGTAGCCACTCAGATGATGCCCATTCTCTGTGTCTCTGTGGTGAGAAAAGTAGCAACTTGGGTTAATTACGGGCATTTTTTGTCTGTGGTAAGGTTGTGACACTGGCGGAATATGCGCTTTCCCGCTACATACCCCGCGGCGCTCACTTCTGCATAGAAGCTATTTCTCCCATTTACGCAGCCGTGCCGGTCCCGCTCATCTCCTCTTCTCTACTTCAACAGTGAGCCGATGGGATTCAGACTACAACTTGCGCACAGCTCAGTCACCGCCGGCATCGCAGTGGGTGCCACCAGTAATACCAGCCGATCATTGGGCGCGAAAACGGTGCTTCCGTTCGGGATGATGTAGCCGTCTGCACGCTGAATCTGTACGACTAGCAAGCCTCGCGGCAGATCGGCATCGATCAGCGATTTCCCCACCAGTGCTGAGTCCGGTGGAATTTGCGCTTCCAGGATTTGACTGGCGCCACTGACTTCTGGCACAAAGAGGTGGCTGTCTATCACTTCGGCCTGATCGGTCATTACGCCCAGACGACGGGCGACCCAGCCGATAGAGATGCCTTGCAAGAGGACTGAGATCAGGACGATGAAGAAGACCAGGTTGAACAGGAGCGGGGCATCGGGAACACCGGCCAGGAGCGGGAAGGTTGCCAACACAATCGGGACTGCTCCCCGCAGTCCAGCCCATGCCACCATCAGGAGTTGCGGCAGCGAGCGGCGTTGCCAGCCCAGCGCGATAATGACCGAGACCGGTCGGGCGACAAAGACGAGCCAGAGCGCCATAGCCAGCCCTTGCCCGGCCACTGCCGGGAGCTGCGATGGAAAGACTAGCAGTCCTAAAATCAAGAACATGGCGATCTGACTCAGCCACGCCACGCCATCGTGGAAACGGAGAATAGACCGTTTGTGGACAATGTTGGCATTGCCCAGGATGATGCCGGCCAGATAGACCGCCAGAAAGCCATTGCCGCCGATGATCGCGGTGAAGCCATAGGTCAGCAAGGTCAGGGCCATCGTCAGTACCACGTATAGCCCTTCCTGTTGCAGCCGGATGCGGTTGACCACCCAGATCATCAACCGTCCAAAAGCGTACCCACCGGCAGCACCGAGGATCATTTGTATGATAAACGACGGAATAAGGGTCAACAGTGATGCCTGTGGATTGATCACCAGGTTGGTTAAGCCGATGGTAAGAAAGACCGCAATCGGATCATTACTTCCCGACTCCAGCTCGATGAGTGGTTCAAGCCGATGCTTGAGATGTATCCCTCGCGTGCGCATGACACTGAAGACTGCCGCCGCGTCGGTAGACGAGACAATTGCGCCGAGGAGCAGGGCAAGGGGCCAGTCAAAGCCGAGCATCAAGCGGGCACCAACCGCCACAATCACGGTGCTGACCAGCACACCAACATTCGCCAGGATCAAACCCTCGCTCAGGACTGGTTTGATAATCTGCCAGTCGGTGTCCAATCCTCCCGAAAAGAGGATGTAGATCAGCGCAATCACCCCGATCAGTTGGGCTACACCAGCATCGGTAAACGCGATACCGCCCGGTCCATCAGAACCGGCCAGCATACCGACCGCCATAAACAAGATCAATGCCGGCACCCCAAACCGGTTTGAGGCACGGGTCGCAGCAACGCTAATCGCCAGCAAGAGACCAGTTATGAGTAGGAGGGGTTCAGTTGTCATCGCTCTCTCCAACATGCTCGTATTACTAGCATAGCATAGATGTTGATCTGAAACAGATTGTCTTTATTCTGTAAGCAATATTACAGAACTCAGACAGGAGCCACAGATATAGTAGAAGACAGCGTGATCGGGTTTTAGAGTATCTGTGGCGGGAATGTCAAACTCCCTGCACCGTAGTTGGGTAGCAGGGTCAGCGGAGAATCAAGTGAGGATGCATTTGGGTTGCAACCAGTTCCCATCGACGCGCTTTCACGCCTCAAGGTGGCAACTTGGGTTATTCCCATCCTCTGTGTCCTCCGTGCCTCTGTGATGACAAAGGTAGCAGCTTTGGTTGTCTCATCCTCCTGCTTCCACATTTCCGCTTGAAAATGAAGGATACTGCCATGAGGCGACCAATCCTTCTCACCGCATTCCTGGTATTCGTCCTGATAGCTTGCAGCACAAGTACCGGCCAGGTGATACCAACACCGCCCCCCGCCAATCCAACTGCGCCGGCGTCATTGTCGGCAGACCTGCCAGCCGGGGCTAGTCAGTTTCGCACCGACTTTAGTCGCCATAGCGTGCCGTTTGCCGAAATTCGCTCTGGTGGCCCGCCAAAAGATGGCATCCCTGCGATAGACAATCCACGCTTCGTCTCGGTAGCGGCAGCAAACGAATGGCTCCGGCCACGGGAGCCGGTAATCGCATTGGTGCTCGGTAATGATGCCCGTGCCTATCCGATCCAGATTCTGATGTGGCACGAAATTGTTAACGATACGGTCAACGAGATACCGGTAACAGTAACCTTCTGTCCACTCTGCAACACCGCCATCGTCTTCGAGCGCCGCCTTGATTCGCAGATACTTGATTTCGGTACCACCGGTCTGCTGCGTTACAGCAACCTGGTGATGTACGACCGTCAGACCGAGAGCTGGTGGCAGCAGGCCACCGGTGAGGCGATTGTGGGTGAATTGACCGGTCATCGGCTCGCTTTCATTCCTGCCGCTATGGTGGCCTGGGAAACCTTCGCCGCCAGTTACCCTGATGGGAGAGTGCTCTCCCGTGAAACGGGTTATGTTCGCGACTATGGTCGCAACCCCTATCTCGGCTACGATAATATTGACCGCTCTCCCTTTTTGTACGACGGCCCACCCACCCCGGAGGCCTTACCGGCTATGGCTCGTGTCCTGACCGTCGATCACAACGGTGAGGCAGTTGCGTACCCCTACGATACACTCGCTGCGATGCAGGTCATCCACGATGAAGTGGGTGGATTGCCGATCGTCGTCGTGTGGCGCGCCGGTGCTGCTTCAGCGCTCGACAGTGCGCAAATCGCTGATGGCCGCGATGTAGGGATGGCGACGGCCTATCAACGGGTCGTTAACGGTCAAACTGTGCAATTCACCATTGCCGACGATCACCTGATTGACAGTGAAACTGGCACCAGGTGGGATCTCTTCGGGCGGGCAATCGATGGCCCCCTGGCAGGAGCAACGCTGACCCCAATACCGGCGATTGATCATTTCTGGTTCTCCTGGGCGGCATTTCGCCCCGATACCCGCATCTATCGCTAACCGAGGCAGAGTCTGTTTGACCCGCTCAACTCGCGACAGCAGCCCCCATCCGGTATCAGTGGTTTCCGCCCCCAGCGGGGGCAGGTGAGGGTGGGGGCGTCTCACCTGGGAGCGCATGCCTCCGGTGCGCTCGCCACCTGCACCAACCCACCGTGCTTGCTTCCGGCAAGATAGCATATCAAACCTTGAGCGATACAGTGCATCACTGCCTGGCACCGAATATATGGACATCCGTTGCTAGCCGTCTTCTCCAGGACGAACCGTGGGGTCATCGGGATGATGTCGGCGGAGCGGGTTCCGTAGGGGCGGGTTTAGAACCCGCCCCTACGCTCTGAACCAGCACACGACAGCGGTACCTATCCGGCATCGGCGGTTTGAGGGTGGGGTGTGTCGCAACGCACTGCCGGTCGCACATCGCACCAGTTTGCTGGTCGCGGGAATGTCATGCGTGTACCTCACAACCATCTGGCTTGTCGGTCATACATGAGATGACTTCTACGCAGTAGCGTGCTCTATCTGGTGAGAAGACAGGCTTATGTCAGCACCCTCCTCGTTATTTTCCGAAATGTAGGCTGGCTCACAGAAGAAACGCTGCATCGTTGCTACTATCAGGATGTACTCGTCATAGTGAAAAGGTACATTGAGGAGGTGCCGTGATGATGGATGCGATCCAAACGCAGCAGAGACTGATGACGAAGGTTATTGGCGGCGTCATTGGTGGATTGGTTGGTGGGATTGTTTTCGGGATGATGATGGCAATGATGGGAATGCTGCCGATGATTGCCGGCCTGGTGGGTAGCAGCTCGGCAGTAATTGGCTTTCTGGTACACATGGTCATCAGTGCCATCATTGGTGCCGGTTTTGGTTTTCTCTTCGCCGCTCGCTCTACCAATATTACGCAGGGTGTGCTCTGGGGATTGGGGTACGGCTTTATCTGGTGGATTCTGGGGCCGATGGTATTGATGCCCTTGATGATGGGCATGGGCTTGCAATTCGCCGCTGCTTTCACACCACCAATGCTGATGAGTCTGGTCGGTCACCTCGTGTATGGTGGACTGGCTGGTGCGACGTGCGTCTGGTATCTGCATCGTTAAGCACATTCCGGTGTTACAGCAAAGAAGAGGGTACGACATCACATACGGTCATGTCGTACCCACCATGTTATAATAACCCAAGTTGCTCCCCATACTGTGAGCAGGCCACGGAGGCTGGCTGTCATAATGATATAGCACGACATGGTGCTCAACACCGTGCAGGATAACCGCATGAACGATGTGGGGAGCAGCCAGTTCCCACGGACGCGCTACGTTACGTCTCAAGGTGGCAACTCGGATTATACCCATCCTCTGTGTCCTTAGTGTCTCTGTGGTGACAAAGGTAGCAACTCGGGTTGTAACAATGGAGAAATCATCATGCTTCCCTTGCGTGTGTACGTTTCAGCAACCTGTATCGCTTGTAAATACACGTATGAACTCGTCGAGCGGCTGCGGACGATACGCCCCAATTATCCGGTTGAGGTGATTGATCTTGATCAGGAGTCGTCAAAACGACCTGCCTTCGTCTTTGGCACACCGACCTATGTATTGGGTGAGACAGTGATTTCGTTAGGTAACCCAGAACTGACAACGCTACTGGCCTGGCTCGATCACATCGCCCGTATGTCAATGTAAATCGCGAAAGGAATTGGTGTGGGTACGTTGCCATCAGATCGTCTGGACGACAAGGTACGCTATCTGCGCGATATTGACATTTTTCGCGATCTTGATCCAGATGAGATTGAATTGCTTGGGAAACGGGCACCGATGCAGCGTGTTCCACCTGGAACCGTCTTCTTTTCCCCGGAACAACGCGCCGAGGTGTTGTTCATCCTTAAAGAAGGGCGTGTGCGCATCTATCGCCTCTCAAGCGATGGCAAAATCCTGACAACCGCCATCCTCCACGAAGGCACGATCTTTGGTGAAATGGCGCTACTTGGTCAGCAACTGCACCAGCACTATGCCGAAGCAATCTCTCCCTGTCTGCTCTGCCTGATGAGTCGCGAAGATGTAAAGCGCCTGTTGCTAAGCGATCCACGGATTGCGACTCGCATTGTTGAGATTTTGGGTCAGCGTTTGATCAGTGCTGAGCAGAGGTTATCCGATTTTGCCTTCAAGAGTTTACCGCAGCGGATTGCCACGCTCCTGCTTCAGATGGCTCAACCCGCCAAACCGCGCCTCTTTCGTCCAGGTAGTTCCCAACGGGAAGTTGCCCTGACCCATGAAGCATTAGCCGAAATGCTCGGCACATATCGCGAAACCACAACTAAAATTTTGAACGATCTCCGTGCTCAGGGATTGATTGAGCTGCGGCGAGGTCGAATTGTCCTGTTAGACGAAATCGGCTTGCAAAAACTGAGTGAATAAAGGTTTGGCGTGTAGTATCAAATCCAGTTTCCTGGCAGTCATCGCTCATGATCGCACCATCACGCTGGCAGCGCCCTGCACGTGGCGAGGTAGATACCGTTTCCCTGCCGGGTTGCCCGTGGCGCGTAGTTTGGCGTGCGCCAGCCACACTACTGCGCTAGCCTTACTCACGACCAGGTGCGTCGTACCGCTTACCCGGCTGGTTGCGGAGACGACGTGCGTGCATATCACGACCATCTGGCCTGTCAGTGATGCTTGTCGGGGCACATCATCATCGCCCCGACAACGACATCTGCCATCACCAGCCCAAAATCAGGGCGAACATAAGCGGCGCGACAATGGTGGCATCTGACTCGATAATGAACTTCGGCGTATCAACCGCCAGCTTCCCCCAGGTAATCTTCTCATTGGGGACGGCTCCCGAATACGAGCCATAGCTGGTTGTCGAATCACTGATCTGGCAGAAATAGCCCCAAACCGGTACCCCCTCGCGCCCTAAATCCTGATGCAGCATCGGTACCACACAAATCGGAAAATCACCGGCAATACCGCCACCGATCTGGAAAAAGCCGATAGAGGCGTGAGCCGACGTGCGGGTATACCAATCGGCCAGATCGATCATGTACTCAATCCCGGTCCGTACCGTATGCACATTCCTGATCTCGCCGGTAATGCAATGGGCGGCGTACATATTACCGGTGGTCGAGTCTTCCCACCCCGGTACATAGATCGGCAGGTTGCGTTCCATCGCCGCGTACACCCACGAATCGCGGGGATCGATCTGATAGTACTGGTCGAGCTTCCCGGCACGGAGAATACGGTAGATAAACTCATGGGGGAAGTAACATTCACCATTCCGATCAGCTTGCATCCACTCATCGAGCAGAGCCTTCTCCAGCCGCCGCATCGCCTCTTCTTCGGGAATACAGGTATCGGTTACCCGATTCATGTGCCGCTCAAGCAACTCCTGCTCTTGCTGCGGGCTAAGATCGCGGTAGTGAGGGACGCGCTCGTAGAAGTCGTGCGCGATCAGATTGAAAATATCCTCTTCGAGGTTAGCGCCGGTACAGGAAATCGCATGCACCTTACCCTGCCGGATCATCTCGGCCAACGAGAGGCCAAGTTCCGCTGTGCTCATCGCTCCAGCCAGCGTAATCATCATCTGACCACCCTGATCGAGATGGCGACGGTATGCGTCAGCCGCATCAACCATGGCTGCTGCGTTGAAATGACGAAAATGGTGGCGGATAAACTGGCTCACAGCTCCGTTTGTCATCGGTGTATATCCTTTCGTAGTGATCTAACCGGTTCCTGTATTGTCAGGCACACAGATACCTCGCCGATTATAGCACGCTCTTTTGACCGTTTCGCGTGTGCTTATGGGTGGGAGAAAATAGGAGCGAGAAAATAGGAGAGGTCCACTGCAACATCTCATGATGATGTGGCTATCACTGTTCCTGGGGGAAACACGGGCGCAGTCATCTGACTCAGAATATGCTCAAAAATGGCGGGCAAGCGAGCTGTACAAATCGCCTTGGCGCAGGCCCAAGCCTCCCGCACTGCACCCATGGTTCTCGACCGCAATGATTCATCTATTGGTGGCGACCGGCTTTGCTCGGCGACCCTATTCAGGCAGCTATTCACCCGAAGTGGCCGGGTTTGCCACATTTCAACCCAGTAGTCATCCGAAGAGCAAACTCAGCCAGACCAACCATCGTTCCAGATACGCACCCGGAGCGTTGTCGCTGTTGGTGCGCGGGTGCCCATCACGGTCGGTTGGCACGGAATTATCCAGATTGCCCTGGGGCACTGTGCCGATCTCCCACACAAACGGCGGGATGACGGCAGGCGTGACATTAAGCCGATTGAGTAGGTGATAGTCGCCGCTATCAGGCGCAATCAGTTCGGGCTTGACGGTGTTGATGGCATTCTCGCTCAATATCTGTGTGGGATTGCAGGTGGGGTTTTCAGCCGCACAACCTGTTGTATCATCCACTCCCAGCGGGTGCCCGGCAGGCCCGTTCCAGATCACGTTGCCTTTGATTACCAGGTTATTATCGGCGGTGACGGGGGCAGGCACGCCGCCGCTGACCGGTGCTGGGCCTGGTATGAAGAAGTGTTGCCATTGCGACTGGTAGCCATCGGGGTTGAAGATAAGGTTGTTGTAGATGAATACGTTGTGGTTGGGGATGCGCACATAGTTGTTGCCGTCGGGGATCAGGCTGTTGCCCCAACCGCCTTGAGCGGCGTACTCATCGCAACGCTCCCGTCCTTCATCGCCGGGTTGCCCATCGCAGGAACGCCCGCCGAAGGCGACTTCGATAACGTGACTGCGGCGCCCGACACGGTAGGCGGTGTTGTAGGCAATGAGAATGTTGTAGCCGCCATTAACACCGAACGCCGCGCCTTCCAGATCGTGGAAGATGTTGTTGACCACTTTCACATCATAGGCTTCGTATTGCAACCACGGCGCGACCATGAACTGAAAGCCCGTGCCTTGTCCGGCAGTGAAGCCGCCCGTGCCGCAACTGTGGAACTCATTCCCTTCCACACGAAGGTAAGCAGAGCCGCCTTTGGCGTACATACACCAATCGCCTGAGCCGAAAATTTCGCTGTCGAGCACATGCCCGTATTGCACGGCGACAAAGTCAACAGCGTTGTCCCAGCCGCCGGAGATGGTGCTGTTCTCGATGAAGATGTTTTGCGATTGGTTGAATTTGACTGCTTCTTGGGTTGAGCCGAGCAGCGCACCGGCGATGGTCACATCACGGAGCAAGATGTGATCGCACTTCTCGCAGTGAAAAACATCGTTTTCAGATTGGAAGTTAATGCCGAAGATATACAGGTAGCGGACATCATAGATGTTGACCGAAGGTAAGGTGACAGTGCCGTTGCTGCCCGCAGGTTGGATGATGATGGGAAACTGTGCGCTACCGTAGCGCGACTCCCAATAGTTGGGTGTGTATTCAGGGGTGTAGGTGCCGGGGAGAAGGTTGATGCGGTAGCCAGTTTCGTTGAGTGGCGCACCTTGCGGGATGCGATTCCACGCTTCGGCGAGGGTGCGCACAGCTTGATCTTGTGGGAAACCCGCACGGGTGTCGTCGCCGTTGATTGGGTCAACCCAGATGTCGCTGATGACATACGTGCCAGGGTCGTAGGCACCGGCAGGCAATGGTTGGCCTGACTCAGCAGTGGGGAAGGTAAAAAGAGTGGGGCTAGGGATAGGGGTGAGCTTAGGATCAGGCGTTTCAGTAATGGCAGTTGGCTGTGGCGAAGGCTGCGGAGTAGGCGTGAGCGCAGAAGTGGGTGCGGCGCACGCAGTGAGGATGAGAAACATGGTGAATGTGATGGAAAGTGTTTGGCTCATGTTCAAACTCAGTGCAACAGAGTATACTCTTGAGACTCGTTGTATTACTCATTGACTCATGTTCAAAATCAGTACAGCAGGCTACACTCATACGAAGCTCTTGCACCACAGTAAATACCGATGGTTGACCATTCGGAGATGTGCGCAATGAACTAATGAACTGTGTTTAGGGGACTATTGCAATCCGCAAGCGTTCACGTGTCCGAGCTGTAGGTATGGTATTACTCCCAGTTGTAGCTCTCAATT
>NZ_DAOTZQ010000065.1:0-6859 GCF_034434295.1 Chloroflexus sp.
GATTCCTTGATCGTGACGAGCACACCCGGCACCCGCGTGACCAGCCGGGTCAACGACGTGACACGTGCCAGATCGTGAGCATGGCTGGCGCGGCAGCCATGCTGCCGCACTCCAAACCACGCCACACGCGGATGATGAGCGATTAAGGCAACCTGTTCAGCTCGTGATAGCACCGGAGATGGTTATTAGAGCGCGACAATGCAGCTTTTTATGAAATAAGTTCGAGCCTCCGCACAAAGATTGACTTGTCACCGTGAGAGCAGGACGCCACAAACATCAGTACCCATTCTGACAGTTTCTCCAGTTGCTACAATACGAGTGAAACGTTGGGTATACAACAGGACTGCAACAATGTCTGGCAAGCAACCATCACCCGCAACCCTGGTCGGCCTGTGTGTGGCGCTGGGTTTGCCCTTCATCCTGACCCTGGTGTCAGGTGGACGTTCGGATGTGTTGTGGGATACTCCACGCACCGTGCTTACTATCGCTCAGGAATGGGTCGTTACGATTATTTTGATCGGCATTGTGATCTTCTGGGAGCGCCGACCGTTGGCGTCTATCGGGATCGTGCGCACGACGTGGCGCGATGTCCTGTGGGGGCTGAGAGGTTTCGTGGTCGGTGCGCTCTCGTTTGTCATTACTATCCCATTCGTGACGGCGTTGGGGCTAGGAACAACCAGCACAGGTATTAATCAGTTGGCGCAGACCCCAATGGCACTGCGAGTGGCAATCGTGATCACCGCCGGGATTACCGAAGAGATACTCTTCCGCGGCTATCCGATTGAGCGCTTTACCGAAATGACCGGCAAGCTGCACTGGGGAGTAGGGATTGCCTACCTCGCTTTTGTGCTGCTTCATATCCCCTTTTGGGGATTGGGTGGCACCATTCAGATCGGGGTCTGGTCGCTGCTTGTAACCGGTCTTTATGTCTGGCGGCGAAATCTGCCAGCCTGTATGGTGATGCACGTGTTGAATGATGCGTATGCGTTTATCTTGCTCCCGGAATTGTTCGCGCAGTACCTGCCGCAGTGAAGAGCATCGGTTAGATCGTATTCGTGAGCTATCGATAGGGTATCGGATTATCTCGCGAAGGGCAATGCCCGACAGTGCAATCAGTGCAGGGGCGCCGGGGGTGGGTGTCGTCAGAAGATGAAGATTCAGGAGCGTACAGAATACACTAGTGCATGCAAGAGGTAAGGTTTTAGAGATGTTCTGGACGCCTTCATCCCCAACCCCGCTCTCGCGGTGCAGAAGTGGAGCGGCAGACAGCCTGAGTCAGGGGTTCTTGACGCTATAGAAGTTGTCTTAACTTAGCTATTCTGTCTGTCCGAGAGGCTAATGAGGTCGGGAAGAGGAAGGAATAACGCATTCATACGCTGTAACGTTTTAGCAGATGTGCCTGACTGCGACTGGAGCATACATGACAGTGCCGACGTTTGATGAATATCTTCGCTCGCTTTGGCAAGGATTTTGCTCAACGTATAGCTCACTCTCCATCTTTGCCAGTAGAACCTGTTTCAAAAAACGTCTGCCAGGAGTTATCCCATTCTTGACCGACTCTATGATCGTAACGAGCACATCCGGCCTCCCCGTGACCGGCATGGTCAACCGGATGACACGCACCGGAGCGTAGGTACGGCTGCTGGGGCAGCATGGCTGCCGCACTCCACACCGCGCACCACGTGCATGACGACTGGCAAAGGCAACCAGTCCAGGGCGTGATGGCACGACCAGAGCGGCACGCTGCTAATGAGACAGGAGCGGGATACGCTGTCTTTGATGCCTGGCAAGCGTTCATACGTCTGTGCCGCAGTCTCGTAGCACGACAAGCAAAGTTTTTTATGAAATAAGTTCTATTCTCAACAGCACAGCAGGTACATCGTGTGCCGGAGGTGGGTGTTGTCAGCTCGTGAAGAAAATGAGTAATCTCTATATCCCGGCATGTGCCTGCTGCGCTAGAGGTGGGTGTTGGCAGGGGTGGTGTAGGCCGGCTGTGTATCGGGATGACGCACAAATATGCCACGTCGGGTAGACGGTCGTTTCAGCGGATCACATCCTCGCCGTTTGGCAGTGGCGGGCAGGTGGGCACGCCGCTCACGCTGGCTGGAGGAAGCTGGAATAGTTCAGAAGTACGTCTCCCGAACTCCATAGAATCTGCCGATGGTGCCCATACCCGTGGTATGTTCCGCCAATTGAATGTCCACGTATCAGGTTTCGCACGCACCCTGGTATAATACAGGGCACCGTATGCCCGCTTGAGGATTGTTACGCCGGTATGAATGAAGAGACAGTGTTGTTACAGGCAAAGGTCGCGCCGCCCCGACCACACCGCTATCGGTTGGTACGACCAGCGGTGACTGCGCGTTTGCGCGAGGCGTTTGATTATCGGGTAACGCTGGTGCAGGCCGGTGCCGGCTATGGTAAGACGACGGCACTGGCCGAGCTGGCCATGAGTTCGGCAACGGTGTGCTGGTATACCATCGGTGAAAATGACCGTGACCCGGTTTCGTTTCTGACGTATCTGGCCGCTGCGTGTGCCCCGGTATTGCCACAGGGGGCGCCAGAGGCGCTGGCGACGCTTCGTTCGCATCCGGCTGACCGTGCGGTCTGGACGCAAACTGTCGATGGGTTGCTCAATACGTTGGCCGGTTCGCCACGACGACCTGTGTTGCTGATCCTCGATGATTATCATTTTGTTGCGGCATCGGCCGAGATTCGGGCATTGACTGAGCGGCTGATTACGTATGCACCGCCCTGGCTGAGTCTGTTGATTGCGACGCGCTATCCGATAGTGAGCGGTGAGCTGGTGCGATGGCGCGCTCGTGGTGAGGTGCTGGAGTTACACCGCGATGCACTGGCTTTTACCCACGATGAGATTGCTTCGCTTTTTCGCGATGTGTTTGGTATGGCGCTGAGTGACGCTGATGTTGATCTGCTCGATCACCATACCGAGGGTTGGCCGATTGCGCTTCAGTTGGTCTGGCAGGGCTTGCGGAGTGGGCAGGCGCGCAGTGTGAGTGAGCTGTTGGCCAGTGGCCCGGCGTCGCTGGCGGCGTTGTTCGATTTTCTGGCTTCGGATGTGCTGGATCGACAGCCGCCAGAGATTGCGTCTTTTTTGCGGGCAACTGCGCCGCTGCGGGTGCTGACTGCGGCGGCGTGCGATGCTGTGCGTCAGGCTGATGATAGTGATCAGTTGCTGGCTCAGGTGCGCGACCGCGATCTCTTTGTGGTTGAGCTGGATGCCAGCCATTACCGCTACCATCATCTGTTTCACGATTTCTTGCGCCAGCAGACGCGCAGCGATCCCGATCTGGCCGAGCGTCACCGGCGTGCAGCGCGTCATTATGCGGCAGCCGGTCAGGCCGAGGAGGCGATTTACCACTGGTTTGCCGCCGGTGAGGTGGCAATTGCCGCCGATGCGATTGTGGCAGCCGGGGAGGATGCGCTGCGCAATGGTCGGCTCGATACGCTGACCGATTGGATTGATGCGTTGCCGGCTGAGCTGATCGCGAGTCGTCCGCGCTTGCAGAGCTATCTTGGCGATCTGTACCGGTTGCGTGCCCGTTTTGATGAAGCCCGTAACTGGTATGCGCAGGCTGAGACGATCAGCCGGCAACACGGCGACCGCGCCGAGCTGGCCCGTGCCTTGTACGGTCAGGCTCTGGTTTATATCGATCAGGTGCAGCCGGTGCAGGCCGAGAGTGTGTTGCAGGAGGCGTTGCGGGTCAGTGAGGGGTTGGAGGATCAGGTTGCCCGCGCTCGTGTGCTTGAGCTGCTGGCCGAGAATAAGCTGAATATGGGGCAGCCGGACGAGGCAGAGGCGTTGCAGCAGCAGGCACGCCAGTTGCGCGCCGCCAGCCCGGCAGCCGATCTGCTGAGCGCACGGGTGAAGCTGCGTACCGGTCAACTGGCGGCGGCACGGATGTTGTTGCAGGCGTGGCGGGATCAGGAGCGTGTGGCGACGGCACGGGGTGCCACCCCTGCACCACGCGGTCATCGCGAGGCAGTGCTGGTGCTGGCGTTGATTGCCGCCTTTGAAGGAGATGTCGATCAGGCGCTCAGTCTGGCTGAAGAAGGTGTGCAGGTCGGTACTGAACGCCACTCCCGTTTTATCACCTCTGTTGCCTACGCCCGTCTTGGGCACGCCTGGTTGCTCAAGAGTGCGTTAACCGGTGCGTCAGCACGGGATCGTGCGCTTGAATATTATCGCCAGGCTCTGGCCGAAGGTCAGGCGATAGGCGTCGACCGGTTGCGGGTGGAACCGCTCTGGGGGTTAACCCGCCTCTACGGGCTGGCCGGTGATCTGGCGGCTGCCGAGAACGCCGCAGTTGATGGACAGGCGTTTTGTCGCTGGGCAGGTGATTTGTGGCTGGGGGCGATGATCCAGTTGCAACGCGGTGTGAGCCATTTGCTTGGCGGTAAGTTTAACCGTGCACAAGAGATATTGCTGGCTGCCCGCGCCGATCTGCGCGCCTGTAGTGATCGGTTTGGTCAGGCCGTAGCCGCGCTCTGGCTGGCATTGGGATACTACGAACAGCGGCATGATGCCGCAGCGACGGCGGCGATTGATGAGGCGCTGGATTTAAGTGCTACCGCCGGCTACGACTACCTCTTTACCCGGCCAACATTTCTCGGCCTTCCCGATCCGCGTCGGGTCATCCCGCTCTTGCTGGCAACCCGCACGCGCGGGCATCATCGCGACTACATCGAGCGGCTGTTATCCGCCATGGGGCTGCGTGGTCTCGAAGCGCACCCAGGTTATCAGTTGCGGGTACAAACTCTGGGGACGTTCCGGGTCTGGCGTGGCGATCACGAGATTGAGATGCGCGAGTGGCAACGGGATAAGGCCCGTCAGCTTTTTCAGGCGCTGATCGTTCATCGCAATCGCTGGCTACAACGCGATGAGCTGGCCGAATTGCTCTGGCCACAGCTCAATCCTGAAGCGGCTGTGCGCGACTTTAAGGTTGCGCTGAGTGCTGTCTATCGAGCGTTGGAGCCGAATCGTACTGAGGCAACATCGGCATTTATTGCCCGTGAAGGCAGTGCGTATCGGCTACGGCCAACGGCAGACATCTGGCTCGATTGTGCTGAATTCAGTGCTGGTTGCACAACCGGTCTGCGGCTGCTCGATCAAGGCCAGATCGGTGCCGGCATGCAACGACTCCAGGCTGCGTTGCAGCTTTACCAGGGTGATTTTCTTCCCGATACGATCTATGAAGGCTGGGCTGACGCGGAACGAGAACGGTTGCGGAGTATGTTTCTGCGCAGCGCCGACCGGCTGGCCCAGTGTCTGGCTGAACAGGGGCAGAACGAGGAGTTGATTGCGCTGGCCGAACGTATCCTCACCTACGATAACTGCTGGGAACGCGCTTATCGGTTGTTGATGCTGGCCTACGCCCGTCAGGGCAATCGGGCTGCTGCGCTACGGGTTTTTCAACGTTGTAGCGAGAATCTCGCCCGTGAACTCGAGGTTGATCCGGCACCGGAGACCATTGCACTCGCCGCACGGCTGCGGCAGGGAGAGGTGCCTTTGCCACACGAAGCTGTCGGGTGACGGCGGCAGAATGGTTATGACGGGTATTGAAGGCTACGCACGCAACCCGCGTGCCTGCAGATGGGCAGCGAGCCAGGTAGCCTCTTCGGGGGTGAGGTCGGGCGGCGGCGGGGGTTGACGGTAGTCGATCCGCAGGTCGTAGCGTGCGTTGCGGTAGACCTGATGCAGGAGGTTGGTCAGCGGCAAGGGCACATCAGGGTCGGGGCGCCGCAACGGCACCGGCACCGTTGGGAGCGGTTTGTCCAGCGGACAGAGCCAGATGTCAATCTCTGGCCAGCGTTCGGCGCGGCTGAGGAAGATGACGTAAGGGGTAGCAGGGAGTGGATCGGGGTGGGCCAGCCGTGGCCGCCGGCCACCCCGTAGCAGGTCGATTTCGAGCAGATGTACCCCGCTTTGAAACAGCTCCCGTCGTTTTTGCTCGTAAGCATCAGCACCGTCGGGGATCGGACGCTTGTTCACCGGTGAGAGCAGCTCAATAGCGGTGACCAGGGTATCATCGGTCACGGTGCGGATTTCCAGCCGGGCGTAGCGCGTGGGCACTTCGAGCAAGGCCGTCCCGGTCAGTGAGGGGGTATCTACCGCGATTGTGGCCGGCGTGACCGCTGCACTTTCCCGCTCAAACACACCGACATCGGGCACGAGAGCGCGCCGGGGTACCGTGATCTCAACCTGCTCCAGCGCGACGTAAGGGGTGATCTGGGCAACGTACCCCGGTGCAATCTGGGCCTGTAAATAGTCACTCATTGCGTTCACCAGCCGATGGTGCACATCAGGCCACAGATTTGAACGCTCCAGATACGGATCCATGCCCGGAAATGGTGGTTCCATAGATTGCTCCTGGGTAGTGGTGTGGAATATTATAGCATGGACGGCAGCTTGCCCGCGGCGGAACCATTGTCGTGGTATATCAAATCTTCGTTCATCAGTTCCGTGATAGCAGTTGTCTCGCTCTGGGGGTCGACTTTCTGCTCGCGCTCTTCCATCACCCGTACCACTGTCGCGGGAAGCGAAAGGAGCCTGGTGTTCAGGCTGGATGCATACTCCACGACGTGCCACCGCTCACATACAGGTAGCTCATCACGAATGATCAAGTCAGACGGACGTGCTCTGCACACATCCCGTTCCTGGGGCCCGTAGCGAAGTCGCAGCATCCTACACCGGATCGAGCGCACGGCTAGCGCAGCGGCATGGCTGCCGCCCTCCATACGATGCGTCACGGCAAGCCGGGCTGAAAGCGCGGTATTCTCACCAGAGTAGATACAACCGCAACCCTCGGAAGTACCGCTATACCACGCACCAGATCGA
>NZ_DAOTZQ010000066.1:0-3035 GCF_034434295.1 Chloroflexus sp.
TACTGAACACGCCCAGCACCACTGCCACCAGCGCACCGATCAGAGCCGCCGCCACAAAACCCAGCAGCACATGCTGCGTTGTCACCGCGACGGCAAAGCCGGTCATCGCGGCCAGCAACATCGTCCCATCAAGCGAGAGGTTAATCACCCCAGCCCGCTCACTGATCGTCTCACCCATCGCGGCAATCACCAGGGGTGACGCTGCGGCCAGTACCGCCGCAATATCGATCCATAGTTGATTCATAGTCCAATCACACGATGTCTATGTCTTATGCTGGTGTTGATGTATCTCTTCCCGTCGATATAACTCATCAGCCACGTGCGGCCTGGGTGTCCTTTCGCACGCGCGTCGCCAATGCAAAGAGGACTAATGCCCCCTGAAGCACACCGGCAATCGCGCTGTCAATTCCCAATGTCAGCGGCAACTGAATACTCCCTACGGTAAAGGCCGCAAAGGCAATGGTAACTGGCAGTAACCATCGCGGATCGGCCCGCGCCAGTAAGGCTACCAGCAGACCCAACAAACCGATCCCACTGGAAATATTTGGGATGAGCGCGTGATGGACAGCCACTACCTGTACCATACCGGCCAGCCCGGCCAGTGCGCCACAGGCAGCCAGCGTCTCCCACATTCGCCGGGCAGCCGCCACTCCCAACCGCCCGGCTGCCGCCGGGTTCAACCCGACTGCCCGCACCTCCAACCCCCAGCGCGTCTTCGTTAATGCCCACCAGACAACAGCCAGGGCCAGCAAGGCGATCACCGGCGCAGCCGGTGCCAACCGCAGCCGGTCAATCGTCGGCCACCAGAGTTCACGCGGCAACAGATCGGTTCCCGACAACGACGCCGATGTTTGTCGTCGCCACGGCCCCAACACCATATACATGGCAATACCGCTGGCGAGAAAGTTCATCCCCAACCCGGCGAAGATTTCGCTGACACCGGCATAACGCCGCAAGAGACCGATCAGACCGGCCCAGAACGCGCCGCCAACCATGCCGCATAGCGCAGCCAGCAACCAGAGCAGCGGAGGCGATACATCGGACCAGAGGCGCAGCGGAACCATCGCCGCAATCGCGCCCATGATCATCTGCCCTTCGACACCGAGATTGTAGAGTCCACCGGCGAAGGTGATACTTAACCCGACGGCACAGAGCAAAAGCGGCGCAGCCAGCATAATCATATCGCTCAGGCGCACCGGCGTACTGAATGCACCAAAGAGTACCAACCGGTAAGCGTCAAGCGGAGACACTCCCGTACTCAGGAGAGCGAGCGTAGTAAACGCGAAAGCAGCCAGCAGCGCCAGTAGTGGTTGTATCGCCTGCGTGATCAGGGTAGATCGCTTCATACCGCCTCCACCAACGCCTCAAAGCCAACCCCACCGATCAGCTCGGCCAATCGTCCTGACGATAACAGTGCCCGTGGCATCGGCGGACCGATCCGTCCGGCAAAGCACACGATGACCTCATCACTATACTCCATAATCTCGTCCAGATCGGGCGACGCAAAGACCACACAGCACCCGGCGTCGCGCCGTGCCTGCAAGCGTCCCCAGATCGCCCGCGCCGAAGCGACATCCAGGCCACGGGTAGGTTGTTCGGCAAGAATACCCTGGGCATTAGGCGGAACCAACGCCAGCATAGCCCGCTGCTGATTACCACCGGAAAGAGCAGCAATTGGCGTGATCGGGGTGGCCTTGATCTGATAATCGGCAATCGCCTGCCGGGCCAACTCTTCAGCCGAGCGACGATCTATAATGATCCCGTTCCGTTGCAGCAAGGCAAAATGATCGGTGAGCGAAAATGCACCAATCATCCCATCGTGCAACCGATCCGCCGGCAGGTATTCAATCCCGGCCTGGCGAAACGCAAGCGAACCGGCACCGGTCAGATCCCGCCCATTAACCAGAATCTGCCCACGCTCCGGCGTGATCTGACCCGCCAGCAACCGCAGCAACACCTGCTGACCACTGCCATCAAGACCGGCCAGCCCGATGATACGCCCGGCAGCGAAGGTGTGATTAAGGTGGATCTGCAGCGAGCCACTACGCACCGTTACCTGCCGCAACTCCCATACCGGTAGGGCAGTGATGGCCGGTAGCGGACGATAGACTACTGACGAAGCACCGGCATCGCCAAACATCAGCGCCAGGAGATACTCCTGAGGCTGTGGCATCGGCAACTGGCCGGGTGGCACCACCTCACCATTCCGCAACACAGTGACCGTATCGCACAGTTCAGCCACTTCTTCCAGCTTATGCGAGACAAACAGAATAGTACGGCCTTCAGCGGCAATCTGGCGTAACGCAGCGAACAAGGCCCGTGTCTGCGCTGCGGTAATGCCGGTGGTTGGCTCGTCGAGGATCAACACCTGTGCGCCACACAACAACAGGCGCATAATTTCAATCTGTTGCCGCTGCCCAATCGTCAACTGATCGAGGCGGGCTGTTGGATCAACCGCAAAACCCAATCGTTCAGCGAGTTCCAGCAATGCCGTCTGGGCGGCTCGCCGCGACGAGAAGACCCCACGTGGTGCAGCGCAAAGCAGATTCTCCAACACGGAAAAGGCCGGCACATCTAACGGCTCCTGATGCACCATCCCCACCCCGGCCTTCAGAGCATCAGCCGGCCCGCGCAACCGGCTGGGCACACCGTCAAACAGTATCTGCCCCTCGTCCGGTTGCATATAGCCGGACAACAGCTTCATCAGCGTGCTCTTACCGGCACCATTTTCGCCCAGCACACCGTGTATCTGGCCGGCGGCAAACGAAATAGAGAGCCGATTGTTGGCCAACACCGGCCCAAATCGTTTTGTGAGACGTTCAACCGCTATCCGCATGCGCTTACCGGTTTGTGCTTATCAGAACCAATCTTCCCTGTCCAAAAAAGACCATCCCACCACCCGCTATTCCCACCCCCAGCGAGGGCGAGTCGCCTACTACCCTGAACCAGCACCCATCAGCGGGCGCCATCCTCTCCCCGTCGTTCCCGCCCCCAGCGGGCGCCATCCTCTCCCCGTCGTTCCCGCCCCCAGCGGG
>NZ_DAOTZQ010000067.1:0-7304 GCF_034434295.1 Chloroflexus sp.
CGTAGGGGCGACGCATGCGTCGCCCCTACCGGCGTCCAGCGGTGCATAGTTCAGGTGCAGCAGCGGGGAAATAGGTGGCTGTTATGGCCTATGCTGCCAGATGTCCTATCAGGATCCCCCAGTCCATCGAAACTCCACTCTCCCGCGCAAGCGCTATGCATTACCCATAACTACACCTATGGTGTTAACCACGTGCGTACCATTGGGTATGATCGCTATACGTGCTGTTTTTGGCACCATGCCAGGGATCTGGCCTATCGTGAGCTGTGCGCATCAAGGACGGAATGCGGCATGATTGCAGCGAGAGACATCGTGCCGAACCGTGAGGCAGGGTGCTCGAACGTATGTTATCGCGCTGTGCTATCGTGCACCTGGACGGCAAGGGCTTGACCGCATGCCGGGCACCAACGACAACCTACCCGGCTCGTAGCCCGGTGGCAGCGAACAACTTCAGCCGTGCCACCACATGCTGGATGGATTGCCTTAACCGTGCGTCATGCGCGTGTCGCAGGGTTTGGCGTGCGGCAGTCACGCTGCCGCAGCAGCCGTGCTCACGATCCAGCACGTGGCACGCCGTTATCCTTCCTGGTCAGGTGGATACTGGATGTAATCGTAACGATCCGGGACGCGCTCGCAGCATAGCCAAACGTAGCCGGACGCTGCGGAGTACGTGACCACATGATGTGCGTGACTACCGATGTAGCGTGTCCATCACGAAGTACTCCGAGGTTTCATACCAGCCGCCGGGTGACAGGTGGGTAATGCGTAGGGGGCAGGATCATGCTCCAGTGGCCTGCCCTCAGCGGAGGGAGGTTGAGAAGGGGCGAAAGGTGACCAGAACCTGCCTGGAGCACACCCATTCCCCACTCCCCATTCACCATTCACCTGCACTACTGGCAGCGCGTCGGATTTTGCGCCTGGGAGAAGACGCGCTCGAACTCACCGAGATAGGCTGCTGCCAGCACCGGGTCTTCGATGATGAGCAGGTTTTCGTCGTTGGTGCGTTCGGCGCGACTGGTGAAGTTATACGAACCGGTAATCACAATCCGTTCATCAACCACAATCACCTTGTGGTGCATGGTATAGCAATTCCCGTCGGTTAAAACCTCGACACCTGCTTCGCGCAACGGTCCAAACTCGGAACCGATCCCTTCTGCGTTGCGCTGCTCGAACACCCCCCGCACCGGAATGCCGGCCTGCTGCCGATTAATCATTGCCCCGGCAATCTCGTCACTGGTGAACGAAAAGGCCATAAACACGACCGACCGGCGGGCATTGGTGATGACCTCAACAATCCGTGCGGCTGGCCGTTCGCGGGGCGTAAAGTAATTCTCGATAGTTGCCTGACCGGTGGTAATGCGGGTGTGCGGGGTTGTCGCCTGTTTGCTATTGCCGAACCGACCGGCAGCCATTTCCGCAAATTCGACGCGATAATTCTCGACTATGGATGGGATCGTGATCCGTAGCAGGTTGTTGTTGTTGCGGTAGGTGTCGTTGATTGTCACATTCCACGATCCCGTCCAGACGATCCGGTTGTCAATGATAATGAATTTGCTGTGGAGAAACGCTGTTGTCTCTTCCCAGCTTATCGGAATCCTGCCCTCTTCAATAATCCCGGCGAATTTGGCATCTACCGGGTCCTCCAGGCTTTCACGGTCAAGCGCCAGTCGCACCTGTACGCCACGTTGGTGGGCAGCAACCAATGCTTCCGCCAGTGGTTGTAATGTGTATTCAAATGTCGCCAGATCGATACTCTGGCGAGCATTGGCAATATCGGTCAGCATATCGCGCAGAAACGGTGGCGTGACCCGGTTGCGTGGTACGTCGGGGTAGACCAGCGATGGTGTCGTAAAGTAGACAGCGATGTCGCCGCTGACATCGGGTTTAGGTTGAGTTTCAATCCCGAACAGGGCCGGATCGAGGCCGAAGCGGCGTAGATCAATAATCCCGGCATTAATCAGATAACCGAGGGCCAGGATGAGAAACAGCAATATGATCTGCGTGCGGTTGAGGCGATATGGTCGTGATGAAGGGGGCTTGTGCGCCATAGATTCCCCAGTCTAGCGACGGCCCAGATGGGCCAGCAGGCTGAATGGTACCGCATGTAGCCATCGCTTCGGATACGCCGGTACCGGCGGGGAAGGGGGTGAGTCGATAGTGTAAGAGCGAGCATGACCTGTATCACGATCAGTCGCGCTTCCCAGCACAACATCCGCTGCTGGATCAGCGGGCTGATCCGGTGCGGTTTCTCTTAGCGATGGTGGTGTCGGCAGCAGAGTCGTCAGTGTTCGTTCCGCCGTCGCCACCGTGCCATCAGCCCGTGCAGCGGCCCGCACGGCCTGTCGCAGCGCCTGCGCAATCGTCTCGGCGGTAGCTTCATCAACAATCGTCGCCGTCAAGGCAACAGCGCGGGTTGTTGCCCAACGCAGCAACTGCGTCGCCTGATCATCGGATAAGCCGGCGGTCAGACGCTCGTCTTCTTGCAACGCTTCAACGACCAGTTGTTGCAGCGGTGTGAGATTGCGACGCATCGGCTCCACCACATCTTACAACCGTGAACGTGGATCGAGCGCATCGCGCAGACCATCGCCGACGAAATTAATGCTAAGCACCGTCAGAAAGATCAACATGCCGGGGAAGAGGGCCAGCCAGGGGGCTGCCTGCAAATACTGGCTACCGTCGGTTACTAGCCGACCCCAGGTCGGTGTATCAGGCGGGAAACCGACCCCCAGGAACGACAGCGTTGACTCGGTGATAATTGCACTCCCCACTTCAAGTGTTGCAGCGACGATAATCGGGCCGATGGCGTTAGGCAGGATATGGCGAAACATAATTGCCGGACGGCTGACACCCAACGCAATGGCTGCCTCAACAAACTCCTTCTCTTTGAGCGATAGAAAGGTGGCGCGCACAATCCGGGCCGTGCTCATCCAGGCCAGGCTCCCGATTACTGTAACCACAATCGTGAAAATACCGGCCTCCGGCGACCCCATGAGTTGAATGACCGGATCGCGGAACAGATAGACTACCAGCAACGTGAGGGGAATTGCCGGTAGCGAGAGGAACAGATCGGTAATCCGCATCAAAATCTGGTCAACAACCCCACCCAGGAAACCGGCAGTAGCACCGATGATAGTACCGAGCGAAATCGCAATGGCCATTGCAGTCAGACCGACCAGCAGCGAGACCCGACCACCGTACAATGTGCGCACCAGCAAATCACGACCGAGATCATCGGTGCCGAAGGGATGGATGGCACTCGGTGCCGAGAGGATATTCAGAAAATCGAGATGGTCAATTGCCGTTTGCAGGTCAACCCGATCCTGCAAAAACGGCGAGCCAATTGCCGCCAGTTCTGTTGCCAGGCGCGGTACGTAGAAATATGGCCCAACAAACGAGAACAGGGCCAGCACGACCAGCACAGCGACCCCCAACATTGCCATGCGATGCTTGCGAAAACGCCGCCAGGCATCGCTGAGCAGTGTGCGCGGTTTCGCAGCCATCCGCGTGGTCATCTGCTGGGCACGGGCACTGGCCGAAAGCCCTACGGTGCTGTTCATTTCTATTTCTGACATACGCTAACCCCTTCCGGCTGCCTCTCACTTACGAATAGCGTACTCGTGGATCGAGCACACCGTAGAGAATATCGGCAATCAAGTTAAATACCACCGTCAGAATGGCAAAGATGAACGTCAACGCCATCACGACCGGGGTGTCAGAATTATTGATCGACGTAATCAGCAGCGCTCCCAAACCATTCACCCGGAAGAGGTTTTCGGTAATGATTGCACCGGCGAAGATGGTTGGAATACCGAGTGCAATCAACGTGACCACAGGGATCAGGCTGTTTACCAAAACGTGACGCAAGACAACCATCTGGTCGCTTAACCCTTTGGCACGCGCTGTACGCACATAATCGAGCGACAGATTATCAAGCATTGATGAACGCATGAAGCGGGTAAGGGCAGCAGTTTGTTGCACAACCAGTACCAGCACCGGTAAGGTCATTTGACGTACCTGTTGGGTGAAGGTCTCCCAGTCAACGACTTGCAAGGTCGTATTGTACACTATCGGAAACCATTTCAGATTGATGGCAAAGATCAACATCAAGACCAGACCGGTGAAGAACGAAGGTACTGAAAAACCAATAAACGCAAAAAAGGTAGCAATGTTGTCAAAAATTGAATACTGCTTCACCGCTGAAATAATACCGATCGGAATTGCCAGCAACACCGCGATCAGATACGCTGTGCCCACAACCGTTAATGTTTGCGGTAGGCGCTGCCAGATCAGATCAATCACCGGGCCACGGGTACCAAACGAGAAGCCCCAATCCCCCCGCATGAGCGAGGTCAACCAGCGCACATAGCGAACCGGCCAGGGTTGATCCAGGCCAAACTGAATCCGAATCAGTTCACGGGTCGATTCAGGAATGGCCGGATTGAGGGCAAACTGGGCCAGTGGATCACCAGGGGCAAGTGCAAGCACAGCAAAAATCACAAAACTGATAATCAGGAGCGTCGGAATAGCAATTAAAATACGCCGAATAATATACTGCAACATACGCTATTGCCCCTGTCGAATGTAGCACGGCTATAAGTCTGGATTACGATTCACCTATATCCTGTGCCGGCTTACCGGCGTGATACTTTATGTTTCTCAGGTGATGATGCCTGGTCTGCATCATTGCAGAGTGCGGAAGATGTGCTTACGCACTATCCCGGCATATGAACACCAGCATGCGGAATTGACTACTCTGGCTGTTGCCGCCCTATGCGCCCAACCTGCTGAAGCGTTATGGCAAGCCTGTATTCAAAAGCGCCATTGCTAGAACAGTCGGGTAACACATGTGCCGGTGATTGAGATGCGTTCAACATTGTACAGTATGTCGCAGGTAGATGAACCCGCTATCCCGTTATTGAGAAAGCGCGAGAAGCAGCAGGATCACTCCTGCCGCCTCTCGCGCAGGCATCGCTTACGGCACGCGCCGCCAGCTTGCGATATTCCAGATGCTGCTATCGAAGGTATTGAAGGTCGGGCCTTCCAGATTCTTCAGCTTGGCATTGGGCGTGCGGCGGTTAATCAGCGGAATAACCGCACCATCGTTGACCAGCAGATCGTTCATCTGAATGGCCAGCTCTGACCGGCGTTGTAAGTCGAGTTCGACCTTCAACTGCTCGAAGAGCGCATCGTATTCAGGGTTGCAGTAGCGACCATCGTTGTTGCCGTTCCACTGGTTGGCCGAAGAGGCTACTTCGGCGCAAATCCAGCCCTGCAGATACTGCTGTGGATCGGTTGACGATGGGCCGTTGGTGTACATTTGCAGGTCAGCGTAGAACTTGTTCAGCGTATCGGGGTTGCCCGGATCGCCACCGAAGAAGACGGCAGCGTCAATGGCCTTCACGTTGACCTGAATGCCGATTTCGGCCAGATTCGACTTAATAATCGCCTGTTCGCCCTGGCGCAGCGTGTTAATGCTGGTCTGGAACGTGACAATCAGCTTAACACCATTCTTCTCGCGCACCGAGCCATTCAGCACCCAGCCTGCCTCTTCCAGAATCCGCTTTGCCTCTTCCACATTCCGTTCGCAGCTCGTGTTGGGAGAGTTGACGCTGGCAGGTACGACCAGGATATTGCAGGTCGGTTCGCCGGTCGGTCCGTAGAGCTGATCGGCGATAGCCTTGCGGTCAATCGCCAGTGCGATGGCTCGACGTACTGCCGGATCGGTCAGGAAGGGATGCGACTGATCAGGTTCGCTGCGCTTGTCACCCAGGGCCGGGTCAGGGTTAGCGAAGTTGACCACAATCCGCTCGACACCGAACGAACCACCGGCGATAGCATCACAATTACCGGCAGCCAGAATTGGTTCGAGCACAGCCTTTGGAATCTGCAAGTTCCAGGCAAAGTCGACCTCAGCCGTTTCACAGACCGCCCGTGCCGCCGATGTGGCATCGCCACCACCCTTAATCTCGACTTCATCGAAGAAGACATTGGCAGCATCGCGGTAGAAGGAGTTCCGCTCGTAGATCACCGTGTCTCCGGGGCGGAATTCCTTCAGCTTCCAGGCATTGGTGCCAATCGGTGCCAGATTGGCCGCCTGGCATTCAGCACTGGTGCTGGCCGCAGCTCCAACACAGTTCTCGAACTGCTTCTTCTGCAAGATCATACCGAGCGGGCCAACGAACGAGATGTAGGGGTTGGCGTTCGGCTCTTTCCAGGTGATCTTTAAGGTCGTGTTATCAATCTTCTCGATATTCGCGATTGGATCGAAAGCCGCCTTGGTCGTACAGGCCGTGGCTTCGTCGGCGCAGTACTGCCAGGTGAAGATAATGTCGTCAATCGTGAAGTCACTCCCGTCCGACCACTTCAGACCCGGCTTGATCTTCCAGGTCACGCTGGTACCATCAGCGGCGACCCCGCCATTCTCCAGCGTTGGAATTTCAGCGGCCAGGAACGGCACCAGCTCGTCCTTCTCGTTGTAGCGGGCCAGCGGTTCGAGAATCACCGTTGCGCCGTCGAAGTCCTTAGTACCGGTTGCCAGGTGCGGATTAAGCGTCGTGACTGCCTGCCAGTACAGGATCGTCAGCTTACCACCCTGCTGTGGCGCGGCGGGTGCCTCGGTCGGCTGCGGGGCAGCGGTCGGCTGCGGGGCAGCGGTCGGCTGCGGGGCAGCAGTTGCCTGCGCTGCCGGCGCCGTGGTCGGTTGTGCCTGCGGTTGCTGCGAACCACACGCTGCCAGGAGCATTGCCGCCACTGCTACGAGGGTCATCCATGCCCAAAGTCGTTTGTGCGACACAGGAACCTCCTCACTTTAGAACGAACACCTGTATTTGATGAACAACGCTGGCCACAGCCGTCACATTCCGTAGGCACTGCCGTTGATCCGGCACTGCTGCTGAACATCTGTCAACTGTCGGACTGTGCCAACGTCTCATCCACTGTTATACACGCCCTCATGGCGCGTCGCCAACCCCGAACGCGGGTATAGCAAAAGAGCGGTTGATCAGACAATGATCGTAACCGCTTTGCGCTGCCAGGCACAACTGTGTGTTGCGCAACTCCATCGCCCTTGATCGCCACTTTCACTGAGGTGCAGAGTGCCTTGAACAGTACCACAGGGCCGGCAAGTTGTCAAGAATGACAGCGATCACGCTGCCAATCACGGGGACACGGATGGACGCGGGTTAGGCGGATGGACGCGGATGGGACGTAGGCGTTGGTGAACTACACCTGACAGAAGGGTTGGAGGCAGACGCGGCGGCAGTGTGCCATACCTCGCTTCTGGTTTGGACACGGATGGACGC
>NZ_DAOTZQ010000068.1:0-23554 GCF_034434295.1 Chloroflexus sp.
TAGGGGCGACGCATGCGTCGCCCCTACTGGCTACCTCCGGCGTTAGGAAGGGGCTTCATCGCTGGTGGCATAGCAAGCCGGCAGCCTGTACACTGGAGAGGCGCTGGTGGATTGCCATCGACGACACATGCAACGCTCCTACCGGCGCTAGCGTCCAGCGCGGCATTGGGCGACGTATACGTTGCTCCTACCGGCGCTAGCGTCCAGTGTCGGCATCGTAGGGGCGACGCATACGTCGCCCCTACTGGCTCAGATAACCGGATGCATCGCAACCGGCAGTAAAGTACAGGTGAGCCGTCACAAGGTAGTGGAGATTTTCAGGATGAACATCTGGCGATAGCGCAGCTTGTTGAATGTGAAGAATGAATGTCCAGGGGCTAGACAGAAAACGCAACGGTGCGGTATACTCATGTCAGGAATATTTAGAACCTTGGCTAAATATCTATGGAACAGTCGATAACTCGCACGCTTCAGGCACTCTCGGATCCGACGCGACGGGCGATCATTCGGATGCTCAACGAGCGTGATATGACCGCCGGCGAAATTGCGGCCCACTTCGCGATCTCGGCACCAAGTGTTTCTCATCATTTGAATGTATTGAAAACAGCCGATCTGGTCATTGCCGAGCGACAGGGTCAGCGGATTGTGTATCGGTTAAATGCGACGGTTTTGCAAGAGATGCTCAGTAACTTACTGGATTTGTTACGCATCGGCGTCGAGCGGAAGGAGGACGGACATGCGTAATCTACGGTTGATGCTGGTCGTTGTGGTACTGATGTGGGGGTTTGGCCTGATCATGCTACCGTCCATTCCCGATCCGGCGCCTATCCACTGGAATGCTGCGGGTGAGGTCGATGATTATGGCAGTCCGTGGATTGTAGCTTTGTTGCCCCCAATCGTGGCAACAATCATGGCGCTCCTGACATTGGTGTTGCCACGAATCGACCCACGCGGTCAGGGGTATACGGGATTTTTTCGCACCTACGCGCTGATGATGAACAGTCTGGTGCTGTTTTTTGCCGGGTTACAGGTTATTACGATTGGCGTAGCTGTGGGGTGGCCGGTCAGCTTTCCGCGTCTGCTTAGTTTGGGAATGTCACTCTTGATCGTCGTGTTGGGTAATGAGTTAGGACGGGTAACCCCCAACTATTTTGTAGGTATTCGCACACCATGGACACTCGCCGATCCCGATGTCTGGCGCAAGACACATCGGGTTGGGGCCAGGTTATTTGTCGCCGGTGGTGGCCTGGCTGCCCTGGCCAGTCTGGTTGTGCCTGAAGCGTGGCTCTTCGTGGCAACCTTGTTATGCGTGATCGTACCGGTGCTGGCAACGATTCCGTATTCGTATGTGGTTTGGCGGCAACTACGGAGTGGTTAAGTAGTTGCCGCAAAGAAGAGAAGGAAACATGAATGACTGCTTTCAATTGGCGTGGTATAGGCTGGTTTACTGGATTGGCAATGGGCTTCGCGTGGCTCTGCTGTTTACCACTCTGGCTTAGTGGTCAGGGGCTACATCATCCGTTAGCGTTTGCACTCATCTTGCTGATGATGTTTACGCCATCGCTGGCGACGCTCATTGTAGTACGATGGATCAGTCCACCACCGATTGGTATCGTCAATGCAACCGGTCTGGGCTTGGGGAAGGGACGGCGATGGGGATGGTACTGGTTGTTTGCCTGGACAGTACCGGCGCTGGTGATGGTCATTTCGCCGTTTTTCAGTGCGTTGCTTGGGGTCTACGACCTCGATCTGTCGCTATCCGGCTTTCGTGAGCTGTTGAACACAGCGGGCGCAGGTGATGCACTGGCTAACGTATCACTATGGCCGATTGTGATCACGCAGTTGCTGGTTGCGCTGGCAATTGGTCCGCTGTTAAACGCGGTTCCGGTGTTTGGTGAAGAGTGGGGCTGGCGCGGGTATTTGCTGACCCAACTGCTACCGCTTGGTCAATGGCCAGCACTGATCATCAGCGGCGTCATCTGGGGCTTGTGGCACGCTCCGATTATCCTCCTGGGTTACAACTATCCCACCAATCCGGTGTTGGGTGTAGCGATGATGACGGTGTTCTGTGTGCTGGTGGGGACGCTGCTTGGCTGGACACGATTAGCGACCGGAAGTGTCTGGCCGGCTGTCATCGGCCACGCCAGCTTGAATGCCTTTGGCGGAGTGGTTGCCCTTTTTGCCCGTGCCGGCTCACCAGTCGACACCATCTGGGCGACGGCATTGGGCATAACCGGCTGGCCGTTGTGGTTGATGGTCATCGCCGTCCTCGTTCTCGCTCGCCGGTTGCCGGTGCGTGATGCGCCTGACGAACAGCGAGTGCGCGACGCACAGGTGATGTCAATTGCTATGCATTAACCCATCATACAACCGCACCACCTGAGTTGGCGGGGTAATACCCTCAGCCCGCAATCGTGTGCGCAGCCGTTTGATCAGCTCGTGGCGAAGGAGAAACTGGTCGGTGAACGTTTGACCGCGCAAGACGATGGTAAAGCGCGTTCCTGATGGATCGACTCCGTTGAAGCGAATGAGTGGCTCGAAGGTCGCTACACCACCGGTAGTGGTGGTCAGAATTTCACGGGCGACCTCGATGGCCACTCTTTCTGTATGTTCCAGATCGGCATCAGGGCCGACCGCAAAATCAACCAGGACTGCTAATTCTGGTTCGGGTCGGCTAAAATTGGTGACGATCTGGGTGATCATTTGAGCGTTGGGAATGATAATAATGTTGTTCGCCAATTGCCGGATGTAGGTGTCAGACCAGCGAATATCGGTGACAAATCCCTCTTCGCCAGAGGCCAGCCGAATGTAGTCGCCGGGTCGTACCCGATTCGAGACGATAATCTGTACCCCGGCAAAGAAATTGGCCAACGGCTCGCGGAGGGCAAGGGTAAGGCCGAGACTCGATCCGGCAATGACGGTCAGCACAGGGCCGAGTGGAACACCGTAGCTGACTAGCAGGGTGCCACCAATCGCTAATGCCCCCAGACCACGCAACAGGTTATTGATGAGTGAAATGTTTCCGATCTGGCGGTGACGGAGATAGCTATCAACAAGATTGGTGATTAGACGCACAATAAAGACAGCAAGTGCCAGCGTCGTAGCGATACTGAGGATGGGTTGCCAGGACTCGATCAAGCGCGGAGTGACAACCTGATCGCCGACCAGGTTGATCAAGAGCACGAGCGTCCAGAAGGTAAACTGACCACCAAGTGCGATAGCGATGGCTTCAATCACAATTGCATTGCGAGCGTCGGCCCAGCGTTTGATGTACGGACGCACCAGCCAATCGAGAATGAGACTGCCGGCCAGGAGCACTAGGGCGAGAATAATGGTTTCGGTACGTTCAATTTCGTTCGTAATCATACAGATATTATAGCCAACTTTGATAGGAGGGCAAACCAGATGATGGACGATGAGCAGCGGATTGCCGATTTACGTCGCATGCAACGAGTTGCAACTAGTTTACTGGTAGCAGCAGGAATTGTCTTCGTGCTGGCGAGTATCTGGCGTGATGTCGCACCATGGCTGCCGTTTGTGCGGGCGTTTGCCGAAGCAGCAATGGTTGGCGCCTTTGCCGACTGGTTTGCAGTTACTGCGCTTTTCCGGCATCCACTTGGGTTGCCGATCCCACATACAGCGATCATTCCCCGTCGTAAAGAACGAATTGCTGTTAGCTTCGGTCGTTTTATTGAACATAATTTTCTTGACCCTGATCAGATTACCAAACGAATTCGCCATCATGATCCGGTTACCCGTATAGCGCACTGGCTACGCCAGCCTGAACACTCACAGCAGGTGGCAGACGTGGTGGCCGACGCAATTAGTGGCCTGTTGCGGATCATTGACGATGATGACGTGAGCCAGGTGCTGGCACGAGGGCTGAATCAACGTCTCGAAAGCATCCCGGCGGCACCGCTGGTCGGTCGTCTGCTTGGGGTCTTTCTCACCGGTGGTAGACAGCGCGATGCGCTGATGCAGCTTATCCATTTGCTGGTAGAAGTCATTGCAAAGAATGAGACGGAAATCCGGCGTCGGATTGCCGGTGAGCTACCACCATGGGTACCCCGTATTGTCGATCAGCGTATTTACGAACGGTTGCTGGAAGGAGTGCAGCGCTTGTTGCGTGAATTGCGTGATACCCCAGATCATCCGCTGTTCCAGCAGTTTACCAACTTGATTGATCGCTGGATAGTAGATTTACAGTTTGATCCCCAGGTTCAGCAGCAGGGTGAAGCGTTGAAGCGTGAGCTGATGGCACACCCGATGGTGCAAGAGCTGGTTCAGGCAAGCTGGCGCGATCTGAAGCTAACCCTCCTTGCCCAGAGTGTATCGCCTACGTCACCCTTGCGCCAATCGATTGCCTCCGCGCTGATGCGGGTTGCCGATTTTCTCGAACACAATACGGAATGGCGTGAAAAAGTAGATGCCTGGATTGCAGCGGCGGTGGTTGTTATTGTGCGTCGGTATCGGCACGCGATAGGCGAATTTGTTACGCAGACGGTCAATAACTGGGATACAGAGGTAACAACGCGCAAAATCGAGCTGCAATTCGGGCGTGATCTGCAATTTATTCGCATTAATGGTACCATTGTAGGTGGCCTGGTTGGCCTGATTATTTATAGTGTTTCTCTTCTCTTTTCCTGAGTGAGCGATGTTGCTCGTGACGCGAGGAGGCGCATGATGACGAAGCAGAGTAAACAAACGACCATCGACGGCCATCGCCTGCACCCCGAAAGTTTGATGATGAGCTACGGATACGTACCGGCGCTCTCTGAAGGTGCAATCAAGTGTCCGATCTTTCAGACCTCAACCTTTGTGTTTCAGACCGCCGAAGAGGGTAAAGCCTTCTTTGAGCTGGCTTACGGTCTGCGCCATCCCCGTGACGGCGAAGAGATTGGCCTGATCTACAGCCGGCTTAACAATCCCGATCTTGAAATTCTGGAAGACCGGCTTACACTGTGGGATCAGGCTGAGTCCGCAGCAGTGTTTGCCAGCGGGATGGCGGCTATCACCACCACCCTGCTCACCTTCTTACGACCCGGCGATGTGATTGTGCATAGTGAGCCGGTTTACGGCGGTACTGATTACCTGTTGAAGCACGTCTTACCGTCATTTGGGATACGACGATTTGGTTTTATGTCGGGTGTCTCACCGGAACAGGTTGAAGTCCAACTGCGTCGTGCCGGCCTGTTTGATGCGGTAGGGATGATCTATCTGGAGACGCCGGCGAATCCGACGAATGCGCTAGTAGACATCGCCGGCTTTGCGGCATTGGCGAAGCGGATGCCACGACGAGTCTTAACCGCAGTTGACAATACGTTTCTCGGCCCACTCTGGCAACATCCGCTGGCTCACGGTGCCGATCTGGTACTCTACTCGGCCACCAAGTATATCGGTGGCCACAGTGATGTGATTGCCGGAGTCTGTCTGGGCAGCCGTGAGTTACTGGCCCAGGTGAAGGGGATGCGCACCATTATGGGAACGATGTCGGGTGCGCATACCGGCTGGCTCCTGCTGCGTTCGTTGGAGACGCTCAAGATTCGGATGGAGACGCAGCAAGCCGGCGCACGCCGGGTTGCCGATTTTCTGGCCACCCATCCCAAAGTAGCCCGCGTTTACTATCTCGGCCATCTTGAGAGTAATGATCCCCAATACCACATCTATCGGCGGCAATGTTTGGGACCGGGGGCCATGATCTCATTTGATCTGCATGGTGGTGAGGCGGAAGCGTTTCGCTTCCTCAACCATCTGCAATTAATCCACCTGGCAGTGAGTCTGGGTGGTACCGAGTCGCTGGCCGAACACCCGGCTTCTATGACCCATTCGGATGTCGATCCCGAAGAGCGTATCGAGTTTGGGATTGGCCCGGCCATGATCCGGCTTTCGGTAGGTGTGGAGCATCCCGATGATCTGATTGCCGATCTGAATCAAGCGTTGCGGGCGGTGTGATTTGCAGAAGTTAGAACATAGGAGATAGGAAAGAGGGAGAGGATGCCGGGTATAGGGAAGACATTCTCGTACCTGGTTCTGTTATCGGGGCTGGTTGGGGTAGGTGAAGGTATTGCCTTTGCCTACCCACGCAGATTGGCCCGGTATAGGCTATGCAGACAGGTGTTCAGCATTAGTCTCTATACAAGGATCGTATCTTCTGCTAGAACTCTCTCCACTTGACACCATCAGGAATCCCAGAACCGCATTCACGATGACATCGTCAATCATCCATCGCGATGGGTGTCGTTATTACCTGTCCGTAGATGCGGTATAATTGTGCCGGTTGCACTGTTGATCAACGCTACACTTTCCCTGTCTCACATGTGAACGCTTTGTGTTTATGACCGACATAACGGGTTTATCTGCCTGTGATAATGCCAGGATGTTGTGAAGAAACTGACATCCTTATTGCACTCATTTTCACATAAGAAAACTTGACATGTACACAAAGGCGCAGCATCATGCATATATATCTCTGTTTGATATTTTAGTAGGACAATAACAACGCTTCCGTCTTCACAAGAAAGAACGTATCCGAACAACCATACCGGGATAGGCGAAGGCACTGTCTTCGCTCATCTATTGCATTTGCTCGAAGCGACACGATACATCGGCAATGTAGCATGCAGTTATGTCGGTGTTTTTTCATATGTCGGAACAATACCGGGAAAACGAGGAGACTACCATCGAACCATTACCCCCTTTAACAGCCGATGACACAGTGCGTGCGATTGTCAGCCATGACACCGATGGGTCGATTATTGTTGATCGCAGCGGGGTGGTACGGTTTTTGAATAGTGCTGCCGAACGACTGCTCAATCGTCATGGCGCGGAATTGCACGGCAAGGTCTTTGGTTTTCCACTCGTCGCAGGTGAGCGGGCGGAAGTGGAGGTTTTGCGTCCAAATGGTGATTTCTCGGTCGCCGAAATGCGGGTGCTGGCGATCCGGTGGGAGGGGCAAGACGCCATCTTAATTACATTGCGTGACATCACTACCGAGCGTCAGGCAGAAGCCGCTCTCCGTGCGGCAGAAGAGTTCAGTATTGCGATTTTGAATTCATTGACCAGCGAGATTGCGGTGATCGACGAGCACGGCAAGATTATTGCTGTTAATGAAGCCTGGCTGGAGTTTGGTCGGCGCAATGGTATTACCGATCTGTCGGCGATTGGGATCGGGGTAGATTATTTTGCCGTTTGTGCCGCAGTCAGTGATGATGTGTATACTGCTGAGATTTTGCGTGGCTTGAAGGCAGTGCTCGGTGGTGAAATAACTGAATTCACGCACGAATACCCCTGCACTGGCCCGCAGGGAACCCGCTGGTTTGCGCTCCGGGCAGTACCACTGCGTGGGACACGTCGGGGATTAGTAATTTCTCATCAGGATATTACCGATCAGCGTCAGGCAGCACAGATCGCGGCTGAAGCAGAGATGTTACGCGAACAGTTGCGGCAGATGGAACGAGAGCTGGTTAACGTTGAAGCTATTTCTCGTCCAGAAGAGGTACAACGTTCGCGGCTGGCGCCGCTTCGCCAGCGTGCTCCCGATCTCTTTGCGCGTGCGTTAGAACGCTACGGCGCTATTCTGGAAGAAGCTCTGCAAAGTCGAGTGCATCGCACACCAATGCCCTCACAGGCTCTCCGTGAATTAGGCGAGTGGCTGGGGTCGGTATGGGCTACGCCGCGTGATTTGATTGATACCCATCTGCAAGCGATCCGTGAACGTAGTCAGTTCTATGCGCCCAAAAAGATTCAGGCCTACTTTGAGGAAGGACGTCTGCTTTTGCTAGAATTAATGGGTTATCTTGCATCGTACTATCGAGTAATGGCGGCGGGTGAATTGCGTGATCAGGGTAAGTAGCAAGAGTAGACTGCTGGCGGGATAAGTTTGTGAGTAATATTGTTTTGCAGCTCTATATTGCAGGTCACACACCTCGCGCCGAGCGTGCGATTGATACGTTGCGCCGTATGATTGAGTCGGAACTGGCCGGTTACGAGTGTGATTTGACGATTATCGATGTTCTTGCCAACCCGCAGCAGGCAGAAGATCAGAAGATTCTGGCAACTCCGACGCTGATTAAGATTTCGCCTCCACCATATCGACGGGTGATAGGCGATCTTTCCAGTGTCACCGATCTGTTACAAGTGTTGAACTTACCTCCGAAATCGTGAGTTTGCTATTCATTGGTACCAACAAGGAGCATTCTGGTGTGCGCTGATCAGATCGAACGCCTGCCTACCGGGATTACCGGTTTTGATCATATCGCTAACGGTGGTTTGCCGAAGGGTCGTACGACGCTGGTATCAGGCACCGCTGGTAGCGCGAAGACCGTCTTTGCTGCTCAGTTTCTGGCGGCCGGTATCAAACGCGGTGAACCAGGAGTCTTTGTGACTTTTGAAGAGACGCCTGATGCCCTGCGTCGTAACATGCTGGGTTTTGGATGGGATATTGCCCGTTGGGAAGCGGAAGGGAAGTGGGCCTTTGTTGATGTATCACCTCAACCTGACGAAGAGATCATCGAGCTGGGGTCATACGATCTCGGTGCATTACTGGCCCGCATTGAGCATGCGGTACGTAGCATCGGGGCCGTTCGACTGTCACTCGACTCGCTCGGTGCCATCTTCACCCGCTTAAGCGATACCAGAGTGGTACGCAACGAGCTGCTGCGTATCGTCAGTACGCTTCGCCGGCTGGAAGTGACGGCAGTCTTGACCGCTGAACGAACGCAAGAATACGGTGAGATTGCGCGCTACGGGGTAGAGGAGTTTGTCTCTGACGATGTAGTAATTTTGCGCAATGTGCTCGAAGATGAAAAGCGGCGGCGCACAGTCGAGATTCTCAAGTTTCGTGGTACGTCGCATCAGAAAGGTAGCTTTCCCTTCACCGTTATTCCCGGCGAAGGGATTCATGTAATCCCTCTCTCGGCGATTGAGCTGAAGCAACGTTCTTCCAATGTTCGGATTACATCGGGCAACGCCGAGCTGGATCGTATGTGTGGCGGTGGCTTTTTCCGCGATTCGATTGTGCTGGTGAGCGGAGCTACTGGAACCGGCAAAACGCTTATGGCCACAACCTTTATGGCTGCTGGCGTTCGCCAGCAGGAACGGTCGCTACTCTTCGCTTTTGAAGAGAGTCGCGACCAGCTCTTCCGTAATGCGATTGGTTGGGGGATCGATTTCGAGCAGATGGAGCGCGATGGTTTGTTGCGTGTGATCTGCAATTATCCCGAAGTAACCAGTCTGGAAGATCAGTTGATCTTTATGAAAGCCGAAATTGATCGCTTTCGTCCACAACGGGTAGCGGTCGATAGCCTCTCGGCACTAGAGCGGGTAGCCACGATTAAAGGATTTCGCGAATTTGTGATCGGTTTGACGTCATTTATCAAGCATCAAGAAATGGCCGGTCTCTACACAGCGACTACCCCAACGCTGCTCGGCGGTTCATCGGTGACAGAGGCACATATTTCGACCATCACCGATTCGATCATCCTGTTGAGGTATGTTGAGCTGTTTGGCGAGATGCGTCGCGGGCTAACGGTCTTGAAAATGCGTGGTTCTGGTCACGATAAAGACATTCGCGAGTTTACGATTGATAGTCGTGGTATGCATATCGGTCGTCCATTCCGTAACATTTCGGGCATTTTGTCAGGTCAATTCACGCACATTGCCCCAAGTGAAATTGATCGCCTGAGTGCAATGTTTCGCGATGAAGAAAGCGGCGAGGCGCATGATCAATCATCTTGAGGATTTTGCGGAGTCTCAGTCGGTAAGAGGAGACTATTCACTGTGCGGCAAGACCACTCTAAACGCAATCCACAGTCTGCCGATCTCGAGTCGTCGAATCTGGATCGACAGGCTCTTTACGCGATACTTGCTAACAATATTAATGCCTTGCTGATTCTCGATCTCGACGGTGTTGTGCTTTTCGCCAATGAAGCGGCTCAGCGTCTGTTTGGTCGACAGTCTGCTCAACTGACCGGCAGTCCATTTGGTTTTCCACTTCAGCCCGGCCTGACAGTGGACGCCGAGATTGTGCGCCCTGATAACTCAGTCGTGATTGTCGATCTGCGGGTTGAGCCGATAGAGTGGCAGGGTGCACCGGCGATGCTGGCCGTGCTTCACGATATTACTGATCGTAAGCAGGCTGAACAACTGCTGATCGAGACGCAGCAACTTTTGCATTCAGCGCTGGATGCCCTGCCAACCGCTATTGCTATCCTCAATCAATACGGTCAGGTTTTAGCCGCGAATGTCCGCTGGTTGCAACTGGGGCCTCTACTTGGTGTTGAGACGGTCGATTGTGCAGTCGGCGCATCGTTTCTGGCGGCGTGTCATTTGGGAGGTAAAACGGCAGGTGTCATCGCTCAGGCCATTGAACGTCTGTTACATGGCGATGTGCCGCGATACGAAGATGAGTTTGCGGTAGGGAAAGAAGCACGACGCTGGCTGGAAATACGGGTGGTGCGCTTTGGCTCTGGCGAGCGGGCGCGGGCCGTGGTAGTGTTGGAAGACATCTCGGCCCGGCGGAAGGCAGAACAGATCGCCCTCGCTCGTCGCCGGGTGTTGGAATTGATCGCTCGCCAGTACGATTTACGAACGATTACCCGCGAATTGTTACACCTGATCGGAGAGCAGATTCCTGATCTGATCTACGCTGCTTGTGTTGTACGTTCGAGTAGCCTGTTTGTTAGCTATAGCACATTGTTAACGGAGGAGGCGCTCAAACATCTCGACTCTTGGGCTGGTGAGGTACTCACATCCGAGCTGCGCCCGCAGCAGCGGATACAGTCGCTGCGGGTAGATCCTTCCCGGTGGCCGGTAGTTGATTACATCCTGCAAGCATACGCAGTGAGCGAAACGTGGATGATGGCATTGCGAACCAACCGCGATGTCGATAGCTGGCTGCTCGTTTGCCGACAGCAGCATAACCCACTGACAGCCGAAGAACAGCTTCTGATTGAGCAGTTTGAACAGTTGAGCCTCATTGCGCTTGAACAGCATGCTACACTGCGTAAACTCGCCTATCAGGCGCATCACGATGCGCTCACCGGCTTGCCAAACCGGCTGCTGTTCGAGGATCGCTTGCAGCAGGCGATTGAGCATGCACGGCGGGCAAATAGCATGGTTGCTGTGCTCTTCATCGATCTTGATCGTTTCAAACACGTCAATGATACCCTTGGTCATACAACCGGTGATACGCTCCTGATCCAGGTTGCTCGCCGCTTTGAAGCCTGTATACGCGCAACCGATACGATTGCCCGTCATGGAGGTGATGAGTTCTTACTGGTGTTATCTGACATTACGACGCCCCAGCAAGTGACACAGGTCGTGCGTCGTCTTCACGAGACGCTCGACCAGCCCTTCTTCGTCAACGGCCACGAGATTTTTGTGAGCGCCAGTATCGGCGCCAGCCTGTACCCAATTGATGGTACCGATGTCATTGCGTTACAGCGAGCTGCCGATGTTGCAATGTATCGTGCCAAGCAGTTTTTGCACAATAGTTTCCAATTTTTTGATGCGGCAATTACCGATGTCTCTATCGAACGATTACAGTTCGAGAACCTTCTACGACGGGCGATTGAACGACACGAGCTGTTGCTCTACTATCAGCCAAAAGTTGATCGCACGGGGCAGTTGGTCGGTTTAGAGGCGTTGTTACGCTGGCAACATCCTGAATTGGGAATGATTTCTCCGGCGCGGTTTATTCCAATTGCCGAAGAAACAGGGCTGATCGTGCCCATTGGCAGATGGGTGCTGAATGAGGTTGCGCGTCAGGTGACGCAGTGGTGGCGCGATGGTCTGAAGGTTGTCCCTGTTGCCGTGAACGTGTCGGTGATCCAGTTTACGCAAGCCGATTTTGCGCAAACCGTTGCCGAAACGGTAGCGCAGACGGCATTGCCATTTTCCTGGCTGGAACTTGAATTAACCGAAAGTATGCTGATGGGCCAGATTGATGATTTACGTCACCAGCTCGGTGAGTTGCGCCAGCTTGGGGTGACGCTGGCGATTGATGATTTTGGCACCGGTTACTCCTCGCTGTCCTACTTGCACCGTTTACCGATCAACGTGTTGAAGATTGACCGGTCATTTGTTGCGCGTCTCGATCAGGGCGATGCCGGGGTTGAGCGAAGCCTGATCACCACGATTATCACCCTCGGTCATCACCTAGGGGTGCAGATCGTTGCTGAAGGTGTCGAGACGGCTGGTCAACGTCAGATATTGTTCGATGCCAGTTGTGATGTGTTTCAAGGCTATTACATCAGTCGTCCATTACCCGCTGATGTAGTACGAGGATGGTTAGAGAAGAACACAGGTGCAGGGTGAGCGGAGAAAACGTGGGGGGTGGGTTCAAAACTCGCCCCGACGGATCTTGTGCTTGTTCACATTGTCATATTAAGGGAGGCGGTGAACGGTTCCGCCTTGAATCGCGTGCCATGCATTGATAGCACAGCTCTGTTTCTCGTCACCCCGCCACTGGTTCATTCTGTTGAACCGTTGCTACGTCGTGCAAGGGCCGCCTTGAGCAGACGCCAGATCGCACGATGTCGTGGCATGACCTCAAAGACCTGCCCGTTTTTACCCTCGCGCACAATGCGTAGAGCGAGTTCGGCTGTCTCTTCAGCCGTCGTACCGAAGATGCGGAGGACACGGGGCAGTTGTTTAATTGCCTCGCCGCCGGGGCCAACCGTTTCAAAATGATTGATCATGTCTGTCGGCACCATCCCAGGGGTGAGCACGTTGAAGCGTAGGTAGGGATGGTCTTGATAGTCGCGGGCAAAGGCTTCGGTCAGACGCACAATTGCCGCTTTCGATGTGCTGTAAGCCGAGAGAAAGCGCTGGGCCCGTTTTGCACCACCGCCGGAGAGATTGATGATCTGACCGTTACGTTGTTTGATCATATAAGGCAGTGCTGCCCGACAACCGTAATAGGTGCCGAGCAGATTGACTCTGATTACCTGTTCCCAGGCATCGGGCGGTATGTCCAGGGCATAGCCGAATGGCCCTGAGATACCGGCGTTGTTGACCCAGAGATCGATCCGTCCCATCTGTGCCACAGCGGCACTTGCCAGGGCTTCCACCTCGTTACGATTGGCGACATCGCAGCGAATACCGGTGACGTGCAAACCGGTAGCCTGCAATGCATGTTCAGCTTCAGTAAGGTTAGTTGGATTGGTTGATGAGATAATAACCTGCGCACCGGCACGGGCCAGCGCTTCAGCAATTGCCCGGCCAATCCCACGGCTGCCGCCGGTGACGACGGCTTTCAGATCGCGTAAGTCAGATGGTGTACGAGCCATGATCTCCTCGCTGGCACACAACAAGCGGACTCCAACCAGTTAACGGCGTCGGATGGTCAGAAGATCACCTTCCCGGACAGCACGAATTGACACGCCACGCAGTCCTGCCGGCAAGAGCAGGTGTCGACGGTATGGTCCAAGTGAAACGACGAGTTCATCGCCACTGACGCTGATGCTCAGATCGTCGCGCGCCACGCCGGGTAAGCGCAGGTGCAGGGATGGATCATCGGCTGGGCCGATGGTAATCGGCGGCGGTTGTGGCACCGGTGATAGCATCAGGTCTTGACCGAAATCGATGATGGGGTCGATAGCGCCTGGTGTGGCGCCGAAGGGTAAGCGCAACAATGGCAGGTTCGGCCAGCGAGCCTTCACTGCTGCCTGTATGTCTTCCTGTTCGTGGATGACAGACTCTAATCCGTGGTTGGTTCCCAATGCCGGCAACAAAGGCCCGATGATGAGAGCATCGAGATTCATGCCGAAGAGTGGGAATGCCGGTGCAGCGATGGTGGCTGTGCGCAAGCCGGCTTGATCAGGCCGAATAATCAGCCGCGCCCGCAGGTGTGCCGGATCAAGAGCAGTATCACGGAGTTGCTCGAACGTGACCCGCGCATCTTGCAGGCGTCCAATCTGCTCAAAGGGCAGCAAATTGGCGGGCAAAGCAGCCCGTGCCAGCGACTCGCTCGACTGACCGGGGCCGCGATCCAGTCCGAAAAGCTGACGCATAAGCCAGCGAAAGGTGTCGGGGATGGCTAACGCACGAATGAGACCGTCGGGCGTGCCAGCATCGACGCAGATCAGTGCGTAGTTACGGCGAGCATGGATTGCCAGGCGATACACGGCCAGGAACAGATCGATACCGGGAAGCAAAGGCAAATCTTCACCGTTCACCGGTGGGCCTGGCAACTGAACACGTGCTCGCAGCTCATGCCAGATACCGTTCAACTCGTTCAGCATGTTGTATGCCCAGAAATCAAGGTTGGTACGCAGGGTAGTTGGCTCGGATACCGGTGCAACACCCAGAAGGGTGGCGGAAGGGTGCGTCGGTACGAGGCTGACCAGTAGCGTTGATTGCCCACGCGCTGCAAAACCGACAGCCGAAGCAGTAGCTGCCAATGCACTGGCTTCACCACTGAAAAGAATGATCTGCGAGTGTGACGGCCACATTGTATTGATCCTGCCTGCTGAACGGGCGATTGCTTATCGGTTATTATAACGCGGGAATTGCCCGACACCTGCTGCCGCTTTGGTCACAGCTATCCGCTATAATGAGTCGTGTCAAACGCCACGGTGCGTTCTCGTATCTCATTCAGTTCAGGGAGGCGACATGGCAGAGTCATTGATGCAACAACCGCTCGGCGCCATCCTCGATGCACTGGCTTCGCGTGCCCCAACCCCCGGTGGTGGGAGTGTAGCAGCTTTAACTGGCGCTATGGCTGCCGGGTTGGTGAGTATGGTGTGCGAGCTAACTATTGGCAAGCCGCAATTTGCCAATCTTGAAGGTGAATTACGCGCTATTCATGCCCAGGCCGAACAGTTGCGCAGCGAATTGCAACGGCTGGCAGAAGAAGACATCACCGTATTCAACCGACTGGCGGCCGCGTACAAGCTTCCGCGAACGACAGAGGCTGATGCGGCAACGCGGAAGGCTGCCATTCAGCAGATTACCAGGCTGGCAGCGGAAGTACCACTGCGCACAGCACAGGCGGCAACGGCGCTGTTGCCACTCTGTACAACGCTGGCCAATAACTGTGCACGCCTGGTTGTCAGTGATGTCGGTGTAGCGGCATTTCTGATCCGGGCTGCTGTGCAGAGTGCTGCGCTGAACGTTGAAATTAATCTGGCTGCATTGGAAGATCAATTGTTCGTGCGGGAGACACGGGCACAGTTACAAGACCTGCTGATCGGACTTGGTGATGAGGTTGATGGTATCGTCACCATTGTTCGGGGAAGGATGACGGGATGAGCGCACGCATCCTCGATGGGAAGGCATTGGCGCAAGAGCTACGAGCTGAAGCCGCAGCCCAGATTGCTGAATTGCGTACTCAGATTGATCGTCCACCCACAATCGCCGTGGTGCAGGTCGGTGATGATCCGGCGGCAACCCGCTATGTGCGGAGTATTGACCGCCTGTGTCAGTCGTTGGGCGCTGCCTGCCGGGCAATTGCGCTACCGTCAGAAACGGCGCAGGCCGACCTGGAAGCAACCGTGGCGACATTGAGTGCAGATGATCGGATTGATGGCATCTTACTGCAATTACCGTTGCCGGCGGGTTTAACTCTCGATGGTGTGCTAAGCCGGCTTGCACCAGAAAAAGATCTTGATGGTATTCACCCGATCAATGCTGGCTTGCTGGCGCAGGGGCGGCCAACACTCATACCCAACACCCCGGCCGGTGGTATTGAACTCCTGCGGCGGTATGGCATCGACATTCGTGGGCGGCGTGCCGCAGTGGTTGGCCGCTCGGCAATTGTTGGCCGGCCTATGGCACTCCTGTTACTGCAAGCCGATGCCACAGTGACAATCTGTCATTCACGTACACCCGATCTCGGCGCAGTCTTGCGCGAGTGCGATATTGTCGCTGCGGCTGCCGGTCGTCCTGGTCTGATCACTGCCGATATGGTCAAACCCGGTGCGACCGTGATTGACTTCGGTACCAATGTGTTAGCCGATGGCAGCATGGTTGGCGATGTCGATTTTGCCGCCGTGGCTGAGGTGGCCGGGGCAATTACGCCGGTACCCGGCGGTACCGGGCCGGTGACCAACGTTATGTTGATGCGGAATCTGATCACGGCAACACGCACTCGTCTCGGCACCTAACCACCTGTAGCAACTCATGAGCAAGGACGAGGCATATAGGTTGGCGTGCGAGGTGACAATCTCGCACGTAACAAATCACTCTGGTCGCCAGGTGTTACCAGCCCAAAGGCTGTCTAACTCGTCTCGCTGACTCGTTGGGATATGTGCCACAGCACAGTCCTGGACGAGTGAAGGAATGTGCCGGTATGAAGATTCTGGTTCTCGGTAACGATGGACGCGCTCACGCGCTAGTTTGGAAACTCTTTGCCAGCCCGACGGCTGATGTCCTGGTGGCACCGGGCAATGGTGGTGCGTGCCAGATTGCCCCCCAGGTTGATCTTGATCCACTCCAACCGGCACAGGTAGCACAATGGGCGTTTAATGAACAGATTGACCTCATCGTTCCCGCCAGTAGTGAACCGCTCTGGGCCGGGTTGGTTGATGAGGTCGTGAGTATGCATATTGGCGTGTGTGGTGCTTCACAGCGCAGCACACGCATCGAATGGAGCCGCTGTTACGCCAAGGAATTGCTCTTGCGCTATCAGCTCCCAACACCGAACGGACGCTGTTTTGCCAGTCTACCAATGGCGGAAAAATATCTGGCTGCTCAGCAATTACCGGTGGTGCTGCGCGGCGATCACCCGGCTACCGGTGAAGGCGTCTACTTCGACCGTTACACAGCCCTTGAGGCATTGCGGTCATTCTTTGTCACCCGCCCGGTGGAAGGGAGCAGTCACGGGGTTGTGATTGAAGAATATGTGGCAGGGCCACTAGTCAGCTTTTCGGCTATTACCGATGGTAGTCATCTGGTATCGCTGTTACCGGCTCGGATCTACGAAGGGATGGGGCCACAGCCAGATAGCCCACCCGCTCCCGGTATGGGGGCCATTACCGGCAATTCAACCTATGCCCAGCGCTTGACGAGCTATCTTGAACGACACATCATGCAACCCCTTATCGCAGCAATTGCACGTGAACAATTGCCTTACTGGGGGATTATCGGCGTTGATTGCATTATCGGTGACCACGGTCCGCGCATTGTTGGCCTGCGTTGTAGTCTCCGCGATATGGAGGCGCAGGCTGTTTTGCCGCGAATGATTGATGATCTGGTGCCCTACTACGAAGCTGCCATTGCCCGTAGCTTACAGCGTCTACCGCCACTGCGTTGGCGTGATGAGGCGAGTGTGGCACTGGCCCTGGTTACCCAAGGCTACCCTCATCACTATCCGATCAATGCAGCGGTTGAGGGTATTGGCGATGTGGACGAAGGTGTACTGGTCTTTCACGATCAGACCGAGTCGCCGTTTATCTTGCGCTACGATCCGTCTCGTCGCGAGCGTCTGTTGGGTAGTCAAAGCGGTAGTCTCTATCTGACCGGTGGTCATGTAGTAACCGTCGTGGCATTAGGGGCTACGCTGGCCGGTGCACGTGGTCGTGCGCTCATTAATGCCGAACGCATTCGTTTTCCTGGGCGGACGTATCGCGACGATGTGGGAGCTGGAGAGCGCTGATCGCACTAAGGGTTCATGCGTTGATTTATGGAGAATGATTGCCGATGAACATCGCGATTGCTACTACTGATGACGAAATTGCCGCCTGCTATCCGATCATGCACCAGTTGCGACCGCATCTTACTCAGCCTGAGTTTGTTCCACGGATTCGCCGGTTGATGGAAATGGGCTACCGTCTGGCAGCACTTACTGACGAGAGTGAAGTTGTCGCGGTTGCCGGCTTTCGGTTTGGTGAGAACCTGGCCTGGGGGCGCTTTCTGTACGTTGACGATCTGGTGACCGATGCCAATCGACGTTCACGTGGCTACGGGTCTGCACTCCTGAACTGGTTGAAACAGTACGCCGCGACTGCCGGCTGTGATCAGCTACACCTTGATACTGGTACCTGGCGTAAAGATGCTCACCGGTTCTACGAACGGGAAGGCATGCGGTTAAGCAGTTTTCATGTTGTGAGTGAGGTACGGGCGGAGTGATTGGGAAGGGGGATATAGGAGAGAGGAAATAGGAAGTGAGAAAGTAGAAGTGAAGAAGTAGCAGTGAGGAAGTAGGCAAGCGAGAGAGAAAAGTGGGTCTTGAGGGCAGGAGTTATTTCGTCAATCTCCTAATCATGTGCTGGATGTGATAACTATGTACAGTGATTCGCGTGCTGCATGGTTTGGTATGCAGAAGTTGTGGTTTCGCACTAATTGTGACATGTGTCATGTCAGGTCTTGACTAGAACTAATTTCATACAAGCTGTGCTGTCGGGTCACCCGACTATCGCATAGACCCATGCACGCTTGCCGATCACCAACGATAGTGTACCCTATTCCCAGTCTGCCAGTATGGAAGCGAGGAGGGCCGATGACCATCTCTCGTGCCATCACACGCTAGATTGGTTGCTTTGTCCGCTCGTCATGCGCGTGTCGCGGCGTTTGGCGTGCGGCAGCCATGCTGTCGCACCAGTCGTGCTCACGATCAGGCGCTGGTCACGCTATTGACCCTGCTGGTCACGAGTATGCTATGTGTGCTCGTCACAATCATGGAGTCGGTCAGTAGTGAATAACCCAAGTTGCCACCTATGCTGTCAGCGGGACAGGTGAGACTGACTGCTATGATGAACAGCACAACGCTGCACACAACACGGTGAAGCATAACCGTATGGACTACGTGGATAGCAACCAGTTCCTATCGACACGCTACGTCAAGCCCTGACATAGCAACTCAGTTTATGCCCATCCTCTGTGTTCTCTGTGCCTCTGTGGTAACGAAGGTAATGGTCTAATTAATTGAGATAACGTCTGATACGGTGCATCATCGCCGAGTCTATCAATCATCATTGACTAGCCTTCGCATAGCGTGTTGTTGTGTGGTCAGCAATGCACCGGCAGATTTCGTGGGGCGGGCTTCCGGCTCGTGCGAATGCCTCTCCTTCACCAGAGTTGCGTACTGGAATGGGTATGCCTTGCGCTTGCCGGTCGCACGGTGAATACTTCCGCACTCCAAACGACACACCACGGGCAACCTGGCCGGAAAACCGTATCCATGTCGGTGTATAATACCGTGTGCAGCAGAACCATCGTTCTCCGTGTCCACACTCAGGTCGCCGCCGGGGTGATGGCACGATTACGAGTAATGACTGTGTGCTTGTAAGCGTGTGGACACGGATCATCATCACATATAATCCATCCAGGTCTGATAACAAATTGATATAATCTCGCCGATTGACTTTCATGACGCAGTGTGTTATACTCAAATCGGATAACGCATTGCGTTATGCGGCTACCGAAATCGCTCAGACTATGCTATGATAAAGACAGTCTGAACACCAGTTACTTGCACAAAGCAGGAGGTTTTTTATGACAACCGTAGAAGAGATTGAAGTCAACGTGCGCCAGATCGACGAGACCCCACCGCAGGTCAATCCGAGCGTTCAGGTATTTGAGGTTGTTCGCAAGCTGATACTGGCCGGGATCGGCGCTTTTGCGCTCAGCCGGGAAGAGGCCGAGGCTTTCCTCAACCGGCTGGTTGAGCGTGGTGAGCTGGCGCAGAAGGATGCGCAGAAGCTGTTTGACGAGGCGATGGAGCGCTTCCGCAAGACGGCGCTACCGCAGACAGATCAGGTACAGACCAATCTCAACAACCTCACCGCGCAGGTTGAAACCGGCTTCGAGCAGTTCCTCAATCGGCTTAACATTCCATCGAAGCGGGATATTGATGAGCTGAGCGCCAAGATTGCGCAACTGGCTGTGCGCGTCGAAGAGCTGCGCCGTGCGCAAGAGGCACCGGCTCGTACTCGTGGCCGCAGCGAGGCTAAGGAAGAGAACAGCGAGAAGTAATTCGTCTGATATTCACTGAACGCCGGCAACTACGGGCATGACCGTAGTTGCCGGCGTTTTGGCGCAGCGTGTTATAATTGCCGCTGAGACTATCAGGTTCGTCTGGAGTAATGGATAGTGTAGCCGGAACTCTCTCAGTTTCACACCAGCAACGTCTGGCACAAGGCGGCAATTCTATGCATCTGATCAAGAAATACGCGAATCGCAAACTGTATCATACGAATCAGAAACGTTACATTACCCTCGATGGTATTGCCCGATTGGTGCAGGAGGGTGAAACTGTTCAGGTACTCGACAACGAGACCGGCGACGATATTACTGCTAACATTCTGGCCCAGGTCGTGTTGCATGCCCGCGGTCGTCAGTCACCGTTACCAACCAATTTGCTGACCGATCTGATTCAGGTTGGTGGTGACACGATTGCCAATTTGCGCCGTGCTCTTTTCAGTTCGCTTGGGGGCGACGATTTGATCGAAGCCGAAATTGGTCGGCGGATCGATGTGCTGGTGGACGAGGGTGAACTCTCACCAGAGGAAGCTGATCGCTGGCGCAAACTGCTATTGCGACAGGAGTTTGCGCATGACGCCCGCAATCGGCTTGCCGACCGGATTGCTGATGTTCCCACTCGTAACGATGTCGAACGGTTGCATGCCCAAATCGATGCGCTGGCCAGTACGGTCGAACAATTATTGCGGCGGCACTGAAGGCTTCATGCTGGCGTTAAGCGCGATTGTATAGCAGTTCGGCTGGTGGAGAATCAGATTGTTTACATTGAGCCTGATACCCCTTCTAGGGTGGCAGGTGATTTACTCTTCTAACACTCCACGTCATTCCCGTGCGCCGGGTGCGCAATAGTGCAGAGAGGCATGGTATGCATCGTAGCAAGGCTGCTCTGGTCCTCGCTGGCGGAGGTGTTGCTGGTGCCGCTTACGAAATTGGGGCGCTCTGTGCCATTGATCAAGTACTCGAACACCTTTCGGTCAACGAATTTGATATCTATGTTGGCACCAGTGCTGGCGCATTGATCGGTGCCTGCCTGGCGAACAATATGTCACCACGCATGTTAATTAGCGTGCTTGAAAGCTCGTTGCTCGGTATTGATCAGCTCGAACCGCACCATCTTTATCAGTTGAATATAACCGATCTTCTGTATCGAGCTACCCATCTACCCGGTGCCCTGCTACAGGCGATACAGCGTTGGGTACGTGAAGGTGGTGAGGTTTCGTTACTTGATCTGATTGAAACCGTAGCAGTAGGCTTGCCGACCGGCCTCTATGACTCGCGGGCACTCGAACAGTATCTGCGAGTGGCTCTTGAGCAGCCCGGTCGCTCGAATCGTTTCGCCGATCTTGATCGTGAGTTAATGATTGTCGCTACCGATCTCGATACGGGTGAACGGGCGATTTTCGGTTTGCCACCTCTTGATAATGTGCCAATCTCGCTTGCGGTGTGTGCTTCGGCGGCTATCCCTATTTTTTATCGACCGGTACGAATTGGTGATCACGACTATATTGACGGCGGTCTGCGGGGCACAGCCAGTCTCGATGTAGCAATTGAGCGCGGTGCAGAATTGATCGTTTGTATCAACCCGATGGTGCCTTTCGATAATCGTCGGCATCCACCCGGTGCAGCCATTAGTGATCAGGGGATCCAGCGTATCGGCAATCAGGTTTTTCGCACTTTTATCCATGCCGGCCTGCATTACCATATCAAACAGGTGCGCCGACGTCATCCTGAAGTTGACATTATTCTGATCGAGCCATCTCGTCAGGATCGGACGATGTTTGCCGAGAACACGATGCGCTTTCATACGCGGATGACAATTGCTCGTCACGGTTTCGAGAGTGTGGCCCGCCAGTTGTGTGAACATTATCCTTACTATCGTGCAATGCTGGCCCGTCACGGTATTACCATCAGCGATGAGCGCATCCGCCAGGACCTCCGTAATTTGCAGATGGCCGGCGATAATCCGCATCTGGTGCGTGCAGCCCTGGTGACAGGTGGTTCACTGCACACGGCTCCAGCCGGCCTGGCCTCAACATTGGCCGAACTTGACCGTTTATTGTCGCGCCTTGAGGTAACCCGCTGAGATGATAGTCTATATTGCCTACCCAACCAGCCTGAACTTGCAATCAGCGAATGCGCTGCAAACCTTTACGACTCTCCGTGAATTGCGTGCTCGCCGCCCCGGTACTCTGGCACTCATTCCGCGATGGGGATTTGAACCGAGTCGATTTCAGGAATTGAATGTCGTCCACTTACCGCGACCGGCCATCGGCAAGTTGTCGCGGTTGTACAAGAGTACGCTGTTGTATTATCTCGAACATTCGGTATTTGCCGCGATGACGGCGGCTTTTGTGACACCACAGCGTCATTGGGTTGAAGCGGTCTACATTCGCCAACCGATCATCGCTGCATGGTGGGCCGGCTGTTTTGGGCCACAGTTGGGCATACCGGTGATTTACGAGGCTCACGATCTCGAATCACGTAATCCCTCACGCGCAAAAGAACGTTGGGCACGAGGTTTACTCGACTTGATCGACCGTACTGCGCTATGTCGGGCAACTGCGGTGGCTTCGCTCACCAATGATTTTCGCTGTCTGCTCTCCCAGATCGGCTGGCGCAATCCCGCAGATGTCGCTGTCATTCCTGACGCCTACGATGAGCAGATCTTTACGCCGCAAGATCGGGCGCAGTGTCGGGCTGAACTGGGGTTGCCGCCACACGTGCCAATCATCGCATATGCCGGTATGACCTTTGCCCATCGCTGGCTCGATGGTCTTTTGAGTGCCCTTCGTTCACTCAAGGCGACCTACTCCACCCTTACAGGGCTGATTCTCGGTGGTCGTCCTGGAGAACGGGCGGCGCTGACTGCCCACGCAGTGAGTGAGGGCTTTCGCGTGGCCGACACGACAACGACACCAGCCGATCTCTACATCCTGCCACCCCGTCCACAAGTCGACGTGGTACGTTGTCTGGGCGCGGCTAATGTGCTGGTTATTCCTGATACTGTCACCGATGTTACGGCGTCACCTTTGAAGCTGTTTGAATATCTGGCCCTGGGTTTGCCGCTCGTGTTGCCGGCAATTCCAGCTCTGCACGAGATCGTTCCGCCTCATCTGGCGTACAATTTTCCCCGTCGCAATCTGACCGGCTTGCAGGAAGCACTGTCCGCAGCACTCAATGAACGTGATCCAGAACTGGCAACCGCTCGCCGGCTAATTGCCGCCGATCATACGTATGGTCGGCGCGCCGAGCGTATTCTGGCCCTGGTGGATCGGGTACGAGCAACGGGGTGAGTTATGGATGTACGGCTATGTCTGCACGTCCAGGTACTGCCGACTGAAGGGTTGAAACCCCGCCTTAATTCGTGGAAGGCCGGCGGGGGCTGGCCTGGCGCGTGCCTGGTCGCAACCCCAAGGGGGTCGTGTACGCCGTCTGGCAGGGCTTTAGTCCACAATGACTCGGCGGGGTGGACTTGCGGGCGCACTCTTGTTTAGCCCCGTACTTGAACCTGTTTCAAAAAAAACATCTATTATGAAAGTATCTCATTCATTGCCGACCGATTCCTTGATCGTGACGAGCACACCCGGCACCCGCGTGACCAGCCGGGTCAACGACGTGACACGTGCCAGATCGT
>NZ_DAOTZQ010000069.1:0-4803 GCF_034434295.1 Chloroflexus sp.
GGTCGCTGAAGAACAGCTTGATGATTGCCGGGAGTTCAGTCACAGACGTTGCTCCTTTCGCAAACCAATGATGGGTATACCGTATTGTATCGTTGATGAGCGGTACTACGAAGAGCTGAAGAGATCTTTTATTGCCCCATTATGTGATCCATTTGGTACAATACTCGACGACACCACCTGATATTTGCAGCCACCTGCCTTCAAGGGCGGTCTGCTTCCCATCGTTTTCACCCAAAGTTAGGACACGTTCATGAAAGATCAGTTCTGTCTGCCGGCATTGAGTGTTTTACGACTCAGAATTTCGTTGCGTCTGGCAAGTGCAGCACGCCTTCCCGCGTTCAAAGGGGCACTCTTCCGTGGTGCTCTAGGGTATGCGTTGCAGCGGATCGGATGCCCTCCGGTGTGTTGGGGACACGGTAGCACCTGTCTGGCGGCGATGCCATTGTGTGCGTACCGCGAATTATTTGAAGTCGTATTGCCGCATGGCAAGGCCGTATTACACGATTTGCGCGATACCCCCGTCCCTTCGTTATCGAGCCACCGCTCGATCAGCGACGGCAGTATGCGGCCGGTGATGTCCTGGAAGTGAATATCCTGCTGTTTGGGCACGGTATTAACCTGCTGGCACACGTGATCCTGGCCTTCGCCGATGTTGCCCACACCGGCCTGGGCCGTTATCAGGTGCAGGCACGTCTCGAACAGGTGGAAGCCCTGGCTCATGGACAACCGTTCGGGGTGCCGATCTATCGTGATGGCGAGCGACTGTTTTCGGCGCATGCATTGCCGATCTTCAATCTGGCCGAGCTACGTCGCCGTACTACCAGACAATCACCACGGGTCCGTTTAGTCTTACGCACGCCATTGCGGATCAAGGCATTGGGTCGATTGGGAACGTTCGAGTACTCGTCCCGCTAAGCACCAGTCAATGATACTCGGCGGACTCGTCGGAGCGGTCACCTTGCATGATGTACCGCCGGCGGTCCGGAGTCTGCTGCTGGCGGCAAGAGTGGTTCACGTGGGTAAAGCCTGCGTGTTTGACCACGGTCAACTGGAACTAGCGCATACCCTTTGAGGAGTGTCACCATGGATTTCAGCGAGCAATTAGCACACTTCATCGCACGGGTTGGCACACGACGCATCCCGGCGTTGATTATTCCCGGTAGCCGGCAGGCCGATACTGCCGCATTGTTGATTGCCGCCCTGCAGCCGGAACGAGTCGCATTCTTGCTGACGCCGGAAACAACCGATTTTCCCGCCCAGGTGGCAGCAAAGCTTGGCCGCCAGCCCGACGCCAGATGGCTTTGTAAAACGGCTCGCTACACCGACATTAATCAAGTGTACCGCGAACTGCGGGTCGTGATTGAAGCATGGTCTGATCTGGAGCGTGAGCAGATTCTGGTTGATCTGACCGGCGGCACCAAACCGATGACGGTAGGGCTGGCGAAGGCAGCTTACGTCCTGGGGTTGGGTACGGTCTACATTGAGAGTGATTACGAACAGAATCGCGTCATCCCTGGCTCGCAGCGATTGATCGAACCATCTGACCCCTACGAGGTCTTTGGCGATCTGGAAGCCGGAGAAGCCCGGCGTTTCTTCAACGCCCACGACTACGTCATTGCTGAACGAATCTACAGCGACCTGGCCCGACGGGTACCGGCAGACGATGGTACCTTCTATGCGTGCATGGCGCAACTGGCACGCGCTTATACACAGTGGGAGTCGTTTAACATAGCGGCTGCGGTGCAGACAATGGCCGATCTGCTGGCGCATCCGCTGCCGGCCAGGCTGGCCCCGTATCAATCTACCTTGCACGATCACTATCAGGCCCTGATCAGTCTGGATGCCACGATCAAGGCAATGAGCAATCAGCAGCAGGCACTGACCACCTTAGCCAATCGGCAAGCGATCCTGCCCCTCCTCGGTTCGCTCTACGCCAATGCGCTACGTCGCGAAACTCAGCACCGCTACGACACCGCAGCGCTGTTGCGCTACCGTTGTCTGGAATTGATGAGCCAGCACCGGCTGGCAACCCGTGGGGTGTGGGTAGAAAAACCCGACCTCGATCAGCTCAAAGCGCAAATCCCAGACCTCGATAGCAGCTATCGTGAAGTTGAACGATCACTCGGCTTTCGCGAACGAGGACTCCAACCTAACCGCGACGGTCAATACAACCCGATCACCTTGCTCAATGGCTATATGTTATTAACGGCTCTCAACGATCCCCTGATCCAGACCATCATGCTTACCGACATCCGGCAACGGGTGAATGTACGGAATAAGAGTATTCTGGCCCACGGCTTCCGGCAGATTACCGAAGCCGAATACCGTGATTTTGCCAGGGTGGTGGAACAGCTTCTGGATCAATTCTTCGCCATCGCCCAGGAGCAGCGTTCGGCTTGGGAAGAGCGGTACCGATTTATCGAGCTGCCTTCTTAAGATAACAGAGCATTGTCCCGCAAAGAAGGGGTTTGAAACGTTCCGTAGAGGCGACGCATGCGTCGCCTCTACTGTCCTGCAATGACGGGATTTGAAATGCCTGAGCAGGCAGGTGCACGGCACGTCGTCTTCGCCTACCCCGCGCCGCAACGAAGCGTTACTCTGCAATGGAGACATGGATGCAGGCATTGTTCCTGCCGCTGTTCAGTCAACGTCCTACCCTGGACGGGGTGAGGTTCCAGGATGGGTGTAGCATCCTGTGCCCATCCTTCATACAGCAAATGCATACAGCAAATACTTACTTCTCCTGCGCGATGCCTCAAATCTTGCTATACTACATAACACATAGATCGCGTTGGAAAGGAGCCGGGCATGGCCGCTCGTCGCATTTTGCTGACGATTATCGGGCTGTTGAGTGTGGTAATCCTGATCGGGAGTTTGGGCGCAGGGGTGGTTGCTTTTCTGCTCATAACCAATCGCCCTGTTGATCAGAAACTACTGGTGCTGGGGCCAAACCGCCGTCTCGCTATTGTTGATCGCCAGGGTGTGGCTCAGGTGCTGGCTGAGGATGCCAGCCCGGAGTTGTTTCGCTATCCTGCGCTGGCTCCTGATGGGAGCCAGGTGGCGTATATCAGTCAACAGGGGAATACGAGCGTTCTCCGCGTCATACACTTGCAGAGTGGTACACGGACTGAGTTGTATCGCTCAACAACCAATCCACCACTCTATATGGTCTGGTCTCCCGATGGTCGGTATCTGTCGTTTCTCTCGAATCGTGGTGTCGGCGGTTTGGGGGTGCATATTGTGCCGTCCGATGGTTCCAGAGATGCAGAGTTGATCAGTGTTTCACCGAGTTCGCTCTACATTGCCTGGCAGCCCAATAGCTCTTCGCTGCTGCTTCATATCGGTGGTTCGATATTTGAAGATGGGCGTGTGATTACGGTACAACCCGGTCGGCAGCAGCCGCTACACGAGGTGACCGATCCCGGTTTCTTTCAAGTGCCGGCCTGGAGTGTTGATGGCGAGAGTTTTTTCTATGTCGCTCAACCACCGATTGAGGGGCCACCAACGGTGGATAAGGTTGAGAGTGTGTTGACGCGGGTGAAAGTTGGTGAGATGCAGCCGCAGGTGTTGGCCCGTGAACCAATGGCGGCGATTATCTTTGGTCGTTCACCACAAAGCGATGAGATCGCATATACAACGGTTGGCCCCGATGGTTTCGGTCCTTTGAAGCTGGTGACATCGGAAGGTTCAGTACGCACGCTTTCGGCAACCGATGATGATGTGGTAGCCTTTTTCTGGTCGCCTGACGGTCAGCAGATCGCGTACCTCACGCCAGCCGGTCGTTCGGCCAACGGTCTGACCCAGTTGCGCTGGCAGTTGGTTGGACGGAATGGGAATAATCCACGCACACTAACCATGTTTACTCCTAGCCAGGAGTTTCTCGCTCAGATCAATTTTTTCGATGCCTATGCTCTGTCGTTCGATCTCTGGTCGAGCGATGGTCATGCCCTGGTGTATGGTACGAATGACGGTGTGTATGTGTTCGATATTCGACGCGGGACGGCTGTGCGGCGGAGCGATGGCGTGCTGGGGATGTGGTTGCCGGTTGAGAGTGTGGGGTTGGGAGGAGATAGGAGATAGGAGTGAGGGGAGAGGTAATAGAGGTGGAGTGTGCATGGTCATGGTATTTTTATTGATGTTGTCAGGGCCGTGACAGATTGACATCGGTGTGAAGACTACGCATGCAGGATGTGCCTAGGTAGTTGTGCGTAGGGTAAGCGTGCTGAATGTTGCGGTGGTTGGGTTGCGTTCCGCACGTACCAGCAAGCCATAACGCGGATCGGGGGGCAGGGTGGTTATGGTTAGTGGGCCAACGACCTGATCGTTGATCTGGAGGGCAATGGTTTGATCGGTAAGACGTACTGTTAAGCGATTTGAACGCGCAAGGGTAGTTGTACCCTCAGCCAGGATGCTGCGCTGTTCGTTGGTGCGCTCGTCGCAGCGGTATTGCCCCTGCGCGGGGTTGATCAGAAAACTGATGTATCGTTGCGGGCTGTTGAACCAGAACATCAGCCCGGCCCAGTCGCCGGCAACACTGACCTCTACCTCGATCACCATCTCGCTGCCAATCGGCGATGTCTGAAAGGCCCAAATATCACCTAATCCGGCATTAGCCTGAATGACATAACGACCATCGCGCACACCAACACTCCAGCCATTGCCGTTGGCAACTGGCCAGTCGCTGTTGGGGCCAAAATCAGCCTGATAGACTACCGCCCCACCGGTTATCCCTATCGTTGGTGACGGTGCCGCAGTTGGTGACGGTGCCGCAGTTGGTGACGGTGCCGCAGTCGGTGAAGGTGC
>NZ_DAOTZQ010000070.1:0-68596 GCF_034434295.1 Chloroflexus sp.
TTCGGTATTGATCGTCTCAAGGGGCAGCGCCACCTCAATCAGCTTCCGGCGACGATGGATGTTGGTCATTGCGGTTCCTCTCCCCGGCTGAGCAATTCGGTCACCTGATACACCAGCGCCAGGATGTAGTTGTCGGGTTTGTCGAGGGGGCAGCATCTCGTTCGATAACGTAGTTCATCAAAGCTATGCAGTCGTGTTAACGGGCTATGACACAGGTTCACGCACGCTTACCAATCATCAACGCCAGCGTACCCTGCTTTTAGTCTGCCGGTATGGCAGCGCGACGTGCTGATGACCATCCACAATGCCATCACGCGCTGGATTGATTGCCTTGTCCGCTCGTCATGTGCCTGTCGCGTCGTTTGGCGTGCGGCAGTGTGTCTGCCGCACCAGTCGTGCTTATGATCAGGCGCGTGTCACACTGTTCACCCTGTTGTTCAGGGGAATGCTGTGTGTACTCGTCACGATCATGTCGTCTATCAGTAATGAATACGATGACTTCTAGTAAACGCAGGTTCTCCATCCCACAATGGTCAGATCATTCGCCCACGTGAACTTCGCGCCTACTCCCAATCATCTTCTTCTGCCGGTAGCGCTGGTGGTATCGCGGGGCCGGCAACCCGGATATGCTCACAAATGGTTGCCCGTTGGCCGAGGACAAAGACGCGGTGCCGTGCGATGGCGCGGAGGGTCGGGGCAGCGTGGGCCCGTGCCCGATCAAGCAGGTGCTGATCCGCAACGAGAGTAACCAGACGGCCACCGGGTTTGAGCACGCGGGCAATCTGTTGCAAGACATCGCGGTACAACTCGGCCAGGTCATCGCCTTCGTTGATCTGGTTGCCAAACGGCAAATTGACGGCTACTTTGTTAACGCTGGCATCGGGCAATGGTAGCCTGGCGGCATTCCAGCGCCGAATTTCGATCTGACCGCGTATCTGGCGTAGATTGGTGTTCATTGCCGAAACCGCCGCCGGGCTGATGTCACCGCCGTAGAGCGCAGTAAATGGCCCGGCTGCCGCTCGTTCCAGGAGCAGTGTGCCGGCACCAGCCATCGGATCGAGGAAAAGGTCATCGGCTTGCGGATAGGTGAGCATTACCATTGCGGCTGCCAGCGCCGGGCGCAGCGAAGCAGGCAGATGTGCAGCCTTGTCGCGCAGACGCATTGAAGCATCTGAAAGGCGAATCGCGACGATCAACTCCTGCTCGAACAGCGTCGTCCACACTTCCAGATCGGCGTCTTCGTCAACCGGTTGCCAGCGTCCGGGCCAACCATCGCGGATAGCATCAGCGACAGCTCTTCCCACATCGCGGCGGTGGAAGCTGTGTTTCCCGACCATACGGGTCACCACACGAAAGCTTCCGTTTCGTTTACCGCCGTTGAAACGTCGCCATATCTCTAGTGCCGGCTTAATCGCTTCTTCATTGCGGGTAGCGGCGTGAATCTGGCGTAATCCGCGCTCGTCAGGAGCAATTTTGAAGCCACGTGCAGCGACCACGAAGACATCCTCGATGGTACGCAGTGCCAGTAACGAGCGGGGTGAGCCGCGATAGTCGGTTAAGATCAGATCGTTGCGTGCCGGCACAGCACGCACGCCGATCTGACGAGGTGCGGGACGGTCTGTCTCCGGGCGAATCGTCTGTTCGACTTCACGCCAGGTCAGCGCAGCCAGGCCGGGAATGGTTTGTAATACGTAGAGCATAAGAAGGTCGTTATCCTACATGGTGTCGATATAATCAAGAACAATCTGGTATAAGGTCGTAAGACTGGCAATCTCTACCCACTCCTCTGCCGAATGCAGGCCAGCCCCAACCGGGCCGAGGCAGATGGCAGGAATGCCAATGTGCGAATAGTATCGGGCATCGGTCGCAAAATGTTCGCGGTAGAAGCGAGGGGTATGGCCGATGTGCCGTTCTACGATGTCGGCAATGCGCCCGACTTCCTGGTGTTCGGGATCGGTGCGTAGGCCAGCACTGGCCATGACATTGATGAATTCGGCGTCGGGAAATGCTGCCGTCAGATCGGCCTGGATCGCCTCCGGTGTGGTATCAGCCGTCCAGCGAATGTCAAACGTGATCAGTGCTTCTGCCGGTACCTGATTCCGCGAACCTGCCCCCATCCGAATCTCGGTTGGAGTCACCGAAGTTCGCCAATCGTGAGGGCTAGTTGGTGGTGGGTAGCGCCCGGCAATTGCTTGAATACCCTGGGCCAGCCGGTAGACAGGGTTGTCGCCTTCCCAGGGTCGTGATCCGTGGGCAGCCCGACCGGGAATACGTAACTGTGCCCACATCCCGCCTTTGTGCTCGAACATGATCCCCAGGTCGGTTGGTTCCAGGCAGAGCATAAAGTCGCAGTGCCATCCCTCATCACGCAACCGACCGGTGCCGTGGCGTCCACCAATCTCTTCATCGGTGACGAATTGAAAACCGACATCCGGTGGATTGGGTCGTTGGGCCAGATCGCGGATCAGGCACATCATTACGGCAATGCTACCCTTCATATCCTGACTGCCACGGCCATAGATGCGGCCATCACGCACCTCTGGCACGAATTGTGCCGGCTCTCCAACCACGACATCCAGATGCCCGTTGAGCATCAGGCGTGGTGAGCGAGTGGGTTGCAGCGTAATAACCAGCGCCGGTTTGTCGGCTACGCAGCTCTTTGCGATCTGGATGCCCGGAACATCGGCGAGATAACCGGCGACGTAATCTACCGCCGCCTGTAATTGATCTGGACGGTCGGCAATTGTCTCAAAGCGGATCAGGTCGCAGGTGAGACGAATCAATTCATCACGAAGTTCAGTCATATGTTTGCTCTTGGTGTGATGGCGATTGCCTGTAGCAATCGTTACTGACTGCTTTCTAGTGTACCATGTTGTGAAACATCGCGAGTCTGGCGAGAGAGACGGCAGAGCGCTCTATTCACCAGAACCGTGATTGAGGCAGGTTGTGCCTCGTCTGGTTGCCCTGTTATCCTGCAACCAGACGGCTGAATGGTGGTAAGACAGCGGGGGCAACGACAGCGGTAATGGCGTAGAGGCGAGCCTTCCAACCAGGATAGATGTGGTGACGGCGAGCGGCGATGCCGGCAAGACTGGCTCTCACTACTGGTCGTGGCCGATCAATCATCCAGCCCGGTACCCGACGTTGGGTGGTACCGTATTGCGGTGATTCGAGGATGTCGGTTTGGGTGAAAAATGGGTAGACGGTGCTGACACAGTAGCCATCGGCGGCAAGACCGTCGGCAAAGCCCCGTAGCGCAAATTTGGTTGCGCTGTAGACACTGATGTTGGGCAAGGCCGCCCAGTCAAGGATAGAAGAGATAAAAACGATCTGACTACGGGGCCGGTTGCGCAAGGCAGGGAGCAGCCTGGCGGTCAGTCGAATCGGGGCGTGCAGGTTGATGCGCAGCAAGCGTTCCGCCGCTTCGACCGGCAATGCTTCGAGGGGGCCGTACAACCCGACCCCCGCATTGTGAATGACCAGATCGAGGTCAGGGGCAATCCGTAACACCCGTTCGGCCAGGTGGTCACAACTCGCCGGATCACTCAGATCAGCCGGCAGCAGCGATCTGATCCGACCGTACCGGTTGGGCGACTGAGCGGCAAATTCCGCAGCGGCTGAAAGCCGCTGCGGATGATGGCTGCTGAGGATAAGGTCGGCGCCTGCGGCCAGTAATTGGCGGGCAAACTCCCGCCCCAGTCCACCACCCGCCCCGGTGAGCAACACGACCCGACCGGCAAAGGCATTCATACGTTTTCCTCATCATCGGTTGCCAGGTTATCGATCTCGTTCAGGCTCTGCCGGCTGGCTGATTCAAGCCGGTTGAGACGGCGCTGAAACTGGTTCAGCGCGAAGGTACTGAACGTCTCGATCTGCAAATTGAACGGCATCGGATCATAACTGGCAAAGATTTCGTCGATGACCCCCATCGCGTGCAGTACCAGCTCATTCATACGCTCGACGATATGGTCCCAGATTTGTGGATCGGTGGCAATGAGGCGCGAGAGCAGGTAGACGCCGTAGGCAATGTGGCGCGACTCGTCTTGTTTGAGCAGGCGAATACCTTCGCACGTACCAGGCATAATGTTCTGGCTGTCAAGTATGGTGAAGTAGGCGTGGTAGCCAGTCTCGGCCAGCACACCCTCGACAATCATGTTGTAGGTAAGCGATGCTTCGGCGAGACTGAGCGGCGATGGATCGTTATCGAGACGATGCAGAGCCGTCGGTAGAGCGTCGTAAATCAGTGCCCGATAACTGGCCGTGTGATACCGGCTTAGATCGGGATCGACACGGGCGACTTCACTGATAAAGCGGGCGAAGAAGTCGGTGTGTTTGGCTTCTTCAAAGAGAAAGGTGGTAAGGTACAGCTCTTCCTCTAATCGACCTTCTCTGGCAATTGTGCGGATCAGCGGGAGCAGATCGAGTGTAACCGCCTCTTCACCGGCCTGAAACAGTGCGGTGAGTCGCAACAACAGATCGCGTTCATCGTCGCGGAGCTGTTCCCAATCACGAACATCACGACTCAGATCGATGAACGAGGGATTCCAGATGCCAAACCGCTTGGCCTTCTCGAAGAGTCGCATTGGCGGGCTGTTGCGGTTCAGGCCACGGCTGGTGGTGACAAAATCGGTGTGTGACATACATAAACTCCTGCAATCGTTCAACCTTGCAACCTATCCTTTGCATCAACACTCATCGGCAACGCCAGACAGTCGAGTAGTGCAGTACCGGCCCACAGTGCAACTTCGGGGATGGCGGAAGTGGCTAATGTTGTGAGTGCACCACGTGCACAGGTATTGAAATCCTGGCATTGTTGGGTAAGCGCCGTAATCGCTGCGTGGCGGATTGCTAATGATTGCTCACCAGGATCGCTGGCTAACCGAGCCAGACACGCCACCGTCTCTTCATCGGTTTGTTGAGCAAGCACCCTGATGGCAAAGCAGCGTAACCGTTCTGAGGTGCCGGTATCGCAGGCGATCTCGCGGATTATTGCATCTGCCGGAGCGACGGTACAAAGATGCTGCAATGCCAGCAGTCTCAAAATGTCAGGCATCTTTGGATCGATAATAACTTGTCGTAAGAGCGGATGTTGCGGATCGGCTGCGGCCAGCAGGGCAAATGCCTGCGTTTGCAATGCCGGGTAGGGCGAGAGCAGTCCTTCAACAAATACTGTAACTGCTTCAGGACCGGCCATATCGCGCAAAGCTGCTGCCGCAGCCAGCCGAATCGTCAGATCGGGATGGCTACGAACAATCCGCATGAGGATCGGCGCGGTAGTATCGATCTGGGTGGCGAGTGCATTCACGGCTGCCAATCCACAAGCCCGGTCAGCATCAAATGCCATGCGATGCAGCAGATTGATCGGCGCGGGGCGATCACTGCGACTCAGAGCGCGCAATGCAGCACTCCGCAGCGGATCAGGCTGCGTGTTCATCAATTCAATCACCCGATCAATGGGTGCGCTGGCAATCGCGTCAAGCGCTGCGGCCCGGAGTGTTGCTGACTCCTCCTCGTTGTTGATAATGTTCATCAATTGTGAGGTTGTTGAAGGATCGGCACCACGCCCCAACACATGCAAAGCCACAAAGCGAATCGGCTCAGGGTTTTCTGCGCCGACCATGGTCAATAGCATTTCGATGGTTTCTGCCGAAAATGGTGGTCGTACCTGATCGAGTGCAGTACATGCCAGGTTTATATCGGCTTGTCGAGCCAGTTGGAGCAGAGCCTGCGTACCGTCTGGACGCCCGGCAATCGTATTCAGGGCAGCGCTCCGAAGTAGCGGATCATCGGTGGCATTGCGTGCAATGTGCACAAGATCGTTTGTGGCATAGATGCCAAGCAGATCGGCGAACGGGCGCGGTGCGCTACTATCCAGCAGGGTAACGTCGAACAAAGCACGCACGGCCGGTTCAAGGGCGGGCTGTTGCCTGCCGATCAGGTTAATGGCCCGTACTGCCGCACTCCTGATCTGCAATACCTGAAGGGCAATCAGTGCTGAAGGTCGATCGAGCAGATTGTCACCGCTATCGATAGTTGTACCTGATGTGATAAAGAGATCGGCCAGCACAGCACGGCGTATATCGTCGGCTTCTTGAAACCACTGTTCGACCGGGCCGATTAACGCTGGTAGAGCACTGAGCCAGGCATCGAGCAAGTGAACACCAAAGGTCGGGGTTATGATGTGACCGAGTGCTGATAACGCCTGACGGCTCCCACACAGACCAGGAACATTGATGATAGTGATAGTAAAGCCGGTATCGATATCGGGCTGATGCAGGTGTTGGATCAGAGCAGTACGTGCTGCCACTGCGGCAGGATGGTTCTGCGCAGCTATCTGACCGAGCACGTACCCTGCGGCGCGCCGCAGGAGTGGTGGGTGATGAGGACTGAGAAACGAGGTCAGAACCGATACTGCCTGTGGATAGTGGGTGAGTTGGTAGGCCGCTGCTGCACGCACGATCACCGGCTCCGTTTCGGTTTGCAATAACCGTTTAAGCAGGAAGAGACCATTGCTCAGGTGGTGAAGTAACCGGATTGCTCGAAGTCTGAGATCAAGCGTCAATCGCTGACTCAACGCAAAACCGGCAAGCAAGGTAGCGCCAGCAGGATGAGTTGCCAGATCGGTCAACGCTTCATCGCGAGCCAGCCATGGTTGATGGGGTTGTGTTACGAAACGGGCCAGCTGCTCCACATGCCCCGACCTTAGCCAGACGGAACGGGCTGCCTGTCGGACTTCGGCCATAGAATCGGCAGCGGCTTGCGCCAGATCGGTAAGGGGCAGCGCAGCCGGTGCCAGAGCGCGGACTGATGCCGGTAGATCGAGATAGTGGAGCAGATGATGAGCGATAGTCTGCTGACGCTCTTCTCCTGCGGCGCCACTGAGCAACAGACGCAGGCCAAGCTGTAGCGACGGATGTGCCAGCCAGGAGAGAGTATCGCTATGCACCACGGCCAGCAGACAGCGTCCGGCCTGACCAATCAGGTCGGTGTGCGGCGGTAACGGTGGTGGCAGTGCCCGTCGCTGACAGAGCAAATCTATCGCTTGCCAGCGAAGCGCAGGTGGGGCGTCGCCGGCATCGAGCAGGTCGGTTAACAACCTGGTAGCGGCAGTCGGTGCCAGTCGACCGACAATTTGCTCTAGCAAGGCATTTACCTGAGCCGGTTGAGTACGACCGATGTCGATCAAAATAACGGGCAGTGCCGGCACAAGTGTATTGAGTGCTTCTCCTCCGTACTGACAAAGCTCTTCAAGAATTGGTCGACTCAGGCCCGGATCAAGGCGAGGGCGTTCCCGTAGCGCACGGGCGAGCAGGAAAAGTCGTTCGCCGGTTGGGATATTGGCTTCGGTGAGGGCAGTGATCAGTGGTAGGGGATCTGGTGTGATCCCAAAAGTTAAAGGCAGACACAAGGCTCGCCATTGCGCACCGGCATTCCGAATGCTCGTTGCATCGAGTTGCGGTTGGGCTGCCAGTGTCAATGCCTGCTGATATACACGGTAGGCACTGTATCCAATCCGCCAGCCGACCTGATCATTACTTGTCGCCAGAATTGGCGCCGCGAAAGCGGCTATCCGCTCGTAAAGTGCTGCACGGGAGACCGGCCATCCGCTAAGGGGCTGAGTTAACGCCAGCATGATAAGTTCTGCCGGACGTTCACGTAACAAAATCAGCGGATCACGCTCGAACAGTGGCAGTAGGGTCTGAGTGTCGGTATGGGGAAAGAGTATTTGAAGCCATGAACTGAGAAGCTCAGAGGACAATGGTGAGAGAGCGTGGTGGCGGAAGCCAGGCCATAACTCTCCCGGTGGGAGCGTAATGACGGCTCGCGCCTGCGGCCAGCGCTCGGAAAGACTCGTTAGAAACCGTTGCCAGATAGAACGACGAGCCAGCGGCAGGTCTTCCCAATCATCGATAAGGAGGAGACAGGGCAGGTTGTGTTCTAACGGATTTGGGGCCAGATTCCGCCGGGCCAGCGTGCGAACAACGATGGCTCGTGGAGTCAGACTCGGTGTGTCAATCTCGCTGAGTAACAGACGTATCAGCGGCACCGTGGCCTGACTGGCAAGCCAGCGGTGAGCAATTCGGGCCAGGGCCAGACTCCGACCACTGGCCGGTGGCCCCAACAACGCCAGATGGCGGGTATCGGCCAGGATTGAAGCCGGGTCAAGATCGATAGCAAACGGTAAATCAAGTGCCCCCGGCAGCACCCGATGCAGAGGTTCCGCCTCCAGCCACTGCTCAATTGTACTGCGTACTTCACGGGGCAGGCGGCGCGGCAAGAAAATATCACGGAGCGCACGCGGCACGAAATGAAGTTCAGGACGTTTGGCGCTCCGTTCGCTCATAATAGTTTCCCAACTACCGGTAGACGCATCACGATAGACAACTGTGCTTCAAGATGAGTGCCGGCTTGCTGTGAGGTTCTTGTTTAGAAGAAGCCGCGTCCGGCACTCTTCGTCAGGCGTGGATCGAGCTTGCCGGCGAAGGATTGCAGACTCTCGGCATCTAAACGCTCAAGAGCCTCCAGCTCTTCATCGGTTAGATCGTAGCCGGTGCAGGCGGCACGAGCGTCAGCGATTAGCTTTTGACGAAACTCCGCATCAATAACGGCACGGCCAATAATCTGTTCGACGGCTGACTGTGACATGTTACCCCTCCTTCATAGCTGTCGTCAATCGAGACAACTCTCCCTGTGCGCCAATAGCAGCCAGTTCTTGCCTGGCATATTCTAAATACGTCGTAGCTTCGGGAAGGTTACACCGATACAATGCGCGACCGAAACGGGCTGCGGTGCATGCGTGTTCAAAGCGACAATTGATCTTGTTGAAGATGGTGATAGCCTGCGTAAAGTACTCTGCAAACGACCCACCACGCTCGGCGGCAATCTCACCGGCCAGTCGTAGCGCCATGGCTCGATCAAACTGGCTCCCTATGTGTTCGGCAAGCTCGGCTGCCTGCCTGGCATGCGTCGCTGCGGCTTCGAGCAGTGAAGCACGCTGTGTCATGTCGGTCAATTGCGTACTTTGGGCAAGGAGTGCCTCGGCTGCCGCCCACAAGGCTTCGACCGTCAACTGCGGCACCTGAAGCTGCTCGCCGATCTGGTGGGCTTCTTCGGCGTAGGCAAGTGCAGTCGAAGGATCACCATTCGCTGTGGTCGCTAGCGCCATCAGCGCCAGCGTATTGCCATACTGGTATCTGTTGGCTTGTTCGGTGTAAATTGGCAATGCCTGCTGATAGGCTTGCAACGCTTGCTGGTATGCGCCACAGGCATAGGCGATGATCCCTAGCATATCGTCGGCCTGAGCTACACCAAGGCGATCTCCCATCTCTTCGCACAAGGTCAGTGCATCACGACAGGCAACTTCGGCATCGTCGTAATGCGCCAGTCGGTAGTGAGCATACGCTGCATTGAGTAAAACGCTCGATAGCGCATATTTTGCACTGACTTTACGGGCTAATGCTTCGGCCTGAGTATAGTGCTCAACCGCAGCAGCATAATTACTCTGCAATTGGGCCAGATAACCAAGATTGTTGTGGGTACGCGCCTGACCGTACAGATCATCAATCGCTTCCTGAGCACTCAGTGCATTCAGGAAGTGATAGTACGCACGATCATAGTGGCCACGCATGCCGTAAATCATCCCCAATTGCTGCTGAAGTTCAGCCGCAATCCGCTCATCTTCAATGCTACGTTGATCATTGCGAATGCGGGCCAATCCCGCCTCGCACATTGTCAGTGCTTCATCGAAGGCTCCTAGGCGAGTAAGAGTTTGGGCAAGGTCGGCGGCAATCGCAGCTAGCAATAAAGGAGGCGTATGGTACATATCCGTGGTAGCGATTGCTTCGGCCTGGCGAAGTTGGGTTAGTGCATCCTGATAGCGCCCTTGCTTTTCGAGTGCTGCTCCCCACGAGCGCAGCACCTCTGCCTGCACGACCGGTGGCAGGTCGGTTCCGCCCAGGGTAAGCATTCGCTGATAGATTGCTTGCGCCTCATCGTACTGGCCGATGGCAGCCAGGGTTTCGCCCAACGCTTCCATCGCTTCCCACAGCCGCGGATCGTCGCCCCGCTCGCCGATGATGTCAATCGCCCAACGGTAATAGGTGATTGCCTGCTGATTGGCATACTCATCACGAGCCAGATGACCGGCCAGCAGCAAATACTGGATAGCACGCTCTGGGGCATCACTCAGGCGATAGTGATGGGCCAGCAGGAAGATGGGGGTAGCCAGTGCCCGCACGGCACGGTTGGTCAGTGGGCCATTACGCCCAATCTGCACGATCTGGTGCTGGCGTGCAGCCGTGTATTCCCGGCGGAGACGGACAAGCTCGCCAGCATAGCGTTGTTCGAGATATTCGCCGATCCGGCGATGCAGTTCACGTCGGCGGGCAAAGAGAGTACTTTGGTAGACAACTTCATGCAGCAAGGCGTGGCGGAAGATATGAACCCGTTCAGGAACTTCGCGTTCGAGTAACGTCAGCTCTTGATTGTCGAGTTGAGCGATGGTTTGGATGAGGCGCGTCGTATCTTCGCCGTATACCGCTTGTAACACAGGGACGGGAAAACGCTGACCTACCACTGCTGCCACTCGTAACATAGCCCGCGAACGCTCATCAAGCTGATCGAGTCGCGTCAAAAGGAGTCCACTCAGGCTATCCGGTAATTCTTCGAGCGATGTATTACCCGCCTGGACAACCCGCACCAGTTCCTCGATGAAGAGGGGGTTGCCCGCTGCTCGTTCAATAATTTGCGCCTTCACCTCCGACGAAAGCCGCGATCCGGCGGGAATGGCAGCAATCAGATCGGCGCTATCGCTTGCCGGCAATTCGGTTAGCGTCAGCAGTTCAGCACCATCGCCGAGTGGATCACCGTTCCAGTCCAGCGCATGTCGGTGCAGGCCAAGCAGAAAGATTGGCCTATTGGCAATCGAGCCGGCAACGTAGCGCCAGAGATCGAGTGAAATGTGATCGGCCCATTGCAGGTTATCGAAAATCATGACCAGACCGTGGCCGAGGGCGGCAGTATGGACAAGAGCACGGATAATCTCGAAGCGGCGTTCCTGGCGTTGCTGTGGATCAAGCACGCGGGTGACGGGGTTATCATCGAGATCGAGCTTTACCAGATCGGCAATAATTGGTGCCCAGTCGTCACTAATCGCCGCCGCATCCAGCATCTGGCGTAATCTGGCAGCACGGGTCGCCTGATCGTCGTGACTCGAAATACCACCCAGCGCCTGCAAGGCATCACTCCAGGGGGCATAGGGGGTGCTTTGCTGGTACGCGAGGCAACGCACGCTCACGATCTGGGTCTGACGGGGAACAGAAGTGACCAATAACTCGGCAGCCAGGCGGGTCTTGCCAATCCCGGCTTCGCCATTCATGCGGACAACACACCCATACCCACTCAACGCAATGGCCAGCCGTTCTTGCAGCCAGCTTAGCTCGTGCCGACGCCCCACAATCGCGTGTTGGGCAACCGGTGACGATGCTTCCCGCAGCCCTACAACCCGCAGGAGTTCGAGTGGCTCACGTTTCCCGCGAGCAGTGACGGTGCGCGCGTCGGCGAAGGCAATGGTAGTACCAACGGAAACTGCAAAGGTTGTGGTTGCTCGAATTGCACCCCAATCGCTGTGGCTCATGACCCGTGCCGCCACATTGACGGCATCTCCCATAACGGTGTACTCTTTGCGTTCAGCATCGCCGACATTGCCGGCAAAGACATTGCCACTATTTAGGCCGATGCGGAGCCGTAGTTGGGCAAGGCTGATCCCGTCCGGTTGGGACGTGATGAGCGAATGAAATGCGCGTTGAAGATCAAGGGCTGCGCGAGCCGCCCGCTCGGCGTGGTCTTCTTGCGCGATAGGAGCACCAAAGATCGCCAGGATTTTGCTCCCCTCGGCCGCGAGGTCGATTTTGTTGACGTACCCGCCGTAATGCTCAATTGCGGTAAAACAGACCCGCCATACGGCATCAATGATCTGAGCTGCACGTTCGGGTTGCAAATCCTCGACCAATGGCGCCAGTCCTTCGATTTGGGCAAACAGGACTGAAACCGGACGCAGGTCGGCTTCCAGGCGTGGCCGTTGCGGGTCACTCATGATCCGATCTACCAGCGTTGCCGGCAGGTAGGGACTGAGCCGTTCCAGGGTCCAGATCAGGTGAAATGCGGTGTCACGACTGGGTGGCAGGGTCTTGAACGGAGCATCCGGATTCGTCGCGAGCGCCTGGCCTGCTATTGTTTGCAACTTTACATAACCTTCGGTCAGTGGTTCACCCTGGGCACGCCCGGCCAGGGCAGACCATGCGTATGGCCCCAGCACAATCTCACCACGTCCCCCCAGTTCCTCTGCCCGTGCCACCCGCTCGACGCAGGAACCCATAGCGCTGTAGCGCAACGATTCGGGGCGTCCGGCACTGACCATAGCGATGCGCCCGCTTTCAACGCCGATGTGCATGGTCAACGGAAATGAACCGATCCCCGGCACGTCACGTACAAAATTGGCCTGACGTTGTAGCAGGTCACGGGCAACCACGGTAGCAGTGTAGGCGTGATCCGAATCGGTAAACAAGACCAGCAGGGCATCGCCGCCAAAGGTAATCAGATCACCGCCAGCTTCCTGGATGCGGCGAATGAGCGCACCGAAGTACGTGTTCAGCGTATCGGTAACAATCTCGATGCCTTCCCGACCTATACTGCTCAAGCGTTCGGCCAGTGCCGTCGAGCCGCTAATGTCGGCAAACAGCAACGAGCCATCAACCCATTCCACCCATGGTTGATTGTCGGTGGTATGCAGGCGATGGTTTACCAGACGGCGTGGCAGGTATGTCGAGAGCGTATACTGAGCACTGGCGAGAAGGGCGCATAGTTGATAGAGTTCGTGCGGTCGTAGACGATCAAGCCAGAGTGCGTTGGCCTGCTCATTGCCAAGATAGCGTGCAATGCGCTGCTGATCAATCTGGTAGGCACTATATGCAGACATTGGCTGATCGTTCCTGTACGCTGAATGGTGAGATTACAGTCTTACGCCATGAGTTGGTATTGTTATGCAGGAGTAACTAATATTGTTGTTGGAGACATGTATCGCTTCCATTATAGCAGAGGAAGGAAGGGTGTGGGGGATTGGGGATGATAGTTTTGTAAGGAGTTGTCCTGTGTGTTGTTGAAACGCGGTACGCTGGTGCCGGTGGTGCGCAGGGGCGAGTTCCGTAGGGCGGGTTCTCAACCCGCCCCTACCCTGTACCCATTCACCTGACCATCCAAGAGATGCGGTGAATGAGGGAGATCACCCGATCACGCCGGTCGTGATCACAGACACAGCGAAGGGCATGTCCGCTGCACCCGCCGGGGTGGATACGGCTGTCCGGCGGCGTTACCCGTGTCGCGCAGTTTGGAGTGCGGCAGCCATGCTGCCGCGCCAGCCGTACACACGATCCGGCGCGGATTGCAGCGGCCTCTCGTGCCGGTACGTGACCCAGATGATGGGGATGGTCGAACGCAGGCCAACAACCTGCCCCACAACGTGCTGGTGCCGGTGGTGCGCAGGGGCGGGTTGAGGAACCCGCCCCTACGGACGGTGCCTGTGTCATTCACCTGACCATCCAAGAGATGCGGTGAATGAGAGAAGAGAATGTCTGAATCGCATGTCGTGTATTGGATGTGTTCAGGTGTGATCTCATTCCTCTACGCTCCCCTCTCCCGCGCAGCGCTACGCATTACCGTTCAGGTTCGGTGTCAGGGCAATGGTTGACCGGCGTGTCGCCCGGTTGGTGACTCAGTAGACGAACTCCTCGATGTGGTATAACACAACCTTCGTGCCCGTCGGAACGATTGCCCGCACGCCCTGCTTAAGCTGTTCAAGCTGGGCCGCCAGCGCTGCCTCACTGAGTGGAGGGCTGTCAACAGCCTGCATCTGCGCAAGATAGGGGGTGTCGGGCGGGATCATCAGCGGTGACAGATAGATAATATCTTCCGGGCCGGGGTTCATCGCCGCAATGGTGGCAAGTGAATGTTGCACATGATCGGCGGCGAACCGCTCTCCGCCAGCACCAACCAGCAGAATGATACCAACAGCAATACCGGCAGCTTTGATCGTGCGCACGGCCTCAATAGCCTCTGCCGGCGAGCCGGGTTTGTTCAGCAAACGAAATACCGTCTCATCCCCACTCTCCAATCCCAGATAGATGCGACGTACCCCGGCTGCCGCCAGTTCACGATAATCCGCCAGCGTTTTGCATTCAGCGCCAAAGATGTCAAGGAAGGCGTAGATGCCTTTGAAATCGGCATGTGGTCCGATGGTGAACTCTTCATGCACCACCTGCAAGAGGTCGCGCAGACGTGGCTGGGGGATGATCAGCGCATTGGCATCGCCGAGAAAAATTGCCTTGCGCAACCCCAGGCTGGCGCCAACGAATGTTTTCACCTGTTGGATGTGCTCTCGAAATGAGGCGGGCGAGTGAATGCGAAACGTCCGGTCGCGATAGAAGGTGCAGAAATGGCACCGGTTCCAGCTACATCCCTCTGTCGCCTGGAGTACAAGCGCCCGGTATTGATCGGGCGGTAGGATGCTGATCGGTTTATAGACGGTCAGAAAGCGTTCACGTTCGGCTTCCAAACGCTCTATATCCCAGTGCCGAATGCGATCAAACCAGGCCCGTGCTTCTGCTGAGGCTTGTGGTTCGAGCTGATCGATCATGCAGTGGGTGTGATTGAGCAGATTGCCGAGAACGACCCGCCGTTCGGCAGCAGAGAGTTTGCGTCGTTCTTTGTGTCCGGGAGATACCACCCGCTTCAGCAGTACGTCACCACTCAGGCCACGGACATAGTTGGTGCCGTGGTGAAAGGCAACGATTGGGCGACCCTCCCGATCAAATGAGATGATAGTTCGTAATTCCGCAGAGAGGGTCAGGTACTGTGGCTGAAGGGCAATCGTGATCGCAGGTTTTGTTGGCATAAGGCACCGGCACCGGAAGTCGTCTCATCTGTGTTGAAAAGGCCAACGGTCGCCCGGTTGGTCGCAGGTTGCCCACGCCTCCGGTATGGCGTATGGGAAGTGCGGAATTCAGGCTTCCGCACTTCAGAAGAGAGCGACATAACCCCGTCTGCTGAGATACGTCTTACTCTGGCAACAGGGTATCCCACCACAGCCGGCCCTGCCGCCGCTGCATCAGATCGACGTGAATATGCTTGACTTCAGTATACTCGTCCAGGCCGTAGCGTCCCATTTCGCGGCCAAAACCACTCTGACGATAGCCACCAAACGGTGCCCGTGGGTTCAGGACGTGGTGTTCGTTGATCCAGACGGTACCGGCACGGATACGTCGCGCTACCGACAGCGCATGCTGGAGATCGCGTGACCAGACCGAAGCGGCGAGGCCGTAGATGCTATCATTCGCGATCCGAATCGCCTCACCGATCTCGTCGTAGGCAATGACTGACAGCACCGGGCCAAAGATCTCCTCACGGGCAATCCGCATCTTAGGGTGCACACCGGTAAAGATGGTTGGCTCGACATAATAGCCATTGGCAAAGGTCTCGCCCATTGGTCTGCCACCACCGATAACGACCGTGGCACCCTCTTCACGACCAACTGCGATGTAGTACTCCACCTTCTCGCGCTGCCGTTCGCTAATCAACGGGCCGATGTCGGTTTCCAGATCCATGGGATCACCGATGCGCATCCCACGCACCCGTTCGACCAGCCGCTCGACCAGCGTATCGTGGAGGGTGTGCGGTACCAGCAAACGCGAACCGGCCTCACACAATTGCCCGGAGTGGTAGAACGCTCCCCACAACACTCCATCGACGACCAGATCGAGATCGGCATCAGGCAGGATCAGCATCGCATTCTTCCCGCCCAGTTCCAGGGTGACCCGTTTGATGTGCGGTGCGGCCAGCGCCATAATCTTGCGCCCGACTTCGGTGCTGCCGGTGAAGGCGACCTTATCAACCGCCGGATGAGTAACCAGATATTCCCCAACATCGCCGCCAGGCCCCAACACCAGATTGATAACCCCTTTCGGCAGCAGATTGAGATCATGAATGGTCTGGAAGATCGCCAGTGTGCTCAGTGGTGCGAGTGAGGATGGCTTAAAGACGACCGTATTGCCGGTTGCCAGGGCCGGGCCGAGCTTCCAGGCTGCCATACAAAATGCGTAATTCCAGGGAATAATCTGGGCACACACCCCGATTGGTTCACGCCAGACAAAATTCCACGACACGCTCGGCAGATCGTTCCACGGGAGTGGCTCGTAAGGATGCTTGCGCGCCATTTCGGCACAACCGCGCAGAATTTCCAGGCCAAGAGTAATGTCGTTGTAGGTTGTCTTGCGGATCGGTACCCCGGCATCGCGCGACTCAATCTCGGCCAGCTCAAAGTTGCGTGCTTCGAGGGCATCGGCAATTGCGTGGAGAATTTCCGCACGTTGAGCCGGTGATGTATGCGGCCAAGGGCCGTGATCGAACGCGGCGCGGGCGGCGCGGACTGCCCGGTCGACATCGCTGTGGGTAGCGCTGGCACAGGTGGCAATGGGCTGGCTGTTGGCCGGATCATAGACGGTGAAGGTTTGGCCATTCTCTGCCGGTTGCCATGCACCATCAATGTACAGATCATAGTGAGGTAACCCGGTCGGGGAGTGTTCGTGCGTCATTGCCAGACTCCTTAGTGTGTAGTGGGGAGTGGTCGAATTGCTGCTTTGCGTCAATAGTGTAACACGCCGCGTTATAAAACTCAAGAGGTACGTGAGCGTGCTTTGTGCAGCAAAGCAGCGCGGGTGGCTTCATCAATAAAGGCAGCGGACAGGGCATGAGCCTGCAATGTCCGTAGTTCTTCGGCAGTGAGACCAAGCCGGTCGCGGGCAATGCGATATTCGTGCGGCAGATCGATAGCGCTAATGCCGGGATCATCGGTATTGAGCGTGATCAGCAGGCCACGGCGCAGTAATTGTGGTAGCGGGTGGCTTTCGTAGCTACTGACCGTCTGGGTTTGCACGTTACTGGTTGGGCATACCTCCAGGGCAATCTTACGTTCGGCGATGAGTTGTAAAACAGTCGGGTCTTCAACAGCTCGCACGCCGTGACCGATACGTTCAGCACCCAGTTCTTCAATCGCTTGCCGGACACTCCACGCGCCGGTGGCTTCACCGGCATGTACTGTAATGCGCAGACCGGCAGCGCGTGCACGGGTAAAGTGCTTCACAAACCGGGTACCGGGAAAATTGACTTCATCGCCGGCGAGATCGATCCCGACCACGCCTTCACTCATTAGCGCGATGGCTGCTTCCAATTCGCGCCAGCAGCTCTCTTCACCCATGTGACGTGACATAATGCCAATGATCTGTACCTGAACCGGGTAGCGGGCCATGCCGGCACGCACGCCCCGGCAAACCGCCGCCAGCACGCGGGTCGGATCGAGACCGTAGCGTTCGCCCATGAATGCCGGTGAGCAGCGTAACTCGATGTAGTCGATTCCTTCATTGGCTGCGTCTTCGACATTCTCTTCGGCAATGTGCGCCACTACATCTTCATCAACGCAGATCAGCTTCAGAAGATCAAAACGCGCGATAAAATCCATCACTGAAGCGGCCACGCCCTGGATCTGGGCATACGGACGTAATCTTTCGACGGTGTCGGCAGGCAGGCGAATGCCATACGTGCGGGCAACGTCGAGGATGGTGGTGAGCCGCACATTGCCATCGAGATGGCGATGCAAATCAATGAGTGGTACATCACGCGCTATAGGGGCTGTGTCAGCTTGTGCTCGCGGGGTCATAACTCTCGTGCGGTGGCAATAATATCGCTTAACACACCGGCTGCGGTTACTTCTACGCCAGCACCAGGGCCACGGACGACCAGAGGGCGATCAGCGTAGCGATTCGTCGTGAAACTGATCATATTATCTGGGCCACGCAGACTGGCCAGCGGGTGATCGACGGGCAATTCGCGCAGACCAACCTCGACGCCGTTGTCAGGACTGATGCGGGTGATGTAGCGGAGCACCTTGCCGTTAGCTCTGGCCACCTGTAAGCGGTTCATCACCTCGTGCTCTGCTTCCTCAAGCCGTTGGAGAAATTCGGTGACGCTGATCTCTTTCAGGGTCGCCGGGAAGAGTGGCTCGGCGGTTACAGCATCAGGCGGCAGATGCATGCCACAGGTACGGGCCAGAATGAGCGCTTTACGGGCGACATCCGCACCGCTCAGATCGTCGCGAGGATCGGGTTCAGTGTAACCGAGCTGGTGGGCTGTGCGTACTGCATCGGCGAAGCCAACCCCACGTTCAAGCTCACTCATGAGAAAGCCGAGAGTCCCACTCAGGGCGGCTTCAATAGCGCGTATTTCGTCGCCGCTATCAATCAGACTTTGCAGCACACCAATCACCGGTAAGCCCGCGCCGACGGTTGCTTCGTAGCGGGTCGCGCCACGTTCAGTCAGAGCGGCAAACAGTTCATAACTCTCACACAACGGTCGTTTATTAGCCAGCACCACCCGGTGTCCGGCAGAGATGGCAGCAGCAAGCGGTGCCGCGTGACTCCCAGCCGCCGTGACGTCAACAACGATAGCCATTGTTGCCGGCAAGAGTTCAAGCCAGTGCTGGTCGGTAATGGCGTGGGCAAGACTATCAATATGATGACCCGCCGCTTTGGCGGTAAGCACAGTCTGAATCTGATCATCGGTGAGAGCCGGATCGCCAGCCAGCGCACCACGGCTATCAACCAGAGCTGTATAGCGCAAGTCGATGCCATAGCGTCGGCGAATGGCAGGTGCTACAGCCAGCATCTGACGGACAAGTGCCCGGCCAACACCACCAAGACCAAGTTGAATAATCGGTGTCATAGCTTCCCCTGGTATCCGTCCAATGTGTGGTCATTGTACCACAGGGTATGCTGCTGTCCGGCAGCCTGATCAGTTGCACGGATTTGACGGTCTGCCGCGCCCGGCGTACAATGAAGAACCGGAAAAGATGACTTGTCACCTATTTGAGGTCCCTATGCAATGCGAAGTACAAACCGGTGATCTGTTGGGAGTTACAGCGGATCTGGCTGTGTTGCTCTACGCTGAAGATGAGACCCTGCCATCAGCGGTTGCAGCGCTATGTGAGACTGAAGATACCACCGGACGCTGGCAGAGTCAGACACTTATCTATCCGCGAGGGGCATTGCCCGCCCGTCGGTTGTTGTTGATCGGGATGGGTAAGCGTTCGACCATTACGGCTGACACAGTACGTCAGGCGGCGGCGCTGGCTGTTCGCTATGCCCAGGATGCGAAGGTGGCAACATTCCATCTCGGCTACAACGGCAACCTACCATTGACACCGGCAGTGTTCGGGCAGGCATTTGCCGAAGGAAGTATTCTGGGTGCCTATCGTTACACCCGCTACAAGAGTGATGCCAAAGATCAACCGACGCAGAGAGCCGTCTTGCAGGCCGCTACCGACGCTGATGAAGCGGCAGCCGGGGTGCGGCGTGGTCAGATAATTGCTCAGGCCACGGCGTTTGCCCGCGATCTAGCCAATGGCCCCGGTAATGAAGTCACCCCGGCGTTCCTTGGTCAAACCGCTCTTGCCTTGGGTGAGCAGTATGGCTTGCAGACAATGGTGCTCGATAAGGCGCAGTTGATCGAACAGGGCTTTGGCGGCATCCTCGCCGTTGGTCAGGGTTCGGCCAATGAACCGCGCTTTATTGTGATGGAGTATGGCTCGCCTGAGCAAGGGCCACCGATCTGCCTGGTCGGCAAAGGAATTACCTTCGACACCGGTGGGATCAGTATCAAACCGGCAGAGAAGATGGACGACATGAAGATGGATATGAGCGGTGCAGCTGCGGTGTTCGGGGCAATGCAGGCTATCGCTGAATTGCAACTGCCGCTCTATGTCGTCGGTATTGTTTGTGCTGCCGAGAATATGCCGAGTGCGACGGCGTATCGTCCCGGCGACATTATCCGTACCCTCAGCGGGAAGACGGTTGAAGTGCTGAATACGGACGCTGAAGGGCGGATTGTGCTGGCCGATGGTCTCTTCTACGCACAGCGCTATCAACCCGCTGCGATTGTCGATCTGGCGACACTCACCGGTGCGATTATGATCGCCCTCGGCCCTCACGCGATTGGGATGATGGGGAACAATCAAGAGCTGGCCAATCGACTGATTGCTGCCGGTGAAGCCACCGCCGAGCGCGTCTGGCAATTGCCGCTTTGGGACGAGTATCGCGATGCGATGAAGAGCGAGATCGCCGACCTCAAGAATACCGGTGGCCGCTACGGTGGTGCGATTACCGCAGCCGGTTTTCTGGCCGCGTTTGTTGGTGATTATCCGTGGGCGCATCTCGATATTGCTGGTACCGCCTGGGTAGAAAAGCCGAACCGAACCTATCAGTCGCGTGGGGCGACCGGGGTTGGTGTCCGGTTGTTGGTTGAGCTATTGCAAGGGTACGTAGACCAGCAGTCGCCGCGCTAAAGACGAAGGTAAAGGTCGCACATCTGTTCGTTGGAGCGAACGCCAGGGGTGACGTATGCGTCGCCCCTGGTTCATTTATACGAAGATAGCGTATGAAGTCGCGTTTATCACGAACGACGACGTGACGACTTACGACCGCGTTGCACCATAATCTGCCAGGCCTCATCGGGGTCAACCCTGGAGCGTAGTCGTTGATCACTGATCCGATTGGCCTGCCGTTCATTGAGTTCGGCAATCTCGCGTAACAGCTCTTCATCTTCAGGTGAAATATTGACCTGCTCACGCCAGTAACGCCACGCAACGATACCAATGCTTCCCAGAATCAATGTGACTAGTATTGCAATAACGAGACCACCAATCTGTTCCATAGGCGCCTCTCAGCGTGCTTGATAGATTGTCTGCCGGATCAGCGCAAAAAGCTGATGCCGGGTAAAGGGTTTATTCAACACCGGATACGGTGGTTCACGTCCATTGGTCATCACTCGTTGCAAATAGCCTGACATCAAGATAACCCGTAACTGCGGGAATGCAGCTTGCAACTCATGAGCCAGCGTGATTCCATCAGTATGTGGTAATACCACATCTGTTATCAAAAGGTGTAATTCATCACCGTGCTGTTGAGCAAGAGCCATTGCTTCTTGCGCATGCGTTGCTTCCAGCACCGTGTAGCCCTGTTCGCGCAGCAAGCGGGCAGTCATCTGGCGTACACCAGGTTCATCCTCAACCAACAGGATTGTCTCGTTCCCACAATGCTCGACGGCTGGAACCGGCGTGGACGTGGTATCTGGTTCAGACGGCATTGTTTGTTCAGGGATTGCCGGTAGGGCAACGGTGAAACAACTACCGGCCCCAGGCTGACTATCGACGGTAAAAAAGCCACCGTGTTGGAGCACGATTCCGCTGCAAATCGCCAATCCTAACCCGCTGCCCTTGCCCATTGGTTTGGTTGTGAAGTAGGGTTCAAAAATATGACTACGGATTGTTTCATCAATCCCGATACCGGTATCACACACTGAAAGTAACACATATTTGCCGGCTTTTGCCTGACTAAATGCCGGAATGTCACCGGCTTCGACATACTGCATCGAGGTGCGGATGGTTAATTCGCCACCATTAGGCATTGCATCTCGTGCATTAACCACCAGATTCATCAATACCTGTTCAAATTGATGTGGATCGATATTGATGGGATCGATTGACTCACATAGTTCTAATCGTAGATGAATGTGTTCGCCAATGATTCGCTTCAGCATGTTCATAATATCGTTAATCTGGCGGTTGACATTAATCAGCTTTGGCTGTCCGGGCTGGCGGCGAGCAAACGTCAACAACTGACGCACCAGCTCGCTGGCACGGGCCGTACTCTGCCGGATCGATTCGAGTTCGGGATAGATCGGATGATCTGGTGCAATTTCCAGCATCGCCAGCTCGACATTACCGGTAATCACCGTGAGAATATTATTGAAGTCGTGCGCAATCCCACCGGCTAACTGACCGATTGCTTCCATTTTTTGTGCCTGCAACAGTTGAGTCTGAAGCCGGGCCTGTTCACGTTCGGCCTGTTTTCGTTCGGCAATCTCGCGTTGCGCGGCAGCATAAAGGTTCGCATTGTCGAGCACGAGCGCAGCCAGTTGGGTGAGCAACATGGCATGCTGAATTTCATCGGGGGTAAAGGGCGTCCCCTGTTGATCGCGCGCCATGCCGAGTATGCCCAGACAGTCATTTTTAACGATGATCGGAATGGTCATTGCCGGCCCAAAATGGAACGGTTCATAGTCAATGGCGTGTTCGGGCCAATCCGTATAATTCAGAACAATAGCCGGTTGTCGCGTATGAAATGCGCGCCAGGAGAGTGGCGCCGTTGCTTCGGTTTTCTTGCGTGATATGTGTTCTGGTAACGGTGGTGTACAGGCACGAATAACCAGTGTCTGATCATCCTCTATCAGGAGTAATTCTGTGTAACTGACATCGAGCAACTGATAAGCACTATTGGTAATAGCCTGCAACAGATCATCCATCTCCCGGCGATTAAACCAATCGAGGGTGAGGCGGTGTAGAGCTGCCAGTTGGTCGCGTTGTCGACGTAAACTCTCTTCCGCCCGTCGAATATCAGTAATATCGACATCCATACACACAATGTCGCTGACGTTACCCTGGAAAAACAGAGGAAACATCGCCGAGTAGATCCAGCGAACTTCACCATTTCTGGCTTGAATCTGCCAGGTGCGTGGCGGTGGTGCCTGGCCACTTCGCCAGATCTGTTGAATGAGATGCTCGAATTCGGCGACCTCATCCCCTGTCAAGATCAGATCTTGCAAGCGGCGGCCACATACTTCGGCAGCCGTGTAGCCGTAAAATTGCTCGCACACCCGGTTCCATTCCAGAATGATCCCGTGCTGATCGAAACGCTGAATAGCCACCAGCGGCGTCTGTTCGATCATGTCGGTAAAGCGATGTAACGCCTCTTGCAGTTGTTGTTCAACCTTCTTGCGCTCGGTAATTTCATGAAAGACCAGCAGGCGACCGAGCAATTTACCGGTTTGATCATTAATCGGGTTTATCGTAATATCAAAAAATCGATCAGGATTGTATGGGCAATTGAGTTCGATCCGCAGCGCCTCGGTCGTCTGTGTGGCCTTCAACAATGCCGGCCAGTTCAGCACCTCTACCAGTGGCTTATTTGTGTACTGTTTGACTCTGAAAAGGCGTTCGGCTGCCGGATTGGTGTCGACGATACGTCCCTCCTGATCGAGGACGATCATCGCATCCGACATTGCCGTAATGAGTCGATTGCGCGCAACCGGGGCCAGGTTCAGGAATTGATACCTGTACAGACCGATCAGAATGAACGGAGCTGACAATACGAAAGAGATTGGTGTTACATCAACGCCGAGATGGGTAATCTGACTGAGATATGTCCAGTTTGAGAGAAATGGGAAGATAAAACCCACGCCAAGCCAGAGCATCTGGCGACGGAAAAGGGGCGAAGCCTGCCAGAATGCACCGGCAATCAGCGCCAGACCGGTAGTGAGACAGAGGTATGAATAGCCGATGTGAAACCAGTACCACTGACCAGGGATCACTTCGAGGTTAGGCGGTGTTGTATCGCTGAGCAGAAATTCGCGAAAAAAGAGGAGGTGCCACTGGTTCGTCAGAACAATAGTAATGGTTATCAGTGGTACGACGAAGATTAGCCAGCGTGCACGCGAACGACTCCACGGCTGAAAATCGAGGTAAGCAAAACCGAAGAGCAACCAGAGAGGTGGTAGCAGGGTTGTCCCTAACTGTTGAACAGTGCGCCAGAAGATTTTGCTCTCCAGCGTTGATGCCATCAGTTCCAGCGCATCAGCACCGGCCCACACGACAATTGCCACCAGCATGGCGAGAAACTCTCTCCCCCCCGGTCTGTCGCGGCGTGACCAGAGATAGATGGTGACGCCGACGGTAATCAGACAAACAAACCAGAGCAGGAAAATGTATACGGAGATGTCGATGGTAGCTGGCAACATAGTTTATGACCTCCGGGGCGCCGGTAATTGGAGCTGGATTGATCACGCACCTTCACTGTGCAATGATATTGTAGCCCGAAAGTGAGGATAGTGAAGTCATCATTAGTTTGTAATTCATAAAGTGTCTTGACGTTTCCAAACCATCACAGAGTAGAACCTGTTGCAAAAAAACAGCTCCTGGAAGTTAGCTCATTCATTACCAACTCAAGTTGCCACTTGTGCTGCGAGCAGGTCATGGTGGCTGACTGCCAGGATGAACAGCGCGACGTTGCGCGTAACGCCGTGCGACGTGACTGAATGAACGATTTGGGTAGCATCCAATTCCCATAGACACGCCACTTCGCGACTCAAGGCGGTAACTCTGGTTATACCCCCCCATCCTCTGTGTCCTCCGTGCCTCTGTGGTGACATAAGGTAGCAACTCAGGGTTACTAACAGACGCTATAAACGTGATGAGCACCCACAGCATCCTCGTGACCTGCCGATTCAACGTAGCCATCGCTGGATCGTGAGCACGGTTGCTGCGGACGCATGGCTGTCGCACTCCAAACGGTGCGACACGGGTATGACAGGTGGGCAAGACAATCAATCCGGTGTATGTCGGCACGACCGGCGCTGTGATCTGCCAACGGGTCAGGATCAGGATATGCTGTCGTTGGCGATTGGCAAGCATTCATTCACCTGTGCAACAGTCTGGAAGCACGACCGCACGGCTTTTATGAAATAAGTTCTTACTCAACATATCGAACGTCATTGTAGTCAATACTGTGACGACGATCATGTTCCACTTTTGAAACATGCATCTGATTGACAGTACCTCAGATCAAGGCGATAATAATTCCAGTTCCCGTCTGGTTTGAGGTAAAAGTGAATGACCCGCCTGGAAGCGTTCGGAGGCAGCTATGGCTCCAATTTGGAGCTTGCGAGAGTTTTTGGCACGTAAGCGCGAGGCACTATCCGCATTCCGTTCGCGTCTACGTGATCAGCCCCCTTCACCGGTGACGTTGCGTGCCGCAGTGACTGTCGCTGCCGGCACCGGCCTGCGCCCGGTGCGGGTGCGCGATCATACGGTGATCAGTGACTCGGGGCCGGCCCTCGGTGGGTACGATCTGGGGCCAAATGCGCCAGAGTTGCTGTTAGCGGCAATGGCCAGTTGTATCGCTCATTCGGCGCTGGCGATTGCCGCCGACCGTGAGCTTGCGATTGACGATCTTCAGGTAGAAGTCAGTGGTCAGATAGACTATCGTGGTGCGCTGGCCGTCAGTGCCGATGCTCCGGTAGCTCCGACCGGCTTGCAGTATACCATCAAGTATCGTGGCGAAGTCACTGATGCCGAGATGACAGCACTGCAAGCCGATCTGGAACGTCTCTGTCCGGTGTTACTGGCGGTCTTGCAACCCCAGCCGCTATCTGGTCAGGTTCAGCGGCTTGAGGCATAGGGTATCAAGGTAATGCTTCCCTGACTCTGATGATAGTTGGTTTGTCTGGCGAGCAAAAGGAGAGGTTGTATGTGTCCACCACGCTTTATCGAGTCGATCCAATCCCCTGAAATCAGTCGGCGCAATCTGCTCAAATTTGGTTTGGGAGCAGCGGTTGCTGCCGTTGCCGCACCGTTAACAGCGGAAGCGGCAACGGCTACGCGAGTCAGTTTCAAGAATGTGGCTGATTTAACTCATTTGCTGGGCACGCAATTTCCGCTTTTCCCCGGTGCGGCACCATTTCAGATTACTCCGGTTGTCTTCCATGACCGTGATGGCTATTATGGCAGTATTTTGAATTACTGGGAGCATTCTGGTACACACATGGATGCGCCGGTTCATTTTGCTCCCAATGGCCTGTTTGTTGATCAGATTCCGGTGAGTTCGCTGGTGGTACCGGCAGTGGTGATTAACATTAGTGAACGGGCGACCCGCGATCCTGATACGGTCGTTACCCCAGACGATATTCGGGCGTGGGAGCGGCGCTATGGCCGGATACCCGATAATGCTGCGGTGCTGATGGCAAGCGGGTGGGGGGCACGCGCCCATTCGGTTGAACTCTTCCGTAATACCGACTCGAGTGGCGTGATGCACTTCCCCGGCTTCGGGAAGGATGCAATTGATTTTCTGCTCACCGAGCGGCGTATCAGCGGGATTGGGGTTGATACCTTGAGTCTCGATCACGGCCCCTCGACGACCTTTGCTGTGCATTATACGTTGCTCCCAACGAATCGCTGGGGGTTGGAGAATCTGGCGAATCTGGAGTCGATTCCACCAAGCGGCGCAACCCTGGTGGTTGGGGCACCGAAAATCGCTGCCGGTTCCGGTGGGCCGAGTCGGGTGTTTGCACTGTGGTAATCGGGCGAAGACACATGCATAGCCGGGGTAGCACAGGCTTCCGTCTGTGTTACCCCATTCTTCCCTACACAATCCCCTGATCGTGGAAGTGACGAATCTGATCGGCCGAATAGCCAAACTCTGCCAATACCGCATCGGTATCTGCACCGAGCGCGGGCGGGGCAGAGCGAATGGTTGCAGGAGTGGCACTGAAGACCGGTGCCGGACCAACCATACGGATGCCGTCAATACTGCGAACCATGCCTCTGGCCTGCGCCTGGCGGCTGTTCAGGGCTGTTGGAATGTCGTTGACCGGGCCACACGGCACCTGCGCCGCTTGCAACCGCTCGATCCAGTACGCCACCGACTCGCCGGCCATGACCCCGGCAATTGCCGCAATGAGCTGTTCGCGGTTCGTTACTCTGGCCGGGTTGGTCGCGAAACGCTCGTCAGTGGCCCATTCGGGGTGGTTAAGCGCCTGACAGAAACGGTTGAATTGCTGATCATTCCCAACCGCCACCATAACATACCCATCAGCAGCCGCAAACGGTTGATAGGGAACAATCGTGGAGTGTGCATTGCCGTAGCGACGCGGTGGCTTGCCGGAAACCAGGTAGGCCGATGCCACGTTTGCCAGCCAACTGAGTTGCACGTCAAAGAGGGCTAGATCGATATACTGCCCTTCTCCGCTGTGGGTGCGGTAGTGTAATGCCGCCAGAATACTGGTTGCTGCATACAGGCCGGTAGTAATATCCGCGACGGCAACGCCAGTCTTCATGGGTGGGCCATCCGCTTCACCGGTGATACTCATCAACCCGCCTTCGGCCTGAATCACTGTATCGTAACCAGGACGGTCAGCATCAGGACCGTACTGACCGTAGCCAGTAATGCTACAGTAAATGAGTCGCGGATTGAGCGGACGTAGATCGTTGTATCCCAATCCCATCCGGGCCATTGTTCCAGGCAAAAAATTCTCAATCAGCACGTCGGCACGTCTGGCGAGTTCACGGGCAATTGCCTGGCCGGTAGGATGCTTAAGGTTGAGCGTGATGCTTTGTTTGTTACGATTGACGGCGATGAAATACGCGCTCAAGCCATTATCGGCGAAGGGCGGTCCCCACTGGCGGGTTTCATCACCGGTACCCGGTTGCTCAATCTTGATCACCCGTGCGCCCATATCGGCGAGAACCATTGTGGCATATGGGCCGGCCAAAACTCGACTGAAATCAAGAATCAGGAGATCGGCAAGTGCAGTTGGCATAGGCGAGACCTTTAGCACAGTTAGCGGTACGGCGAGTATGTCATTGCGTTGTGATTGCAATGTCGGCAGGTATGATACCATCCTTTGTATCAGCAATGTTCTCTACAAAGTTGAGGAGTGACGTATGAGTGAACGAATCGGCTTCATTGGGCTGGGGATCATGGGGCGTGGCATGGCGGCCAACATTCTGCGGGCCGGTTTCCCGCTGACGGTGTGGAACCGCACGCCGGGGCGGGCCGATGAACTGGTTGCTGCCGGCGCGCAGGTGGCAACATCACCAGCCGATCTGGCGGCCCGCAGTGATATTGTGATCAGTTGTGTGAGTGATACACCTGATGTAGAGGCCGTCCTGTTCGGCCCGCAAGGGGTGATCGAAGGCGCACGGGCCGGAATGTTGGTCATTGATATGAGTACCATCAGTCCGCAAGGCGCACAGCAGTTTGCCGCTCGCCTGCACGAGCACGGGATTGGCTTTCTCGATGCGCCGGTGAGTGGTGGCAGTGAAGGAGCCGCACGCGGAACGCTCAGCATTATGGTTGGTGGGCCGACCCCGCTGGTGGAACGAGCGATGCCGGTCTTTCAGGCGATGGGCAAAACGATCACACACGTTGGCGATCACGGTGCCGGCCAAACGGTCAAGCTAGTGAATCAAATTCTGGTGGTTGGGACGATGCTGGCCATCAGCGAAGCACTGGTCTTCGCCCAGGCTAGCGGCGTCGATTTAGAGAAGACGCTGGCGGCGGTGAGTGGTGGTGCTGCCGGAAGCTGGATGCTCTCGAACCGTGGCCCACAGGTCATTCGACGCGACTGGCGGCCTGGCTTTACCATCGATCTCCAGCAAAAAGATTTACGGTTGGTGTTGGCCGCTGCCGATGCAGTCGGTGCGCCAATGCTGGCCACTTCAACCGTATTTCATCTCTACCGCACCCTGCAAAAGGCCGGTTTAGGCCATGAGGGGAATCATGCCTTGATCAAAGCAATAGAGCGTTTGGCCGGGATCGAGGTAGGGCAGCGGAGTGAGTGAGAAGTCGGATACCGTTTGCAATACCACTGGTTGTTGCCACCGGTGCGGGTTAGTGATGGGCGGATCAGCAGTCCGCCCATCACCCTGCTCGTCTATTTAATCTTGATCCGCTCACCATTCCACTGTTCCCATAGCCAGACCAGCAAATACAGCCCACAGATACCGAGCATCACCACATTTGCGAACACCGCAGCATTGATGATCAGGTCGGTCTGACCGATAATCCGTACCAGGTTCCCGATTGGTGCCAGCACACCGAGCAGCCCTACCAGTGCAGCCAGCCATTCAAAACGGCGAGAGTTACTGGTGCGCTCGATTGCTATTCCCAGACCGAGCAGAACCAGGCCAAACAGTGCAGGAATGGTTGAGGTGATAGCAGCAGTGGCAAAAACACCGCCGATGCCAAGAACAATAAGCAGAATCGCAGCAGCAATGGTGCTATTAACAGACATATCATTACTCCGTCTATAGGTTAAGCCATCACTGATTTATACGGAGTAATTGTCATATTGGATGCGAAAGCAATGTATATATGGTTGTTCTTAAACATATGCATATTCGTTTATGAAGAGAACGTTGATAAAACAGTATTCTATACATTGCACTTATCGGAAGAATGGTATCACACACTCCCAATGACACATACTACGGTAATTGTCGGATCATTGCCACTTCATCACAGCGATCCTGCTTGAAGCACGTGGCGCAATCTTGCCAGATTTTATGCGGGAGGCGCAATTTTGGAATCTCGCGAAATCCCAATGAGCTAAAGAACCCTACCTGCAATGTCAGCGTGAAGAGCGTTGGAATGCCAAGTTCTAATGCTTCGGTAAAGAGCGGCTCGATCAGACGGCGACCAATGCCACGGCCCTGAAACGACGGATGGACGGCAACGCTTACCACTTCGGCCAGGTCGGCCCAGGTGATATGCAGCGCTGCGCAACCGATTACCTCACCATCGGCTTCGGCAACGTTGAAGTTCCGTACCCGATTGTAGAGTTGATCGAGGGTTTTGGGCAGCATATCGCCACGGGCGGCGTAGTAGTTGATAATCTCGTAGAGTCGTGGCACATCACCGACCCGTGCCCGGCGAATTGTGACCGCAGCGTCAGGCCGAATGTGAAGTACCGGCAGGCTTACCGGTGGTGCGTAAAGTGGACTGGTCATAGGTGTGCTGTTTTCCTCTTCAATAATCTGATGCCGAACTACTATTCATGGTTCAGCAAGCTGTCACGCCAGCGAGCACACTGTTCGCGAACTCGCTGTGGTGCAGTCCCGCCGTAACTGGCTTTTTGCGCGACACTGCGTTGCATGTCGAACACGTCGTAAATGCTCGCATCGAGCGATGGCTCAACGGCCTGGTAATCCGCAAGGGGAAGCTGGCGCAGGCTTACCCCACGGGTCAGTGCTCGCTGTACCAGTTGGCCGACCTTGCTGTGGGCAACGCGGAACGGTACACCACGCCGCACCAGCTCGTCGGCCAGGTCGGTGGCCAGCATGGCATCGTCGAGCGCTGCTGCCATGCGCTCAGGCCGTACTGTCATGGTCGCAATGGCCGCTGCGGCTACCTGCAAGCCCAGATCAAGCGTATCGAAACTGTCAAAGAGCGGTTCTTTGTCTTCTTGCATATCTTTGTTGTAGGTCAGCGGCAACCCTTTCAGAACGGTGAGCAAGGCAACAAGGTTGCCTAGCAGGCGACCACTTTTGCCGCGTAGCAATTCCATACTATCGGGATTCTTCTTTTGCGGCATCAGACTTGAGCCGGTACTGTAGGCATCAGCCAGTTCGAGAAAGCCAAATTCAGCACTGGCGTAGAGGATCACGTCCTCAGCCAATCGGCTCAGGTGGACGCCGATCAAGGCACAGGCAAAGAGCACTTCGGCAACAAAATCGCGATCACTGACTGCATCGAGCGAATTGGCGGACAGCTCATCAAATTCATCGAGCAACTCGGTCAGGCGCTCTCGTTCAACGCCGAGTGAATTACCGGCCAGCGCCCCGGCACCAAGTGGTAGTACACGCATCCGGCGGATGGCATCGTTCAGGCGACTCCGGTCACGGGCAAACATCTCAACATACGCCAGACACCAATGTCCAAAGGTGATCGGCTGCGCACGCTGAAGATGGGTATAACCCGGCATTACCGTAGCAGTGTGTTGTTCGGCCTGGGCCAGCAGAGCAAGTTGCAGATCGCGCAGACGCCGATCAAGCTGGCGCGCAATCCCGATAGTGTAGAGGCGCATATCGGTTGCCACCTGATCGTTGCGTGAGCGTCCGGTGTGTAGTTTGAGCGCCGCGTCACCGATTAACTCGCGCAGACGCCGTTCAACAGCGGTGTGAATATCTTCGTCACCCGCTGCGGCAACGAAGCTCCCGTTCGCGAACTCGGCCCGTACCAGTTCCAGTCCGCGCACGAGATCGGCGTGTTCGGTTTCATTAATCAGACCGGCCTGCAACAGGGCACCGGCCCAGGCGATACTGCCGGCAATATCGACCTCGGCCAAACGGACATCAAAATGGAAGGAGTCGTTGAAGCGACGCATCTCCGCCGCTGTCGGTTCACTGAAACGTCCACCCCAAAGCCGGTGTTCCATCTCGCTACTCCTCTATCGCAATGACAACGGTGCACTGGCCGCCGTCTGATGATGTTCGATATTCAGACCACAACGTATCAGCAATTGCCAGTAGTTGCCGACAAGCGTACCGGCCAGCCGGCCAATCTCTTCCAGTTCGCGAGCTGCAATCAGCGCCATCGCCAGACTCGGCCAGTCACGGGGCTGGAGGGCGAAAGCGAAACTCTCGCCCAGACCCGCTGCCAGCCGGCGGGTCGGCCAGCACCGATTGATCAGGCAGAGCGCCGTATGCATTTCGGTCAGGATGGTCGGTACCAGCAGCATTCCCACCTGCTCCTCACGACGGACGGCTGCCGCTCGTAGTTCGCTGTAGCGCGGGAAGACCAGTTGCGGCAGGTAAGGCAGAATACTGCGGTAGAAGGCGGGTTCTGGTACCGTCCTGGCCTGCGCTAACCAATCCTGTACGCGATCAGCATTGCCGACCAGCGGTTGTAACAGGGCCAGCCAGCTCAACCACTGTGGCCAGCGTAAATCAGGTTCCCGCAACAGACCCTCCAGGGCAGTCAGCGCAATCGTGTGGATCGTCACCGGTATCCCTTGCAGCATAAAGCTGTGCTGCGTGTACTGAACGGTGCTGTCGGCTACGACCAGCAGCTCCAGCGGATCGAAATCGGTGAGCGGTGTTTCCGGGGCAAGCATGCCACCCACCACAAGCGGAGCGTCCGCTAGCCGGGCAAGGCGCTCGCACAACTCACGGGCAATCGATTGGCGGGTGGTGTACTCCATACCGTCGCTCCGCTCTCACGTGCGGTATTCGGCATTAATCCGCACGTAGTCATAGCTGAAATCGCACGTCCACACGGTCGCCTGCCCATCACCGAGGCCGAGGTCGGCGTCAATGGTAATTTCAGGGACATCGAGTAATTGATGGGCTGCCTTCTCATCAAAAGGTAATGGCAGGCCATTTTCCAACACGCGCATCCCCCCAAACGACAGCACTACCCGGTCGGGGTCTACGGTCGCCCCCGAATAGCCAATTGCGCACAAGACACGCCCCCAGTTGGGATCGGCACCGAACAGCGCCGTCTTGACCAGCGGCGAGCGGGCGATAGTCATAGCTGCCACCTTTGCTTCGGCATCGTTCACCGCACCTCGCACCGTGATAGTCACAAAACGAGTGGCTCCTTCGCCATCACGCACAATCGCATGGGCAAGGTGCTGACACACTGCGACCAGACCGGCGTAAAAGGCTGAACCGGAAGGGGAGTCGAGGTCAGTTATGGGTGGCGCCGGGCTGGCACCGTTTGCCATAACCAGCAGCGTATCGTTGGTGCTGGTATCGCCATCAATGCTGATGCTGTTGAAGCTAACCTCTAGCACCCGGCGGAGCGCCTGGTCGAGTACCGCCCGTGGTACGGTCGCATCGGTTGTGACCACGGCCAGCATTGTCGCCATATTAGGATGGATCATCCCAGCCCCCTTAGCCATCCCACCAATTGTGATCACCTGACCATCAGGGAGTGTAACCGCCACTGCGCAATACTTGGGGCGGGTATCGGTGGTCATGATCGCCCGCGCAGCCGCCGGGCCGTGATCCTGGCTCAAGTGGGAAGCAGCGACGGCAATCCCGCGCACAATCTTCTCAACCGGCATAGGCACGCCAATCGTTCCGGTAGACATAACAAAAACGCTTTGAGGTGGCAAATCCAGCGCTTGTTCAACCGCCTGGGCCATCGCAGCGGCGGCGGCATCGCCATCACTTCCGGTACAGGCATTGGCATTACCGGCATTAATCACAACGGCACGCAGATCGTGGTCCTGTGCCATCAGCGCCATATCGTAGCGCACCGGTGCGGCCTTAACCGCATTTGTGGTGAAGACGGCTGCTGCCGTCGCCGGATAATCGCTCACCAGCAGCGCCAGATCATCGCGATTGGTGTACTTGATCCCACACGCTGCTACCCCGGCACGCCAGCCGCGTGGGCTGGTCACATGACCATCGGCGAGAAACGTTACCATACCTGATCACTCCTCGGTTGGTACCGGTGAAGCGGGATGGGTGTCTTCCCAGCGCACCGACTCCACAGCGCCAATCCCCTGCAAATGGGCAATGTCGTTGTACGAATTGAGCCGCCAGAGCTGTTGATGCCGTCGATTCACGCGCTCCCACCAGGTAATGCTGGTATTGCGGGTGTGAAAATCGATGGGTGGCACTACCAGACTCGGCATGCGGAAAAAGTGAATAAACGAACAGTCGATCACCCCACCGTGACAGACGACCACAATCGTTTTACCCTCATACTCGGTGGTAATGCGGGTCAGCGCCCGGCTCACCCGCAAGGTGAAATCGCCCCAACTTTCACCGCCGGGGGCAAGCGGACGTAACGGATACCGATCAAAATCCGGTACTCCAAACAACGCCCATGCTTTCTGGTTCGTCATGCCATCGGCTTCACCAACCCGCAACTCCTGCACTTCATCATCGAAGATGATGGGCAGCCCAAGGGCAGGTTGAATAATCTCGGCAGTCTGACGGGCACGCGGCAAGGTGGATGAAATCAGCACATCGGCTTTGATCTCACCGCTGGTTGCCAGCCGGTCACGCAGTCGTTCGGCCTGTGCGATTCCACGTTTGGTAAGCCCGGCATCGCCGCGCATGCCGGCAACAATTGGTTGAACATTAGCGACCGACTCGCCGTGACGGATCAGATATAAGTGTGTCATAGTCCCCTGTGCTCTGTGATGGCGAATACATAGAAGAAGCCAGCCTGCGCGCTGGCAAGCTGGCCTGAGAACATTCCTTCCAGAAGTGCAGGCGCGGCTAGCCAGTGCGTGTGACTGGCTGACGACGGTGACGACGACGGTCATAAAATACAGCCGTGCGGCTGTGCGAACAAATACATACAGTAAGCGTCGTAAACATCGTCTCCTCACCTGCTGCGCTCAACGTAACTAGTATACCACAGATTGATCGAATGCTGATACGCTGTTACGCAGCAGGACAGCAGCCTGGTGGGTTGGGTATGTGAGGGTGGGTACTATCGTTCCTCCTGATAGGCAGTGAATACGATCCGGTGATGCTGCGGATATGGGGAGGTAATGGACAACGCTCAATGCATGCAGATACACCTATCCCCGTTATAGTATTTACTTATTCTTTTGCTTGTAAAAAAGTCAATTGTAGTGGTCTGCCAGATTCTATTGGTGGCGCAATTGCCGTTGCAAATCCTGGTTTTATTAATAATGCTTCTTCCATCTCATTTCTTAAGTCTTCTGTCGAACCTACATGATAAAAATGAGAAACTGTTCGCTCAATTAGTCCGTTCCAATACTGAGGGATGTGCTGATTTTGACGATATCGATTTTCTTTCCACATAGACAACGCAAAGCCGCAAGCCAGATGTTGCGTCACCGTTGCCAGCTCGGCTGCATCGGATTCGGTCCATTGTTGATAGTAATCTGTATGTCTGCCAATGTAAGGCGGATCAAGATAGACAAAATCGTCTGGCTTGACGTCATTCAGACAATCTCGCCAATCTCCAATCCGAAACTCCCATACTTTGCTTTTCATAATATTACGAATCTGAGTTATTTGATTAACAATTTTTGTAATATATGCCTGACGAAAGCGATCTGTTTTTCGACAAAACGGAACATTGAATTCGCCTTTTCTATTGAAACGCATGACACCGTTAAAACATGACCGATTTAAAAAAATGAAATCTAAGGGATCACCACTTTTGTTGAAACGATCCCTGACAAAGTAGTAGTAATCTTCGCCTTTCAATGACAGCTTCTTTCCTTCTTCTGTCAAATACTTTCGTACAGTTTCAGGAAATATTTTTTCTTCATATATCATCTGATAAAGGCGTATTATATGAGGATTGATGTCATTTACAATTGCATAATCGGGCTGAACATTGAAAAGCACAGCTCCCGAACCTAAAAATGGCTCAATCCATCGTCCCTGACCGTGCCATGAGATATTACTTAGAATAAACTTAGTCAGTTTAGTCTTAATTCCTTGACACTTTATTGGTGGAACAATGACTCGTTGTACTGTACGTGGTAAACCTCTAGTGTTCATATGGTAAACCTTTATAACGCAAATAGCTTCGCAGGTCTGTATATGGTGGTCTGACCAGTTCTGCTGCTCTTGCCATATCTTTAGTCAGGTAAAACATCCAGTAATCATCAAAAACATCTTCACCGAGTGATGCAAAAGGGCCTGTTCCACTTAAAAGTCTGCTAATTTCTGTAACGGAACCTATATTCTTTGTGTTACCACTGCCTGGACGATCAGAGGCTATTTTGTATTTCTCATGCACAAAGAATTGAAAATCTCTGATAACCGAGATAATTCTTTCAAGATCTACCAGGTTATATGTTCTTCGTTCGTCAATAGATGTATCTGCCTTTGAATAAATGATACCCAGAACAAAGTGTCCGCTGTACGAACCGTAGGGGAAAGTCACATTCTTTGTGCTGTGCCGCTCGCGAAAATATCCTGTAAAGCTGCCCAGTGTCATGCCGTTAACGCGATTATTATCAATTCGGTAAGTACTTTTCAGATCAAGCGCAAAGCGATTACCGTCAACATCCACGAAACTTATATCTGGATAGAAATTCTGTTGTTCAGACAAGAACATTTTAAGCTGGTTTTGTTCGGCGAATTGTGCTAATCGGGGAAAAAGAAGGATTTCCAAAAGTTTTGAAATGACTTTCGTATCCGCCGAAATCGTGTAAATATTCCTGGCTACGTCAATAAAACCTTTGACGACCCAGTCACCAGTTTGTGTTGAAACTACCGGATTGAACGTTGCTACTTCATTTCGCAGAGCTTCCAGGAATTGGCTGCTATGCATGTTTGTCTGTCAACAGTGGTTCATGTTCAAATAAAGTAGTGCAACCTAACCAACTGAGCGATAACCCAGGAGCGATCCGTTGCTCATTGATACGAACCTCGCTTATCGCCACAGACACGGCCAGATATGTTGTGTACACGCTACGAAGCGGACTCAGACCAGTGCGTACCGTTGCCGATTGTCCATCGCAGGTGGTCACATGCACTGCGTGTTTCCCATCACCAATCGGCATCGCGTGATCGAACCCAGTGGCCATGTCCACCGTGCGATCCACCGGAGCACGATGCGCATATCTTCATCATGATCGGTACCGACCATCACCTGTGCTCAGTGCAGCGCTCCACGCGCTGTACTGCGTCGGTGCTCAACCTTTCACACATTCAATCATATAGTAGCATATCTCAACATAAGGTTCCTGAAAGGAGTTTTCGTTGTACCATACGAGCACATACCCAATCACATTATCACATCTACAGGATGGCTTCGAGAGTGACTGATCAGAAACAGCTTGATTTAAACCATCCTGGTTCTCAGTCGTATAGAATATGTCGTTTCTCTCCTCACAATAATGCGAAAGTACGAACATGAACACCCTCACACGATCCCTTTGTGTTACGTGAGTTTAGCGAAATAGTACATAACCTGCTCCAATCGGAATTCGCAGTATCTTCGCACCTGTTCCCACAGGAACATCGTCTCAAGAAGCAATTACGAACTATGCTGCTGGAACATGTTTTTGGGAGCTTTGGGTTACAGATTGATACAGAGCACTCAGTAAAACGCATCGTTCTCACTAACAGAGAGGGGGAAGTAAAGCTACCGTATTCAGTGTGGTCAGCGGGCCAGCGCGAGTTTGTGCCACTACTGTTGGGACTTTACTGGTTGTTGCCGCCCAATCGAATGCGCCGCAATGCGCTGGAATGGGTTGTTATTGAAGAACCTGAGATGGGCTTGCATCCAAGGGCAATCTCTGCTCTGCTGGCCCTGATACTAGAGCTGCTTGCACGGGGATAAATAGCAGGGTTGTAAATTGTGACAATACGTGCTGTATCACAGGAAGTGTTGATTTAGACACTGCATTGAGAGAAGTGTATCCAAATGATCATCGTTGGGATTAGGGAGTAGGGGTGCAATCCGAACAAGGAGAAAAGGCTGTTTGGATTGAAGTTCATCCGGCATTGACAAGTGAGGTGGAGACGGTACTTTGCAAGCTGTCCTGGCTCAAATCCTGGTTACGAGATCGTGGCAGTTTAGAGCTGCGGCAAATGACATCACCGAGCGCATTGTACAGTGTTGCAACAGGCAGTGGTGTTCACATCAGTCAGAATTCACCGCAGGCAAGACGACTGGCACAGAGTGGGCTGCGTTTCCCCTGCAGACGAGCCAACGTTTGTGAATGGGGTAGGCGACTTTTTCATGTGGGATTGCCGAGTTGAGACTATCTCTAAACCTGAACATGCATACCGACTGCACAGAACACCACCTGTGGGTCCCCTTTGGTATGCGGTTCAGTGTACTGCGGCGGCTAGTTGTCAATCCATCCCTTACACCACAATCAGCTCACGGGGGAAGGTGGTCAAGGAGCGACTGCCATCGGGGGTGATGACCACATCATCTTCGATGCGCACACCGAACTGGCCGGGCAGGTAGATGCCTGGTTCGACGGTGAAGGTCGTGCCTGGTAACAGTGGTGCATCACTGCCGGCAACAATGTTGGGTAGTTCGTGGGTTTCCAGGCCGAGGCCATGGCCGGTGCGGTGAACAAACGCTGCTCCGTAACCGGCATCCTCGATCACCTTACGCGCTGCGGCGTCAATGGTGGCGCCGCTCACGCCGGGCCGGCAGGCGTTGCGGCCAGCCGTGTTCGCCGCCAGTACGATGTCGTAAACATGGCGGGCCAGAGGGCCAGGATCGCCAATCGCTACTGTGCGGGTAATGTCTGAATGGTAACCCTGGCAGACGGCACCGCAGTCGATAATGACCAGATCACCGGTTTGCAGTACGCGATCACTGTTTTCGTGGTGAGGATTGGCAGCATTGGGGCCACTGGCTACCATGTTCGCGAAGCTCTCGCTGTCGGCGCCGGCTGCCATGATGGCGTCGCTCAGTATGCGTGAGAGGGTTCGCTCGCTCAGTCCGGCACGAATCTGTCTGATGAAGGTGTGTAATGCCTGCTCGACAATCGCTACCGCACGTTCCATAAGCGCCAGCTCTTCGGCGTCTTTAACCATCCGCAGTTCACTCAGCATCGGATCGAGATCAGCCGTGCGCAGACTGGGCGCAACAGCCTCCAGCGCCCGCAGCTCCATCACCCGCATGACAGTGTGCTCAACGGCCAACGGTTTATCTGGGACGTTGGCACCAAAAGCGGCTGCGATGCCGTCCGCCAATGCCTTCAGTGGCCCTTCAGCATCACTCCAGGCGAAGAATTGAGTTGCGAAAGGAACGCTTGCCCGCACCCGTTCGAGTTCGAGCTGGGGCAACACCATAACCGGTGTGTTACCGTTTGCCGGAAGCAAGAGCAGTGTGAGCCGTTTTCCGGGATGAAAGCGCAGACCGGTGAGATAGGTGAGATTGGTAGCCGGCATTAAGGCGGCACCGGCGTAATCTGCTGCAACCAGACGCTCTACCAGGCGGGACAGACGTGCAGACATGCGGCGCTCCTCTCTAGCGCATTCAACGTTGGGTCGGTAGTTGGCCGCGGGCGGCTAATTCTTGCGGCAGCAAGATAGCGTACAGCATCTCGTTGACCGGCACCGGAACACCGGCGGCGCGGGCCAGGCGTACCAGTGCTCCATTCTGGCTGGCCAGTTCTGAAGGCTGGCCGCTCATAATATCGCGTTGCAGCGAGGCTGTCCCTTCGTAAGGCATGCTATCGATAAACGTCATCATTGCGCTCACCGCATTGTCCGGCAGCATCACACCGCGGGCGGCAGCCACATCAACCACCTCTTGCAAACAACGTTCGACCAGTGGGCGGGTCTCAGGCAGTGAACGCCAGACCCCAATCGGGGCGCGGGTAGCGGCACCAAACCCACTCCAGGCGCAAATCAGCATAAACTTCTGCCAGAGGGCAACATGGATGTTTTCGGGGATAAAGGCGCGAATACCGGCCCCCTCCAGTGCGGCCTGAATCCGCGCCAGGCGAGGGGTATGGCGATTGTCGAGTTCACCGAAATCGATAGAGGGCGGATTGACCCCGGCATGAACGATCACACCCGGTGCAGCTCGATAGGCAATGATACGACACAAGCCGGCCAACACATGTTCGGTGCCGAGTACCTCTGCCAGTTCGGTCGGCGCATCGACCCCATTGAGCAGCGGAAGCACAGCCGTCTCTGGGCCAATCAGCGGTTGCATCGCATATGCCGCTTCGCGCACCTGCCAGCCTTTCACACCCACAATCACCAGATCAACCGGGCCTACCTCGGCGGGTTGATCGGTCGCCTTCACGTCCGGTACCCAGAAATCGCCGGCAATGCTCTGCACGCGCAGGCCATGAGTTCGCATGGCAGTCAGATGATCGTCCCGGGCAATAAAGAAAACGTCGTGACCGGCCTGGGCCAGGCGACCACCGAAGTAGCCGCCGACACCACCAACACCAACAATCGCTATCCGCATAGGGTTTTCGACAGTCATACAGGCACTCTTACAGCAATTCAACGATAAGCTTTAGCGCTCCCAGCCGCAACTCATCGCCGTGTTGGATCGGCTGCGGCTGACGGGGTGGTATCTTGTTGTTGTTCCGAAAGCTCCCATTTGTGCTATCAAGGTCTTCGTAGTAGACCTGACCCTGTTGAACCAGAAAGCGCCCATGGCGGCGACCAACGCCACGTTCAAGACCGCCATGAGCGGTCAAATCGATATCAGGGTAAAAATTACTTACCGGATCGGCGCGCCCAACGGTGGCCTGGCCGGTGGCCGGTAATGAGAGCACCGTGCCGTTTTCTAGCCGTAACCGTACCCCGGCTAGCGAATTACGTACCGGTGGGGCTACCGCAGGCGCAGGCGGAACCGGTGGAGGTGGAACTGGTGGTACGGGGGCTGGCCGGGCCGGTGCTGGTGTTTGGATGGTGGCCAGTTGAGGTGGCGGATAGACAGGTTGTGGTGGAACACTGGGGAATGGTGAGCCAACTCCCGGTGGCGGCGAAACCACAGGGCGATTGAAGAGCGGGGCACCGCAACTATCGCAGAAGGCTTCACCTGGAATAACGCTGGTTCCGCACTGCGGGCAGGTGGTTGGCCCGGCACTTACCGTACCGGCACCTGCTACAGGTGGTGCAGCAGGTGCTGGCGTGGGAGCCTGGGGAGGGGCAGCCGGAACTGGAATCAATTGCGCACCACACTGATCACAGAAACGGGCACTATCGGGATTGGCAACACCACATTGTGGACAGAATGGCACAACGTTCCTCCGTATCTGACTAAGACGTTCTTCGTCGCGTAGGCGAGGCCGGGATCGCCCAATTCTGTAGTCACGAGTCGCGAATGGTACCATCTCCATTCATCCTTACGACTCGCCGTTGCTCATACGACTCGTGTACGACAGATGAAGTTGCAGCGTTGCTCCATGCCATTCATGCATATTGTTGATATGTCCACTATAGCACAAGATTCGGATCAGCGATGGCAACACCTCACCGGTAGTTCCGTCGTTCGCCGACATCCAGCAGCGCTTCCTCGTGCTCTTCAGCACCAATCCCAAAGATCAGACGCACCCCTCGATCATACGTGAAATAGCTATACGCCCAATTGAGCAGGACTAACGCCCGGTTGCGAAAACCGACCAGTGCCATCAAATGGACAAACAGCCAGCCAACCCAGGCCAGCCAGCCGCTCAGCCGCACACCGAAGGCGTCGAGCACAGCAGCGCTGCGGCCAATTGTTGCCATCTGACCCTTATCGTGGTACTGAAAGGGCTGCATTGGTCGCCCGTCAATCTGAGCCAATACATTTCGGGCGGCATGTTCACCCATCTGGATGGCTACCGGTGCCACCATCGGGTAGGCAACCCCGGGGCGATAGCCTTCCAGGTACGCCATATCACCGATCACAAAGACGCGGTCATCGTCCGGCAAGGTAAGCTGAGGAGTTACCACCACACGTGCACCACGGCCAAGTGTTACCCCCAGCGCATCGACCAATGGCGCACCCCGTACTCCGGCAGCCCAGACAACAGTTTTCGTGGCAAGGCTGGAGCCATCGCCAAACCGGAGACCGTTTGCATCCGCATCGGCGACCGGCGTGTTCAGGCGAACATCAACACCCATGCGTTGCAGACGGTGCAACGCAGCCTGTTGCAACGAATCTGGAAATGAGGCGAGAATACGGTCGGTAGCTTCGATCAGGACAACCCGGGCCTGGCGGACATCAAGCATCGGATAATCGTGCCGAATCACATGGCGGATAAGCTCGACAAAGGCTCCAGCCAGTTCAACACCGGTTGGGCCACCACCAACCACAGCAAACGTCAACAATGCCATCTGCTTATCCGGATCGCTCTCGGCAGCAGCCCGTTCACAACACAACAAGACGTGGTTACGCAACCGTTGGGCTTCGTTTAGATCTTTCATGCCCAGGGTGTGACGGGCAATCCGCTCGTTACCGAAGAAATTGGTCGTGCTGCCGGCTGCCAGAATCAGATAATCGTACTGCACACTACCGGTATTGGTATGCACAAGCTGACGGGTAAAATCAACGCTGTGAACTTCGGTGAGCAGAAAGTTCACATTGCGATAACGGCGCAGAATGGCGCGTACCGGATAGGCAATCGACTCCGGTTCCAGGCCGGCGGTTGCGACCTGGTAGAGCAGCGGCCAGAAACCGTGATAGTTGGTGCGATTTATCAGCAGCACATCCGCTGGCGCCTGGGCCAGTGTACGGACCGCGGCCAGACCGCCGAAGCCGGCACCTACAATCACAATTCGTGGACGACGGGACTGAGCGGATGGCTGGTTGGATATGGTATGTGGCGAAGACATGACTCGCCTCCTTTCTAGTGAAATCATTCACAAAATATCACGAACACCCTACCCCGTCAATCCGTCGCCAGAACGAACCACGGTAGATCAGCGCTGTACGATCACCCATCCCCGTCGGTCACGTCGCGGGAATGGAAGCGGTGGCAAGGGCCAGACATCATCGATCCAGACGAGCGTGACGTAACGAGCAGTGGCGTGGGCCGACCAGAAGTCTGGATCGGCGATGGCGAGATCGTGCTCGTATACCCGGCGAATTTCGTGTATCTCGCCTGTCGAAAGTAGACGACTGATTACTTCTGTCACCAGCGCCAATCCGGCCAGTGGCCCACCGGCACGCTTGAGAAGCAGGATGTCGCCGACTGCGACACGACCAAATGGAGGACGGCGGTTGTGAGCAAAACGGCTTTCGATCCGTTTTTGGCCGCTGAGGATGCGACTCAAATACGGTTCGCGCAGTATGACCAGGTGGAGAGTTGGAGCGCTTTGTGTATGATACCACCGACTCAGACGCTCGTGCCACGTCGGTTGGGTTTGTATTGCCGCGATGATCTGTTGCCAGAGTTGTGGCGATAATTGCATACCTATTGCCAGATGGGGAATCCATGCGACATACGTATCATAACACAAGACGCCCAGGTTGGGAGCATTGCCCACTGCAATACCGGTTTTCAAAGAATATCGCATACGTGGGGCCTGGCGGAAGGTGGGCTGGTGGAGGGCATATGCCGGCAGCAAATGCTTATGTGGATTGAGGGTGTACTGATTGTTCGGATTGGTAGTACAATACAATAATGCGCCGCAGCAGGCAGACGTTGTGGCCACGACCGGCGGAGGTTTGTGTGGAGATCGATATTGCGCTCGTGCGCACATGGGCGCAACAAGCCGGTGATATGCTTTTGCGCTCGTACTTCAATCAGGTGTCGCCAGAACGAAAACTCGACAAGAGTCTGGTAACGGCGGCAGATCGTGCGATTGAGGATTGGTTACGCGCTGCAATTCACGCTCACTTTCCCGATCATGGTGTGTTGGGCGAGGAGCGCGATCCGGTTGGTCTCGACCGTGAGTATATCTGGGTTATCGATCCGATTGACGGCACCAGTTCATTTGTGTCGGGACTACCGATGTGGGCCGTCTCTATCGGTATTCTGCGGCATGGTGAGCCGCAGGCCGGTGTAATTTATCTGCCGGTCTTGGGCGATTGTTATTGGGCGCTTGCCGGTAGTCAGGCGTTCTGGAATAATGATGTGCCGATCCAGGTTGCGCCTCCCCAACCGCCCGGTCCCAACGATTGGATTGCCATTCCTTCAACTTTCCATCGGGCGTATACCATCCACTACCCCGGTAAAGTACGGGTGCTGGGATCGGTTGCCGCCGATTGTTGTTACGTGGCCCGTGGTCAGGCGAAGGCCGCTATTATCGGTAAAGCAAAGGTGTGGGATGTTGCTGCCGGGTGGGTGATAGTACAGTCAGCCGGTGGGGTGGTTTGTCCGCTGGAAGGAACCTTGCCCGACTGGATGACACTGCTGCAAACGATTCGTCTGCCAACGCCGGTCGTGATCGGTCACCCGCAACAGGTAGCGCAGGTGTGCGCGGTTGTGCAGCGCATTAAGCCTTGAGTTGACACGAGCACTTCAAGTACCTTTCAGTGGTGTATGAACTTGAACTAAAACCTATGGGCGACTACGCGGATGCACACAGATATGCGCGGATTGGGCGGATACTCGTGGATAGCTCACATCCTCACCCCCATCCGCGCCGGTTCGCGTCATTCGCGTGTATCCGTGTTCCTCTTCACTGATCGCCACTCTTATGAGCCTGGAATGTGTTCTCCTGTCCCCCCCAGTTCGCCAACCATCAGCATTTCGTATTATAATGACCGGTATCAGTTGTGGCAGCAAATACACAAAGGAGTGACCATCATGACTGCGCCTGCTGTGCGCCACATTCGTCTTGTCACTGAAATACCCGGCCCGCGTTCGCGCGCATTACTGGCGCGGCGTGATGCGGCGGTGGTTGCCGGTTTGGGGCGGGCAACTCCAATAGCGATTGCCTCCGGCCAGGGTGCGCTGGTGACTGATGTTGATGGCAATACCCTGATCGATTTTGTCAGCGGGATTGGGACGCTCGCCGTCGGCCACTGTCCTCCCGAAGTGGTTCAGGCGGTTCAGGCTCAGGCCGAACAGTTGATCCACCTTTCGGCGTTAGTTGGCACTTATGAACCGTATGTTGCCCTCTGCGAGCGGTTAAATGCGCTGGTGCCAATCAGCGAGCCGTGCAAGACGTTACTATCAAATTCGGGTGCCGAAGGGGTGGAAAATGCGATCAAATTTGCCCGCGCTGCGACCGGGCGGCCTGCCATTATCGTGTTTGATGGCGCGTACCACGGGCGAACATTGCTCACGCTTTCGCTCACGTCCCGCACCTACTTCAAAAAGAAATTCGGCCCGTTTGCCCCAGAGATTTACCGCGCACCTTTTCCTTACGCCTACCGGATGGGCATGAGTGAGGCAGAGGCAGTTGAGCAGTGCTGGGCCGCATTTGAACGCATGCAGATTGCCGGTGTCGATCCCGAAACGGTGGCTGCGGTCTTGATTGAACCGGTGCAGGGTGAAGGTGGCTTTATCCCGGTGCCGGTCGAATTTATGCGGCGCTTACGCGAATTTTGCACGCGCAACGGCTCACTGTTGATTGTCGATGAAGTGCAGAGTGGTTTTGGTCGTACCGGTACGCTCTTTGCGATTGAGCAGTTTGGCGTTGAACCTGACATCATCGTAGCGGCCAAGAGCATCGCTGCCGGTATGCCACTGGCTGCCACGATTGGTCGTGCCCGCATTATGGATTGCGCCCATTACGGCGGCGTCGGTGGTACCTATGGCGGCAATCCGCTCGCCTGTGTCGCGGCGCTGGCCACTATCGATCTGATTGAACGCGAGCGCTTGCTGGAAAGGGCAAAGGTGATCGGCCAACAGATTCGGGCCAGATTTGAACCATTGCTGGCCGATGATTCTCTCGATCCACTGGTTGGTGATGTTCGTGGTCTGGGCGCAATGATCGGGATCGAGCTGGTCAAGGATCGCCGCAAACGAACTCCAGCCGCCGCCGAAGAGGTGCTGGCGATCCTGGGGCGTGCGCTTGAACGTGGGGTGCTGGCGATGCGGGCCGGTCTGTATGTGAACTGTATCCGCTTGCTGGTACCACTTGTTATCACTGATGATCAGCTCGATGAAGGGTTAGAGGTGCTGATAGGGGCGATGCGCCACTGACCAGCATTGAGGCAGCCGTAAAGGGTGAGCGTGCAGGAACACTGCGCTCTCGCTGCCATTACGTGCTGCCTCATTCTAAACCCAAGTTGCTACCTTTGTCACCACAGAGGCACGGAGTACACAGATAATGGGTATAACCCGAGTTGCTACGTTGAGGCATCACGTAGCGCGTCTATAAAAACTGGCTGCTACCCAAATCGCTCATACAGTTACGGTGCATGGTGTTGTGTGTAGCGTCTTGCTGTTCATCCCTGAAGTCAGCTTCACGTGACCTGTTCACAGCGTAGGTGGCAACGTGGGTTATTCCAAAGGAGAATAGCTTATGACAATTGTTGTTGTTCAGACCAGACCTGAACATATTCCGCAGTTGGTTATTCACCAACAAGTCTGTTTTCCTCATCTGCATCCCGACGATCACTTTGACGCCGAGAACTTTGCCAATCATTTACGCCTGTTTCCCGAAGGGCAACACGTGGCCCTCGATGGTGATCGCGTCGTCGGGCAGAGTAGCACCTTTCGTATCAGCGGCGCAAAAGTCTTTCATCACCACACGTTTGAAGAGATCGTTGATCACGGCAATTTTGGCAACCACGATCCGACAGGTGAATGGCTGTATGGCGCCGATATGAGTGTGCATCCCGATTACCGGGGGCGCGGTATCAGCCGAATGTTGTACGATGCGCGCAAAGCACTCATTCGGCATCTCGGCCTGAAAGGTATGGTCGCCGGTGGCATGCTGCCCGGCTACGCTGCCTATCGTGACCAGATGACGGTCGAAGAGTATGTGGATGCGGTTGTGGCAGGGTGCTTGACCGATCCGACGCTCACCCCGCAGTTACGGAATGGGTTTACGGTGCGTGGTATTATCTACAACCATATCCGTGATAGTAATATGCCGCACGCCGCACTTATCGTGTGGGAGCCGTGATAGTCCGCATCTTATCGCGTGCTACGGCGGATACTGCGCACGATGATGCCCAGGCATCCTACACCCAATGCCACCCCGATCAGCCATAATTCACTGCCGGCAGCAGGCAGGCTGGTACTGGCGGTGGCTGCCATCACCACCTGAATATCAGTACGCGGAGCATTACCGGTAATGACCGGAATGAGCGTGTTGGTCGAGAACAGCGTGCGTCCGCCGGATTGAATCCGGCCTTGCAACGTATAGACCCGCCCTGCGTCGATCAGTGTCGGATTGTAGGCCAGATTGAAGCGAAACGGTGGTTGGGCGCCATTCGTCGTGAATGTCTGTTCAACCACCACCCGCCCACCGGTTCCCTGTGATGTCACCTCAGCAATCTGAAGCGTTACCAGTGCATCAGCAGGCAGTGTAATCTGCTCGCGATAGGTAATAATCCCGCTCAGACTGGCCGTCGGTTGGGCGATAGCGCTGGCCGGTATGAATGTCAGGAGCAGACCAATCAACGTGTATATTGTCCGCCGTATATCCAGCATAGCGTTCTCCATGTTGCAAAACAGGCGAGAGAAGATGGTATACTCAAGATTATAAACGATAGAGATGCGCAAAAGTTACCAATGCGGGACATTGCGCATTCACATGACACGACGCTGGAGAAGTTATGCCGCTCTATCTGGTTACGGTGGCGTCATCTGCCAACAGATCACCACAACAGCTCTATCTGCTGGCCGGCGCTGAACTTACGCCATCAGCAGTGACGTCGTTAGCCGATCAACTATTGCACGATCCGGTGGTGCAACAGGTTCACTGGCAAGTTGTCGAAGATGGTCAGGCGCTTATCGATCCGTTTCTACCGCCAACTGATGCGTTAGTGATGGAAGTTGCCTATCGTCCTGGTGTAACCGATAGTGAAGGTGAGAGTGTAGTTGAAGGGGCGCGTCGGCTGGGCATCCGCAGTCTGGAGCATGCCCGCTCATTGCGCCGGTATATTTTGCCGGCGACGACCGATCCCGTGCAGGCAGCGGCGGATCTCGCGATTGATGTTGTCCAAACCACTATCGCCTACCATCCCGGTGCCCAGGCGACGGCACGGGCCGCTTTTTATGCACTGCTGGTCGCCGAGCCACATCCCACTACCCCGCACGTGGCGATGGTTCCTCTCCGTGCTGCTGATGATGATGAGTTGATGGCAATTAGTCAGCGCGGTGTGCTGGCGCTTGATCTGGCCGAGATGCGGGCGATTCAAGCCTATTTCACCGCTCAGGGCCGTGATCCGACCGATGGTGAACTTGAGACGATTGCCCAGACCTGGAGTGAACACTGTTCCCACAAGACGTTCAAGGCCCGCGTGCAGTATTCTCAACCACCAGAAGATCTAGATCTATCGGTTGATAGCGAGCATTACCCGATGCTCACCCGGCTTGCTGCCGGCAACTGCACCATCGATAGCCTCATCCGCACCTTTCTGATGAGGGCAACCCAAGAGGTACTCTCCAGACGTCAGGACGAATGGGTGTTGAGTGCATTTGTTGATAACGCCGGCATTCTGGCGTTTGGGGATCGGCACGAAGTTTCGTACAAGGTCGAGACCCACAACCATCCCAGTGCGCTCGAACCATTTGGTGGCGCAAATACCGGTGTGGGTGGCGTCATTCGCGATGTACTGGGAGTTTCGGCACGACCGATTGCCAATATTGACGTGCTCTGTTTCGGTATGCCCGACGCACCGCCGCCACCGGCGGGTGTGCTCCATCCGCGCCGGATCGCCAGTGGAGTGGTCGCCGGGATTCGTGACTACGGAAATAAACTCGGTATTCCGACTGTCGGCGGTGCAGTGCTGTTCGATCCCGGTTACACCGCCAATCCATTGGTCTACTGTGGCACGGTTGGCCTTGCCCCGCGTGGCCTCCACCCGCGAAATGTGCATCCGGGAGACATCATTGTGGTCATGGGTGGACGCACCGGGCGTGATGGGATCCACGGTGCAACCTTCTCCAGCATCGAACTGACGCACACGACTGCCAGTGAGGTGGGTAGTGCGGTGCAGATTGGTGACCCGATCACCGAAAAGAAAATGCTGGATGTGCTCTTGCAGGCACGTGATGCCGGTCTCTATTCAGCAATTACCGATTGTGGTGCAGGTGGTTTATCGTCCGCAGTTGGTGAAATGGGGGCGGAACTGGGCGCTGAGGTGCATCTCGAACATGTACCGTGCAAGTATGCCGGTTTGCAACCGTGGGAAATCTGGCTTTCCGAGGCGCAAGAGCGGATGGTGCTGGCAGTACCGCCCGACCGTCTGATCGCTCTGCTCACCCTGTGTACGGCTGAGGAAGTGGAAGCGACCCCGATTGGCCGATTCACCGACGATAAGCGGCTGCGCGTTTTCTATCGCGATCTGGCAGTCGTCGATCTCGATATGCACTTCCTCCACGAAGGCCGCCCACAACGGGTGCTCAATGCCGTATGGCAGCCTTCACCGGCATTGCGTCAATCACCACAACTGACCAACATCGATCCAGAACAGGCTCTGTTGGCCCTCCTCGCCCATCCTTCAATCGCCTCTAAAGAGCGCATCATCCGAACCTACGATCACGAAGTCGGTGGTGGTACGGTTATCAAACCGCTGGTTGGTGTCAGCCTGGCCGGGCCTTCCGATGCCACCGTCCTTCAGCCGCTCCCCGGTGAGACAGCCGGCCTGGCGCTAGGCTTTGGTATCTGCCCGCGCTACGGACGACACGATCCCTACTGGATGGCCCTGGCTGCTATCGACGAGGCGCTACGAAATGTTGTCGCAGTGGGGGGCGATCCTGACCGGACGGCCATTCTCGACAACTTCTGCTGGGGTGATCCAAAGCAACCTGATCGCATGGCCGGCCTGGTACGGGCAGCCGCTGCCTGCTACGACGGTGCCGTTGCCTTCGGTACCCCCTTCATCAGCGGGAAAGACTCACTCAACAACGAATATCGTGACGCCGAAGGCCGCCGGGTTGCCATCCCGCCAACCCTTCTGATCTCGGCGCTGGCCGAGGTACCGGATATCCGACAGTGTGTCACAATGGACGTAAAGCAGCCCGGTGATGTCATCTACCTCCTCGGTACCACCCGCTCTGAATTTGCCGGCAGTCATCTGGCAGCAGTCGGCATGATCGACGATGTTGGCGCCTTACCGAAAGTTGATCTGGTGGCAGCACGCACGACGTTCCGTACTCTGCATCGAGCAATCCGTGCCGGTCTGGTACGCGCCTGCCACGATCTCAGCGAGGGTGGACTGGCAGTAGCCGCTGCCGAGATGGCGATTGCCGGTGAACTTGGTCTGCATCTCGTGCTTGATAAGCTGGATGTTGATCCGATTACGGCCCTGTTTAGCGAAACCCCAAGTCGATTCTTAATTGCAGTTGATCCAGCCCATGGAGCAGCGTTCGAGGCCATGTTCGCCGGCCTGCCGCTCGTGCGTCTGGGTGTAGTGACTGCCATACCAGCGTTACAGATCGAGTGGCAGGAACGTCCCCTGATCAACGTGCCGGTGACAACTCTACATGATGTCTGGCAGCATAGCCTCGATGTGATCAATGTAAAGGATAGTGATCTATGAGCGGGCAGTCTCCGCTAAGTTGTGCTGAATTTGTTATCGAAGTCGAACAGCGATTGCAGGGCGAACCTGCCATCGACTTTCTCGGTCGTGAAGGGGAGGTGATCCAGGTTCGCGCCGGTCAGCGTCGGTTGCGGATCGACATAAAACCCTTTTACAATGCCTACACGCAGGCTCCAGAGCACTTTGATCTGGTGTATGCGACGCTGCTCCGTGTTCTGTATGAACAGCTACCTGCTCGTGAAGCGAAAACATTTAGTGAAGTAGCGCAGCGCGTGCTGCCCATGCTCAAGCCGATTGTGCTCCTCAACGCCGTCTTCGAGAAAAAATTGCCGATGCTGGCGTATCGTCCATTTCTTGCCGATCTCATCATCACCTACGTCATCGACGAACCGCAGACGGTGGCGTACATCAACGAACGGCATCTCGAACGGTGGGGAATTGGCGAGCATGTGCTTCACGAGCAAGCGCTGACCAACCTGGCTGCCCGCACTCAGGAGCGGGCCAGGTTTCTGGTGACGGGAGAAGGGGCACAGCGCCTGATTATCGCCAATTCGCAAGATGGGTATGATGCTACCCGCATCTTACTGCCCAATCTCCTGGCAAGCTGGCAACCCCACTTTCCGGGAACGATGGTGATCGGCATTCCCAATCGCGATTTTCTCATCGCCTTCAGCGATGCCGACGAAAGCATTCTCACCAGCGTTGCGCACCAGATTCAGCTCGATGCTGCTCAGCGTGACAATGGCTTGACCGACCAACTCTTCACGATTGAGGATGGTCAGGTACGTGAATATCATTGGGTGTAGTAGCGTGCGCTGTTGTGTGATGGCGTGCAAGGAGTGGGAGTTCTGTTCGCGCTTATCGTAACCCTTGTATTCTACGCTGTGGCGGGATGGCTCTGGTGGCAGCAGCGCAACCCATTGTACATTCTGGCGCTGCTGGCGAGTCAACTGAGTGCCTGGCTCGATCCAGTGTGGCGATTGCTCTACACACTCCAGACTGTGCCTGGCCTCGGATCGCTCATCGCAGCCCTCGCGACACCCTTTGATCCGATCCGCTCACTACCGGCAGCATGGCCCGATCCGTTACCGGCCCTGATCATCGTTGGCCTTTACCTGTACCGCTGGTGGACACCAGGGCTGGGCAGTGGTCTCTTCACGTTTGCTGTATTTGTAAGTTTTCAGTTGCTCATCAGCATCCTCAACCTGCGGCCAGCGACCCCGCCACTACTTTTGCAGACACTTCCCTTTGGTGTGCGCGTGGAGCTGCTCGCCGCGCTGATGAGTGCAACCATTAGCTACGGTCTCTGTTACGTCTTTCTCACCGTACAGAACTATTCGTGGCCAAGTATGGCAGTCGCCATTTTGCCGATGCCGACCCTGTTCAGCGTCCTGATCTACGGCGTCATCGGTGCGCCGCTCCTTATCGGGCGCTTGCTGCCAGATGGTGAGTGGCCTGGACGGATCGGGCTGATCTTAACCCTCGCCCTACTTGGCTGGTGTGTCTACATCATCAGTAGTGCGCTTAATCGCTTGGATCGCTGGCGATGAGCAAAACCGTACTTACTCCAGAATTGCTCTTGTCTGCCTACGCGCAGGGCATCTTCCCAATGGCAGACGCACGTGGCGAGATTGGCTGGTACGAGCCGATTCGGCGGGCGATTATTCCGCTCGACGAACGGTTTCATGTTCCGCGACGGCTGGTGCGCACCGTGCGCACAGGGGTCTATACCGTGACGTTTGATGAGGCCTTTGCAGACGTGATTGAAGCATGTGCTGCCCCGGCGCCGGGCCGTGAAACAACCTGGATTTCGCCGGAGATCATTCGTGCGTACACCGAATTACACCGTCTGGGATACGCGCACAGTGTGGAATGCTGGCGCGACAGCCACCTGGTCGGGGGGCTGTACGGGGTAGCGCTTGGCGGTCTCTTTGCCGGTGAGAGCATGTTTCATCGCATGCGCGATGCCAGCAAAGTCGCCCTGGTGCACCTCGTTGAACGTTTGCGCTGTGGTGGTTTTGTGCTTCTCGACTCACAATTCCTCACTGGGACGCACATGCTGCAATTTGGTGCCATCGAGATACCGCGCACTGAATATCACCGGCTCCTGCGCCAGGCATTGACCGTCCCGGCGACATGGTAAGCGCCGTTGAAGCATCGACATAAGAAATATGCGACGTACCGGAACGGTACGTCGCATGCTGTTTGTGTCTGGTGTAAACCCTACTTGCTCTTGCGTTTGCGTTCGCGACGGGCTTCACGGCGACCGGTCGTAGCAACCGGACGTGGTGTAGCCGGTGCAGCGGCGGCTGGATTCTGGCGTGGTGCCGGGGTGCGGGTACGCACATTGCGTGCGAGTTCGGGCAAGACATTACGCATGTAGTATACGACGTAACCGCCCAAAATCAACTCGATCACGAGCTGAATGTAAAACCAAAAGCGCTGATTAAATGTGGGCACGTTGAGCATACGGGCCACGCCCAATGCCACACCAAACCCACCTACAATCAGCAGGGCGATCCCCAGTTGGCGAAAAAAGGTTGCTCGTGCAACGTTTCGCTCCGTGTGTAGCCAGATAAAGTAGGCGCCGCTCGCGACCAAAAGAATCTGCACAATAAAGAAAGTCCACGCATATGAGCCAAATTGAGGGCTAACAGTCATGAAGTAGTCAAAGAAACCCATAAGAACAAGCCTCTCCTCACGGTCGCAGAGCGTCTCTCAAGATTGATTGTAGCGGCGATTATAGCAGCGCCGTGGATGATCGTCAACAATAGACATGCTAATGATGCACGTGTTGCGTCGTTATACACACCTGAACCCAGCGCACGAGCGTCGGTAGAACAGTATTTCAGCAGCCCTCTGACGACGGTGCTCGCCCTCCCTCTGTATGTGACACTGTAAGGGCGGATTCTGAACCCGCCCCCTTCAGGAGGCGACACGGGGCAACACATGTGTAGGGGCGACGCATGCGTCGCCCCTACGCTGGTACTGCACTGAATGATGTACCGCTGGACGCCCGCAGGGGCACGACATGCCGTCTCCCTATGACGCCAACGACAATCCACGAGTGACTCGCCAGGAGCACACGCGGTAACCGCTTCTGCAAAAGGATTACATCCAAACAATGCACATTGTCGAGCAAGATTTGGCATGAAACGGTAGACATTCCTGTGGCTCATACATTCCGTCTGTCTTTGCAGGGTTTGGGGAGGACGCCACCACCCTCACCCGCCCCCGCTGGAGGCGGGAACACCGGTACAGGATGACTCCCGCTGTCGTGCGGTGGTACTGGTTTGTGCTACGTCTCTGGCCACATCCACTGCGGGGCGGGGTAGGTTGGGGGGGCGGAGGCAGCGTGCGCTTCGAGGGCATACCAGCGCCGATGATGCACCTATAGGTCAAGGTTTGATGTGAGTCGTGGGAAATTCACAAACCTTTTCGCTAGACATATACAGCAAAAATATGTATAATGTGCAAAAGATTGCAAATAATGAAAAAGGGAGCATGTTATGCCTTACCGCATTCGTCGCCGTGCCCACGATCTGATCTGGGTGGTGATGGAAGAACATCTGCACCTGGCCGAAGCGGAACGGTATTATCACGAAATGTGGCGCTTGCTCGATCAGTGTCCAAAGCCGACAGATTTGCTGGTCGATGGTCGTCGTATCTCTGGCGCGGATCGCGGCGCACGGCAGCGTACCGAGGCCATCGTTCACCATAAGCATCTTGGCCGGATTGCCTTTATTGTCTCTGAGCATCATCTCCTTATATTTGCGCCGCTGGTACGTTTTGTCAGCGGCATCGGGTTGTTTGCCACTGAACAGGAGGCGCTGCGTTTTCTGGGTACGGTGATGGAATACGGTGACTGATCACATCTGTCGTTTGTGGCGAAACCGCTTCCCCAACGAATCTGCTGCCTGGCGACCCACAGTCAGGCAGTCGAAATGCCCTTGGCAGGCGTCCCGCAAAACGGGAGCTTCCTCTTTACCTGCGCCTCGTCCGGCCTGCTGACCGATCAAGATCCGGGTGAACTCCTCACGGTTACTCTGTTGATGGCCTCCTCACCGTTGGGCATGCCCATCTGCGTCAGGTCGGTGACAACCATTTCCCACTGCTGGTGTAATGCTCGCCACAAGTATCTTTGCTTATATGCACAGGCTTTGTTAATTTTCTGTTCAGATTGTATTTTAGGTCATACGATTGCATAATATGTTCAGGTCATCTGTTGAAGGGCAAGGAGCAATGGAGCTATGAGCCAGCCACTTGAGTTTGTGATGGTGCTCGGCTTGCAGCGCTACAGCCAGGATTTCTTCCATCGTGCTGAAGCCGAAGTACGTAAAGAAGTTCCCGAATTCCGCTTACATATCTTTGAAGATCGCGACGTGACGAACCGCACGGCAGAGGTAGAATCGGCGATTGCCCGCTGTCAGTGTCTGATTCTCTCGCTGATCACCCTCAACGAAACGGCAGAGGTGCTGGTGCCGATGGTTGAACGTCACGATCCGCCGATCGTCTTTTCGTTCGAGGGCTTACCCGAAGTGATGCGCTTGAATAAGGTTGGTTCTTACAACCTTAAAGCCGGCAAAGGCATGCCAAAGCCCGTACAGAATATTGCCCGACTGCTGGTTGGTGGGCGTGAGGAAGATGCATTCTACGGCTACGTCAAATTGCAAAAAATCACGTCTAAACTGATCAATTTCTTGCCCGGTAAACGTCTGAACGATTTTCGTAACTGGACGAATGTCAATAACTACTGGAACCATCGCAGTGTGGCGAATGCCGCCAATATGTTCAAGCTGATCTTGCGCGAGTATGGCGGGAGGAGCCATTTGCGGGTTGACCCCGTCGTTGAGATGCCGAATATGGGCTTTGCCCACCCCGATGCGCCGCGCCTCTTTGCCAGTCCTGCCGAGTACGAGCGCTGGGAGAAGGAGCGCAATCGGGTGCGCAAAGATGTGCCGCCGCCGCTCGGCACAGTGGCCGTGCTGTCATTTCGTGCTCATATCCTGTCTGGCGCCGACTATCATTATAAAATTGTGCGTGCTCTGGAAGCCGCCGGATTGCGCGTGTTGCCAATTTTTGTGATGGGTATCGAGAGCCATATCGTGGTACGCGAGTGGCTAAGCCATATGAAGGTTGATCTGGTGATCAACACGATGGGCTTTCCCCTCGTTGGTGGGCCTGCCGGTTCGACCAAAGCCGGGTTAACGGTTGATGTGGCTCGCGAGTTGTTGAGTAAACTCGATACCCCCTATATCGTGGCTCAACCACTGTTCGTGCAGGATGAAGATGACTGGCGTGAGCGTGGCGTAGGGCCGTTGCAGAGTACGTTCCTCTTCAGCTTGCCGGAGATGGATGGGGCAGTCGCCCCGGTTGTGCTCGGCGGAATGCGGGGTAGTACAATCACGACTGTTCCGGATCGTCTTGAGCGGCTGGCCCGCATGGCCCGTGGGTTTGTCCGGCTGCGCAAGAAAGCGAACCGGGACAAGAAGGTGGCAATCATCGTCTACAACTATCCGCCAGGCCAGGGGAAGGTGGCTACGGCTGCCCTGCTCGATGTGCCGGCCAGTCTGATTGCGCTCCTCGACCGGCTGGCGGCTGAAGGGTACGATGTAGGCCGTTACCCCCGCGATCCGGCTGTCTTTGCCCGCTGCCTTGAGGGTCTGGTGAGCGATCAGCCACTGCCACCCGGCCATCCGCCGGTGGTGATTGGAACCAGCGCCGACCGCCAGGATTTTTATCGCTGGCTCCGGCCTATCGATCAAGAGCGGATCAACGCACGGTGGGGTGAATTTCCCGGTGATATTGCGCCGCTCGGACGCGATAAGGTGCGGCTGGCCGGTACCCAGATTGGGAATATCTTTATCGGTGTGCAACCGGTGATCGGGATGCCCGGTGATCCGATGCGTCTGCTCTTCGACAAGGAAAATACACCGCACCATCAATACGCGCTCTTCTACCGCTATCTCAGCGAGCAGTTCGGAGCCGATGCGATTATCCATCTCGGTATGCACGGTACCGCCGAGTGGATGCCCGGCGTGCAACTGGGTGTGACCGACCGCTGCTGGCCTGATGTGTTGTTGGGTGAGGTGCCCAATTTCTACGTCTATCCCATCAATAACCCTGCCGAAGCCAATATTGCCAAGCGTCGCGGCTACAGCACGATCATCGGTCACGCCATCCCGCCGTATGGTCGTGCCGGGTTGTACCGCGAATTGCAGGCTCTGCAAGACCTGCTGACTGAATATCGCGAGCGTCCGGCAGCGCTGGCCGATGACGATCAAAGTCCCGAAGCGGTAGCGATTATGCAAAAGATCGCTCTGCTCAATCTGGATCAGGACTTGGTGCGCCAGCCCGATGAACCATTCAGCCGTTTTGCGTCGCGTGCGTATGCGTATCTGCGCGATCTGGCAACCACCATGATCACGGATCGGCTGCACGTGCTGGGTAGCGCACCACCACCGGAAGAACAGCTTACGCTAATCGTCGAAACGCTGAAGGTGCCGCGGGGCGAGCTGCCCGGTCTGGCCGATCTGCTGTTGTCGGCACGGCGGCCCGGTTTGCGCTACAACGAATTATTGGCACAGGTGCGCCAGGGTGATGCAACTGCATTGGCCTTGCGCGAAGAGATTGAAGCCCGCTGCACAGAACTGGTGCAGCAGACTGTCTTCGGTCAGATGTCCCCAGAACGGGCCGCGCAGACCTTTGGCCTGCCAGCGGCGGAGGTCACCGGTCTGGTGCAGCATGGGCGGGCATTGCTGGCTGCATTGCGCGACAACACGCAGGAGCTGGATTTTCTGGTGCGTGGGCTGGCCGGACGCTACATTCCGGCAGCACCCGGCGGTGACATCATTCGCGATGGTGTGACAGTGTTGCCGACCGGACGTAACATCCACAGTCTTGATCCGTTCCGTGTGCCGACAGACAGTGCCTATGAGCGCGGTGTCCAGATTGCCGAGGCGCTCATCGCTGCTCATCGCGCCGAGACTGGTCAGTACCCTGAGACGATTGCCCAGGTGTTGTGGGGGCTGGATGCGATCAAGACCAAAGGCGAGTCGATTGGGATTGTCCTCGGCCTGATCGGAGCGCGACCGGTTAAAGATGGTCAGGGTAAAGTGGGGCGTTATACCCTGATCCCGCTAGCTGAACTGGGACGGCCACGGATCGATGTGCTCATGACCGCTTCCGGCATCTTCCGCGATATTTTTGCCGGTACCATGGATATGCTTGATCGCCTGGTGCGTGAGGCAGCGTCGGCTGATGAACCGCCGGCCATGAACTACATCCGCAAACATGTGCAAGAGATGATGGCTACCGGGAAGACCTTCGATCAGGCGACCGCCCGCATCTTTACCCAGGCCGCTGGTACCTACGGAACGGATGTTGACGAGGCGATTGAAGGCAGTGCCTGGGAAAAACGGGAAGAACTTGAGGAGCTGTTTATCAAGCGGAATGCATATGCCTTCGGTGGACGGCAAAACGGTGAGGCGCGTCCCGAAGTCTTACGTACCTTGCTCGGCACAGTGAGTCGAGTAGCCCAGGAGATCGACAGCGTCGAATACGGTCTCACCGACATGCAGCACTACTACGGTTATTCAGGTGCCTTAAAAGCAGCAGCCGAACGGGCCACCGGTCAGCGCGTACCGCTCAATTTTGTTGAGAGTTTTACAGCTGAGACCAAACTGCAAACGCTGGAGCAGACGCTGCGGATCGAATACCGCACGAAATTCCTCAACCCGAAGTGGTACGAGGGCATGCTACGCCACGGCCACAACGGTGCCGCCGAGATTGCCAGCCGCTTTACCTACATGCTGGGGTGGAGTGCCACTACCGACGCGGTCGATCAGTGGGTCTACGACGAAGCAGCGCAGACCTTCGTGCTCGACGATGCCATGCGAACCCGGATTGAAGCTCTCAACCCGGCAGCGGCGCGCAATATGGTAGGGCGTCTGCTGGAAGCGAATGCAAGAGGGATGTGGCAGACAGATGAGGCAACCCTGGAACGGCTGCGTGAACTACACGCCGACCTGGAAGACCGTTTAGAGGGTGTGGTTGGATAACCGGTTCCCTCACCCCCGCCCCCGCTCCTCACCCCCGGTGAGAGGAGTGGGGGTGTCGCATTGTTCACTCTTGACACCACGCTCGCTGTAGGAACGTATTGGCTAACGCCATGCCTTGGTCGTCAAAATACCCCAGTACAGACTTCTGATCATCTTTGCCATCTACAGCCCTTGACAGAACGACAAAATGGTTATATACTCCAAATAGTTTGATAAACAAAACTATTTGAAGGTTCAAATCATGTATCATGAACTTGATCCGCCCTATACCGCCGAACAGGTTGCTGAACTCTTTAATCTTGTACACAGTGAACTCATGGGCCAGAGCATGGAGACGCTCCTGCAATTTCTGCAGCGCTCCAATCTCTCGATGCCGCGTCTGGTCTCGCTCATGTACATTCAACGGCAGCGCACAACCACTATTTCATCTTTGAGTGAACATCTCAATCTGACTCTCGGTACGACCAGTCAGATGATCGAACAGCTCGTACAGGATGGGCTGGTTGAGCGCTATGAAGCACCGCATGATCGACGCCAGAAACTGGTTTCGCTCACTGAAACCGGGCAGGCGATAGTCGCCGAAGCGCGCCAGATTAGATTGCAAGAGGCCAGCCGCCATCTCAGCCGGTTACCACCCGAATTGCTCGCGCAGTTGGGTCAGGCGCTGCACGCCGCCTGCCGCGAGTGGAATCTTGTGACTACCACCTAGGTTCGCCGACTTGCCACGTTTGATACGTATTAACCCCGACGTATGTGTGTATTTGGGGTTGGCTTTGCCTGTGCCCGATTTGGGATCGAATCATGTCATAACTGTACAGGAGTGTATACAGAACCTATGGCAACTACAACCTCTTCCCCGACAGCTACGACTGTCCGCATCGACTACGCTGCAACGCTCGATCAACGGAGTAAGGTGCTAATCTTGATCGGTGTCTTACTGGGCCTGTTTCTTTCGGCGCTGGATCAGACGATTGTTTCTACCGCACTTCCGCGCATCGTCGCCGATTTGCAGGGTATCGAACTGATCGGCTGGGTTTCAACCAGCTATCTGTTGGCCTCAACGGCGATGGTGCCGATCTATGGCAAGCTGTCCGATATTTACGGACGCAAGTACGTTCTGCTGTTCGGGATCGCGGTCTTTCTACTCGGTTCGCTGCTATGCGGGCTGGCCACCGATATGACACAGTTGGTCTTCTTCCGTGGCTTGCAGGGCTTCGGGGCGGCAGCCCTCACCTCAACGGCATTTGCAATCCCAGCCGATCTGTTTGCGCCGGCAGAACGGGCACGCTACATGGGGTTGTTCGGTGCAGTGTTCGGGTTGTCGAGTGTGGTTGGCCCATTCATCGGTGGTCTCTTAACCGACAATCTGAGCTGGCATTGGGTCTTTTTCGTTAACCTCCCGCTGGGTGTGATCGCCCTTGGGTTCATCGTTGCCAAATTACCACGCCTGCACAGTGGGCTTAAGCCGGCCATTGATTATGCCGGTGCCGCGACCCTGTTGTTGACCGTGATCCCATTCTTGCTGGCCCTGACGCTCGACAAGAATGATTATCCGTGGACATCACCCCTTATTCTGAGCATGTTTGCCATCAGTGCCGTCGGCCTCGTTCTCTTCCTCCTGATCGAACGGCGTGCCGAGTCGCCGATTCTGCCGTTGCATTTGTTCCGTATTCCCACCTTTACGCTAACGGCGCTGATTGGGGTGACGGTGGGAGCGACTCTGTTTGCGGCGATCTTCTTTCTCTCGCTCTACCTGGTGAATGTGCTGGGAGTGAGTGCGACGGCTGCCGGGACGACGCTTATTCCCCTGACGCTGAGTCTGGTGGTAGGGGCGATGGTGTCATCGCAAATCGTGCAGCGCACCGGTAACTATAAGTGGGTGATCATTGCCGGGATGGCGATCATTGTCGGATCACTCTGGTGGCTGACGACGCTCACACCGGACACGTCGATCTGGATGGTGCGCCTACGCATGATTGCGCTCGGTTTGGGGCTGGGGCCATCAATGCCAATCCTCAATCTGGCAATGCAGAACGCGGTGCCGCGCACCGATCTGGGTGCGGCCACTGCCAGCCGGCAGTTTTTTCAGCAAATCGGTCAGGTGGTGGGGTCGGCAGTCTTTGGCGCACTGCTTACCGGTGTGCTCACGACGAGCCTGAGCACGAGTCTGGCCCCAATTCAGGCCCAGTTACCGCCTGATCTGGCGGCCCGTTTCGATAGCAGCGCGTTGCGGAACGGTATGGGGGCGGGCGAGGGAGCGAGTGGTGAGGTGGTCGATCCGGCAGTTCGTATTGAGCAAGCCATTGCTGAACAGTTTGCCGTGCGGCGAGATCTCATCACGCGTGCGTTACGTGATGCCGATCCGGCAGCGATTGCAACGTTGCGTAGCGATCCCCAATTGCCGGCGCAGCAGAAGGCGATGCTGGAGATGGTAGAGACACTACCGGCGGCTGCACGCGAACAGGCGCTCACGCAGGTACTTGCCCGCTTGGACGAAGCGGAACAGACGGCACGGGCCGAAGGTCGTGCGTTGGGCCAACAGATTGGTACTGCTTTGAAAGATGCCTTTACCGACAGCGTCACCACCATTTACCGGTACGCAATCTGGCTCGCCGTTATTGGTCTGATCCTGGCGCTGTTTATTCCCCAACTGCCGCTACAGCGCAGCTACGGGCAGGATTTGCCTCCACTGATGGAGTAAGTTTCAGGAAGTTATCTCGTCCATTTGAGAGAGTGGGGAGGGGCGTGCGCCAGGGCCATTCACCCGTGGAGGCGGGTTGCCCTCACCAAACTCCCCCTACTCCCGCTCTCTTCCACCAGGGGCTTTTTATTCCCCATATGCCGCGTGTGATAGCCGGTATGATGCGTCATATCATCTTGATGGATACCGTACATCATTCCGAGGCACCATGTGATACAACATTCTGTGATGCTGTTAACGCGGCACCAATGCCGTTCCCAATGAGGCAGACTTCCACCCGCGCACGTATCACCGTCATCAGGGTTACGAGCCGACACGGATAAACGCTGTGATCTGCGTCTGCCGGCGAGCACGATGAGTGCGGAAGCCACGCTTCCGCACTCCAAACGATGCGCTACGGGGAATCCAGTCGGGAAACTGCATCTACACCGGCACGTCATATCACGTCATATCACGATGTGTGTGACAGAAGCGTTGTTCGCCGTCGCTGTGCTCAGGTTGCCGCCAGCGTGATGGTGTGATCACGAGCGATGACTTCTCCTAAACCGGGTTTGATATTGTGGGTAATGAAAAGGGGGGAGAGGAGTGGAAAGTGCCATGTTCGGGGGAGAGAGGGTCGGCGTATAGTGATATTCCCCGAATTCAGCACTCTCTGCCAGTGACGGGCGGGTTGCTATGATCAGCCGTGGCTATAGCGAACCGTTTTTCGGGTCGCTACGCAATCCGGCAACTCCAGGTATATAATACGTCCAAGGAATCGTTGCCCTGTTTTAATGAGGTGTCACTGTGACGACTCAACGTCCGCGCCGTGGTCGTGGCCGCAAACGCAGTTCAGCGCTGACCGTCCAGCGTCGGTTGTGGCTGATCAGCCGTCTTGGGCGGAGATCGGCCCTTCCTGAAGAGTTGATTGCTGATGCGCGTCGCGTCTTTGGTGAGTCGGTCTACCCGTCGAATGCCTTAACTGCACTTCGTCACGATTTCCACGCTATTCGCAATGAGTTTCGTTGCACACTTAAGCGCCAGCTTGATGGCCGGTACATCCTGACCGATTTTGGCCGCCTGACGTTACTGAGTCTGCCGGATGAGGAGATGGAAGCCCTGGCTTTTCTCGTCTCGTTCTTTAGCGAGGGAAGCTGGCCGAACCGGTTGCAGATACGTTCACTCTTAGAGCATATTATTGCCCTGCTACCTGATGAACAACGACAAACGATCCAGCAACCGATTACGTTCCGGGTTGAATTGCCCCAGAGTAGTACAACCGTTGATCAGAAATTGTTGATGCGCCTGCAACGCAATCTGCGTCGTCACGCTGTGCAGTTTCAGTACCGCTCGAACTACAGTGATGAGCCTGAGTCGCACCGGGTTGCCCCGATACGGCTGTTTGTTCGCGATGGGCATACGTATCTTGAAGCCTATTGCTACAATTCGTCCCAGCAGGTGACGATTGGGCAATACATAACCTATCGCGTTGATCGGATCATTCCCGGTACACTCCAGGTTGAACGACGGGCCTTACCACCAGAGCTGCCAACACGCCGGATATGGGCAATTCGCTACCGACTTTCACCGCAGGTTGCACGCAACCGGGATATTTCGCTGTGGTTTTCGCAAAGCACGGTGACATACCTCGATGATGGTAGCGCAGAAGTATCGGCTCAGACCGGTGATCTCTGGCAGGCTGAACAGATACTCTTGCGCTATCGCGATCATTGTCAGGTACTCGAACCGCCAGAGTTGATCGCGCAGATTCGGCAAACTATCGAGCGCATGCGGCAGTTATACGCGCAGGAACATCCGCTGCACGAGAGGTGAGGCAGACATCACGAACGCCAGAGAAAGGCCAGGTAGAAGAGCGCAATGATAATCGCACTGGTCACCGCGAGCACGTTCAGATACCGTTTGGGCAACGCTTGGTACCCTGAGATGAATGACAGGTCGGCCAGCTCGGCTTGGAGCGCGGTCAGGTCCATGCGCCGTTGCGCGAGGATCGGTTGACACATCTGTGTGATCAGGTGCCGTGTTGTTGATGGCAGATTGTTCATATCGAGCAGATCGTGGAGGATCTGGCCGAGGGCAAAGAGATCGCTGCGCTCGTCGATGGGATAGCCGGCCAATTGTTCAGGCGGTGTGTAACCGGGTCGGCCAATACCGGCAAGATAGGCAATAGTCTGGTAACGATACCGGCTCAGGCCGAAATCGATTAGCGATACGTCACCCCGTGGGTGAACGATAATATTCTGCGGATGCAGATCACCGTGAATGATGCCGTTCGCGTGCAGGATGTACACGCTCTGACAGAGACTCTGGGCGATGCGCACAGCATCATGCGGACGACCAGCGGCAAGGATGTGGGCCAGCGTTTCACCAGCAATATGGCTCATCACGAAATAGTATTTTGCTGGTATGTCTTTGATTCTGCCCATCGTGATGAACTGCGGAAAACGCGGGTGCTTGTCATTACTTGACGACAACGCCGAGATGGCTCGCGTCATCGTAATCTCATGGAAGAACATGCGGGCAGCGGCACGCGGTGACAGGCTACGGGCAGTAGGTGCCAACCACTTAATGACGACAGGTTTGCCACATTCGTGGTCGAATGCCAGATCGACGATGCTATGTGCGGTACGGGCCAGTTGGTGCTTGATCTCGAAGCGATGACCGATCCATCGTCCCATAGCCCGATAGTTCATCACGATTCCTCCAGGGTTCTGAGTAACTGACGGTACGAGGTCAAACCGGGGAAGGTGAAGATTTTATCGCCAACCGTGATGGTCAGGGTGCCGCAATCAAGCAGCCTATCAAACATGCTCTGATGCGAAGCCAAGTGGCTGACATAGATCCGCTCGATGAACTGACGCCGATTGAATAGAAAGCCCTCGTTAATGATCAGCCGATCATGGGTGATCGAGAGCGTGAACTGAGCCTCTCGTAACGCGAACACGACTGCGGTAACGAAGACAAAGATACTACCGAAGGCAAAGAAGATAGTCGGCACAGGTCCCAGCTTTGCCGTCTTGGTTACCAATGCGAGCAGGCCACCGGAGAGTGCGGCGTAAGCGAGGCACCTGGGGGAGCGTCGCAGTGGATGCCGACGGAACGTGGGCGGGGGATTCGGATGGAGAATACTCGCCATAGGTCTCCTCCTTTACCAGTTGGTAGTAGCCGATTAACTCGGTTATGCCGGTGCTGCCATGCAGGTGTCCGTCAGTCATCTATGATGTTAAAAACTGGTTATTATTCACCTCCTTTTTTTATTATCTTCTATACTCAATTGATGATTATTTGCTTACTAGTATTCTACGTACACCTGAGAGTTATGTCATCAATCGGAAGACTCATGATCGGTCGATATTTGATCATCAAACGGATCATTTATTCATCATGAAGAGATGCTATGACGCGAGAAATTTTGCACAAGCAGAGGTAAAATATTTGGGGTTGTTTGACCATGCCTCGGTCAGACAATAGGTTAGGGCAGGATTGACATCAAACCTGAAAACATACAATGCCTGGCACGCGCTGCGAGACGTACCCTTTCGCTACCCCCTCATTTCATTCGCTGCATCCCTTGGCTGGCAATATGAGCAGGCACATGTGCCTGTAGGGGCAGGTTCAAAACTTACCCCTATGGGTGCGACAAAACAGGCATCCTTCAACATAATGCCAATATTCCTCCCAGTTCGTAGGCGTGCCTACCGGTAGTTTCTGGCCGTAGCGATTCGGCAGCGTGGCAATAACCTTCGATGCACAGAAAAAGCGGCGCATCCGCTGCGCCGCGAGGAATCTGACGATGTGGCAACCCCTGATGGTTATGCCTCATTACTATCGAAACTACTATCCTTCTGCAAGAGACCGAGATCATACCCTCTGGCAACAGCGTGTGCTCGACTACGAACGCGCAGTTTCTCGAAGATCGCCTGTACATCACGCTTGATGACGCCAATTCCCCAGGCTAGCCGGATGCTGATCTCCTGATCGGTTAATCCTTTTGCCATCAATTCCAGAATCTGCTGTTCGCGCACAGACAATTGCTCGAACGCATCACGCCGAATCTGAGGAGACCATACTGTCGCAATCGCATGGTGTAAAAGTTGTTCAAGCTGATCGAAATCGTTGAGCTGCTCCTTCATCACTGCCACATCCGCCCCATGCCGACGGGCCTGTTCAACCAATTCGGCATGGGCAGTCATCGCCAGTACTGCCACCTCCGGCGCTTGCTGCTTGATGCGCCGGATCGCTTCCAGACCACGTTCGTAATGCTGGCGCATACTTAAGCCACCGGTACGTTCCTCTTTCCAGTGCAGATCGATCATGATCACATCGGGGCGCAGAGAGATGGCTTTCGTGACAGCCTCGGTAGAGGTAAACGCCTCACCGATCAAGTCAATCGTCGGCAATTCGGCAAGCATCTCCTTCAGGCCTTTGACGAAAGGCAGGATGTCGTCGGCAATCAAGACGCGGATGGTTGCTCGCATAACAACTCCTACTTCAGAACACCTTCCACTACAATCATCACCCCTCCATCTGGACGATTACCAATGCTGACAGTAGCACCAATGCGCTTTGCCCGTTCCTTTATGCTATAAATGCCATAGGCCTGATCGGCGTTGTGAATGTCGCGATCAGCAGGCAACCCGCGCCCATTATCGGCGATACACAGAGTGAAGGTCGCTTCCTGCATGTGCAGATCGATCCAGACCTTGCCATCTGTTCGCTCTTGCAAACCGGCATGTTTGGCGATATTGGCCAGTGCTTCCCGGCAAATATGAAACAGGATGGTTGCGATTTCAGGGGGTAGATTGACGGGATCGGGTAGATTAAGCCTGATATCTACGTAATGGCCGATCCGTTCCTGTACAAAGTCAATATGCTCGGTGAGAATTTCGCGAAATGGACGTTCAAGATTTACCTTACCGCGTAGATCGTCCTGGATATGATGCAATTCCTGGTAGAGATAGCGGACGGCACGGTTGATCTGTTGCAATGCGGGCCTGACCCGATCAGAATCATTTCCTTGCTCCAGTTGTTTGATAAGCCTGTTATTGGGGAAAATGACAGCCCCCTGCAAAAAATTGACCATGTCGTGAACATCGATCCCTAACTGAGCGCGGATACTCTGGCGCAGATTGACGCTCTCCAGGCTATGGACAATCTGTTGTCGGAAGAGGTCGAATAAGTCTTTCGTGGTATCGGGGAAGCCGTTTTCGTGTTCATACGCATAATTTTCCAGCACTACTACGCCAATCCGATGATGGTTATGGCAGAGCGGTGCAGCCAGTAGCGAACGACTCCGCCCACTCGGCAGGTGATCAAATGTATCATCGGTCAAGCCGTAGCGGTCGTAACAGGCAGTGAGGTGCTCGCCGCTGAGGTGAACTACCTCCGGTTCGTGCATGATCTTTCTTGCCAGATTGACATATTCGGGTGAAAGCTCCTGGCGCAACGATGAGACGATAGTGGGTTCCTCACCGGCCGGAAAGAGCAAGATCGCGCAGTGCTCGCATTCAAACATCTGGAAGCCCAGCCGGGCATATGTGTCGAGCAGCGCTGACTGATTGTTGATACCGACCAGGCTGGTGCTCTGCTTGAGCAGGTGGCTTAAGTTGACCCGTTGTTTCTCTTGAGCCTCGATGAGGCGGGCATTTTCAATTGCTGATGCCGCAGCGCTCGCCACTAGAATACCGATGATGCTATCACCGAACCGGTAAAAATTCACCGTTCGGCTATCCAATGCGATCATGCCAATCGATTGGCCGTGAGCGATGAGCGGAATGTACAGGATGCTTCGAATATGATTGCTTTGATAGCGATCAGCCTCTTCGTAGAAGTGGGGATAATCCTGACGGACATCAGCTACGCACAACGGTTCATTCCACAACATAACATAATGATTGGGTAGCCGCTGGTCGTTGATATCGAACGAAATAAGCTGAAGCGCATCCGGGTCGGCGAAACCATCATGCTTCTCTATTCTCAGATAGTCACCATAACGAATTTGAATTGAGGCACTGTCATATCCGATCAGATCGCGCAAAGCGTTGAGTGTATTTTGATACACCCCTTCAACGCCGTGGCTAATGTTCTCACCAATCCGCTGAATATGGTCACGTAAGCGTTCTTCTTGCTCTTTGCGCCAGAACGCCTCGGCTGCCAGGGCGGCGTGGGTAGCGAACGCCGAGAAACGCTCTTGCTCGGCAGGTGTAAACTGGCGTGGCGACGGGTAGTCAAGCGCGAGGATGCCGGCAATTCCCAGATGACCGATCAGCGGCGCAACCATCATGGCCCCGATGGGTGCCGTACCTGGGATAAAATCAGCGTCCTGGCCGGTATCCGGCACAAACTGAATCCGACCTTCGCGCAGTGCGCGGGCATTGATGCCAGCAATTGGACTTGGCAGCTTTCCATGATCAAAACCGCGCCGATGACGCGCATACACATACTCTAATGTTTGCTGAGAACGATTCAGTCGCCGAATTTCACATTTACTGGCTTCAGGGAAGGCGGCCATTGCCTCTTCGACAATCGTCTCGAAGACATTTCGCTTCTCGGCACTGGCGGCGTAGATGCGATAAAAACGGCGTGTCTCGGCCAGTTGTTGATCCTGCTTGCGCGATAGTTCACGGTATTCGAGTGCCCGACCCAGGCGTTCGGCAATGATGTTCAGATCAAATTCATGGGCGCGGTTAAAGCCTTTAGGATGGAGATCGAGTGTCTGCCTGTCAAGATGATTGACCAGCCGAATGACCCCCAGGATGCGGCGGCGACCGTTGATCGGAACCGCCAGCAGATGACGCACCTTGCCGCTCGGTAATGCCTGCTGGTACCTCGATACGTTGGTTTGCAGGACTTTGGGGTGTTCATCGAGATTGTTAACCCGTATGGTGCACCCAAAGCGTGAATTGGGATGGGTCAGCAGGGTGAGACCGGTCATCCCCTGTCCCGGTTCATACGTCTCGCTAAATGACAGTACCGGTCCGCAGGCAAGGTCCCGTTCCAACCGGCCATCGCGTAACCAAAAGATCGCCACAGACTCGGCGCAAAACTGCTCGCGGATCGAATCCAGGAACTGTTTGAGAGCATCGTTAAAACCACCATCATCACGCTCCACAATTCGATCCAGGAGCTGTTCGTATAGCTCAAGCTGAACAGCCCGGGGACGGTCGAGAAACATCAGCACATAATTGTCTTCGGCCAGATGATGTACAGTAATCTCAAAGTCGTGTTTGCGCCCACTGCTATCAATCATTGTGTGGCGAAAAGTGCTGTTGGCTGCGCTGGCTGGTGCCAGGCAGGCTGTGCAATTTTCTCCCACACAGCCGAGGTACTGATAGCAGGTTTTGCCGTTTTGCCATTCACCAAAGTACCGGCGCAACCCGGCATTGACAAACTGAATCCGCCGTTTGCGGTCGATAATGCAGATGCCTGACTGGTAGTGATCAAGAATCTGCGCAACCTCTGAACGCGGATCGATCAACGCGTCGGGATTCAGGTTAGTACGACGGGTAACGAAGATGATAGCAAAACCCAGCAAATTGATCGTGAGCGGGATAAAGAGGCCGAAGGGGGATGGATAGTAAACGAACAGGCCGGTGATTGCTGAACTACCCAGGGTGAGCAGGATAGACACAGTTCTGTAAGGGTGTTGCAAAAAGCGTACTGCGCTTAAAATCGGTATCAGGTACAATGTCCAAAAAATACCATCTGCTGAACCAAGGTAGTAGATCGCCATGCTTAGTAAAAGCGTTTCGATAATGTTTTGTAGCAATTTAACTTGCGGACGTTTCCATGTCTCTGGTTTTCGGAAACCACCAATAGCTGTTCCTATCTGGAACGTGTACATGAACAGCACAAAACGAGTGCCATATGCACGCTGATTGGTATTTAAATCATCAAAGCGGAGGAATGTCCAGATAGTAAACAGAATCAAGCCACCAAAACGTAGTAACCATATCCAGATGAGTGCGCCTCGCTCCTGGCCGATCCAGGCCCGAAATTTCCGTATAGCGAGCTTGTGGTCGCTGAAGAAGAGTTTGATGATTGCCAGGAGTTCGGTCACAGACTCTGCTCTTTGTTCCCGACCGATCCAG
>NZ_DAOTZQ010000071.1:0-15478 GCF_034434295.1 Chloroflexus sp.
GCATACCGGCTCCTGACGCAAAGACACTTCCAGGTGTCGTGGTCGCGTCTTTGCCCTATGACATGAGCATAGTACTAATTTCATACCACATGGTACGCCGAGGCAAGTATAGCACAGGCAGTCACAGAAAAACAAGAGGTCGAGGAGTCATACTATCAGATAGTCATAGTGGTGAGGGATAATATACCCACGTTGCTACCCTTGTCACCACAGAGGCATGGAGAACACAGAGGATGGGCATAACTCGAGACGCTACCTTACAACGCGACATAGCGTGTCGATGGGAACTGGTTGCTGCCCGATATGGTTCATACCGTTCAGCTACGCTGCACCGTGTTATGCGCAGCGTCGTGCTGTTCATCCTGGGCAATCAGCCTCACGTGGCCTGCTCACAGCATAGGTGGCAACTCGGGTTAATTTCACATCTTGAACAATACCACGCATCGTGGTATATCGCCAGAACATAAGATGATCTGTGTTCAGTAATCATCATAGGCGAGAGACGTACAGTCGTGAGTTGAGCTAACAAACACGCACATTTCGTAAGCAGAGAAAGCGGAGGTTGTGTGTAAAGTCAGACTTTATCATTCTGGCAGTTGGCATCTGTAGCCTGCTCATAGTATGTATGGCAACTTGAGTTGCGCTATCAAACACCCTATTTCTTCTTCAGAAACACTCTTTGTACATCAGCAATCATTAGTGGTAGCAATGCCCACGGCTCAATCAAATACCGCTCCCCCAGGCGGCGTGGTTCGCTGATGAGGCGATAAAGCCACTCTAACCCCATACGACCCATCCATCGCGGTGGTGTAGGAATTGCGCCAGCAATGTAGTCAAAGCATGCTCCAGCAGTTAAAATAACATTCGCTGTAAGTCTGTCGAGATTGTCCAGTATCCAATGTTCCTGACACGGCATCCCCATGCCAACCAGCAAAATATGTGGCTGAAAGGCGGCAATGGTTGCTACTATCGTGTCATTCTCTTCCGGCGGAAAATAGCCGTGGTGCGTAGCAATGGTAAGTGTCGGGTATTGCTGGCATATGATGTCAGCCGCACGAGCAGCCACCCCTGATTTACCACCGAGGTAGAACAACCACCATGCTTCAGCCGCAGTCATTGCCAGCAATGGCTGAGTCCAGTCTACATACGTTACCCTCTGTTCACGTAACACCGGATAGCCTAACAGGCGAGCCCAGTAAACCAGTGGCATATCATCAATGTAGACAATATCCGCTCGCTCGTAGAACATGCGCATCTTATCATCACGATGATACAGGTAAACGATGTGTAAGTTGTGATGAGCAATGAAATGATTCGTTGCTTATGCGAAGCGATGGCATCACTGATTATTGGTTGAGAGCCGAGATCGGGAGTGGGTCAACGGTGACTTCAAAGAGGCGGAGACGATAGAGATTCGACATAAATGTCATAAGGATATGTTCTGTAAAATCTATTATTTTACACAGGAGTTACGCAGTTAAGATTTGAACCTATTTCAAAAAGCATCTCCTAGAAGCTATTTCAACGCATTATTGACAAGATCGTGACGAGTACACACTGCATCCTCGTGAACAGCAGGGTCACAGACGTGACATACACCGGATCGTGAGCACGGCTGCTGCGGCATCATAGTTGCCGTACACCACACTGTGCGATACGCGGATGACGAGCAGGCACAGCAACCCGTCCGGTGCATGATTACACTGAAGATGTTTGCCAAAACTCCTCGCTTTCATACCAGCAGACTGGAAGCAGGAGACACTATCGTTGACGATTGGAAAGCATTAGTGCGTATGTGCGATAGCTTGGCAGCACGAACGCACAGCTTTCATGAAATAAGAGGCCTATCCGAAAACTCTGGCAGCACGACAGGTGATCCAGGCACAGGTACCATGAAGCATCGCCAAATAGGTTTCGATCGTCTTCTTCCAGCGGATCAACAACCGACGGAAACGATTGAGCCAAGCGTGCGTTCGTTCCACCACCCATCGTCGAGCGCGATACGCCGGGATGTGCTGCTTTGCAGCGGTTGCTTCCCCCCCGCGTCTGCATGTGGGCGGTGTCGCCCCAGGCCGCAACCACCATGCGGATCGCGGCGGCATTGTCGCCCGTATCCAGGCAGCGGTGCTGCGGCTGCGCGTCCGTCGGCTGGGGACGCACCATCGGTCTTGTGGCCAGGGTGCGCTGCCCCAGCGGGCGGTTGTGCCGATTGGCCCCGTCGACCGTGCTGGCGAGCGGCATACCGTAACCAGTGGTCAGCAGGCTGCGGTTGGTGCCGCGGTTCCTGCGGTCGGTCGGGGTGCGACCGGTTCCCTCCCCCCAACGGCACGTTCGTCATCGCGCCGTCCAGCGCCTGCCATGCCCAATCAACCCCACCCTGCTGATTAGACGCGAGTAGTCCAGTGTGCCACATCCGCTCACACACCAGCGTCCCGCCATGCCTGGAACCGGTCGTGGGCGGTGCTAGCCGCGCCCAGGCTGCGGGGGGGGCTACCATTGACCGTCGGTGCAGAGGATGAAGCAGATGGCATTCATCGCCTGGCGATCAGGCATGCGCGGGCGCTCCACGTGGGGTACGTCCGCTGCGGTGGCAGCAAGGGCGCAATCCGTTCCCATAGCGCATCGGGAATGCACCACCCATCGGCAACCGGTTGTTCGCTCATCTGCCGCCTCCTTCGATAGATTCATCTGGGATAATGATACCATATGTTTCCGGATAGGCTTTAAGTCAGGCGGGTTGAAGCCGGTCTTCTCCCCTGACCTGATCGCTGCGGAGCTTGCCGCGTGATAGGCAAAGGTGCATACGATCAGTGGCGCAAACCATCGAGCCGCGCAGGAATGTGCCAGAAGAGCGGTTGCAACCCGCCAGTGTAGTCGGAATGACATCCAGTCTCCCTGCTTCGCTCTCATCGAGCCTGTTGATATGAAAGCCAACTGCTATCCCGTTCCAGCTTTGTCACACCATTGGCAGTCGTAGGGCACGCCGGATTGCTTTCGGATGCCAGAACGGAATTGAAGCTGGTATCCGTTCATCGTGCTCAGATGGTTCCTCTGCCCACCATCCTTGCTGATCCGGAGTATCTGGTGGTGGTGCAGGCGGTGCAGGTGGCGGCGGTGGTGTCAGCAAATACAATGTGCACAGGTGCTGCTTCATCGTGTCTTCCTCGGCTGAAGAACAAGAAAATGGGCTGGTACATATATAACCGGAATATGGGCCAAAACGTTACACCCGCTTGTGCTAATGGGTTCGGATTCTTCCGCTGCGCACGACCACAGCAGACGTGGAACCCATACTCTCACATCCAAGCCCCACGGCACGACGCCTATGCCCTGTCGGTCTACCACCCTGAGTGGCCCTCCCTCACGACGTGAAAGCTCCGCTGGGGCTAGCCATGCGTTCACCCGGCACCTGCTCCCCACCGCCAGGCCAGCCCTATAGGGGCTGACACGAATTGAGGCAGGGTTTTAACCAACTGGCTCTGAACCCGCCGGTTCACCAGCCCCCACCTCAGCTCGCTCCCGCACGCGGGCTATGCATCATCCGAGTTATGGTAATGCATAGATTACGTATATCAGAGGGTGCAGCCATAGCGCCCACCGTTCAGCGTGGACGCGCTGAACGGTGGGGCTTCTGGTCGCTGACAGGCCATATCAGGTACGTCTATCCGGCCTGTCACAGCATCACTACGGAATGAGCAATCTATCCGTCGTTCATTCGGCTTGTGATCGCTCAGCGTTCGTCGAAGACGGCAATCGCTGCCAGTAACTGGACATCCTCGATGGTCGCCAGTTCGTTCGCACTCAGGCTACGAATACTGGAAGGCGACAGGATAGGTGCTTCCAGGGGTTGGGGAACGATGCGATCAGGCGTAATTCCAACCCCACGAATCTGTCGCCCGGCCGGTGTACGCCACTCCTGGGTGCCGAGCAGGAGTTGGGCACCATCTTTGAGCCGGAAAGGCGTCAACACTGTACCGGTACCTACCGTTGTCTCACCCACCAGGATTGCCCGACCGGCATCTTGCAATGCCCCGGCCAGAATCTCGGCGGCACTGGCCGAGCCACCATTGATCAAGACAACCATCGGCATATCCTGGGCAATCCCGGCAGTGCGCGTGGCATTGATTCGCTGACTGCCATCACGACTCCGTTCGATTAACACCGGTGTTTCGGCTGGTAAGAATTCGCCGGCAATGGTGAGTAAGGCGCTCAACAGCCCACCGGGATTATTGCGGAGATCGAGAATGATCCGCTCGGCGCCTGCGGCTTGCGCTTCAGTGAGTGCGTTACGCAAGCCGTGCGCTGCCTGCTCGTCAAACGACGTTATCTGGATTAGAGCAATCTGGTCGGGAAGGAGTGCCCAGCTCACGCTCGGCACCGTAATCCTGGCCCGTGTAATCGTAAACCGCAGCGTGTCAACATCACGACGGCTCACCTCTAGGGTGACCGCTGTGCCTGCCGGGCCACGCACCCGTGCTACCAGTTCATCAATCGACCAGCCTGCAACCGAGGTGCCATCAACAGCCAGAATCCGGTCGCCCGGTTGTAAACCGGCAGCGGCTGCGGGCGACCCTTCAATCAGGGCCAGTACCAGCAATGACCCATCACGTTCACCAACATAAATGCCGATTCCTTCAAATGCGCCACTTAGCGATTCCTGCCACAGTGCGGCTTCAGCAGCTGTCAAAAAGCGTGTATGCCCCTCATCGCCGAGTGTTGCTACCATTCCGTCAATCGCGCCTTCCAGCATCCGTTCCGGATCGGCAGCCGTCGGATCAACGTACCGTTCACGCGCCAGTTGCCATACTTCCCAGAAGACGGCAAAGTCGGCGCAGATGGTATCGGTTTCGGGACAGGTGGCCGTATTCTGGCTTTGTGATGAACTCAACCATATCCCGACCCAGATGCCGCTGCTCGTACCGGCGATAAGTGTTATGCATAGCAACGGTATTGTCAGCCAGAGTGGTAGACGGGCTTGAAGGAGTCGAATCGCGCTATTCATACTGGTTACTTACGCCTCGTATTGCAATCGTTGAACGGTCTTGTCATCCAGGCGTCGGATCAGGGCCAGGAGTAACTGTACTGTCTGCTCTACATCACGCCGATGCACAATGGCTGAAGCGGAGTGGATGTAGCGTACCGGTGGCCCAAGCACGACTGTGGGTACACCACTGCCGAAGAGATGCATCCGGCCACCATCTGTACCACCGCCGGGCATCAAATCAAATTGCAGCGGAATACCCTCCTCGTCGGCCACATCAATCACGAGATGACGCAAGGCCGAGTGAGCAATGAGTGAGCCATCGATCAAGAGCATCGCCGGCCCCTGACCGAGCCGACTCATAGCGTCGTCAGCGCCGATGCCAGGAGTGTCACCGGCAATGGCTGTATCAATGGCAAAGCCAATGTCAGGTTTGACAATGTAGGTGGTTGTTGCGGCACCGCGCAGTCCTACCTCTTCCTGAACATTGCCGATCCCGAAGACGATGTTGGGATGGTGTTCGGTGGCTAAGCGACGTAATGTCTCAACCACAATCGCACAACCAACGCGATTATCTAACGCCTTAGCCATCAGCAGATCGGGATTGCGCAGTGGGGTAAGTGGGCCGAATGGCACAACGGCGTCTCCTGGTCGTACCCCCCATGCAATAGCTTCCTCGCGTGACGTAGCGCCAATGTCAATGTACATCGCCTTCTTGTCAACGAGACGACTCCGCTCATCGTTGCCAAGGATATGAGGTGGTTTGGCGCCGATCATGCCGGGAATGGCTCCCTGGCGGGTAATCACATCCACCCGCATCCCTAAGAGCACGTGATCCCACCAGCCCCCAAGTGGTTGAAATTTGAGAAACCCATCATCGGTGATTCGGGTCACCAGCAAGCCAATTTCGTCGAGATGAGCAACCAGCGCAATACGTGGACCATCGCTGACTCCTGCCCGACGCGCAATAATTCCTCCCAGGTGGTCGAATTCAATCTCGCCGACCGGCTCCAGATACCGGCGCATGACCTCACGAACCGGACGCTCATAGCCAGAAGCGCCGGGAGCCTCGGTCAGATCTTTCAAGAGTTGCAGCATTGCATCCACAGATTTTTCCTCTCTCACCTATCAGGGATCGATCAGATGCTGGCGAACCCATTGTTCGGCAGTCGTGCGATCTGTGATCAGGCCATCGAGTGTAGCTGCGCGCAGCCGGCGCAGAAGTTGCCCGATTTGCGGGCCGGTTGGCACCCCTAAATGGCGCAGATCATCGCCGTTGAGTGGGGGGCGCAATGGTCGCCATTCGTGTAAGTATCGTGATACCACTTGTTGAATGGACGTTTCTGTCGCGTAGTGTAGCACAGCAATCGCGGCTACGCTATAGGGTTGCAGTAACGCATCGATAGCACTTGGAATGGCAGTGGCGGCAATGGTAGCGATGTGCGGGCGTAGTGCGATCAGGTCATGGATCAGGTTCCTTGCCGGTGCAGGAAGATGGTAGCGATGTAGGACTTGTGTCAGTTCATCGTCGCTCAGGTCGTAGAGCACGAGGCCGGCGATAACCAATCCGTCTGGTGCCAGTCTGGCTACGCCAGTGGTGTCCTGGCGATAGCGGCTCAGCCGCTCGGCCAGAGCCGGCGTCCAGTGTAGGCCGGGGATGATATGAGGAGTGAGTCCCCATTGATCGGCCAGGGCAATCACAGCAGCCGGATCGGGTTCATCCAGGGTCAGGCAGAGTTCAGTCTGTATCCGTTCAGGCGAGAGCAGGGCCAGGTAATCTGCTTCCAGTGCGTCGGCGATCTGGGTGGCTGTCGCAGCATCGGGCGCCAGTTGCAAGCGTGCGGCTAACCGTACCCCGCGCAAGAGACGGGTTGGATCATCGCGCAGGCTCTGATCGTGTAAGAGACGCAGGCGGCGGGCTGCCAGATCGGCAACGCCCCCCAGGGGGTCAATGAGCGGTGCCGGTAAGAGCTGATCGCTGTCGGCCATGATCTGGACGGCCATGGCGTTGATACTGAAATCACGTCGGTAAAGGTCTTGCGTTAGTGGTGCCGGCTGCACTTCGGGTAGTATTGCGGGTTTGGGATAACGTTCGGTGCGCGTCTGTGCCAGATCGATCACCCAGTGCCCGACGGTGATCGTCGCCGTCCCAAACGCCGGGTGGCGCGCCGTGATGGTACCATCCCAGGCATCCGCCAAAGGAGCGACAAGTTGATTGAGGTCTCCCTCAACAGCCAGATCAATGTCACGACCAATCGGCAGCTCAAGCCAGAGATCGCGCACCACACCGCCAACTAGCCATAATGTTGCGTCAACATCTGCTGCCAGGGTGGCCGCACGAGCCAGCAGATGTTGTAATTCGGGATCGAGGCGTGTTATCATATCTTTCATGTGCGCTTGACAGAGCAGGCATTCAATGATACGATATTGACCGTCGGGCGATTAGCTCAGTTGGTTAGAGCGCCACGTTGACATCGTGGAGGTCAGTGGTTCGAATCCACTATCGCCCACCACATTCATTGTAGCACGCCCCATGCATAAGCAGCGTTACTACCCAATTACTCTCCTTATAGCTATACTGGCTGCGGCCAGCGCTATCCTCTTTCTTGACTACCGTCTCTATGCTCAACCAGCAGCTCTGTCCTGTCCACGGCAGCAAACCGTTGTCCTTAGTGGTAGTAATGCGCCGCCATTGCAGGGCCTGATTGTCCTGTTTGCCGGGCAAGTCGTTGGTGGTGGGTTTAGCGATTCTGCCGGTAACTGGCGTATACCCCTACGGGTCAACGAACCTCCTGGTATCTATCCGGTAGAGGTAAGGCTGCGGAGTAGCCAGCAACTTCTTGCCAGTATGCTCTGCTACGTCGATGTGCCACTTCCCGCAACTGCAACCTCTCTTCCTACTGCAACCGCTCTCCCAACCGCAACCGCTATCGCACGCCCAACCACCGCTTTGCCGGCCATACCGACGGCTACGGTATCAGTGCCATCACCAATCAGGCCAACTGCTACACCAACGACGCCGTTGATTGCCACACCGACGGCGACTAGTCGCACAAATGGCACGCCGACAGCAACCACTACTGTTTCGCCGATGACACCAACTCCTACTTCGGTTAGAACGCCGACGACAACCACAACCCCCGAACCGGCCGGTCTGGCGGTCACTATCGAGATTTTTCCGTATGATCCGGATGCATCCTCTCCGCTGAACGATGAATTTGTAACTCTATATTCGCAAGAAGAGAACGATATCAGTATTGCCGGCTGGCGGATTGTTAACATCTCGCGGCCTGAACGGCCAACTTTTGTTTTTCCACCCTTTATTCTTTCACCAGAAGTTGATATTTACGTCTTCACCGGTCCTGGAACCAACAATCCAAACACCGGTGATTTCTATTGGGGACGTAGCCAGGCAGTCTGGCGCACCGGTGATATTGCACAATTGCTCGATGCGCAGGGGCGTCTGGTTAGTGCGTATCAGGTACCCTGATTGTAAATGCTTATGATGGTGTGACAATGAGCCATGTCATACATCCGTGATGCTGGCAGGCATGCACGACAAAGCGATTGACCTCTACCTGAGTTAAAGAAAGTGATATGGCAGTGATCCGGGATGGTCAGGTGCGTATTGTTTGTGTTGTATCAAATCTGGTACCGTCCAGCGCATGGCACACGATCTAAGGCGTACCCTTTGCCCCTCGCTCGCCGCATCCCTCCTATGGCAATGTGAATGGGCGAGGGCGGGTTTTGAACCCGCCCCTACGGATACGTGAACCGTTTGTTACAGCTTTTCGGCGAGCGCTACCATCATCATCAGTACAAAATTGTACGTCCCATGCACCAGAGCGGCGGTCGTTGTATTCGTGTACTTGCGTATCAAACCACAGATCATGCCGATGGCAAACACTACGAACAGACCATCCCAGTGGTACTGAAAAGCGTGTAGGCTGACGAAGAAGAGATTGGAGAGCACAAGGCCCAGCCGTGGTTGCAGGACACCGCGTATTGCCAGCTCTTCGCCCAACCCGGCAGTCACCCCGATGATAACAGCGCCTATCGGACTGATAGCAAATGATATGAGTTCGAGGAAGGCATCGTCGTCGGTCGTCGGCCAGCCAAAACTCTGCCAGATCCACTCCTGCAATGGACTAAGTAGAAACAGCATCGCGATGACCAGCACAAACCCAAGACCGATCCCATTCCAAAACTGCTCACTTGTCGGCATGACCAGGCCAAGCCGTGATAGGGTGGCAGACAGGTTGCGCCGAATGCCGAAGCCAACGGCGAGAAGTGCTGCCGGAATTGTCCAGATCAGTCCGTAAACTTGACTACGCAATTCGGCGTCAGGATTGGGGGGATTGTTGAGTTCCTCACTGCCAAGGGAGCGCACCAGAGCCAAAAGTGGTGGTTCACCGGTGATCAGGAGAGGGACAAACAACATCAGGGTAATGGAGACAATCGCGGCCAGGGCGATAGTATGCACGAATGATGCTGGTTCAATCGGAATGAAGCGTGCCAATCCCCGCCGTACTGGCAGTAGCAGGGTGAGAAACCCGATCCCAATCGCCCCAAAAATACCCAGTATGAGCATCAGGATACTCAACAGAGCAGATTGGGTCAGCGCTGGTGGATTAGCCGGATCAATATCGCCAAGAGGTATACCAATGATGCTCACAGCACCAAAACCGAACGTCAGCAGAGCAGTTATAGCGATAACGATCATCAACCATAAGCCGGTTGCAATCCATGCCCAGTTGAACGATGTACCGGCAAAGTAGGCCAGAATTGCCAGAATAGCGAACGGAAGCATATTAAAACTTGCCGCAGTAAAGCTCTCGAACTCGCCACCGATACTGATTCCGATGCTCGCTAAGAAGATATAGATTCCCACACCAGCGAGCCAGACCCTTGGCCGGTAGGGCGTTGGTGGTTGTTCGGTTGAGAGAACGATTGGTTCTGACATGGCTGTAATTCCTCCACCAGCGTAACGTGATACTTCTGAAAAGCATTATTACATAGTTCGTATACGAACAGTGTGACTGATCCGTTTCGTTTGCGCAAGACTACAACGAGGGAATATAGCTCCACCCTTTGAGGGAAGTGGGTTTGGAAGAGAATGGGCTTACTTTACCGGTCGGCGAGCCGGTGGGAGAGTGCGGATCGGTGGGTGGCAGAAGCAGTGGTTGCAACCTCGCCTCACGTCGCGAAAGCCCTTGTGATATCAAATCTGGTAGAGTAAAAATCATGACACACCGACCAGGAATTACCCTGATACTACACCTGAACGATGTACCACTGGACGCCAGCGCTGGTATGACAGGTATCGGAGGGGCACGGCATGTCGTGTCCCTCCTGCCACGCTGACGACAACCCACCGACTCGCCGGTGGCACACCTGAACGATGCACATTGTTACGCAAAAGGTTGTTCAGGTGATGGAATGTGGTTGCTGAACGTGCTTCTGTGTGGCCCAAAAAGACTTGCACACTATCAGAAAGGATTCCAGCCCGCCAGACCTGGCAGGCTGGAACCACGCTTCACAGTAAGAAATCCTCTGCGGAGTCGGTATGTGCTAAGCGGGTGTTTGAGACCAGAACTCAGCCCGCTGCATAGTGCATTAGTTGCTGACACAGATCACTCAATCGCGCCTCTGCCAGACTCGGAAGCACGACGTGCGCACGCCCTACCCGTTCCTGTGGCCCAATTCCCACCACGTAAAATCCACCCGCCAGCGCTGCTTCTACGCCAGCTTCAGCATCCTCTACAACCACACACGCAGATGGCGGCAGGTTGAGGAGTGCGGCGGCGTGAAGGAAGAGATCAGGCGCCGGTTTCTGGCGGGTGACACTATAGCCATCGGCAACGGCATCGAACAATCCGGCGATGCCCAGCCGCTCTATCACCTCACGCGCATTTTTGCTCGCCGAGCCGAGTGCTGTCTTCAACCCGGCAGCCCGAATCTCTTGCAGCAGTTTACGTGCGCCCGGTAACACATCGCGTGGTGATAGTTCGCGAATAAACTCAAGATAGTAGCCGTTCTTGCGATCCATAAGTTCGCTGAGCACCGCTTCTGGGTAAGTGCGCCCCTTGAGCAGAAGGAGCAGCGACTCGCGACGGGGGATGCCACGCAGCGCTTCGTTCTCCTCGTGCGTAAACGGAATGCCGAGTTCGTCGGCCAGGCGCTTCCAGGCCCGATAATGGTATTCAGCGGTATCAGTGAGCACACCATCGAGATCGAAGATGAACCCTTGAATTGTCATAAAACTGTTCCTTAGTTCACATTTGTGAAATAGCAATTGACAAACAGGAGTGCAGTGGTGGGGATTGCACTCCTGCTGTTGGTTACGCAGTGGTGTAACGACCGTCGGGATAGCAGGTGACGGTATTCATTTTTCCCCGCAGCGTAAAGCGGAAGGTCAGGCGCTGCCAGTGTTGGGGAAGTCGCGGTTGAACGTCCCAGCTCCCGTCTGGATGTACTCGCAAGCCGCCAAAACCGAAGACCACCGCTTGCCAGACCCCCCCCGCTGACGCGGCGTGGATACCGTCACCGGCGTTGCCACGGACATCGCGTAGATCGGCGCGTGCGGCCCGGATGAAGTGTTCGTAGGCTTCGGCAACATCACCCATCTGGCAGGCGACAATGGCCTGGATCGGTGGGCCAAGCGATGATCCGTAGGTGTGATCGGTGCGCGGTGTGTAGTAGTTGTAGTTGACCCGAATCTGACTGTCGCTGTAGTGTTCGCGTAGCAGGTATTGCAACATCAACACATCCGGTTGCTTGATGGCCTGATATTCGTTGGCACCCTCAATGCCGAAGATTTCGTGCATTGATTTAGTACGTGGTTCGTAGTCGGCCAGATTGACATCCTTGAGCTTTAAGAAGCCATCGAATTGTTCAATCAAGCCGTCGGGTGAAACGTTTACACACATCTTCTCGGCTACCGTTTGCCAGTGCTGTAGACGTTCAGGCGTAAGATCGAGGTGCTGGCGCAGTTCGGCAGCCTTCTGCGGTGCGTGTTGCTCGAGCCAGGCCAGTGTTTCCAGGGCAGCGCGCAGGTTCCATTGGGCCAGCAGGTTCGTATAGGCGTTGTTGTTGACGTGATCGTGATATTCGTCAGGACCGATCACATCGGTGTAGCCATAGCAGCCGCGGTCGTTCAACCATTCAGCGCGAGCAGCGCAGAATTTGGCCGTGTCGAGAACGATTTCGGCACCGCGCTCGATGTACCACGCATCGTCTCCGGTGGCCTGCCAGTATTGTTGAACCGCGTAGGCAACGTCTGAAGAGATGTGAATCGCCAGATCGCCAGTCCATACGCGGGCCAGTTTCTTTTTGTCGTGAAAATCCGGTACCCAGGTTGGTGTTACCTCTTCGCCGCTGTCGGCACTCTCCCAGGCGTACCAGGCACCCTCGTAGCCGGCAGCACGGGCTTTAGCGTGGGCAGCCGGTAGCGTCAGATAACGATAGTCCAGCAAATTACGGGCAATGTCTGGTGCTGTGTAGATGAAGAGCGGGAGCATGAAGATTTCGGTATCCCAGAAGGCATGACCGCGATAGCCAAACCCAGAGAGGGTTTTGGCGCCGATATTGACCCGTGGGTCGTGACGTGGCGCTGCAATCAGGAGCTGGAATATGCTGAAACGCACGGCCAGATCGGCCTCTTCATCACCCTCGATTTCCACATTGCAGCGCTCCCATTCTTTGGCCCAGACCTGCTGCTGTGCCGCCAGCGCCTCGTCCCAGCCGGTTGCGGCCTGAAGGTGTCGATGCGCCAGCTCCAGGGGATTGGCATCGTCGCGCGATGTGGCAACACCGACAAACTTCGTCACTGCGATGGGGACACCGGCCTGCGCCTGATAGACCTGTTGCAGGGTTGGCACATTCTCCACATCCCAGAAGGTGGTGGTAGCAGTGTCAGAACCGCTTACGCGCATGGTCAGCGCCAGCTCAATCCCGCTCTTGCGGGTGCGGGTGCGTAAGAAGACGGTGCCATCGGCGAGCTGGCCCTGGGCAACTGGTCGCCAGTGCAGCATCCCTTCATTGTCGGTCTGACCGTTGATTGCGCTCCGCAGCTCAACCTGCCCGTCAAATTCAGGAATGATCTCGCAGCGCAATACCAGCAGGTGCTGAGCGGCCAGGGAAGCAAAGCGAGTGAAGATAATGGTCGCCACGCGACCCTGGGGTGATTGCCAGCGTACTTCGCGGCGCAGCACCCCCGTCCGTAAGTCAAGTTCACGCCGATAGGCCAGAACGGTACCGCTAGCCAGCGAGAACTTCTCGCCGTCGAGCACAATCTGGATAGCCAGCCAGTCGGGTGCATTGGCGAGTTCGGTAACGACTATCGGCGCATCATCAAAGACCCCGTGGATGAAGGTGGCGCGACGGTCGTTAGGGTAGCCCTCTTCAAAGGAACCGCGGGTTGAAAGATAGCCGTTCCCGATGGTAAAGATGGTCTCTTTGTGATGTTGTTTGGTTGGCTCGAATGATGGTTCAACAAGTATCCACATACCCGTTCTCGTGTGATATAAACTGCGAAAAGAAGGCGGGCAGCTCCGCGCATCAGGCGCATCCTGGCGCTGCCCGTTGGTACGACGTGACAAAACGACGATTGCGGACGATTAACCCTCCTTTGAACCGGTGGCAGCGATACTGCGCACAAAATATTGTTGGAAAACGAAGAAGATGATCAGGATCGGCAGTGTGTTGAAAATTGAGCCGGCCAGAATGACTGAGTAGAGCGTGTAATATTCGCCACGGAACCACTGCAAGCCAATCGGCAGGGTGAATTGCTCTGGCGAGCGCAAGACCAGCAGCGGCCACATGAAGTTATTCCACGCTCCCTGAAATGTCAGTAATGCGAGCGTGATCAACTGAGTCTGGCTGATAGGCAATACGATGCGGAAGAATGTTCCCCAACGCCCCGAACCATCCATCATCGCGGCTTCTTCTAGCTCTTTGGGGAACGATTTGTAGAACTGAGTCATCATGAAGACACCAAAAGCATCGGCAACGCCAGGGAGGATCACACCCCACGGACTATCGATCAGACCAAAGCCGGTGGGAATACGGAGATCGCCTAGCTCCAGACCGCCACGGATCAGACCCGGCCCGATGATCAGGAAGGATGGAATGAGCGTGACCACGCCGGGCATCATCATCGAAATCAAAAGCAGATTGAACCAGACGTTTTTGAGCGGGAACTCAATGCGGGCAAAGGCGTAACCGGCCATTGCACAGAAGAGCACCCGGAAGAATGTGACAATGACCGAGATGAAGAGGCTATTCCACACCCAACGCGGGAAGAGTTCAAAGGTGCCGAGAATAGTCTGATAGTTTTCCAGCGTAAACGGTATCGGCAACCAGATGGGTGGCGTGTAGGCATTAGCGACCGGCTTGAAAGAGAAGACCAGCGTGAAGTAGAGTGGTGCAATAGAGAGCGCAGCCCAAAAGGCCAGCATCGCGAAGAAGAGATATTTGCGCAGCCGATCGAAGAAGATGGTCTGCTCGTATGCCTGGGGTTGGGAACGGGTGGTTACTGCCATCGCTCTCACCTTTCTAACGTTCAGCACCGCTGCCGCTACCCTCGATCACCCGCCGCTGCAAGAGGGTGACGGCCAGGATAATCAGGGTCAAAATCACTGCCAGCGCTGAGGCTTGCCCCATCTGGATGCGCGTGTCGCGGAATGCCCACTTGTAGATCAGGTAGGTAATGGTGGTGGTGCTATCCAGTGGCCCACCGGCGGTCATAACATAAATCTGGTCGAAGACCTGAAAACAACCAATGACGCCAACGGTTACGACAAAGAAAATAACCGGCCGTAGCATTGGAATGGTAATGTAGAAAAACTTCTGCAACCCATTGGCACCATCTATCTCGGCTGCCTCGTAGACTGCCAGCGGAATATCTTGTAGACCGGCCAGGAAGATCAGCATTAAGGTACCGCTGGTAGTAAAGATATTCATGCCCATAATCACGTAAAACGCGGTACGCGGATCGTCAAGCCAGTTGACCGTCAGGCCGGTAATCTGGTTAAAGATACCCTGCGGCGCGAAGAGCCAGATGAAAATGAGCGAGATAACTACCGACGAAGTGACCGATGGCAGGTAAAAGATGGTTCGGAAGAAGCGCTGGAAGCGCAGATTCTGATCCATCGCAAAGGCCAGCACCAGGCTGAGAAAGGTCTGGATCGGCACCACAATCAGCACATATTTGAAGGTGTTGGGTAATGCTTTGGAGAGAAAGAGTTCATCTTCCAGCACCCGCTGGTAGCCCTCTATCCCCCACCAGTGCGGCGGTCGGAGCAGGTTGTATTCGGTGAACGAGAGGTAGACCGCATAACCGAGAGAGATGAGACTAAAGATGACGAAAATGATCAGCCATGGCGAAATAAAGAGGTAACCATTTAACGCTTCCACAATCTTGCGGCGGTCGATTCTCGCTCGCATAGTAGCCTCCCCTCGTCAGGTGGGGCGCAGCGACCAGTCTCACCGGTCGCT
>NZ_DAOTZQ010000072.1:0-4448 GCF_034434295.1 Chloroflexus sp.
GTGCCTATCACTCAGCAAGCTCCGCAGTGATCAGGGCAGGGGAAGAGACCAGGCTGCAACCCGCCTGACGTAACCCTATTCTGGAGGAATCTTTTTGAGGAATGAGCAAAAGCATATGACGTACTGGCAACGTCATTATCATCTCATTTGGTTAACGTATAATCGCCGGCCAATCTTGCCTAGAGCCTGTTATGGACGTTTCGGTTCTGCGCGTGTATCATGACGCTATGACACGAAACGCCTATCCACGTGATGGTTCCAATGAGGAGTGGACAGTTGTTGCGCCCTCTGTGACGCTGATGGACGAAACGGCACGCAGCGGCACTACCCCTGCGCAACCTCTCTAACGGGCTGCGCTATCTTCTGCACACCGGTGCGCCGTGGCGCATGCTACCCTCCGACCTGCCGCCGTGACATGTTGTCTCCCCACAGACGCAGCGCTGGCTGACGGCGGCAGTGGTTGAGCAGATGGTACATGATTTGCGGATGCTGCTGTGCGAAATCATCGACCGCGCACCCAAGCCTCGTGCCGTGATCGTGGACAGTCGAACACTGCAATCGACACTAGAACACGGGGGGACACGCTGGCGACGATGGGCACAGCTGGCGGAAAGGCGCGACGGTGCACCTGGCCGTGGCTACGCTGGGGCAATTGCTGGCGGTTATAGTCACGCTCGCCAACGAACACGACCGGGTACAGGTGGCGACGCTGGCCCACCGCATGCAGGAGGTAACTGACGACACGGTGGAGGTGACCTTCGTCGACCAGGGCGACCCTGGTGCGCAACCGGCCGCCGAGTCGACTGCCCACGGCAGTCACCTGGAGATGGTCACGCTGCCGATGGCCACGCGGGGCGTTGTTGCGCTGCCGCAGCACTGGGTGGGTGAGTGCAGCATCGCCTGGATGGCACACTGCCATCGCCTGGTGCGTGACGATGAACGCATCAGACGACTCTGGCCAGGAAACATGTCGTTGCCACTACCATTGTGTTGGCCCATCGGTTTGTCTCGCTCATGAACCAAAGCGCTAGGGGCGGGTTCTGAACCCACCCCTACGGACGGTACAGGTGCCCATTTACATCGCCATACGTTGTATTTTTCGGATTTGATTATGCGACGAGTACCAATGCAAGCGAACAAACGTCTCTGAACATCAGGAGTGAACGACAAGGGTAATCATGCCTCTTTGCACCATTCCTACTCACCATACAGTTGGAGCAACTCGCGCCATTCACCGGTCAGCTCATCACGCCGGGCAGCGTAGTAAACGTGGGTTACGCCCTGCTCATCAACGTACACCAGGTCCACCTGTGAACGCATTGGACGCAGGTAGCCGATGTTTCCCCACCAACGTACCTTTTCTTCGTCGAGCGGCATATCCTGGTGGTACATGCGGGCTGCATATTCACGCACCGTTCCGGGTTCGATGTCTTGCAGGCGCCACGGTGCGCTACTCACATCGCCGGTGCGAAGGTTGCGAAAGGTATAGAACCACTCGCTATCTTCAGAACGTGTTGCATTCACGACCTCAATACCGGTGCGCGGACGAGGCACCCGAATCAGCGCCAGCCAGGCCTCTGAGAGTTTTTCGCGTGGCACGTTGTTATATTCCTGAATGGCGCCTGAGTCTTTGTCTTTCATTACCAGATCGAAGCGTGGCTGACCTTCAGGATCAAGGTTGATGCGCACAATACCGCCTCGTCCGCGCCAGCGCACCCGGCGTTCACCCCAGGCTTCAATGTCAGGAGGTGGGGTCGGATCGAGTGTTCCCTCTTGATCAAAATCGTCTGAGTCGGTCTCAATCCTGGCACCGGCCTCGTTCAAGAGACTCATCCACGCTTCGCCGAGACCCCAATCGCTAACCCCGTAGAAAATATGGTCAATGACACCATTCTGGTCACGGTGAACGAGATCGTATTTGACGCGAGCACCCTGACGGTAAGCGCGCCAGAGACCGAGCCGCCCGCGCCAGCGTACCTGGCTTTGCAGATCGATTCGGCCTTCCCGTAAATCTTCGTGACGGCTAATGGCATACGCCCACAAGCCCTGGGCCCGGTCACGGGTGACACCGGCCGTCGTTCGGAGATCACGAACCTCGTAGATCCATGAACCACCACGGCGCTGACTACCAACAATCTCAACCCCCGAACGCGGCAATTCGAGGGTTTCGCCATTGTCGAGCGGGGATGGTTCGCCAGCGGCAATCGCCTGGCGACAGAGCTGAATGATCTCGCTGCGATTCGCTACCACCGTCTCGTTATCGCGGCGGATGTAGACTGCGCCGTTGCTGCCAACGTAGGGTGGCGGGTCTTGGGCTTTGACCTCAACACGGATCACGTCACGCCCCTCGTAGTGCATAAGTTCAAATGATAGGTACGGTTGGGGGGTAAGCTGTTCGGCGACACTCTGCCGCAACGATTCGGTCGCCTGGTCGGGCCGATCAACACCGATCACCTTACCGCTGGGATCACAGCCAATGATCAGCACACCACCACCGATATTCGCCAATGCAGCCACATCAGGCCAGAGCGCAGTAGTTGCTAACGGATCGTTGACAGCGCGTAATACCTGACGTTCCGTACTACCGCTGAAGCGAGCAACGTCGAGCGACCACTGCTTTTGATCGCGTTTTGGCACCCGTACCCGATCAAAATCCTGACTCGAGAAAAGGGCTTTTAATGCTTCAAAACTACGATCAGGAAGCAACGCCTCGAAATAGCGATCACCGATACCGTGGCGGTGGGTGACCTGAGCTTCTGCTTCGGCTAAGCGACGGAGCCGATGGGCATCGCTTCCCTGGATACAGAACATGCGGCGCTCGTAGTGTTCGGTTTTACCGTTGTAAAAACCAGGCGAGGTAAACTTCTCGTGGTCGGTGTAGAAATTGATAAACTCAAGCGCGTGCAGATAGGGGCTTTGGGTCACGGCCACACGCGCCTGTCCACTCGTTCCCATGCGCAAGGTTTCGGTGATAACCCCATTCGGGCCGTTCGCGTGAGCAGCAATCACAATACCACCAGCACGATGAATGATCTCGTAGGCTTCGGTGACATGCCGGGTGTTGGCAACACTGCACGCTCCATGCTTGAGCACGTCAGCCGGAATACCAAGCTGGAGCAGCGTAGCTTCAATCAAACTGAGCGGGCGATTCGGCGGAAAGATACCGAGAATATGCGCCCCAAAATGTGACGTGAATTCAAAACCCGGCAGGACAGTAATCTTCTCGAGCAGACGCCGGTATTCGGACAGACGGGCAGCTTCTCCACTGGTTAGTCGACCAGCTTTTTCCAACGTGATCAGAAACTCCAGTTCACGCTGAAATTGTTCATAACCAGCAACGGTATTGTGATCGGTAAATGCGATGATCTCAAGACCACGACGTTCAGCTTCCTGGAGAATATCAAGGTACGAAACGTTTGGTTCAGCGTAATCTTCAGAAGCAGGTGTGTGTAGATGCAAATCAACCCGAATCCAGCGCATATCGTTACGCTCTTCCCCTGTTGTTGTCATATCATTAAAACCTTAGACATTCAGATCTTTTCAAACATGTTTTTATAAGTTTTTCGTTTTTAGCCATCTCTTCTCAAGATGATGCAGTGTTGTCGAGAGTTCCTCCTTTCCTGCGATGATGATAAACCTGCCAGGGCAGAGTTCTTCACGTTCACACAACCCTGTACTGATAGTATACCAGATTCAGATGCCAGAGCGTGACGCCTTTAGATGCATATACCTCGTATGAGTGCGTGAATGGAAGTGTTTTTTCATATAATCCTGTTGGTGGGAGTGGGTATGGGGTGGTTGGGAAGATAAACCACAGCGACATGAGGGACACAGAGTGAGCCATGTCCGTGCTCGCGGGTTCTGGTCACTCTTCCATTCATCTCCCTAGCAGGGGGGAGGAGGTAGGATCGAGGTGACTGGAAGCCATCTGGAGCATGCCCATTTCCACTCCCCACTCCCCCAACGGGAGAGGAGTGGGGGCTGGGGGATGAGGTGTGGGGCAAGCACACCCCCACCCTTGCCCGTCCCCGCCGGGGGCGGGCAGCACCGGTGCCGGATGGCTCCGCTGTTGTGCGCTGGTGCAGAGTGGTACTACCAAATCTGAAAAACACAGTGCACGTGCCTGCAATGCAAGCCGCACCCTTAAGCCACCCCTCGGATGGCAATGTGCACCGGCTCGTGGGTAGGGGTGGGTTCTGAACCCGCCCCTACGAAACCCGCTCCTCCGCAATCATCCAGATGACCTCACGGATCGTCCTGAAGAAGATGGATAGTCACGGAACCCCACATATTCGGTCAGGCAGTGATGCACCGTGTCACGCAAGGTTTGAGATGCTACCCGGCCAGGCACAGCGGGCTGGGGCAGATATGAGCGCACCAGCGCACGCTCACAGGGGATCGCCCTCACCCTTGCCTGCCCCCCACTGGGGGCGGGAGCATGTCCTGGA
>NZ_DAOTZQ010000073.1:0-44572 GCF_034434295.1 Chloroflexus sp.
ACGATCTGGCACGTGTCACGTCGTTGACCCGGCTGGTCACGCGGGTGCCGGGTGTGCTCGTCACGATCAAGGAATCGGTCGGCAATGAATGAGATACCTTCATAATAGATGTTTTTTGAAACAGGTTCTCGTCACAGGTGCCATCCCCTCGTGCGCACAGCTTCTCTGCCACCCGCAGGCAATCGTAGCACGGCACCACCCCGGTCACGGTACTTCACCCCGTCACCTTGTCACCCCGCGCCCCCTGCGGTATACTGCTCTATGGCGTAGTCTGCTAGACAAAGGAGCATTCCCCATGCATAGCGCAACAATCGGTGTGATTGGTGGTAGCGGTCTCTATGCCATGCCCGACCTCAAAAACCCGGAAGAGGTTCGCCTGACGACACCGTTCGGCGATCCGAGCGATGCGTTTATCATCGGTGAACTGGAAGGGCGACGGGTGGCGTTCCTGCCGCGGCATGGGCGTGGTCATCGCCTGAACCCCAGCGAAGTGCCGGCACGGGCGAATATCTATGCGTTTAAGCTGTTGGGAGTGCGGGCTTTGATCTCGGTAAGTGCAGTTGGTTCGCTCCGCGAGGATTATGCCCCCGGCCACGCCGTGATCCCCGATCAGATTTTTGATCGCACCAAGGGCATTCGTCCAGCAACCTTCTTCGAGGGCGGCGTAGTGGCGCACGTAGCCTTTGATCGCCCCTTCTGCCCTCATCTGAGCAATATTCTGCTGCACGCGGCACAGGCTGCCGGTGCGGTTGTGCACCAGGGTGGAACACTCGTGGTCATGGAGGGGCCGCAATTCTCGACCAAAGCTGAGAGCGAAGAGAACCGTCGCCGTGGTCATAGCCTGATCGGGATGACGGCACTTCCCGAAGCAAAGCTGGCCCGTGAAGCCGAGATCGCCTACGCCACTCTGGCCATGGTGACCGACTACGATGTCTGGCATCCCGAACACGATGCCGTGACTGCCGATCAGGTGATGAAGGTGCTGAGCACAAATGTAACCCTCTCGCAGCAGATTGTGCGTCACGCTGTGGCCCAGATTGATGAGCACTTTACCAGTCCGGCGCATGATGCCCTACGCTATGCTATCGTTACTCATCCCGATTACATTCCGGCAGCCGTGAAAGAGCGTTTGGCCCCAATCGCCGGACGCTACTGGTCGTGAGGCGTTATGCAAGGTGAGATACGGATTTTGCCGTTGCGCGGGATCGGTGAGGTGCGGCCGGGTGATGACCTGGTGGCAATACTGGCTACGGCTATCGATGCCGCAGGCGGCCTGGAACAGGGCGACATTCTGGTCGTCACGCAGAAGATTGTCTCGAAGGCTGAGGGTCGCCTGGTCGATCCATCAACCATCGAGCCATCACCCTTTGCGCAAGAGATCGCCCGTACCGCGAAGAAAGATGCCCGTTATCAAGAGGTGGTGCTGCGCGAGAGTAAGCGCATCGTGAAGATGGCGAATGGCGTCCTCATCACCGAAACCCGTCACGGTCTGGTGTGTGCCAACAGTGGGGTTGACGAGTCAAATGTGGATGGTGGGCGGCGGCTGGCGTTGTTGCCGCTCGATCCCGACGCCAGTGCCGCGGCCTTGCGCGAAGGGTTGGCCCAACGCTACGATTACGCACCGGCTGTGATTATTACCGACACCTTCGGTCGGCCATGGCGCGAGGGGCAGGTGAATGTGGCGATTGGGGTTGCCGGAATGCTGCCGCTCCACGATTTTGCTGGCGTCGCCGATCCGTATGGATATACGATGCAGGCAACGTTAATCGCTGTTGCCGATGAACTGGCTGCCGCCGCCGAGCTGGTTATGGGCAAGATTGATCGGGTGCCGGCGGCGATTATTCGTGGCTATCACTATCTACCCAGTCAGACTGCTACTGCTCGTCAATTGATCCGCGATCCGCGGTTTGATCTCTTTCGGTAAGCCAATGGATTTTTTTACGCTTGTTCAGATCCGGCGGACGGTGCGGTCGTTCCGTCCCGATCCGCCGCCGCGTGCGGCGATTGAGCAAATCCTCCTCGCCGCCAGTTGGGCACCATCGCCACACGGTCGCCAACCCTGGCGCTTTGTGGTAGTTGAGTCGCTCGAACGGAAACAGCTTCTGGCGCAGGCGATGGGGGCAGCCTGGCGTCATCACCTGGCCCTCGATGGTCTTGATCCGGCAACTATCGAGGTGCGGTTACAACGCTCGCAAGAGCGCGTGCTGAACGCGCCGGTCATTATTGTGCCCTGTCTCTACCTGAACGATCTCGACACCTATCCCGACGCTGAGCGTCAGGCTGCCGAGACGACGATGGCGATCCAGAGCCTGGGTTGTGCTGTTCAGAACATGTTGCTGGCCGCGTTTGCCCTTGGCCTGGCCGCAGGCTGGATGTGTGCCCCGCTGTTTGCACCGGCAGCCGTGCGTACTGCACTAGCCTTGGCCGACGATCTGCATCCCCAGGCGCTGATACCGATTGGCTACCTTGCCCACGAACCAAAACGGCGTCCGCGCCGTCCGCTGCACGAGTTGATCGTTCAGTGGTTGTAATGCTCTGGCTGGTTACGTCGCGGTCTAACCGAAGATGGTGATGATCGTCGCAGCATACAGCTTAAACATCGTCGAAATCAGCACTGTATGGCGTAATCGCACAAACAACGTGGTGAGCAGCCAGTTGCCATAGACGTGCTATGTTGCGTCTCACGGCAGCAACCTGGGTTCTACCCATCCTCTGTGTCCTCCGTGTCTCTGTGGTGACAAAGGTAGCAACTTGGGTTATGGTAGGCGCTCCGCCTATACTCATCCAACATCACACGTCTGATCGTGCCCGATGTTCAGTTTTTTGCAAAGGAGGTTACAGGATTGCAGACACTGATCTACCTGGCAGGTTTTGCTCTGATTTGTCTCGCATCGCACCGTATCGGACAGTGGTTTGCTCGGATACGCCTGCCGTACATTACTGGCTATCTCTTTACCGGTGTATTGGTTGGCTCATTTGGCTTACAACTCCTGCCCTCAAGCGCTGGCGAGAACCTGCGTTTCATCGATCAGATTGCGCTGGCAGTGATTGCATTTGTCGCCGGCAGTGAGTTGTTCTACAAAGACCTGCTCAGCCGTCTGCGATCTATCCTGTGGTCGCTGGGCATGATCGTTGTTATCGCACTGGGCTTCATCGGCACCACGCTCTTTTTCCTGCTCGATATTATCCCGTTCACGCAGGGGCTGAATATCGGTGACAAGATCGCCGTCGCACTCCTGGGATCGACCATTCTGCTGGCGCTCTCGCCACCGTCAACCATTGCGGTCATCAAAGAGCTACGTGCGCGTGGCCCGGCAACTCGCCTGATCCTGGGCCTGACCGTGGCAATGGATGTTGCCATCATCGTCATCTTTGCGATCAGTTCGTCGTTTGCCGTAGCTCTGGTTGAGGGTAGCGGAGTTAATCTCGCCTTCCTCGCATTGTTACTGCTCGATCTGATCCTGTCGGGTATTGCCGGTTATGGTGTCAGTCAGGTGCTGCAAGTTATCTTACGCCAAAGCTGGTCGCGATGGTTGAAGCTGACGCTTATCGTTGCCCTGGGGTACGGCATCTTTGCCGGTGCTGACTGGCTCAAGACGGTTTCGGCAGCGAGCTGGTCGATCAAAATCGTGATTGAGCCACTCCTCGTCGCGTTGATCAGTGGTTTCCTGATTACCAATTTCTCGCCGTACCGTGATGAGTTTGCTGAATTATTGCATGATATTAGTCCGGTCGTGTATGTTGCATTTTTTACAGTGACCGGTTTAGGGCTGAAGCTCGATATTCTGTTGACGGCACTGATCTTTGCTGTGGTTATCTTCCTCGTGCGTGCACTGGCAATCTTTAGCGGGAGCATGCTGGGCTTAACGATTGCCGGTGAGCCGGCACGTTTTCGGCCACTCCTCTGGCTGGGCCTGATCACACAGGCCGGCATCGCACTGGGTCTGGCGCGGGAAGCCTCGCTGCTGCTGCCGATGTTGGGCGATGCCTTTGCCACCTTGATCATTGCTGTGATCGTGCTGAATGAAATCTTCGGGCCGCTTACATTGCGCTTTGCCTTACAACGCCTGGGCGAAGCCAATCTGCCCGAACCCGGCATTCGCGAAGATGTTCGTGATGTACTCATCCTCGGCGTCGAGCAGCAATCTATCGCCCTGGCTCGCCAATTGAGTGCGTGGGGCTGGCAGGTACGGGTGGCGGATACGGATCGCGATCACGTGCAACGTCTGGCAGCCGAGGATGTAGACGAGCGCTACATTCCAGAGGTTAGTTTGCAGACGTTGAGTGGTCTGATTACACACGCCACCGATGCAGTGGTGGCTCTGTTGGAAAAAGATGAAGACAATCTGCGTGCCTGCCAGATCGCACTGGAAAAGTTTGGTGTGCCGCGTCTGATCGTGCGGCCCAACCGTTCTGAATTACGCGAGCAGTTTCGCGAGTTAGGTGCGATCATCGTCGATCCGGCTACGGCGATGGTGAACCTGCTCGAACAGGCGGTCCGTGCACCCCAATCCCTCTCGCTCCTCCTGCATACCGATCCGGTGTACGACGTGGTACAGATGACCGTCACCAATCGCGAGATCGATGGTCGTCTGGTGCGCGATCTGCGGCTCCCACCCGACGTATTGTTGCTTGAAATCAGCCGTGACGGTCAGGCAATCGTTCCTCACGGCTACACCCGGCTACGCCATGGCGACGAGCTAACCATTGTCGGCAAGCCTGATAGTCTGCGTGAAGTTGGTCTGTGTATTGGTTGACAATAAATATTGTTAGTTCGCCCCACCAATATCTTGCCGGGAGAGCGTGCGGTAGGCGCTGTAGCCAAAGATAGCACTGTAGACTGCGACAATGATCAGCGCCTGCCACTGCGATGGCAACAGACTGAGGTCGAGTGCCGAGGTCAGCACACTTTGATCGAGGCCGAACATTCGACTATTCTCGACGACCAGTCGGTTGATATTAGGCTGGAGCAAGAGATTGACCAGCGTGCGAATAAGCGGATCAACTACGCCGATGGTGTTGAGCGAGCCGGCACTCACATCAAAGGCAAGAAAGATCAAACCGCCACCGACGCCGGCGATCACCGAGCGGCCAAAGATAGCGCTGGCGCCGGCAATCAGGGTGTAGGGCAACATTACCACCAATGCCCGCAAGATACCGACCGGTACGAGGAGCACCTCTAAGAACCCGATGCGTTGTGGCAAACCAAGTACCGCACCGAAGAGCAGTGCCGGCAGGGTGCCGAGAACAAGCGTGATAAGAATCGCGACCAGCAATGCCAGTTGCAACGCTACCAGTTTGGCCAGCAAATAGGCACCTCGATGCGGCGCTCGCGTCAACAGAATACGCAGCGTTCCCCAGTTAAAATCGCTCCCAAAAATCCCGGCGGTGAGGATAATCGCCAGAATGCCACCGGTGCCGTTAATCGCACTCAGCATCGCTCCGAACACACCGGGCAAACTGAGCTGGAGTTTGATCTGTGCAATCGCTGCATCACCGAGCAGATTAAAGGTGACCTGCCCACCGCTGAACACACCCTCCTGCAACGCCACCACCAGAAACCAGAGGGTCTGTTGCAGCGCGGTCAGCAACAGAAAGATGCCCAACAACAGCAGTGCCATCGGTCGGCGTGAAATCTTGAGCCATTCCGCCGCCAGCAGATTCACAAACATGGTCCGAGTATTCATAAGCGATGACCCAATGTTGTATCTATCTTTATTCCGTCACTACCTGTCGGTAGTGTTGTGGTCTGTCTCCAGCAGATGAACCCCTGTCTGAGTTCGGGCAACGCTTCGTCTTGTAGCAGCACTCTCCCGTGTTGCCGATAGCCGTGGTGATCTGCGTACCAGATACTCGCGTTACCGGTGGCAGCACTGGCAACCATCACAATCACTCGCCGGGTTGCTTGCCTTGCCTGCCCGTCATGCGCGTTTCGCGTCGTGTGGCGTGCGGCAGCCATGCTGCTGCACCAGCCGTGCTCACGATCCGGTGCGTGTCACACTGTTAACCCTGCCGGTCACGGCGATGATGGGTGTACTCGTCGCGATCATGTCAATGCATGAGAGATTTGACATCACACCCCTACTCAGCTTTAGTCACAGTCAAGAAAAATTCCTCTAGCGAGCTGTGACTGGCGCCAATCTCGGCTACGACAATATCGGCCCGGATCAAGAGCGCATTGATCTCTGCTGTTCGATCTGCAGGGGCATCGATCAGGATCGCGTCTCCCTGCACGGTTACGCTATTGACCCACGACAACGTGCGCAAGAGACTTACTGCCGGCCCTGGATCGCCTTGCACTCGTAGTCGTACCCCTTGCCCACGGTGCAGCAACGTTGCCACATCGCCAGCGGCGATTAACTTGCCCTCTTTTAAGATGGCTACCCGGCTACAGAGCTGCTCAACTTCGTACAGCAGATGACTACAGAGCAGGATCGTTCGGCCACCGGCGGCCAGTTCACGGATCAAATTGCGAATTTCAACCGTACCTGCCGGATCGAGGCCATTGGTTGGCTCATCGAGCATGATCAATTCAGGATCGGGTAATAGAGCAGCCGCAATCGCCAGCCGTTGCTTCATACCCTGCGAATAGGTTGCTACCTTATCGCGGGCACGGTCACTCAATTCAACCGTTGCCAGTACCTGACCAACCCGCTCAGCCGGAATACCGCCGGCACGGGCCAGAACGTGGAGATTGTCGGCACCACTGAGGTATGGATAGAACGCTGGTGCCTCGATCATTGCCCCCACCCGGCGCAACGCCTCCGCCGGTTCCCGCTGGACATCGTGTCCAAGCACGATAGCCTGTCCCTTCGTCGGTCGCACCAGCCCCAACAGCATGGCGATGGTCGTGGTCTTGCCGGCACCGTTGGGGCCGAGAAAACCGAACACTTCCCCTTTGCCGACCGTCAGATTGAGCCGATCAACGGCAAGCCGTTTACCATACCGTTTGGTGAGTTCGATGGTTTCAATCGCATTCATATGACGTGTTCGTTGGCAATCTTGCTTTGTTGCATAATAACACACTCGCACCGGAATAGTATAAAAGTAATGTGTCCGTCGATTGACGATGACGGTTCGCGAAAGATATACGTTGTCTCGGTTAGTGCTCCCGTCTATACATATAGAAAGGAAAAGCATGAAACCGGGGCTTATCCTGTCTCTCCTGTTCCTCTTGTCGTTCGGTTGGTTGTCGTCTCCGATCCAGTCCGCTTCCCCCACTGCAACGGTAGCTGCTCTCCTTCCCGGTGATGATCCTTGTGTTTATCGCCCCTCCGTTCTCCGTTTTTTCTGTGATACCAACCGTAGTGGTGGCGATGCTGAATTTGTGCTTGTGTTCGGAATTGCCGGTGATACGCCCCTGCTCGGTGGTGTAAATGGTGATGGTCGTGATGACCCGTGTGTCTATCGCCCCTCGGTGCAGCGTTTCTTCTGCGATACTGCTCGCAACGGTGGTGACGCCGAGCAAATCATCATGTTCGGGATTCCTGATGACATCCCCTTACTCGGTGATCTCTACGGTGATGGCCGTGATGAGCCGTGTGTCTATCGACCCTCGGTGCTGCGTTTCTTCTGCGATACCGCCCGCGATGGCGGTGATGCTGATCTGATTATTGCATTCGGAATCGCCGGTGATGTACCGCTGATCGGGAGCGTTGCCCGTCAGTTCGGGGTTTATGTACCAATCGTGACCCGGTGAACGTCTCTTGTGCGCTTGCTGATCGGTTGGGCCGGGTAGCGATCTGTCGCTGCCCGGATCTGGCTCCACAGTGAGGATGGCCAGTTTCGACTCGTTATTGGTTGTAGGGGCAACTCAAGCGTCGACCCTACTGTCATACCGATGAGCAGATCAGCCATCTCTCCCCAACAAATCCAGCAACTGCGTTTGTCCACGGATCGCGGCATATGCTACCGCACGACCACAGAGCGCACCGATCACGTTGCCGGTGCCATTGTAGGCACCGATAGCCCACACGCCGGGGCGAACCTGGCGGGCAATCGGCAAGATGCTATCGCGACGGTATGCCACCTGAGCGGCCCAGCGCCGTTCAATCGCTGCCTGGCTACCGATCCGTTCCCGCAGTATCTGTTCGAGCGCGGCCTGGACTGCCGGCGAGGGTTGTGGCGGCGCATCCCATTCGCTCTCCGCAAAGCGGTCACGACAACCGCCCAGCGCAATCCGACCATCGGGAAGTTGCTGCCAGTAGTCGTAACCCCAGCGGGTGTACACGGGCCGGGGAATAGTGCAATGCGGATCGGGTGCTGTCGCCAGCATTTGGAGGCGGGTGGTGCGCACGGTATCGCGGAGTTCGGGCAGTAATCGCTCAAGACCACCGTCAACGGCGACGATGACTTGGCGGGCATGGATGGTGCCTTGCGGACAATGAACCGTTGTCCCGCTGATATCTAAAGCTGGTGTGTGCGTGAACAAGAGCACACCGCCGCGCTCGGCCTGCCGGGCTAGCCAGATGCAACGGTGTAACGGCTGGAATGCACCATCGGTTGGTATCAACAGACCCTCGCCTTCCGGCCCCCGATACGCTTCAACCGGCAGATCATCGGCACGCATTGCTGCCATCTGCGCCGTACAATCGGCCAGCTCCTCTGGCGACACGGCGATACGCAACGACCCCACTTGGCGCACAATCGTCGGCATCAGTGCTGCCATCCGTTCGATTTCACTGATTGTTAAGCGATAAATGGCAGCCGCCCGCTCACGACCGAGTTTGGCTACTGCGTCGTGGTAGAACGCGGCCAGACCGGCAAGTAAAAAGCCACCGTTCCGCCCCGCCGCCCCACCACCGATAGTCGAGGCATCGATACCGGCCACACGAGCGCCAAGGGTCAGCAATTCATAAATACAGCTTAACCCCGACCCGCCCAACCCAATCACACATACGTCAACCGCAATCTCATCGTTGAGTGCCGGAAAAGAGGGAATTGTCCCATCATTCCAAATCGGTTCGTTGTGCATCAGCGGCTCCATTGCTTCCTGCGCAGGGTTCCTTCTCCCTGAACCTGATGAAAAATTATACGCGATGATGACCGGGTGGCCCGGCAACGCATCCGGTCTGAGGGTGCGCAGGTTGCCCATGGCGCGGGCTTCCAGCCCGCATGCCAGCATCCTCGCCATCGCCGTCAGGTAGTTAAAGCCTGATCACTCACCCCGTTCGCACGCGCTGGTATGTCAACAGCACATGAACATCATAGCCTCTATGCTATAATTGAGCCGCTATGGAACAAAAAGCACCTGCAACTTCGCTGCGCACTAGCCTGCGCAAATCAATTCTCACCTCGCTTGCCATCGGTTTGGTGGTCGTGATCGCGATCAGCCTGTTCAGCGACCTACGGGCCGTCGGCAACGATCTGCTGTCATTCGACTGGATGCTGTTGCCGCTGATCCTGGTTGGCACCATCATCAATTACTGGCTACGCTGGCTGAAATGGGATTACTATCTACGCTACCTGAAGCTTGACCGCAATATCGACCGCTCGACCAGCGGTCTCATTTTTACTGCCGGTCTGGTCATGTCGGTAACCCCGGGCAAGATGGGGGAAGTCTTGAAGTCATTTCTGCTACGCCAGCGCAACGGCACCGCGATCAGCCGGTCGGCGCCGATTGTTCTGGCCGAGCGTTTGACCGATGGCATTGCCATGCTTCTCTTAATGGGATTGGGGCTCACGCTCTACCCGCCAGCGCGACCACTGTTTGTCGTTCTGGTACTGCTGACAATTGTCGGGATAGTGATTGTACAGCGTCAGTCGCTGGCGCTCTCGATCATCAGGTTCGTTGCCCGCTTACCATTTGGGCAACGTGTGGCCCCTCGTCTGGAAACAATCTACACAACCACCGCGCAATTGTTGCATTGGCGCATTCTGCTGGTTTCTACCCTGATCAGCGTGGTTTCATGGGGTTTTGAGTGTGTTGCTTTCTTCTTCGTGTTGATGGGAGTAGGCAGCGATCCCTCGTGGTTATTACTGTTGCAGGCAACGTTTATCTTTGCTGCCAGCACCCTCTTCGGCCTGGTCTCATTTCTGCCCGGCGGTTTGGGTGCATCAGAAGTCAGTAGCGTCGGTTTACTGGTAGCTCTGGTTGGCTTAAGCGCCAGTGCCGCAACGACGGCGACGATTGTGATCAGGTTCTGTACACTGTGGTTCGGGGTATTGTTGGGAGTGATTGCACTGGCCTGGCTGAGCCGTCGTTCAGCCACAGCAGGTGTGCAAGACGATGTAGCTTCGCTGAGTGATGTTTCGGAGGTGCTATGACATCGGTCTTTACGCGAATTGTACGCGGTGAAATTCCGGCGTTCAAGCTGTATGAAGATGATCTGACCCTCTCGTTTCTTGACATCAATCCAGCAGCACGCGGTCACGCGCTGGTGATTGCCAAGCCCGAATTACCCGGCCTCCTCGACTTACCTCCTGAGTTAGTCTCTGCCGTGGCTCTCACAACGCAACGTGTTGCACGAGCAATTGTTGAGGCGCTCAAACCGGATGGTTTCAACGTCATTCAAAATAACGGCGCAGCCGCCGGGCAGGTTGTTTTCCACTATCACGTACATATTATTCCGCGCTGGGAAGGGGATCGCTCGGTCAAGCTGTGGCGTCCCGGAACGATGAGTATGGACGATCTGCGGGCCGTTGCTGACGAGATACTCGCTCATATTTGAGGTGTGGCCGATGAGCGAACCTGTTTCTCCTCCGCCATCGTCAACGAAAACTGAACCGAATAGTGCTACGCCGTCCACACCGGCACCGGCGGCCGAGGCTGCGGCAACAAGGCCGTTGCGGCAGCGTCCGGCCCGTAACAATCGGTTACGCACCGGCATGGTCGTAGCACTGGTTGTGCTCTTGTTCATCATTCTGGCACTGATCATCGCCGGGATCGGTGATTTTCGCCGTCCATCCTCTGCCCAAAACCGGCTCACACCACGCGATCTGATTTTGCAACCGACGACCCTTGCCACCACTGTTGCTCTCCAGTCAAGTGCATCAACTACCGTTGTTGACATCGCCCCCCGCTTTGCTGCTGCCTACGAACAACTTGGCGGTTTGCGCCGGCTTGGACTACCGATCAGTCCCATGCTGCTGTTAAACGGGCGTGAGGTGCAGTGGTTTGAACGGGCTAGAGTGGAATACTGGCCTGAGCTGGCCGGTACACCCTATGAGTTTCAGATTGGCCTGGTGGGCGTAGAGTACGTTGCCGGACGCACCTTCTTGCGCCCCGAACCGTTTGAGTCACGTCCAGATTTACGCTATTTTCCCGAAACCGGCTTTGGTGTTGGTGGTCTCTTCCTTCAGTTCTGGGAAGAGAACGGCGGTCTGATGTCGTTTGGGTATCCTATCAGCGCTGAATTCGACGAGGTGCAACCAGATGGTCGGGCGTTTCGAGTCCAGTATTTCGAGCGTGCCCGCTTTGAACTGCATCCTGAAGCTGCCGGTACACCCTATGTGGTGCAATTAGGTCTCTTGGGTTCGGCTCTCTACTTTGGTGAGCCGCGGCCACAGACTGTGCAACCTCGTCCGACACCGGTACCGTAATACCTCTACGAGCGGGAACGGAGCAGGTATGGCGTCAGCACAACTCGATCTGGCTATTCTGGCGGCTGTCGTGCGGCAAGTGGGAGGCGAATCAAGTCAGGTTGCGCATGTGTTAGAATTGTTTCGCCGCCGGCTCATCGCCGATGGTCAACAACCAGTGCAGACGCTGTATGTCTATCGTTCTGCCGGTTCGGCAGAGCGTTCATCGGCGCCTCCTGGCCCTGATGCAATACCGCCTGCCCGGCCACGGCTGCTGCTCGCGTTTCTTAGCGCCGACGCTGCTGTCGGTTTTGCCCAACGCACCGGGCTGTCACGTTCACCGCGGTTGCTGACCATTTCACCAGCACGTGCACTGGCAGTTCTCCTGCAACAGTCGGGATTGAGTGCGTTGCATATCGCATACGATGATATGCCGGCTCCTGATGGACTACCGGTAGGCTGGCGATTGTCGCGGACTGAGCTGTTGGCGATGTTTGCAATCGACTCAGGCGTTGTTTGAAAGGTACCTCGCAGGCTAAGGAGGAAGGAATGGGAAGCCGCTTCGACGAGATGCGGATTTTTGCCGGCAATGGTAATCTACCACTGGCCAGGGCCATCAGTGAGCGCCTCGGCGTTCCGCTGGGTGATGTTACCATTGTGAAGTTTAGCAATGAGAATATCTTTGTCAGGCTTAATGAAAGTGTCCGTGAAAAGGATGTCTTCGTTATTCAATCACTGTCAATGCCCGATCTCAGCGATCGGATTATGGAATTGCTGATTTTACTCGATGCCTGTAAGCGTGCCTCTGCCGGGCGGATTACCGCTGTCATTCCTTATTACGCTTACGGGCGTACTGATAAGAAAGATCAGCCCCGTGTACCGATTACCGCCCGCTTGCTGGCCGATATGATCCAGGTTGCCGGTGCGCATCAGGTGATGACCATTGACCTGCACGCCGGGCAGATTCAGGGCTTTTTCTCGATCCCGATGGATGAACTGACAGCCATGAATCTGCTGGTGCGCTATTTTGCCGATAAGGGTTGGAACGATTTGATAGTCGTTTCGCCCGATGTCGGTTTCGCCAAGCGTGCCCGCAACTTCGCCGAAGCCCTGAACGCGCCGCTGGCGATTGCTGAAAAGCGACGGCTGCAACACTTTGATCGAAACGATGGTTCACTCACCGTTCCAGAAATTCTGAATCTGATCGGTGATGTGCGCGGCAAGCGTTGCCTGATTGTAGACGATGAAATTGCAACCGGCAGCTCGATTCTCGAAGTCGTGCAGTTGCTCGAAAAGGAGGGGGCGAGCGAGATTTATGCCTGCTGCGTTCACCCGGTGTTCGCCGGGAATGCTATCGAGCGCCTGCGAGCAAGCTCGATCCGAGAGGTTGTGGTGACCGATACATTACCGGTTGCTCCGGAACGACGCTGGCCCGGCCTGACAATCCTCTCGGTCAGTACGTTAATTGCTGAAGTCATCCAGCGCATCCATAGCGGCGTGAGTGTCGATACGATATTTCAACATCGTCGCCATCCAGCATTAAGCTAAGATTGCAGGGTGCGACCTCATATACCGGTGTCGCACCCCTGTGCTTACTCGAACCCCAGACCTCGTTCACGTAAACTGACGTAGCGACCATTTCCGATAATCAGGTGATCGACTACGTCAATATCCAGCAAACGACCGGCGGAAACTAATTGCCTGGTGATCTCGATATCTTCCATCGACGGTGTCGGTTCGCCTGATGGATGGTTGTGGACAACGATGATTCCTGCACTGTTACGCCGCACCGCCTCTTTGAATACCTCGCCGACACGTACATTAGCCGAATTGAGGCTGCCAATATACACCGTGGTGATCTGTTGCACTCGATTCTTGGTGTCGAGTAAAATCGTGCGCAGATGCTCCTGATCGAGATGACTCATTTCGACTAACAGCAATGTCGCCACATCAGCCGGTGAGCGGATGGGAAACCGCTCTTCGATGGCGCTTCTGGCCAGGCGACGCCCGATCTCAAGCGCGGCTTTGACGCTGGCCGCTTTACTCACCCCCATCCCATGCAGCCGACAAAGCTCTTGAAAGTCCAGGCGTTGCAGTCCTTGCAGCCCACCACTTTCTGCGAGCAGTTGTTGCGCCAACTGTAAGACGTTGGTGCCACTGGTGCCAACCCGCAATAGGATCGCCAGTAATTCGGCATCGCTTAGTGACCCTGCCCCCTGCCGGGCCAGCCGCTCTCGTGGTTGATCGTGGATCGGTTGTTCGTGAATTCGTAGTGAGATCATGCATCCCTCGCGCTGAAATGACGGCTCTATTATATATACCGTTGAGAGATGCCAAAAGGTTCACACGAATTTTTTTCACTGGCAGATAATTGTCGGTAGCCGACGGGTACGCAGTAGGGCTTCGGTGGTTGAGCCGATTACCAGATCACTTAGTGGATCGCGATGACCGTAGCCTCCCATCACCACCAGATCACTGCGGGTCTGCTCGGCAGCACGGATAATCGCTGTCGCCGGTTCACCCCGTTCAAGGATATAACCAGCGGCAATGTTATACCGTTCGAGATAGCGAAATGCCCGTAATCGTACCTGTTCCGCTTCAGCTTTCCCTTCAAGAATAGTGACCACATTGAGTGACAATTGCCAGCGTGCAGCCAGGTACGTGGCCAGGTATAACGCTTCTTCAGCTTTGCGACTACCATCATACGCCAGCAACAGCCGCTCAATATGCTCTACCGCATGCGGCACTGTCAACACCGGGCGCACCGAGCAGCGGAGAATAGTGCGTAGACCAGACGTCAGCCTGGCCAGCGGCGAGCGTCCGGGTGGGTGATTGATCTGAATCGCTACCAAATCGACCAGGCGGGCACGCTCGCGAATAGCCCGGTCGATAGTACCGACGTCAATCGCACACTCGCCGTGGACACCGGCAGCAGCGCAGCGTTCGATAAACTCACGGGCTATCGCCTGAGCGGCTGCTGAATTGCGTTGATTGACACTACGTACCACGTGAAGGCCGAGTGGTCGTATCGGTTCGCGTTTTGCCCAGGCCAGAATCTGTTCGAGAACCTGCCACCCATCAGGTGTGCCGTTTACCGGCACCAGCACCTCGCGGAAGAGCCAGGATGCCGGATCGAGAGTACGGTTTCGTCGCCAGACACCGGCTGGAACTGCCGGTTCGAGGTTGTCGGGGATCATCCGATCAAGCAGTTGTTCAGCCCGTCCTGGTGAATCTACCAGGTCTTCGATTGCCTGAGTAAGGCTAATGTCCCAGCCCAACTGTTTGCTCAGCTCATCGCGGTGATCGCAGAGCCAGAGATAGAGGTCGGTGGTGCTGCGCTGTGGAAAATCGCGCAACAGACCGCGCTCGTGAATCAGATCGGCTATTGGCCGATAGACCTGATCGTACCAGACGCATGCCGCTTCAGAGAGCGATGGTGTGTAATCGGATGTCGCTAATCGCTGTTGAATGTGCTCGATCTGCTGGCGCAACTTGTCATACTGACCGGCAACCGTGACCCGCAAATCACAGCCGGGACGTAGTTCATCGAGGCGTGTAGCTTCGAGAAAATCGGCGTATTCACCGGCAATAATGATCTCTTCCAGAGTCATCGACGGGTCAACTGGCGCTCGTGCTTTCAATGGCACAACATACGCCTGGATGTGATCCATCCCTATCTGACGGGCAACGGAGACTCGGTGATTGCCATCGATAACGAAGTAGGCGTCGCCAATCTGGTAGACTTCAATCGGTGGCCAGCCGTGCAAACTGTCGACGGCTGCCATCACCCGCGACCAGCGTTGCCAGTCATCATCGCGACGTGGCAAAAAACTGCGGTTGAAGTCGTGATACCGACCAACACTGCCGACAATCGCATTCAGAGGAATCTCGCGCAGTTGGCGTTCACCGGCCAGTTTCGCGTGTACACGTTGGCGCACTTCTTCAAATGACAACAAATCGTCTGACCGGCCTTGCAAACGGGCCAGCAGATGCTCAAGATCGGCACGCCAGCGCAAGCGCTGAAAATCGTATAATGCCGCAACAATGCGTCCATCGGCTGATTCTTCCATAGCAGGAGATACTATACCATAGAACGTTGCTGGAGTAACCGGGTGCCACTTATTCAGAACGTAAGAGCCGTGTTGTTGTGCTCCCAGACGTTCACCCAGGCGCATGCACGCCTGTCAATCGCCAACGACAGTATATCCTGCTCCCAGGCTGTCGGTATCGCAGCGAGAAGTGCTACCGCCAATCGCCGGTGCCATTCCATGCCGGATTGGTTGTCTTGCCCGTTCATTATGCGTACGTCGCCCAGTATGGAGTGCGGCAGTCACGCTGCCGTAACTGGTGTCAACCACGTGCGGATCAGCGGGTATGACCGCCATGGGTGCTGCCTTAGGCGACTGACCCGGTGGCAGCGCACCGCTCCAGCCGTGCCAGCACGTGCGGGATGAGGTGCCTTCCCCGTGCGTCATGCCCGTGTCGCGGCGTGTGGAGTGCGGCAGCCATGCTGCCGCAGCAGCCGTGCTTCCGATCCGGTGCGTGACACACCGGTACCCCTCCTGGTCACGGGGAAGCTGGATGTGCTCGTTTTGATCATCGCGTCGGGCAGGCATGCATACGATGCCTGCTCGTAGACGTGGTGTTGTAAGCGGTTCCCGCCTGCGCATCATCGGCCACGGCCGGCACCTGACGACAGTGGCGATGATGCCTGTACGCCGGCTGGCAGCCCACACCACGGAGAACGCTGTCGAGCACGCCCGTCCCCACTCCCCCAACGGGAACGGGGAAACATTTCATAAAAAACACCCTCCCCCAGCGGGGTATCCCTACATAAAAAACACCCTCCCTCAGTGGGGTATCCCTACATAAAAAACACCCTCCCCCAGCGGGGGAGGGCAGGGGTGGGGGCAATAACTTACAACCCGACGCTACCACCCAATCAACTGGGCTGCGGCCTGCACTGCCGGCGTCAAAGCGTCAACCATACCCTGAACAGAACCGGTAGTACCACTCAGCAGCAGGTTGGGGAACAGGCCGAGAACAACCATAGCCGCTGCCAACACACCCAGGGTCAGCAGCTCACGGCGCTGCAAATCCGGTAGATCGAGATGAGCGGTATTGCGGACTTCACCCATAAAGCCCATGTGGAACGCCCGCAGCGCGTAAACCGCAGCCAGAATAATCCCAATTGCTGCCCCGATGGCAAACGGCCATCCCAACAGGGGAGAGGTAAAGATGCCCTGAAGCATCGTGAACTCACCGACAAACCCGCTCAGACCGGGCAGACCGGCCATCGCCAGCAGGGTCAGTAATGTCAAACCGGCGTAGACAGGGGTCACCTGCCACAAACCGCCGAGGGTGCTGAAATCGCGGCTATCACGGCGCTCCTCAATCACAGCCACGATCAGCAAGAGCGCAGCCATCATAACACCGTGGGCCACCATCTGGAACAACGCTCCATTGATACCGATGGTATTCAGTGCCATAACGCCGAGGGCCACAAAGTTCATGTGGCTGATCGAGGCATACGCGATCATCCGCTGCATATCGCGCTGCGTGAAGGCGATCAATGCGCCGTAAATGATCCCGATCACGGCCAGTACAGCGACAACCGGGGCTACCCAGGACATTACTTCGGGGAATAGGGTGGCATTGAAGCGGATCAAACCGTAGACACCGAATTTTGCCATCAAACCGGCCAGAATAATTGCGACCGGAGTCGGGGCCACGCTGTAAGCATCAGGCAGCCAGGTGTGGAATGGCCAGAGCGCCAGTTTGATTGCAAATGCCACAAAAAATGCCCCGAACAGCAAACGGGCAACCAGCGGGTCAAGCGTGAAGAGACCGGCCCGCAGATCGGCCACAATCTGGTTCAGCGCGAACGTACCGGTGTAACCCGGCTCAACCGCTGCTATCGCGTTGCGATGCAGAATGTGCAGACCGATAATCGCCAGCAGCATCAGCAGTGAACCGCTAAAGGTGTAGAGGAACAGCTTCAAAGCTGCTGCGGCTCGACCGTGGCCACCCCACATCCCAACCAGAAAGACCATCGGGATCAGGGCCAGCTCGTAGAAGACGTAGAAGAGCAGCATGTCCTGGGCAAGAAACACACCCAGAAACGCCGTCTCGGCCAGGAGCAGCAATGCCAGCAGCAAGCGCAAGCTGCGCGTTTGTCGTTGCCAGGTCGCTGCAATCGCGAATGGCGCCAGAAATGCAGTCAGACCAATCAGCCACAAATTGATCCCATCAACCCCAATGAAATAGCTGGCGCCAAATGCCGGTAACCATGCGACTGAGTCGACAAATTGCAGTGGTGGGCCTACGACGACACCGGAGGCAGGGCCGTATGGGCCAGTGTATAATAGACCAATAACAGTTCCCGCAACAACGAATGTCGCCAGAGCTGCACTCATCGCTGTCCAGCGGTAAAGAGCAGGACGACCAGCCGGCTGCAACAGGATGATGAGAGCACCAAGCGCCGGTAACCAGAGAAATAGTGATAGGATGGGTAGGCCGAGCAGATTCATGACGCCAGACCTTCTTTCTTTTACATAAAAAACATAAACCTACGCTGCGACCGAAGTACGATGTCGCAAGTCAACAGCTAACGCAGCTTCGTTACCTCATTAGGACAGCTTTGTCGAGGGAAAAAATTGTGTTGTGTGTAGAACAGTGTTGTCAGTTTGATACTGGTATCGAGATACCAGACGCTGTGTTCTACCACTGTGATATGAGGCTAGACCAAGGCAGCCACTCCCTTTTGTGATAAATATCACGTGTGCATGCCGCCTGTAGTGTTATACTCCAATTCTGCTTTCTTGTCAACTACCTTCTTTTCGGTTCTGTACGGTTCTCTGAGAGAGATTTAGTGTCAAGACATGATTTAAAGGGTCAGAACGGTTCATTAAATTGTGACCGTTGTCACAACAATCTTGCGAAAGATTAATGTCTTTGAGAGATATACGCCGCTGTCGCTGTAGAATGACTATACCCCGGCTATCGGTGCATCTGCTCACGTTCGTGTAATCATCACGATTCGGCACAGTTGCTTATGTGCTCTGAGTCGGGCTGTGCTTCTGCACGTCTTACCGTCTCCCGTTATAATACGCCTGATCTGGTATGGGCATGTATGCTACAATGATGTGGGATGCCTATGAAATCTACACTACGCTTAATTGACGCCCATCTCCACCTCGCATCGGAACAATTCAATGAGGATCGCAGTGCGGTCATCTTGCGGGCCATCGATGCCGGGGTCGCAGTGATGATCGAGATTGGCTACGATCTGGCATCCAGTCACGCAGCAGTCGCGCTGGCGAATGCGCATCCGGCGGTCTTTGCGGTTGTTGGGATTCAGCCCAATCATCTGCACGATCTGCCAGGGGATTGGATTGACCAGATACGCAGGCTGGCCGCCCATCCAAAGGTGGTCGCGATTGGTGAGATTGGTCTCGACTACTATTGGATGAAATCGCCACCAAGTGAGCAGGATGCGGCGTTTCGCGCCCAACTGACGCTGGCCAGTGAGTTGGGCTTGCCAGTTGTGATCCACGCTCGGGATGCGATGGCCGAGACGATTGCCGTGTTGCGCGATGCCGCTCGTGGGCCGGGGATCATGCATTCATTCTCAGGCGATTGGGCTGCTGCACAGGAGTGTTTGGAATTGGGCTTTTATCTCTCGCTGTCAGGCCCGCTGACGTTTCCCAAATCTGTTGCATTACACGAAGTGGCTCGTCTGGCACCGGCGGATCGGCTGTTGATCGAGACCGATAGCCCTTACCTCAGTCCCCATCCACACCGTGGGCAGCGCAATGAACCGAGTCGACTGGTGCATATCGGGCAGAAACTGGCCGAACTGCGTGGGCAGACGCTGGACAATCTGGCACCACAGCTCTGGCAGAATACGTTACACGCATTTCCCCGTCTGTCCACTGCTTTAGGATAGCAAGTATGAACCGTTCTTCGTTGTCAGTTTCAACCGGTTCGCTGAACATCTGGTGGATGCTACCGGGTCTTGGGCTGATCGGGTTTTTAACCGGTTCGGTTATTCGTAGCCTGACTATCTCCGGCTGGGCTGCAGGGCTGTCGATTTTGCCCGCGGTCGGCACGATGGCGTTCGTGGTTAGCCTGGTGTTGGTAAACTGGCAACGTCTTCATCGCTGGGCGGCCCACACGGTCTCGTTCCTGTTGGCGTGGGTCTGGATTGTGCAACAGGTCGGCCCCTTGCTCGATGAGCGACTGACCAGTTGGCGCGATCAGGCTGCCGAGCTGGTCATTCGGATTATTGGCTGGGTCCGTGTGCTCGCCAGTGGTGGTCGTGGCGAAGATATTGTGCTGTTCGTCGTCGCACTTGCCTTTCTCTCCTGGTGGCTGGTCTACGCAACGGTGTGGGCAGTCTTTCGCCAACGCCGTCCCTGGCTGCCTGTGATCGTGAACAGTACGGTATTTCTGGTTAACTATACCTATGTCCTGCCTAAACCGGATACAGAAGCACTGGTGTTGATTGCCAGCGCTTTGTTGTTGCTGGTGTATCACCACGTGATGCAGCGTCGGGCTGTTTGGGAAGCCCAACAGATCAGTTATCCAGACCTGTTGCCCCTCCGGGCAATGTGGGCGGCAACGGTTGTGGGGGTAGTGCTCATCCTGCTGACGGCTTTTCTTCCCTCGACCATCACAAGCGAACGTGCAGCGCAAACATGGGAGACGCTACGCATCCCGTTTCGCATAGCTCGTGCCGTGTGGGAAGATGCCTTTAGCACCATTAATGCCCCACCCGGTGCCGGGAGCATCTCGTTTACTGCCCGCACGGCGCCGCTCGGTGGGGCGCGATCACCGGGTCTCGATCTGGTGATGACGGTACGCTCATCACGCCTTGAATACTGGCGAGCTGTTGCGTTTGATCGCTACGACGGTTCGGGCTGGGTTAATACGACGGGGGAATTGGCTCGTTCGGCCCTGGGTGTCGCTACTGCCGAACAGGCGCGGACACCACTGGCTGCCGGTGAAACGCTGCCGGTGACAGATCGGCGAGCGCGGCGATTGATTACTCAAACGATCACGCTGGCTCAAGAACGGAATGATGATCTGCTGTCTTTTGGCGGGACACCATTACAATTCAGCTTGCCGGCTCAGGTTGAGCACCTGGTTGGCCGTGACGAGAATGGCGGTATCACGCCGATTTACGATGATGTGTCACTGGTCACCTCGCTGACGCCACTCAGCGCAGCAACAACATACACGGTGACAGCGTTGGTTTCGGTTGCTGATGTGCAGAGCCTGCGGAATGCCGGTACCGATTACCCGCAATGGGTTCGGGAACGCTACCTGCAATTACCGCCTAATTTGCCGGCGCGCGTGCGGGCTGAAGCAGCGCGGGTGATTGCCGCAGCTAATGCCGAAACGCCCTACGATCAGGCGATTGCGATTCAGGATTACCTGCGCCGTCTGACCTACAGCGAGGACATCCCTCCGCCGCCCAGTAATGTTGATCTGGTCGACTGGTTCCTCTTCGAGCAGCAATCCGGCTATTGCGACTACTTTGCCTCGGCGATGGTGGTGATGCTGCGTTCGGTTGGGGTTCCGGCGCGGTGGGTGCGTGGCTACGCCAGTGGTGATTACGACCCTGAACAGGGTATCTACCTGGTACGCGAGAACGTTGCACATAGCTGGCCCGAAGTCTACTTCCCCGGTATTGGCTGGGAACGATTTGAGCCAACAGCAGCGAGTTATACTTCGCTCCCAGAGCGGCCGTTGCAATCGGCGTTTGGTGATGAAGAAGAGGGGGTTGCCGGCAGCTTTAGCGGAACGGTGCCAGACCCAGGTCGCTTCGAGGAGCTTGAAGACGATTTCACGGCCACTGGTGTGAGTAGTGGCGCGGCTAGCTCGACAGCAGCGAACAATCCCTCTTCGGTTGGCAGTAGTCCACTGACCAGCTGGTTTTCAGTGATACTGGTCATATTGATGGGGATTGGCCTGATTGTGATCAGTGTCCGGTTGTGGCTTGCGCACGAAGTGCGCGGTCTGCGCCTGTCTGCTGCGGCCTATGCAGAGATGGGCTGGCTGGCCAGTATTGCCGGTCTGGCTCAACAACCCTGGGAGACGCCTTCAGAATATGCGCATCGCCTGGCCCACCTGTTTCCCGAACACGCAACGACCATTTACGGTATCGCAACTGCCTATGTTGCCGAGCGTTACCGACGTGGTGCGGTTGCCCGTGTACCAGGCGAAGACCATCGTCAGGCATTGCGACGGGCACTCACTCGTTACGCTGTTCAAAACGCTTTACAACGCCTTTGGCTGCCGTTACACAGGGGAGATCGGGTGGCAAGGCGACCGTAGTAGAAGTCATTGCCGCTATGTACCGCCACCACGCGGCGTCCTTAAGCGATCCATCGGTGTACGCAAGCCGGTATGCCCTGGAAGTACGTGCGTGCGGCGACCGGTGGTGTGGCAGACGCACCACAGCGACACAGAGAACACAGAGCGGTGAGCGATCTTATGCACCGTCCGGAGGGGCAGGTGCTGAACCTGTCCCGCCGGAACCTGCCTATCTGTATCATACAGGTGATCACCATAATCGTTACGTCAGATCGGTTATCGTGCCCGTTTGTCATGCGCATGTCGCAGCGTGTGGAGTGCGGCGGCCATGCTGCCGCACCAGTCGTGCTCACGAGCCGGCGCGTGTTATGCCGTTGACCCGGCTGGTCACGGGGATGCTGTCCGTACTCGTCCGATCATGGCGTCTGTCAGTAATGAATGAGCTACCTTTCAACGCTTACCCAACTCACCCTGCTGCCAGCGAATATTGCCGCGTAGCAGCAAATTCGATGAGCGAAGCTTATACGCGAGATCGGCAGCCATATTGCGCATCACCAGATACCCGATCCGCGGGTTACGTTCGCACAACGTGGCAAAATCGCGTTCACGAATGACCAGTAGCACGCATGGATCAACACAGACCACCGTTGCTGAGCGCGTGGCACCTCCGAGAAGTACCATCTCACCAAAACTCTGACCACTGTAGAGCAGATTGATGGTTGAAGGCGTGAAAGTTCCGTCAGGGCCACGCGTGTTGATCACAATGCGCACACAACCCTCATGAATGACGAACAGCTCATCACCTTCATCACCCTCGTTGAATACGTGCTGGCCGCTGGCAAGTCGTCTCACCTTACAGATGGTCGCAACCTGCAACAGCTCTTCATCGCTCAGACCGCTCAACAGCTCAACCCGCCGCAGATTCTCGACGACACTTTTGTGCATAACCCCCCCTGTGCGTCGGCTGGTCATTTAGTCGTGTGACGATACCTCTAACGAACCGGTACGCACTTTTGAACTGCGTACCAGTGGTGTTACAGGCTCGTGCATTAGCCAGTGGTAACAAATTGCGGCAATAGGAGCGGCCAGCCAGTAGTTGAAGAGACGGAAGATGATCGCAGCCGGCACTGCTGCCGGGCCTACTCCCATCTGGCTCAGTACGGCTACCAGCGCAGCCTCAACCGTACCGCCACCGCCGGGCAAAACATTAAATGTAGAAGTTACCAGTGCCACCCCAAACGCTGCCAGCACTACCGCAAAACTGACATCAGTCCCCAGCGCATGCAACACGATCAGCATCGCCAGACTATGACCGCTGAGGGCGGTTAACTGGATCAAAACCAGCAGCATGACATCACGGCGACGATGAATGAGCAGGCTGCGACCACGGGCCAAATCGGCAACGATGCGATCAATCCAGGCACTACTCCACTGCTTGCCGATGAGGCGGCCAACCCGATATTGCAGACCACCGAGCCATTGGCGTAGTGTCTGTTCACTACGGGTCAAGACAAAGATCGCAATACCGATCACCGAAAGACCCACCAGACCGGCGATATAGCTGGCACCGGTCGCTTCAAGGCCACGCCAGGCAAAATAGCCGAGGCTAAACGAGAAGACCAGCAGCATGGCAACCACATAACTTAGTGTCTCTAGGGAAGCCAGTAGTGCCGACTCTCCGGCACGAATGCCACGGCGGTTGAAGTTACTCATGAGAAACGCATAGCTACCAACACCACCGGCAGGTACCGACTGACTGATGATAATCGCGGTGAGAGCAGTTGCCCAGAGACGGAGGAGACCTATGCGGTAGCCAAGTGAACGAAGCACGAGATTAAAGACCTGTGCGCTCATCAGGTAACTGATGGCTATCAACACCAGTGCCACCAGGAGCCAGCCATGTTTGGCTTCATTCAAAAGGCTGAACGCTTCTACGATCCATTCTCGGTTAAGGATCGCCAGGGTAGCGACACCGATGCTGATCAGGGCACTGGTAATCAGTTTCCACCGTTTGACTCCCATATGTGTCCTTTCACGCCGCGGAGTCTCTGTTTTAATGCTGACAGGGGTAACAGCGTTATGCGGAGAGCGCTTTTGTGTCTGTACAATCACTCTTCCCCGTTTTATTGTGCGGCGTTTCTCTCTACCAGACAATGGTAAAGATCCCTTCTTTACCGGTTGGCTCTTCCCAATGAACTTCGACCCGTTCGACTTGCGCTTGACTGGGGCCACTGTAGCACCAACTGATGAGTTTTTGAACGGCTGGTCGTGTTCCTTCAAAGACTGCCTCCACGCGACCATCGCTCAGGTTCCGTACCCACCCTTTGACTTGCGCTTCGCGCGCCCGGTCGCGTGTGTACGCCCGGAAACTCACCCCTTGTAGGCGACCGGAAATAAAGACATGAGCACGAACAAGATCCACAAGTCACCTGTCTATAACTATACGATACGCTTCTTACCCGGCTATTGCTGAGTATATCGCACTCGGAGCCGCTACGCAACTGAACCTGGGTAAAAAGTTTGTCAGAGTGCAGTGTCGGCAGGACACCATGACCGGTCATGACTGTTGCCCGGATTTCGTGCGTATCGCACAGTTAGCGCCACTGTTTATCTGACGTTGCCGGAAAGGATGCAGGTTGCAGCTTCCTGCACTGATAGGTGCATACGTACACCACATGCTGCCGCAGCCTGGTTGAAGGCACTGACCACGCCATTAGCCCACGTGTCAGCAGCATCACCGATGCGGGCGCTAGTGTGAGCGACAGCGATTGCCGGAATACCAGCGGTATCGAGTAGCTCCAGGCCGGCAATACCGGCCTGCTCTTTGCCAATCCCGGCATCGTTGAAGACAACACCACTCAGTGGTACAGCGAGCGCGTAACGGGCCGAGCTGATACCACCGTGCGAGCCACTCACCACGAATAATCCCTGATCGTGTTCGTTGAGGTATGAGATTGAGTCCATTAATACGACCAGGGCATTCTGGAAAGGAATAACGGTTTTGTGGGCCATAGCGTCTGGTACAAAAAAAGCCGGGATAACCCCCAGCTTTTCGCTCGTGTGGGGTGCCTGATGGGATTCGAACCCACAACTTCCTGATCCACAGTCAGGCGCTCTGCCGTTGAGCTACAGGCACCGTACAACGATTATGAATATAGCATAACCGGCCCTTCTCGTCAAATAGATGAGCATTACTGGAGCACACTGAACACCACAATCCCGTATTGCCACTGGGCGCGCAGACGCAGACCGGCGGCAGTGAAGGAGTGGTTCAGGTCAGCAAGCGTAGGAAACTGAAGCCCGCCACTTGCCAGGAGTTGCTGAATCCCTTGACCAAGCGGTGTGGATGCTGCAACCAGGCTCATCATCACACCGCGTCCTTGCTGACTCAAGAGCCGACGCCACTCCGATAGTGCCGCTGGAATGTCGCCGATTTCATTAAGGCTACCACCCATAACCAGCGCATCGACGGTTCCATCGGCAAAGGGCATAGCCTGGGCGCTGGCACGAATAAAGCTGATCGAAAGCCCCTCGCGGTAGGCACGTTGCTGGGCTTCCTGGAGCATTGCCATACTCAGGTCAATCCCAACCACAAAACCACTGGCGCCACTCTGGCGGCGAACACGTTCCAACGCACGTGCGTATAGACCATTGCTACAACCAACGTCAATCATCAGACCTCCCCGCTCGGCGCCCGCCAGACCGGTAATCAGTTTGAGTTCGCGGGGAAGGGGAAAATGCTCACCGCTGAGTAAGCTGAGTGCGAATGGCCGCCAGGTGCGTTCGTAAGCCCATGCGGCGACCGGTACCTCGTTGACCACCTGCGCAGCGCTGGTTGGCCGGTGTTGCCCGATCATGTCGAGAATGCCGTCTTTAATCAGATATGTCGTGGCACACACCGGACAGCGTAGCCGTCCAGACACAATCGTACCGTTGACTACACGCTCGACCTGTTCTACTGTCAACGTCACTGTTGGGTGGCGTGGACAGCCAAGCAGAGGTAAGATTCTGGCATCCATAATTTCATCGTATCACAACACGTACACTAAAACTTATTTCGTAAAGACTGTGCTGTCATGATCCCAGACGGTCGCACAGGCGCATACATGCTAGCCAATCGCCAACAATGGTATATCCCACTCCCAGGCTGCCGATATGGCAGCGAGGAGGGCCGCCGCCCATCGTCGGTGCCATCATATGCTGGATTGGTTGCCTTGCCCACCTGTCATGCGCGTGTCGCGGCGTTTGGAGTGCGGCAACCATCTGGTGCAGGTCACGCTGTTGACCCTGCTGGTCGCAGCAATGCTGTGAGTGCTCATCACATTGATAAAGTCCGTCAATAATGTATGTCTGTAGCGTCGAGGACTCGCTGATGGTCAGGCGCAACAGATATCGAGGTAGGGGGGCATGGCCGTGCAATAGAGGTTTGCAGGCCACGCTCCTTTTCTCGCGGCTGGTCAGGCGATGCTTGGGGCCGATACGTTCATGGTGTGTGCGAAGAAAAACGAGATGCCTGCCCGGTGTAGCGACGGGCAACATCGATGAGCTGTTCGTAGTCAATCGGTTTGGCTAGAAACTCGATACATCCCGCTCGCTTTGCCCGTTCGATATCGTTGCGGGTGACGTGACCACTCACAGCGACAACCGGGATTGAGTGTAATTCTGGATCATGTCTGACGTATTCGGTTGCCGTCCAGCCATCAAGACCGGGCATCGATAAATCCATCAGAATCAGATTTGGGCGTCGTTTTCGGGCGATCTGAAGTGCAGCATGGGCATCTGCAACTAATTCGACGGTAAAGCCACTAAATTGCAACATCTGTCCGATAATATGACGATTATCGACATTATCGTCAACAACGAGAATATAGCTCATGCGAGTTCTCCTATCAGATGTGGTTGCAGTGGTAACGATGTGGAGTCTGCCGCAGCAAGAGGTGCAGTGGGCAGCCAAACGGTAAAAGTTGAGCCAACACCAATGTCGCTCTCTACGTCAATTGTGCCACCAAGGGCCAGTACAATTTGCTTGCTGAGTGCCAGACCGAGACCGGTGCCTTCATAACGACGGGTGACCGACTCGTCAATCTGGCTGAACGGTTTGAAGAGTTTGTCCTGCTTATCACGTGGGATACCAATCCCGGTATCAATAACGTCGAAGCGAATGCCATCGATCCCGTTGCGCTGCTCTCGCACAACGTTAAGCCGAATTGTTCCCCGTTCGGTAAACTTAGCTGCATTACCGAGGAGATTGATCAAAACCTGCCGTAAGCGGCGTTCATCGGTCTCGATAGTGCAAATGTCCGCCGGGTAATGGGTAATCACCTGATTGTGGTTGCGTTGAGCCAGAGGTAACGTCATTGTTGCCACGTCTTCGACCAGTGGTGCGATAGCAACCTGTCGGTATTCCAGTTCGAGCGCTCCCTGTTCAATACGGGCAAAATCGAGCACATCGCTGATCAGGGCGAGCAAATGACGGCCAGACGAGAGAATGCGCTCCAGATAGTCAGCGTGCGGCTCACTCACGGCCTTACTCAGATGCAGCAACTGCGCGTATCCGAGAATGGCATTGAGCGGAGTACGTAATTCATGGCTCATTGTCGCCAGGAAGGCACTCTTGGCCTGACTGGCGGCCTCTGCGGCGGTGCGCGCACGCTCTGCTTCAGCCTCAGCCTGTTTACCACGCACAATCTCTTCCATCAACTGAGCCTGACGTGCGAGACTCTCTTGCAGTGCGCGATTGCGTTCTTCCAGTTCGGCACGTTGTGCCCGCAGGCTGCTCAACATCTGATCGAATGCCTGAGCCAGATCGCCAATCTCATCACGAGTCTGCTCGTTGATAGAACCGACAAGGTCACCGGCGGCTACCCGATTAGAAGCATGAGCCAATCGCCGCAACCGACGGGCAATGCGGGCAGACAGGAACAAGCCAATCGCCGCTGAGATGATAATCGCAACCGCCGTATCGAACAAGATGAAGGTGCGCGCAGTCGCATAACTGCTGGCAACAACATCGAGTGATGCCCGTGCCTGTTGCTGGTTCTCTTGTACCAGCAGATTCATTTCTCGATCAAGCGTAGCGTAAACGGGATTCATGCGAGAATAAAACGGTTGCACACTACCATCACTCACCAGGCGTACAGCCGGTATGAAGCGCTCGTGATTGGCGCGCACCACCTCGTGCCAGGCTGCCTCAACGGCATCTAATTGACGACGTTCACGCTCGGAGCCGCTTAGAGCACGGTACGCCTGCACGTAGTCGGCCATTTCGGTTTCAATCACACGCATCTGATCGAGGATGCGGGCGCGATCGCCGTTGTTGGTATAAATCAGAAATTCGAGCTGGCGAGCACGATAGCGATTGATCGCTGCTGTCATATCACCGACTGTGTCAAGTGATGGAATCGTATGACGCTCGATGAAGACAGCACGTTCATTCATTACGGCCATCTGATGTGTCGCAAAAGAGCCAAGGATCATCATTAGCAGGAGGTCGATGGCCAGTGCTCCTAACAACTTTACGCGAATCGGAAAGCGCATCGCTAGCGATCCTCTAGTTGCAACAACTGCTCGATTGATAGACCGACCTGCGACCCGCCGGTGAAGACGGAACCGGTGATCCGTTGCTCCACCCGCTGCAAGGCAAGCTGATAAACAGTTTCCGGTAGGGGAACGTACAGGGCTTGCTCAGCAAACGTAGTGCCATTTTGTAAGTAGAATCTGATAAATGCTTCGATCTGTGGTCGATTCAGACTATCGGCGCGAACATAGATAAAAATCGGGCGTGCGAGCGGTTGATAACTCCCGTCAACAATTGTTTCAACCGTTGGTGCAACACAGCCCCGACCGTTATCGATGGCAACTGCACGTAATTGATCGGCGTATTCAGCGTAATAGGCATAGCCAAAAAAGCCTAAACCTAGCCGGTCAGCAGCAACATCCTGGGCCAGGAGATAATCATCTTCGCTGGCAGTGTAGTCGTTCCGGCTTATCCCTTCCACACCCACAATTGCCGAAGTGAAGTAATCGTATGTTCCGGAATCAACACCGGCACCGTAAAGATGCAAAGGCTCAGCGGGCCATTCGGCCCGAATCTGATTCCAGCGCGTGATGTGATTGGTTGCTTCAGGCGCCCACATCAGATTCAGCTCAGCGACGGTCAGGCAGTCGGCCCAGGTGTTTTGCGGATGCACAACTACAGACAGGCCATCGAACGCGACCGGTAATTCGATAAAGTTGACACCTGATGCAACGCAGGCGTCAATTTCTTTCTGCTTGATGGGACGCGAAGCGTTCGAGATGTCAGTCTCACCGGCGCAAAAGCGGGTAAATCCACCTCCAGTACCGCTCACACCTAGACGGATCGTAACGTTGGGTGCCAGGTCGCCAAATGCAACTGCTACCCGTTCAGTGATCGGAAAGACAGTACTCGATCCGTCGATCTTGATGTCGCCGGTAAGTTGGGCGAGATCGGTGTCCGGCAAGCGAAACGCCGCTGTGGGGGAGAGCAGCGGCGCTTCGGTAGTTGGGTAGGGGGTGATTTCTAGTCGCTCGGCAGGCGATACACCAGTACCACAGGCAACAAGCAGGAGCAGGATCAAACTAAAGCAAATGATACGTAATAATCGCATACGTGGCTGTGTTTATGCTTTGATGCCGTCATTCTGTTCTACCGCACAACCCGCCTTATTATAGCGCTCTGATGCTGTGTCGTTGGTTAAGGAAATATTAAGATTGGCTGAAGTCTTGGTGCGAAGGCTTCACTCGGAGATTACCACACACAGCATATTGACAATTTTCAATATACTGCTATACTACACGTGTCGAGGGGTCCAGGGAGGTAGTATGAATGCACAGTCTACAGATCAGGAAACATCAGCCGTGCAGATGATGCCGTGCTGTGCACCGGCGATCAGGGTCACGCTCGGCGATGCTGAGGCTGTACAGCTTGCCGATGCATTGTCGTTGCTCGCGCATCCGATCCGTCTGCGCTTGCTGGCCATCCTGGCCCGCAACGCCGGTCACGTCTGCGTTTGTGATCTTGAAGCGGCCCTTCCTGTCAAGCAGCCAACCGTTTCGCACCACCTGCGGTTGCTGCGTGATGGTGGTCTGATTGAGGGTGAGCGGCGCGGGCAGTGGATTTACTACGCGGTTCGCCACGAGGCACTGGCAGCCGTGCGGTTGTTGATCGATCAGTTTTTTGCCTCTCTTACGCCGGATAAGGCTTGAGCTGAATAGGGTAAGAGAGGCAATTTTTTTGTATTTTGCATATCGATAATCTTCGATATGATAGTAGAAAGGAAGCAACGTTATGCCTCTCCCAATCGCGATTATCGGTGCCGGTCCGGTTGGTCTGGCTGCGGCCGCTCATCTCGCTGAACGTGGTACATCGTTTGTCGTTCTGGAAGCCGGTGATAAGGCTGGTGCTTCTGTCTCGCGCTGGGGGCATGTGCAGATGTTTACGCCGTGGCGCTATTGTGTTGACTCCGCAGCCAATCGTCTGCTCACTGCTGCCGGTTGGCAGATGCCGCCGGCTGACAGCTTTCCGACAGGTGCCGAACTGGTTGAGCGCTATCTGATGCCGCTGGCCGATCTGCCAGCGATGGCCCCACATATTCGCTATCGTCAGCGGGTCGTGGCGGTTGCCCGCCGTGGACATGACCGGCAGCGCGGTCGTGATCGCCGGCGTGTGCCCTTTCAGGTGACAACCGTTAACGATAACGGACAAGAGTCGTTGCTGCTGGCGCGAGCTGTGATTGATGCTTCGGGTACCTATCTCTCGCCTAATCCGTTAGGCGCAGCCGGGGTACCGGCGATTGGTGAGCGTAATGCTGCTAACCACATCTTTTACGGCATTCCCGATGTTTTGGGTCGGGATCGTGTGCGCTACGCGAACCGGCGAGTGCTGGTAGCCGGGAGTGGGCATTCGGCGTTCAATACCCTGCTCGATCTGGTCAGGCTCAGTAAGACTGCACCAGATACCCAGGTGATCTGGGTGGTGCGGCGTGATTCGACTACGCTCGAACGCATTTTCGGTGGTGGCGAGGCCGATGCACTGGTGAAACGGGGGCGATTGGGCCAGCAGGTACGGGCGCTGGTCGACTCGGGACGGGTGAGTCTGGTCACGGGCTGGCACACCGATCAGATTCAGCGTACTGCCGATGGGTTGATTGTGCGTGATGGTGAACGCACCCTACCGCCGGTTGATGAGATTGTCGTTTGTACCGGGTTTCGACCCGATCTGACACCGGTGCGCGAATTGCGGCTGGCGCTCGATCCAATTGTTGAGGCGCCGGTTACGCTGGCCCCATTGATCGATCCCAACCTGCACAGTTGTGGGACAGTACCACCGCACGGGATTACAGAATTACAGCATCCAGAACCGGACTTTTTCGTGGTCGGGATGAAGAGCTACGGGCGGGCACCAACCTTCTTGCTTCTGACCGGCTATGAACAGGTGCGTTCGGTGACTGCGGCGCTGTGTGGTGACTGGGAAGCTGCCCAACGGCTTGAGTTGACATTGCCGGAAACGGGTGTTTGCAGCGGGCCGGATGGTGATGGTAGTGTATGTTGTACCACCATTCCACATGCTTTCTCCGCCACAATTGAATTGCAGCCAACATCACGCTCATGCTGTTAAAACGCTTCCACTCCGGTCGTATCTACTACGGCTGGGTCATGCTCTTGACCGTTTCGATCACGGAGGTTATTTCGTGGGGCATTTTGTACTATGCCTACAGCGTCTTCATTTTGCCGATGAGCCGTGATTTAGCGGTCGATCAACTGGTCATCGCAACCGGTTATGCAGTGGCGCTGCTGACCAATGGCCTGGCAGCGCCACTGGTAGGCTGGTGGCTCGACCGGGCCGGTAGTCGGTGGTTGATGACGGCAGGGTCATGTCTGGGATGTGGTCTGCTGGTCGTGTGGTCACAGATCACGACGCCAGGGCAGCTCTACCTGGTGATGGCTGGGATTGGTGTGGCGAGTGCTGCTGTGCTCTACGAGCCGGCCTTTGCGATTGTCGCAACCTGGTTTCGCCGCGAACGGGGTCGGGCCTTGCAGATTTTGACCTTTTTCGGGGCGTGGGCCAGTTTCGTCTTCATCCCGCTTTCCGGCTGGCTGGTCGATTGGCTTGGCTGGCGTTCGGCCCTGATCGTCCTGGCGCTGATACTCTCTCTGACCATACCACCGCACGCACTGATACTGCGCCGTCGTCCGGCGGATCTTGGGCTGGAACCTGATGGTGTATCTCAAAACACCTATCTCAATCATCCACCTGAACCTTCGTTACAATGGCGAGCGGTGATTGCCAGGTCGCGATTCTGGCTGATCAGCCTTGCGTTTGCGATCAGCAGCTTTGCAACGGTCGCTATGACCGTTCATCTCATTCCGTACCTGATCAGTCGCGGTGAGCAGCTTACCTTTGCCTCGGCAATGGCTGGTCTGCACGGCTTGATGTCACTCCTCGGTCGGCTGTTGCTCGGCCCTCTCGGTGAACGCTGGCCGCGCTGGCTGGTCACCGGCGGTCTGTTTGGGTTGCAGATGATTGGTCTGACGATTCTGGCACTCTCAAACCATCCTATCGCTGTGCTGGTCTATGTTGCGCTGTTCGGAGCGGGAGCCGGTACCCAAACGATCATGCGGGCAGCGCTGATTGCCGAACAGTACGGGGTGGCAAACTACGGTGTGATTAGCGGATTGCAAAACGCGCTGCTGACCGTGGCCCGAACGATAGCGCCGGTGGGGGCAGGGGTGCTGGTAGGATGGATCGGATATGACGGCATGGCGTGGTGCCTGATCGGGTTGTTGGGACTTGGGGTACTGGCACTGGTGGGGAGCGGAAACGTAACCTGATCGATGACAGATGCATCTTTAAATAGAGGTATTTTCTGTTCAGAAACCTGGAGGAGTTGAATGGGGCGACGGGTGGTCGTGATCGGTGGTGGGGCAGCAGGCATGAGTGCAGCGGCCAAGGCGCGACGCACTGATCCAACACTTGAGATTGTGGTGTATGAGCGGTCGGGATTTGTTAGCTACGGTGCCTGTGGCTTTCCGTATGCTATCAAGGGCGAGATTGCGCGGGTTGAAGACCTGATCGTGCGCACGCCAGAACAATTCGCCAGGCAAGGCATTCAAGCCCTGGTGCGACACGAAGTACTAGAGATTGAACCAAACCGACAGACGGTGCGTGTGCGGGATTTGCGCAGCGAACGCGAGTTTGTAGACCATTGGGATGAACTGGTGGTGACGACAGGTGGCAACCTGGTCGTCCGCCTTTGCCGGGCATTGATCTTGCCGGTGTCTTTACGCTGCGTCAGGTTGAGGATGCGCTGGCAATTAAGGCATGGTTGAACGAACAACGACCGCATACCGGCGTGATTATCGGGGGTGGGTATATCGGGCTAGAGATGGCTGAAGCGCTGGCCGCGCATGGCATGTCGCTCACCCTGATCGAACGGTTGCCTCAAGTGCTACCGGGTATGGATGCCGATCTGGCAAGTCAGATCGAGGCAGAGCTGATCCGACAGCGGGTGGATCTGCGTCTGAACCAGACGGTGCAGGGGCTTGTCGGCCATGAACGGGTACGTGCGGTTATTGCTGAAGGGCAGACCATCCCGGCAGAGATCGTGATTCTCGCCGTTGGGGTCAAACCAGGCATTGCGCTTGCCCAGGCTGCCGGAATCGAGTTGGGGCCAACCGGGGCGATTGCCGTCGATGATCATCAGCGTACCAATCTTCCGCAGGTATGGGCAGCGGGTGATGTGGCTGAAGCGTGGCATCGGGTCATGCAGAAACCGGCATGGATGCCGCTCGGTACTACGGCCAATAAACAGGGGCGCGTAGCGGGCGAGAATCTGGCCGGTGGTGATGCCCGGTTTGGTGGTATTGTCGGTACGGTAGCGGTCAAGGTCTTTGCGCTAGAGGCTGCAATGAGTGGTCTGTCGCTGGCGCGGGCGCAGGCTGAGGGGTTTACCGCCGAGGCTGTTCAGGCAACTGCTGGCTCGCGGGCACACTATATGCCGGGCCATCAGCCGATTACCGTTTCGCTGGTATTTGATCGGAATACACGCCGTTTGCTGGGTGGTCAGATGGTTGGTCGCGAAGGTGTGGCGAAGCGAATTGACACGATTGCGGCTGCGCTGCAAGCTGGCTGGACGATTGATGATCTGGCTGAGCTTGATCTGAGCTATGCGCCACCGTTTGCGCCGGTTTGGGATCCGATCCTGGTGGCGGCTAATCTGGCTCGGAAGTAATACGGCGGTAGCGAGGATGGCTGGGCGCGGGATTCTAGCCCGCGCCACGGGGAGCATGTAGTTTGTCTCTGCTATCGAGGGCTGGTTGGGGGGGCATTCTGCCTTTTATGATGGCCATCATCCTGTGGTAAAACCTATTTCAAGAAGTTATTTCATTCATTACTGATTGTGACAGGCAAACACAGCATCCCTCTGACCGGTATGATCAACAGCGCGACACGCGCCGGATCGTGACCACGGCTGGAGCGGCAGCCTGGCTGCCGCACTCCAAACGCTGCGCCACGGGCATGATGAGCGCCAATCCAGTGCGTGATGGCTATGGAGATGGTCGTCAATACTCCTCGCTGCCATCCCAGCAGACTGGGAGTAGGATACGCTGTCGTTGGCGGTTGGTAAGCGTTCATGTACCTGTGTGACAGTATGAGCGTGCGACAGCACAGCTTTTATGAAATAAGTTCTGGCTTGCCAATAAAATATGGGGCACGTCGCGACGTGCCCCGGCGTACCCGCTAACGCTCAAATTTGATCGAGGTAATCCTTCAGCAGCTTGCCCAACCGTGGATGGCGTAATTTGCGCAGCGCCTTAACTTCAATCTGCCGCACCCGCTCGCGGGTGACGCCGAACGCTTTGCCGACCTCTTCGAGTGTGCGTGGCTGCCCATCAGCCAGGCCGTAACGTAACTCAAGTACCCGACGCTCGCGCTCACTGAGCTGATCGAGAGCAGCCGTAATCTGCTGGCGCAGCATGCCGCTGGCAGCAGCATCATCGGCATCGAGCGCATGCGGATCGGGAATGAAGTCGGCTAGCGTACTGTCAGCCTCTTCGCCGACCGGTGTAGCCAGCGATACCGGGTCCTGGGCAGTACGGCGCAGCTCGCGCAGCTTCTCCTCACTCATTCCAAGATGGTTCGCCAACTCGGTATCGGTTGGTTCACGACCGAGCGATTGGGTGAGTTGTCGACGGGCCGCCTGAATGCGGTTGAGCGTTTCGCCAAGATGAACCGGTAGCCGCACCAGACGGGACTGATCGGCGAGGGCCCGGGAAAGTGCTTGCTTGATCCACCATGTGGCGTATGTACTGAACTTGTAGCCCTTGGTGTAATCAAATTTTTCGATAGCACGCAGCAATCCGAGGCTGCCCTCTTGAATGAGATCGAGGAGAGGCAGTCCACGGTCACGGTAGCGCTTGGCAATACTAACCACAAGGCGCAGATTAGCGGCTGCCATTTGCTGTCGCGCTTCCTCACCTTTCGCCTTCAATTGTTTCAAGCGAGCTGCTTCCGGGCTATCAGGTGGCAATGTCGCCAGCTTGCGCTCGGCTTCCTGACCCTGCTCGATCAACTGCGCGAGTCGCTTCTCTTGTTCTGCGGTAAGCAGTGGAACCTGACCGATTTCGCGCAGGTAGAGGCGGACGCTATCGCTGAGCAATGCGTCTGACAACTCGTCATCGAGATCGAGGTCCATTGTGGCAGGTGATGATGGCTCATCGTCCAGAGCCGTTTCATCACCTTCCTGCACCGGAACACCGGCCTCGGCTAATGCGGCATAGATGGAGTCGATCAATTCAATCGACTCATCAGGGTTGGGAACCAGCCGCTGAATATCCTCAAATGTAACGAAGCCTTGTTGCCGTCCCTGCGCGATCAGTGCCTGCAAATCTGCGGGATTAATTGCAGGAGCGGCGCGGTCGGTCTCGGGCTGGCTCTGCGTCATACTACTTCCTCGTCTGAGACCTCACAGGCAATAGCAAGCTACTATCGTTGGCTCTTCACATTGTAGCACAAGCTGCTATCCGCGCAGGCCAAGAACGGAATGTGCGATAACTCCACGCAAGATTTCCGACGTCCCTTCGCCAATGGTCAACAGGCGGGTATCACGGTAGAGACGTTCCACCGGATACTCCTGGCTGTAGCCGTAACCACCGAAGACTTGAATGGCGTCGCGACAGATGCGCTCTGACGCTTCCGAGGCAAAGAGTTTGGCAATCGCTGCCTCGCGGGTATAGGGGCGACCGGCATCTTTCAGGCGGGCCGCGCCATAGACCAGGGCTCGTGCGGCGGCCAGATCAACCGCCATATTGGCGATCATATTCGCAACCGACTGATGAGCACCAATCGGTTTGCCAAACGCCGTTCGTTCGCGAGCATACGCTACCGCAGCCTCGTAGGCGGCCTGAGCCAGGCCAATCGCCATCGCCCCGATCCCAATCCGACCACCGTCAAGAACCTGTAAAAACTGGATGAATCCGCGTCCGCGCTCACCAAGCAGATTTTCCCTAGGGACGCGCACATCGTCAAGCATCACGGCGGTACTTACCGAACCACGTAAACCCATCTTCGGTTCGTGCTTTCCGAAGCTTAGCCCTGGGGTACCACGGGGAATGATAAACGCCGAAATACCCTTCTTGCCCAGATCGGGATCGGTCACGGCGGTCACGATGATGTGGCCGGCGATGGGGGCATTCGTGATCCACATCTTCTGGCCGTTGATCACCCACTCGTCACCGACCAGGCGGGCAGTGGTGCGGGTAGCACCGGCGTCTGAACCAGCGTGCGGTTCGGTCAGGCCAAACGCTGCCAGATACTCACCTTTAGCAGCCGGTACGAGAAAGCGCCGTTTCTGTTCTTCAGTGCCGAACATCGCAATTGGGGCACTGCCCAGACCGAGATGGGCAGCGTAGGCGAGCGCCGTGCTGCCACAACAGCGAGCAACCTCTTCAATGGCAATCGCAGTGCTGAGACTATCGGCACCGGCACCGCCGTACTCTTCGGGAAACGGCAGTCCCATCAAGCCGAGCTGGGCCATTTTGGCGAAGGTTTCGCTTGGAAATGCACTATGTTCATCGACATATCGCGCTTTCGGCGCGATCTCTTTTTCGGCGAATTCACGCACCGTTTGCCGGATAAACTGCTGTTCTGGTGTTAATTCAACATCCATGTTGAAATCCTCTCTAGTATGCTGGCTTAGCTATGCGCTGCCTGGCTTTGCACATCCGTCTCAAATGCCATCACCGGCACACCTTCCATCGTCTCCTCCATCAAATTATCAACCACTGCCTTGAGATCATTGGTTTCGGCGAAGATGCGCAACTGCCGATCAGCGCTGGTGCCGTTTTCGACAATCTTGAGCAGATATTCTACCTCACGTCGCGATCCCAGTATGTCAACCACATCGTCGACCAATTCGACAATCTCGTGCACCAACGCCTTTGTTTCAACCTCTTTCCGTTTGCCGAAATCGATCAACTTCCCGTCTAACCCCCAACGCTGAGCGCGCCACTTGTTCTCGTTGATCAGGGCGCGGCGATAGACGCGGAAGGTCGTGTTCTCTTCAAACATGGTATAGAACTTCACGATCAGCGCCTGCATGGTGGCGGCAAGGGCCAGACATTCTTCGACTTTCGTGGCAATGTCGCAGACGCGAAATTCGAGTGTGCCAAAGAAGGGGTGCGGGCGGAGATCCCACCAGATCTTCTTGCCGTTATCGATGCAGCCGGTATTGACCAGCAACTGAACGTACCGTTCAAACTCGCTAGCTGAGTGGAAGGTTGGCGGAATCCCGGTGCGTGGGAAGGTGCTGAAGATAACACTGCGGTAAGACTTAAAGCCGGTATTGCGTCCCATCCAGAACGGTGACGAGGTGCTCAGGGCCAGCAGGTGCGGGCAGATATAGCGGGCTACATTCATCAGCTCAATTGCAACCTCGTTATTTGGCATCCCGATGTGGCAGTGCATGCCGAAGATCAGCAGTTGTAACGCTGCTTCTTGCATCTCGCCCACGACCATATGGTAGCGTTCATCGGGTGTGATCTCTTGCTGCATCCATGAGGAGAAGGGATGAGTACCGGCAGCGACAATCCGCAAATTATGACGCGCCGCCAGGCCGGCAATCGCACTACGCAGACGAACAATTTCCGCTCTTGCCTCGCTAATTGTGCGACAGGGGTGTGTGCCTACCTCGACGATACTCTGGTGCATCTCTGGCTTGATCTGCTCGCGCAGAATGGTACGGCCCGGCTCAAGAATTTGCGTAATGTAACTGCGCAACTCGCGTGTTTCGGGATCGACGATCTGGTACTCTTCTTCGATCCCAAGCGTAAACGCAAAATCGGCATCATTGGGATTATAGACGCTCACCGCGCACTCCTCACTGATTATGAGACTGATCTCCGGTACTCTGTATTATATCGCGTCTTTGCGATATATGGGGTGACTGCATGAGAAACTGGCAGGGCTTGGGCTGGAACAGGTATAGGTTTTGCTGCCATTCTGAGCGGTGGATTGTGTTCAGGTGAGGTATGCGGACGGTCTGAGGCACAGTTTTGCCGGGCTGGTACAGCGACGGGTTCCCGAACCTGCTAAGCCGGTTCATTTGCCCAATAATACATTCGAGAAACAAACGACAACTCAGGTCACCTGGATTGTACTTGTTTCACAATGTTGCAACCTCTACACTTATCTTTGTATACGCCTACACAATCAATCAGCGCAAAGGAGCGTACAATGACAACCCTTAATTATCCGCCATCCGGGCTTAGTATCTTAGAACCGGCGGAATTGTATGCCGAACTTCTGACCGAACAACCGCTATTTATTCTTGATGTACGGAATGAGCTGGAATATGCCCGTCATCGAATTCGCGGGCGATACCCTATACCAACCCTCAACATTCCGTATTTTGCGTTTATCGAAGATGAAGAGAGTGCGGTAGCTCAGGTGCCGAAAGATCAGCTCCTGACAGTTATCTGCGCTAAAGAAGGTTCATCGCAGTATGTCGCTGAACTGTTGGCCGCTCGTGGGATTGCCACCCGCTACCTACGTGGCGGATTTCAAGCCTGGCTTGATTTCTACGACGTTCGCGATGTTGTTAATGCCAGTTGGGGACGTATTGTTCAGATTATCCGTCCGGCGCGAGGTGATCTCAGTTATGTGATTATCAGTGCCGGTGAAGCTGCTGTCGTTGATCCGGGACGCCATATTCACCTGTATCAGGAGGTGGTTGCTGCGGCTCACGCCGACATAACACGGGTATTGTTGACCCATCTCGCCGCAGGCCGGTTGTCGGGTGGCGCGGCACTGGCTGGTGAGAGTAGGGCGTTATTAGCAATGCATCCTTACGATGCCCTTCATCCACGAATCCTATCGCCAACCCATTTTACGTATGTTCCTTTGCCTGGCGGCGAACGGTTACCACTGGGGCAGTTGTTGATCGAAGCTCACTGGTTCCCCGGCCACACACCCGGTCATCTGGTCTACCGCGTGATTTCGCCAATGGGTGATCGTTTCTTGTTGACCGGTGACGCTCTACTTCTTAATGGATGTGGTCGCACCGACCTTGGTGGTCATGCTCAGGAATGGACGGCGTTGCTCTTCCGTAGTTTACAGGATGTTCTGCCCACGCTGGTCGATGATCAGACACTGATACTACCATCTTCATTCCTGAGTCTGGCCGAAATCGGATCCGATGGCGTCGTAGCTGCACCGTTTGCCCGACTTCGCGCACAGCATCCGGCGTTGCAGGTTGACAGTGCAGCTTCGTTGCTACCAATGGTGACCACGAGATCATCAGAACTACCGGCAGCAGTCGATACATTCTGGCGTGTCAATTTGGGGCTGCAACATCTGACTGATGAAGAGGCTTTCGAGCTGGAGGTTGCGCCATCGTGGTGTGGATTAAGCGAGTATTGAGGTCAGGAACATGATCTGACACTTACCTCTCGGTAGCATGCCTGTTACTACACCGGTACAAGATCGGATATACTATTAGCACCGATGTGATGTACCTGGTTACCGGTGGTCATAAGATAGTGTGCTATCGGGTTATCAGGTCTTTCAGAGCGGGAAGAAGTACGCTGTACTGAGTGGAGGTGTCATGAATCAGACATTGACCACAACAGGGACACTGGCGCAGGCGGTTTTACCGCGTCGAGGCTGGCTGGCAAATGCCTGGGTCGCTGATACGCTGCTGGTTGTGCTGGGAAGTTTGCTGGTGGCATTGAGTGCGCAGATCCGCATCTCGCTGATGCCATTCTCACCGGTGCCGATTACTGGTCAGACATTTGGGGTTTTGCTGGTCGGGAGTCTGCTGGGGCCACGATTGGGACTACTGGCACTCTTGCTCTATCTGCTTGAGGGGGCAATTGGCTTGCCTTTCTTTGCCGGTGGTTCGAGCGGATACACGCACCTCGTGGGGGCAACGGGTGGTTATTTGATTTCTTTCCCGCTGGCGGCAGCACTGTGTGGCTGGCTGGCCAACCGTGGCTGGGATCGTCGCTTTATGCCGGCAGTAGCCGTCATGGTGTTGGCAAACGTACTAATCTACGCGATTGGTGCAACGTGGCTGGGCTTCTTTATTGGGTTTGAAAACGCCCTGTTGAAGGGTGTATTGCCGTTCCTGCCCGGCGATGCGCTCAAGATCGTCCTTGCTGCCATTGCCCTGCCGGGTGGCTGGCAGATGGTCAAATGGCTCCGCAAAGGGGAGTAGCCGCTACTACGTAACTACCAGGATAGCAGTGATATAAAATGTGGGCGAAAGCTAAGCCTTCGCCCACATTTTATTGTCCTACTTAACCCAAGTTGCTCCCTTTGTCATCACAGAGACACGGAGCACACAGAGGATGGGTATAACCCGAGTTGCTGACTTGAGATGTGACGTAGCGAGTCCATAGGAACCGGCTGCTCTCCCTATCGTTATGCGGCTTACACCACCCCGTATTGAGGGCAATGCCGTGCTGTTCGTCCTGGTAGTCAGCCTCCATGGCCTGCTCACAGCATAGATGGCAACTTGAGTTGCATTAATGTGATGAGGGCAATGCCAGATTCACATACGTGCAACAATGCGGGTACCTGGTATGGAGATCGCAAAATCTGTCAAGAAGTGGCGATCATGCTCACTCTGCCGATGGTGTTGGTGGGAGGATAGATCACAGAAATACGAGAACCTGTTTCAAAAACCTCTGCTAGCAGTTATCTCATTCATTCCTGACCGACTCTCTAATCGTAACGAGCACACCTGGCATCCTCGTGACTAGCAGGGTCAATGGCGTGTCACGCACCGGATCGTGAGCACTGCTGCTGCGGCAGCCTGGTTGCCACACGCCAAACGGTGCGACACCGGTATGACAGGCGAGCAAGGCAACCAATCCAGCGTATGCCAGCACGATCACTGAAGCTGTTCTCTGACAACGGGCCAGAAGCAGGGCAGGCTGTTGTTGGTGATTGGCATGCGTGCATGCTATGAGCAGGCCGTAGAGGTTGACTACCAGGATGAATAGCACAACGTGCCCGCGACACTGTATGGCATAACCGCACGGACGATGTGGGGAGCAGCCAGTTCCTATGGATGTGCTACGTCACGCCTCACGGTAGCAATCCGGGTTATCCCCATCCTCCGTGTCGCTGTGGTGACGAAGGGAGTAACGTAGGTTAACATAAGTTCTGCTACGCTCATTCCGCGTCAGGCGGCAGACACTGAATACACACCCGAAAAGGAATGCCCTGCTCGCTCACCACCCGTACACCGTCACGTGTACCACAGTAGCGGCAAACCGACAAATTCTCGATTTCATCGGCTCGCCACAACTGTGGTGTGTGACTCAGCTCCATTGGCGTCTCGGTGGAGAGGACGCCAATTCGAACACAGACAGCGGCTGGAAAGATATCGGCTACTTTTGCAGCCAGATTGTAGTGGTATGAATAGACTTCGTCGCCGACCATCATGCCGCGTAAGCGGGGATGTGGTTGGATTTTCATACCTGTGCCAATCGTTCCATCAACTGTTGTAATTCATGGGATGATAATGAACAGACATCGCTATCGGCAAACATTAACTCGTCCAACACCTCGCGAATCAGCGTCTCTTCACCGACCGGAACTGTCACTTCACCCTGTTCGAGGCTGTAAAAGTGATCGAACGCCCATTCAGCTAACTGCTCAATTGATAAACGTCCGGCAAGATGTTCAGCAATTGCCGCCATGACATTGTCACTGGTAAGATACATAGGTTTCCCTGTCGCTAACTATATATACTGCGCTTCATGGTAGCACAAAGTTAGCCAAAAGGTGGTATCTGATTGTGAGGAATTAGCCCGCTATTCGTTAGACGAGAGCGTCCTCACATTGCGAACGAAAACCGCATCCCCGACAACGAGCGGCATCATCGTGGTTGCGCACAACATCGACCGCTGAAAGCAGATCGCGCATGTCAGCCAGGGTGGCTAACACCTCTGCGCGTACCGCCGGTGTATAGCGAAGCCTGAACGTTTCCTCTGCATAGCGGAGCAGGCCGTAGGGAGGCGCAACACCGGTTGTTTCTTCAAGTAATACCAGATATGCAGCCAGTTGCATCAGATCAGAGGGGTATGGTTGCGGAGCACGGCGATGAGGTTTTACTTCAACCGGGATCAAGTGATCCCCCCGTTGCAGGATATAATCTGGCTTGCCGGTCAAACCCAGGCGGGCACTAAAGAGCGGGCGAGTCAGCGTCCGTGTCTCGCCGACATCGGTACTGACCACCCGCGCCCAGGGTAATCCGCTACGTTGACGCAGGATGATGGCTATCAGCCAGACGACCAGCGCACAAAGAATGAGAGCAATGCCCAATCCTATCATCGGATTGCCCACCAGACGAGACCTGCACCGCCAAGCAGGAGAGCGCATCCAATCCAGAGCAGCCGCTGGCTGGCGTGTACCAACCGACCGTGTCGTACATGTCCTAACGTACCGAGTACACGACGCTCTGCGCCGTCTGGCTCAATGCCTGCCACCCGTCGTAGCCACCACGACCGTGCACAGTAGTAATACTCGCCTATTTCACTGGCTCGAATGATGTCCATCAGCGTCCAAAGATCGGTGTCCCCTGCACCGCATTCAACACATCATTCACCGTCAATAGCGCCATCAAACCCATCAGTGCCATAAAGCCGAAGGCGTGAACCAGGGCTTCCTTCTCTGGTGGCAGCTTCTTCCCGCGCACCCATTCGATTAGTGCAAACAGAATATGGCTGCCGTCGAGGGCCGGGATTGGCAGCAGGTTCAGGATGAAAAGGTTCAGGCTCAGCACCGCCGTGAGCGACCAGAATGAGACAAAGCCGTCAGGTTGCCGAATCACCTCACCGGTGGCGCGGGCGATTCCAACCGGCCCTAGCGGCTCTCCGGTTGGGGGTGGTGTTGGACTGAATAGTCCGGCCAGGGCTGCCGGTAAATCGGCCAGCATCATCACCATCCGACCGGTCAAATCAACGCTGTGCATCAAACCAGCACCGAAGGCGGCAAGCGGATTGATCGGCTGATTCTCCACTTGTGGGCCATAACTGAAGCCAAACCCGGCACTGAACTCTCGTCCGTCAGGAGCCGTCCATGGGCCAGGGGTGACCTGTAGCGTGACCTCTGTTCCGTTGCGCAGGACAACAGCCGCGATAGTTGTCCCCAGGCGGCGTTGGGCAACAGCACGGATGGTCGTTTCGTCGTATACCGGTTCGCCATCAAGCAAGATCAACTCATCTCCGGCCTGGAAGCCGGCTGCTGCGGCAGGAGTGCCGGGAAAGACATTGCTAATCAGCATCCGACCGGTTGGAGTTGGCACACCTACCGTTGCGAAGAGGATGCTGAAGATCACAGCGGCCAGCACAAAATTCATGACCGGACCGGCCAGCATGACCGGAATTTTACGCCACGGCGGGGCAGCGGCCAGACTACCGGTACCGTACACCGCATCTTTCTCGCCGTCCGTCCCGGCAAAGCGCACAAAACCGCCGAGCGGGAGCCAGTTGAGGGTATACTTAATCCCGTTTCGCTCAAACAGCACCAGCGCACGGGGCGGGAAGCCTATCCCAAACTCTTCAACCTTGATCCCCATTCGCAGACCGACCCACAGGTGTCCCAATTCGTGGACAATCACCAGCAGGCTGAGCATCAGCAGAAAAACCAACACGGTCAGTAAGGGATCAAGAATACTCCCTGCGACCTGTTGCCAGATAGAATTGACATCTGCTACGAGCATAGTTCGCTCCAATGGTAGAGTAATAACGGCGACGAGCCAACCGCCCGCCGCCGCTCGTGTGCATAGGTAGTTTACCGGATCGATCTGGTCACGTCAAGGGATTCGACTCAGTTTCAGCACACCACAGCACAACAACCAAAACGATGAAGCCTTGCGCCTGCCCTACGGTTTGCGCTTCAGATAGATGTTCTCAAAACCGATGTTAAGCGTCACAGTACCGCCTGATATAGCAGGTACAATCGGTGCGCCATCACGGGTATAGGCGGCGATAAACGAACTAGTCGGCAACGTAATCTGGCGCAACGTATCATCAACCGACCAGACTACATCGAGCACAAAGCCGTCGCCGCTGAAGCGATAGGCTTCAAAGCCAGCGCCGTAGCCGGTAAAGGATTGCGGTGGAATGCGAACTTCGTTGAGGCGTTCAATAGCCGTCTTCATTGCGATATATGCCGGACGTGGTTGTTGGCTACTGTCGAGCA
>NZ_DAOTZQ010000074.1:0-59168 GCF_034434295.1 Chloroflexus sp.
CCCGTGGTGCGTGGTATGGAGTGCGGCAGCGTGGCTGCCGCACCAGCCGTGCGTACCGGCAGGCGCTGGTCGCAGCGGTTTGCCGTGCCGATACGTGAGCCTGGTGAGCGGGGAAGGATGAAGGGGTCGGGATGTTCGCCCCATCACCCACCAACCAGCGATGACCCTGATACAGCACCTGCACGATGTAGTGCTAGCCGTCGATAGGGGCGACGCATGCGTCGCTTCTATCGGTACGACAGGAACCGTATGGGCACGGCACACCGTGCCCATACGACCACGCCGACGATAATCTACCGACTCGTCGGTCGTACATCTACGTATTGAACACTACATTAGGCGTTCTCTGTCCTCCGCTACTCATCTTCGCGTTCGGCCAGCTTTCGGTCAAGCATCAACAAACCAACGCCATCATTACCGATGAGTTTAAGGTGCTGAATGATCTCGTCAGCGTTCTTCTCCTCTTCAACCTGCTCATCGATAAACCACTTCAACATACTCATCGTGGCGTAGTCGTTCTCCTGGGCGGCCAGTGCATAAATAGAATGGATCGACGCTGTAACCCGTTGTTCATGCGCCAGTGCATGCTCGAAGGCGTCAAGTGGTGAGGCATACTCGTTCTGCGGCTCGTCAATTGCACCGAGGGTTACTCTCCCGCCACGGTCATTCACGTAGTCGAAGAAGCGGAGAGCGTGCTCGCGTTCTTCTTCGCTCTGGATGCGGAACCAGTGCGCAAAGCCGGTCAATGAGAGCGACTCGAAGTAGGCGGCCATAGCCAGATAGGTATACGAAGCGGCATATTCATAGGTGATCTGGCGGTTCAATGCCTGTTGAATCTTCTCACTAAGCATGGGGGTTCTCCTTTGCTGCAAAACCGTACTATTATGATACAACATCTTTGCTCGGGTTACCTGCTCTTGCCCCCGAATCGTTCTTGACAAGCTGGCACGGGCCGCGTATAGTGCGAGAGCAAGATGGACGAGACTGAAAGACTGACATTACATAATAATAGGAATTATCATGGGTGAAAAAGTTGTGATTGTTGAGTCGCCGGCAAAGGCGCGGACGATTCAAAAATATCTGGGCAAAGGCTACAAGGTTGCTTCGAGTATGGGGCATGTGCGTGATCTGCCCAAGAGCGGCCTTGCAATCGATATTGAACACGATTTTGCGCCTTCGTATGAGATTGTCAAGCCAAAGGTTGTCAGTGAGCTGAGCCAGGCTTTGCGCAACGCCGAGGCGGTCTACCTGGCGACTGACCCGGATCGGGAAGGTGAGGCGATTGCCTGGCATATTACGCAAGCGGTCAAGCTACCGAAGAAGACGCCGGTGTATCGGGTGGTCTTCCAGGAGATTACCCGCAATGCTGTGCAACAGGCGCTGCAACAACCGCGCCAGATCAATCAGAATCTGGTGGAAGCGCAGCAGGCCCGGCGCGTGCTTGATCGGCTGGTCGGCTACCAGTTAAGCCCGTTGCTTTGGGATAAAGTAAAGCGAGGCTTAAGCGCTGGACGTGTGCAGTCGGTTGCCGTGCGCTTGATTGTCGAGCGTGAACGGGAGATCGAGCAGTTTCAACCGCAGGAATACTGGACTATCGAAGCCGATTTGCTCAAAGAGGCCGGTGTTGCCCCGCGCGATCTCTTCCGGGCGGTTCTGATTGAGCGCGATGGGAAGAAGCTCGAAAAGTTCTCAATCGAGAACCGCGAACAGGCCGAGGCGATTGTGGCCGATCTGCAGGGGGCGGCCTACGCCGTCGTGCGGGTGACGCGGCGTGACAAGCGGCGCAGTCCGGCACCCCCATTTACCACCAGCACCCTGCAACAAGAGGCAGCGCGCAAGTTGGGCTTTAGTGCCAGGAAGACGATGACCCTCGCCCAGCGTCTGTACGAAGGTGTTGATATTGGTGGTGAGGACGGGATGGTCGGTCTGATTACCTATATGCGTACCGACAGCGTCCAGGTTGCTGCGGAAGCGCAAACCGAAGCGCGTGATGTGATTGGCAAGCGTTTCGGCAAAGAGTATCTGCCCGATCAGCCGCCGGTGTACAAGACGAAGGCAAAGGGCGCCCAGGAGGCGCACGAGGCGATTCGGCCAACCAGCAGCGCCCGCTTGCCCGACCAGTTGAGTGGAAAGCTTGAAAACGATTTGTGGCGGCTCTACGATCTGATCTGGAAGCGGTTTATTGCCTCGCAGATGGCACCGGCAGTCTTCGATAGCACAACCGTTGACATTGCTGCAACACCGGTCGTTGCCGGTGCGCCGGCCTACCTCTTCCGCGCCACCGGATCTGTGCTCAAGTTCCCCGGTTTTCTCGCCGTCTACAACGTAAGCCTCGATGAAGGCGAAGAAGACGAAGACAGTGAACGGCGTTTGCCGCCATTGGCTGAAGGGGAAGTGCTGCAACTGGTTGAGTTGTTGCCGATCCAGCACTTCACCGAACCGCCGCCACGCTACACCGAGGCCAGTCTGGTGAAAGAGCTGGAGCGGCTTGGCATCGGGCGGCCCAGTACCTACGCCTCTATTCTCTCGACAATCCAGGAACGTGAATATGTCGAGATGGTCGATAAGAAGCTGATCCCGACGACGCTGGGGCGGGTGGTGACCGATTTGCTGGTAGAGCATTTCGGCAACATTGTCGATTACGATTTTACCTCGGCTCTGGAACAGCAGCTTGATGATATTGCGGAAGGATCGAAAAAGTGGGTACCGGTGCTGCGCGAGTTCTATGGCCCCTTCCGTTCAACGCTTGAACAGGCGCAGCGCCAGATGCGCAATGTCAAACGCGAAGAGATCGTCACCGATCTCGATTGTCCGAAGTGTGGTCAAGGGAAACTGGTGATTCGTTTTGGCCGGAACGGTGAGTTTCTGGCCTGCTCGCGCTACAACCGCGAAGGCGACGGTGAGTCGTGCGATTTTACCAGTGATTTTCACCGTGATGAACAAGGCCAGATTGTGATTGACAAGGCCAGTACACCTGAGACGAGCGATGTACTGTGTAATATCTGTGGCCGGCCCATGGTGATCAAAAAGAGCCGCTTCGGTCCCTTCCTCGGCTGTTCGGGCTATCCTGAATGCAACAACACCCGCCGGATCGGGCGTGACGGCAAGCCGGTACCGCTTCCCGAACCGACCGGTGTGCAATGCCCGAAGTGCGGCGAGGGTGAGTTACTGCGCCGGCGAGGAAAATTTGGCCGTCCGTTCTACGGCTGTTCGCGCTACCCGAAGTGCGACTACATTACCAATACGCTCGATGAGGCGCAGGCAGGTGAGGCACCGGCAGAGCCGGCAAAGAACGAGCCTGCATTGCCCTCACCCCCTCGTTCGTCAAAGCGCACCCGCAAGATTGCTTGAGTACTCGTCTGGAATCTATATTGGCTTTACCTTATGGGCAGGCGGATATAACATCTTTGCCTGCCCTGTGCGCATCTGGCTGCCAGCTCGCCCTTCTGGTTGTGAGAGCTACCCCCCGGCGATGCGCATTGGTATCGAGGGTGTTGGATTAAAGTGCGATAGAAGCTATCGCTCGTGATCGCACCATCACGCTGGCGGTGTTCGCCGCTGAACAAGTAGCCGAATCTCTTTCCGGCGGGGATACTGTTTCCAGTCGGGTTGCTCGTAGCGCGTCGTTTGGAGTGCGGCAGCCATGCTGCCGCACCAACCATGCTCATGAACAGGTGCAGATTGTGGCGGATTCCTTGCCGGTACGTGACCCCGGTAAACGGTAAGCATGAACGCGAGCGGAAGTCCATCTCTCTGGGTGATTGTACCGGTGCAGCGTTGACAACGTAGCAAAGCACCATGCAAGGGTTAACAGGTGGCGAGTGATCGTCTCGGCGATGATGCCCAGGATTGGTCAGGAATTGATATGATGTTGTCCCTGGTGTATTGGAAATAGCTTTTGGGGAACAAACCACAAAAAGACGATCATCCCGACCAGTTCCACCAATGACTGAAACACAATGGTGACGACGGTAAGATCATAGACTGGCGGTAATGTCAACGCAATTGGCAGCACCACAAACGAATTGCGGGTGCCAAAGCTGAAGGCAAGCACTCTCCCTTGCGAAGCCGGTAGCTGCAAGCCGACGGCTAGTGTATAGCTTAGTAAGCAGGCAAGGGCCAGAAAACTGGCAAAGATCAAAAGCAGTGGCAACAGCATCCTGAAACTATTCAGGACAGTGTTGGCCTGCGTTGCGGCAACGGTAAAGAGTACCAATCCCAGCAGAGGGATAGGGAACATCGCTAACCGCTGCAACCAGCGTCGGCGTGCGGGGTTTGTGGCTAACGATCCTTCAGTTGCCGCTGCTGCCAGTAGCGGAAGGCCAATTAACGCTGTCGCTTCCCCAATAATGTTCGGTGAAGCCATTAATATACCGGCTTGATCGCCGAGAAACAACCAGATGTACAGAGGTAGACAGAGAAATTGCAACAGCAGACTCAGCGGCGAAAAGGCAATGGCATATCGTGTATCACCACCGCCAAGATGGGTAAACGTGATGAACCAGTCCGTACAGGGTACCAGCAGAACGAGGAGAACTCCCAGACGTAGCGCCGGGTTGTCGGGTAACCAATGGATCATCCCCCACACCAGCAGCGGAATGATCACAAAATTGCCGGTCATGACTGCGATCAGAAAGCGTCGGTCGGCGAATACGTGCGGTAGATGTGCGAGCGGTACCTGCGTAAACGTTACATACAGCAGCATAACAAGCAACGGCCACAGACCAGCTTCAATAGCGGAAAGATGATGCGGAAAAAGCACCCCGGTCGCTAAACCGGCTTCGATGGCGATAAGATACACCAAAATCTGATAGCGTTCGATAGTTTGCTGAAGGGAAATCACAATAGTCCGCACTCCTGCACAACGAATAGCTTGACCTCTGCGTAAAGTTTGTCGAACGTTCACGAAAGCGAGGGCAACATACAACTTCATCCTGCTGTATTGAAGATACCGGCGGTCACTTGCCGGGTTGTGGGACATAAAAAATGTAGCACAGGACGCAGCCTGTGCTCTCTGGGTTACTACCCTACCACAGCACCGGCTCTAGCCGCTGCCCGCCGGAGCACGAACCGGCTAGAGCCTCGCCATTGCCATTACCGGCTACGCAATATTCATGACTTCCACACCATTCTGTGCCATATGATGCAGGAAGAGGACATGGTGCAGATCGCCGTCGTGAGCGTAGATGCCGAGGTTGCGTGCGACTTCTACCGGCGTGTCAAACGTATCAACCGCGTTTGCCGCCACAATAACCCGCCGCTTAAGATTGAGCGCATTCGCCTCCAGACGCAGGTGCATAGCCGCACTATACACACAGAGATCGGTGCAATCACCAACCAGCACAAACGTATCAAGCTGGGGATGCTCGGCCAGCCACGGCCCAAAGCGGGTACCGAGATGTGAACTAAGCGAATTCTTTTCAATCACCACAATCTGATCGGCGAACGGCAACTCGGCCAGCTCACGAATCGTCTGGCTCTCGGCAGTACCGGCGAGGCAGTGGGGTGGATAAGCGGCAAATTCTGGTGTCGCCGGATCGTGCGTATCCTGCGTTAACACGAACGTGCGTACCCCCAGGTCGTAAGCGCGCCGGAAGAGGTGCACAACCGGCTCAATCAGAGCACCAACCCGTGGGCCGGCCAGTGGCCCCTCCTTGCAGAAGCCATTGATCATATCAATCGAGCAGAGAGCAACGCGCTCTGGGGTATTACCAACAATCGTCGCCAGATCGACCTGGGGAAGGCTCATGTACCACGCCTCCAGATAGGCGAGAAATGGTGTACTGCGCTGGGCCAGGTCTTTAATTGCGGCCATAACTCCCCTCCTTTCTTTGGTGTAAAACTGACACTATTCTACCACGCTTTGATCATACAGTCAAGGGGAGATTGGTGGGGGACTGAGCAAAGAGATCGGTAGACAACAACCAGTAGCGCAGACATCTTTCCCGCACACGAACATGTCAACTCCCTTCTCTCTCCTAATTCTCTATTTCCCCTCTCCAGGTGCCATCATCACCGGTTTGCTTAATGCGGCTTCCCTCTCCTCTCTCCTACTCCCTACCTCCTCTCTCTTATCTCCCCTCTCCTCTCGCCTATTTCCTCGCTCCTACCTCCTATTTCGCGCTATAAATCCCGCGCCACACTGATGAGGTTTCAAGTATAATGAGAGCATCTTGGACTGTTCAGTACCGGTTTGTCCAACGTGGTGGTGCAGGTACACGTGACATCGAGCCATACCAGGCTGAGGGAGGGATACGCAAATGGTGCGCGAGCGATATATTCGGCAGATCAGTGCCCTGCGCGAAGATTTGCTGCGGATGTTTAGCATGGTCGAGCAGCAGTTGCTACGGGCGATTCGCTGTCTGGAGACGTGGGACTCGACGGCTGCGGCTCAGATTATCAACGATGATCGGCAGATTGATGAGGCCTGGCGTGCGCTCGAAGAGAGTGTGATTCACGTGCTGGCCACCCAACAGCCGGTAGTAGCTTCTGATTTACGTCTCACCAGTGTGGTGTCGGCGATCGCCAGTGAGCTAGAGCGGATTGGTGATTACGCGAATAGTATTGCCAAACGGGTACGGCGTGCTTCGCGGCGCGCAGTCTTCATTCCACCCCCTCCCCAGATTCACGAGATGGCGCAGTTGGCGCTGCAAATGTTGAATACCAGCCTGGAGGCGTTTTTGCGGCAGGACGCTGATCTGGCCCGCTCGCTGACGGCGCACGATGAACGGGTTGATGAAATGGAAGATACCCTGCGCGAGTTGATCATTGCCGAGGCGCGGCAAGACCCGGATCGTTTTGAGGCAGCGCTTGATCTCCTTGATATGGTGCATGCACTTGAGCGGACTGCTGATCGGGCGACAAATATCGGTGAGCGCGTGATCTATCTGGTGACGAACAGTCAGACGACATTGAATTGAAGTCGATCTACCCTCGTTCGTTCCGGTGATGATGGTGACGAGTGGCAGTTGATATTCGTATGAGCCACTCTCACCCTGGCAGGTACGCGCTGCGATACGGGCATACTCATTGCTGAATGTCACTGCGGGTTGGTTGGCCCGCATCCCTTTGAAATCCTGCTGCATATCGGGTATTATTGCTACTAGATGTGATGAGCGCCGGCGCTTTGGATCATCGCCGGCGCTCGTGTGTGAGTCTGGCAACGGTTATATATTCCAGGTGAGGCAACTGTGAGTCGACCAACCTATCTTCAGGCGTTAGCCGAACGGGTTTTGATTTTCGACGGCGCAATGGGCACCTCGATTGATACCTTCGACCTGACAGCCGCTGATTACGGGGGCGAAGCGACATTTGGTTGTCGTGATTATCTGGTGATCACGCGCCCTGATGTGATCGAAGCGATCCATACCTCTTTTCTTGAGGCTGGCTGTGATGTACTTGAGACGTGTACGTTCCAGAGCACCCGTCCACGGCTTGCCGAATGGGGGTTGGGCGAACGCACGGTCGAGATCAATCGGGCGGCTGCCGCGTTGGCCCGTCGTGTTGCTGATCGGTTCGCCGCTCGTGATGGTCGGCCACGCTATGTTGCCGGTTCGATGGGGCCAACCGGTAAGTTGCCCTCTTCCGATGATCCGGCGCTGAGTGATATTACGTTCGCTGAGCTGTCGGATATTTACTACGAGCAGGCAATCGGTCTGATCGAGGGTGGTGTTGATCTGCTGCTAGTCGAAACGAGTGTTGATATTCTTGAAGTCAAAGCTGCCCTCGACGGCATTCGACGGGCGAAGATTGATCTTCAGCGACCCGATATTGCGGTGCAGGCTCAGGTGTTTCTCGATCTGTCGGGTCGTATGTTGCTCGGTACTGATGTGCCGGCCATGATCGCGACGCTCGAAGCAATGCCGGTTGATGTGATCGGGTTGAATTGCAGTACCGGCCCCGAACATATGCGGGCGGCAATTCAGTATCTCACTGCCCACTCGCGCAAACCGATCTCGTGTATCCCCAACGCCGGCTTACCGCTAGAAGTTGATGGCCGCACGGTCTATCCAATGGAGCCAGAGCCGTTTGCGGCTATCCTGGGTGAGTTTGTTCGTGAGTATGGAGTTTCCGTGGTTGGTGGTTGCTGTGGTACCCGTCCTGCCCACATTGCCCGCTTGCGCCAGATATTGGGTGACATACCGCGCCCGAAGCAGCGGCAGGTTGAGTATATTCCGAGTGTGAGTTCGGGGATTCGGGCTGCCGCCCTGCGCCAGGACGCAACCTTAACCATGATCGGTGAGCGCCTGAACACCCTCGGTTCACGGAAGGTGAAGCGCTTACTGCTGCGTGATGATTACGATGGCGCTCTGGAAGTCGCCCGTGAACAGGTTGAGAGTGGCGCGCATATGCTCGATGTCTGTGTCGCTACGACCGAGCGCAGTGACGAAAAAGAGCAGATGACGCGCCTGATCAAAAAGCTGACGCTCAATATCGAGCTACCGCTGGTCATCGATACCACCGAGGCCGATGTTCTCGAAGCGGCCTTGTCGATCTATCCCGGTCGTGCGCTGATCAATTCAGTCTCACTTGAAGGTGGTCGTGGCGCCAAGATTGATAAGGTGTTGCCGCTGGCAGCCCGCTACGGTGCAGCCGTGATCGCGATGACCATTGATGAAGAGGGCATGGCCCACACTGCTGAACGCAAGGTTGCCATTGCCGAACGCATCGCCCGCATCGCTCAAGACGAATACGGTATTCCTGCCGAAGCACTGGTGTTTGATGTGCTGACCTTCCCGATAACGACCGGTCAGGAAGAGTTGCGCTATTCGGCTATCGAAACACTGGAAGGAATTCGCCTAGTCAAGCAACGCATCCCCGGCTGTTTCACCACGCTCGGTGTCAGCAACCTGAGCTTCGGCGTTGCCCCGCATGCCCGTGCTGCGCTCAATTCGGTCTTTCTCTATCACGCTGTAGCTGCCGGCCTGGATACCGCGATCATCAATCCGGCGCATGTTACCCCGTATGCTGAGATCGATCCGGCTCAGCGCGAAGTGTGTGAAGACCTGATCTTTGCCCGCCGCGAAGATGCACTGGCGCGCTTCATCGCCTATTTCGAGCAGCATGGGGCTTCTCAGGATAATGAACGCGAAGACCCGACTGCTGCGATGACAGTTGATCAGCGTCTGCACTGGAAAATCCTACACCGAAAGAAGGAAGGAATTGAAGACGATATCGATCAGGCGGTTGATCAACGCTTGCAGGCTAACGGCTTGCGCTTGAGTGATCCGGCAGCAGCGCTACGCAACGAACACGGCACCTCACCGCAAGGGCAGGCTGCGGTTGATGTACTGAATACGGTTTTGTTGCCGGCTATGAAAGAAGTTGGCGATCTGTTTGGGGCCGGTCAGCTCATCCTGCCGTTTGTTTTGCAGAGTGCCGAAGCGATGAAGAAGGCGGTTGCCCGCCTTGAACGCTACCTTGATCGGATCGAAGGCGCAAGTAAGGGGAAGGTAGTGCTTGCCACCGTGTACGGTGACGTTCACGACATTGGCAAGAATCTGGTCTACACCATTCTCTCGAATAATGGCTACACCGTCTACGATCTCGGTAAGCAGGTGCCGATTAATACAATTATCGAGAAAGCGCTCGAAGTACAGGCCGACGCCATCGGTCTCTCGGCGCTGCTGGTGAGTACCAGTAAGCAGATGCCGCTCTGTGTCCAGGAGCTGTACCGCCGGGGCATTCATATTCCGGTTCTGGTGGGTGGGGCGGCGATTAACCGCCAGTACGGTCAGCGGATCACCTTCGTTGATGATGAAGAGCCGTATCCTGCTGGAGTCTTCTACTGCAAGGATGCGTTTGAGGGATTGGAGACGATGGATCGCCTGAGCGATCCGGCGACACGCGAACAGTTTATTGAGCAGACAATTCGCGAGGCGGCGAATGTGCTCCATCGGCGCGTAACCGGTCGGGTTGCGCTCACCGAATTGGGTGAAGCAGCAAAAGCCAGTGCTGATGGTGTGCGCTCGGCTGTGCGTACCGACGTACCGGTACCGGTGCCGCCGTTCTGGGGATGGCGGGCAACCAGCCGTATTCGCCTGAGTGACGTTGTGGAGTGCCTCGACCGCAACAGTCTGTATCGCTTACAGTGGGGTGCAAAGAACGCTAAAGGTGCCGAGTGGGAGCGTCTGCGTGCCGAATTCGATCAAAAAGTCCGTGAGCTGATCGCCGAAGCCGAGCGCGATGGCTGGCTTCAGCCACGTGTCATCTACGGCTATTTCCCGGTACAGAGTGATGGGCTTGAATTGATTGTCTACGATCCGGCAGATCGCCGTCGTGAACTAACGCGCTTCGTCTTTCCGCGCCAACCTGCCCGTGAACGGCTCTGCATCAGCGACTACTTCCGCAGCGTGGAGAGTGGAGAGTACGATCTGGCAGCGTTCCAGATTGTCACCATGGGTAGCGCGGTTGATGAGCTGGTTGAAACCCTGCAACAACGCGGTGACTACAGCCGTAGCTACTACATCCACGGCCTGGGCGTCAGCCTGGCCGAGGCGCTGGCAGAGTATACCAACCGCATCATCCGCCAGGGTCTGGGCCTTGATGAACGGCGTGGCAAGCGCTACTCGTGGGGCTATCCGGCCTGTCCTGATCTGGCCGAGCATGCCAAACTCTGGCAGATTTTGCCCGGCGAAGAGATCGGGGTAACGCTGACCGAAGCCTTCCAGTTGGTGCCTGAGCAGAGTACGGCTGCCATCGTCGTGCATCATCCAGAAGCGAAGTACTTCAGTATCGGCAGCGCACTCGAACGGGCAGAGATGGATCAGCGTGGTGATGATTAGGTGTGGTTTGCCTGGAGTGGATAGGGGCCGGTTGTTTGAGCGATTCCGTAGGGGTGGGTTCTGAACCTGCCCCTACGGAATCCGCCCTGCGGAACCTGCCCCTGCCAACCCGCCCCTACGGAATCTGCTCTTACGGAACCCGCCCATCCGTAGCATGCAGATGATCCTTACGGATCGTTGCCGAGGAGATGGATTGTCACCGTTCACCCCCTGGCTGGTGGCCGGCAGCGATGCACCGTACCACTCAGGACGGACGTGATAGTGGGTAGCCGCTAGTTCTTATCGACGCGCTACGTCACGCCTCAAGACAGCATCTCAGGTTATCCCCATCCTCTGTGCCCTCCGCACCTCTGTGGTAATAAAGGTAGCAACCTGGTTACATTACTATTTTGTCATCCAGTACTCCCTTTCTACCCTCAGTCCTATATGCATATATAGCCAAAAAGTCATGTAGACCTGCCTGAATATGCTGGTTATCTTCAAGATGAACGAAACTTCATCTCACACCAACGAGGTAGGGTTTGCAATGACGAAAATTTCATATTCGGTACGCTGGCTGATCGCCCTTAGCATCCTGCTCATCTGGACAGCAACACCCGTTCGAGCTGCTGGTGTCGTCGGCAATGGTACCCCAGCGAGCTGTACCGAAGCCGCACTACGGGCTGCTATAGCTGGCGGCGGTCGGATCACCTTCAACTGTGGCCCTCAACCTGTCACTATTACCCTCTCCAGTCAATTAGAGTTGCGTCAGGATACCGAGATCGACGGCGGTGGCCCTCAACAGGGTGGCCGGGTGACGCTGAGTGGTGGTGGACGTACCCGGATTATCTGGCTATACAATGTGACCCTCACTATTCGTAATCTGACTCTGGTTAATGGGCGAAGTGTGGAAGGGGGCGCAATCCGTTCGGCGGGTCTCAATGCCCGAGTCTTCATTTACAATAGTATCTTCCGTGACAACGATAGCACTGCCGGCACTGATGAAGAGGGCGGCGGGGCGATCTCGATGCACTTCGGTCAGTTGCATATCGAAGATAGTTTGTTCGAGAATAATCGGGGCATTAACGGTGGTGCCATCTATAACCTGCGTTGTCCGATCACTGTGCTGCGCTCGATATTTCGGAATAATGATAGTTCGCACGGCGGTGTGGTAGCGAATTTCGGCTTCGGTGGCGCCATCTACAACGATGGTGCCGGCCCGCGCGATGTTGGTGGACGAATTCTGATTCGGGACAGTATCTTTACCGGCAATAAGGCTCGTAACTTTGGTGGTGCGGTGTATTCATACCTCTACCATCCTGATCGCTCTGAAATCGAGCGTAGCTTTTTTGCCGATAACGTGGTGTACCTCAACAGTAATGGCCGGGCGAGTGGTGGTGCGCTGGTTCACCATAATGGGCCATTAACCCTACGCGACTCAACCTTCGTGAATAATCGCTCTGAAGATATTGGCGGAGCTATTCTGGTCGCACAATCGACATTCCATGCGGGCTGGAATACCGCTTTGTTGAGCAATTTGACCGTCGTCGGTAATCGGGCCGATGCGCCGAATGCCGATAAGGGGAACGGCGGTGGTCTTTACTTCAGCGGTGGTCAGGCAACGGTCGTGAATGTAACTGTGGCGCATAATTACGCAGATCGGCTGGGTGGTGGTATTTACAATACCTCGAACAACAGTGCCGATGTTGAGTTACGGAATGTCATTGTGGCTGCTAACCGAATCGGTAGTTCACACGACTCGGTGCAATGCTTCGGCACGTTTCGCGGTAGTCGTAATCTGCAAAGTCCGGTTGGTCGGGCCTGTACTTCCGGGATTTCGCAGGCCGATCCGCGAGTTGATACAACAGTTGCCGCTCACGGCGGCCCAATGCCTACGCTTGCCTTGCTGTCCGGTAGTCCGGCGATCAACGCCGGTGCCAGTTGTCCCCCGACCGATCAGCGCGGTGCCCCGCGGATTGGCGCCTGTGATCTCGGTGCGTTTGAGTATGGCTCGGCTGCCCCATCTGCCAATCTCGAACCACCGACATTGCTTGGTTTGAACAGCAATGGTGGACCGCTAGTCCAGCTCTCATTTACGCCGGTCAATGGTGCAGTGCGCTACGACGTCGAAGCACGACGCTCTGATGGTGTGGTCTGGATGTTGCCGCTGCTCAACAACAGTGTGTTGCTCGATCAGGGTCAGTATACGTTACGCCTGCGTGCCTGCAATGATCTGGTATGCAGTGATTTCAGTAATGGGGTGGGCGTAACCGTAACGCAGTCCCCCATCAAGTCATTCATCCCCCTGGTCGGGCGGTAGATCGGCAAAATCAATCACGCGATTGCGTCCGCCGCGCTTGGCTGCATAAAGCGCGGCGTCGGCGTTTTGGATGAGGGTGGTGATGTGATACTCACCTCTCTCATACGTAACGTAGCCAATCGATATGGTCACCGGTCCTATCAGTTGGTTGGCAAACGTGATTCGGCGCTGCTGTACCGTATTGGCGAGTTGCTGTAAGCGGGTACGGGCAGTTTCCCGATTGACTCCTGGTAGTATCAGGACAAATTCCTCACCACCGTAACGACATGCCAGGTCACTTTGCCGTAGATACCCGCGAAAAAGTACGGCCAGTTCGCGCAAGAGAACGTCGCCGGCGTCGTGGCCATACGTATCGTTGAATTGCTTAAAATGATCAATATCAATCATCGCTATGGTCAGCGGTAACTGCTCGCGCTGCGCCCGGTGGAGCTCACGCGGCAGACTGCTCTCCAGATAGCGGCGATTGTAGAGGCCGGTCAGGGGATCGATGATCGCCTGCTCGCGTAGGGTGGTTCTCAGTTCGAGGTTGGACAGCGCCAGTTTGATCGTATCGCCGGTCATAACAATCAGTTCGCTTCTTGGTAGCTCCTCACCGGCAATGTGCAACAGACCGTAAATTTCACTCTGCACAACAAGAGGGATACAGGAGGTGCAGGCCGGGGTGTTGCTGTGAATATGTGGACAGCGAATACTTGTGCTGGTGCAGGTGCGATGGATTAATCCCCGGCGTAACGCCCAACATTCATCGATGGTCATGGTTGGCGGTGCATGGGCTGCTTCGCCCCATTGGGCCAGTAAATTGAGATTGGCCTTTCCGGCCTGACGTACCATTAGATACCCACTCTGGCGCGGAAAGATGCGTTGCAGACTGAAGGAGATGACCTCCGCCGCTTCCGTTGCGGTCTGACAAACCTGCAAGAGGTCGTGTAATTCGTTGACCATCATGATTTCGGCTGTCTGGCGGCGAGCTTCAACGATGGCTTGTTCGAGGCGCTGATTGGCTTTCATCAGCAACTGCTCGAAATGACGACGCTCGCTGATGTCGCGGTTGACGGCTACGATGCCGGTGGGTGTGCCTTGCTCATCACGGATCAGGACAACTACAGAATGGATCGGCACATATTGCCCATCGCGTCGCCGTTGCTCAACTTCACCCTCCCAGCGTCCGCTCTGCCACAGGATTGCCGCAGCATCTTCGGCATTGGTGTCGGCGAAGCGTGTTTCAAGACGCTCACCTAATTGCCGACCAATCATTTCGTCAGCCAACCAGCCGTATATGCGTTCGGCACCACGGTTCCAACTGGTAACGACATAATGGAGATCGGTCGCAATAACGGCATCAACAAGTTGATCAAGGAGTTCGGCTTGCTGACGTATCTTTTGATCGAGCTGATGCTGAGCAGTCATATCACGCCAGATCGAGACGAAGCCATTGGCGAGCTTGCCGGCGTGCAATTCAATATGCCGCTGCACACCATGACGATCAAGCAGGGTCGTGGTTCGTCGTACCGGTGCTCCTGACTCAACCAGGTGACGCAGACTGGCAAAGGTGCCGTCGTTGGCTAATTCGGGCCAGAGATCGAGCATGCGCTGGCCGAGCAGTTCTTCGCGTCGATACCCGGTAATCTGGCACATAGCAGCATTGACGACCATGATTTGCGCATCGACGATCTGGTTGCGCGGGTTGCGGATGACTTCATACATGCCAAATGGATCGGGCAGTGTTTCAATCGCAGCCCGAAAGAGCGTGTCGCGTTCTGTGGTCGGGGAGGTGCTGGCGTAGCCGAAAATCCACTTACGTACCGAGTCTATCGTGATCGATTGCAGGTGATAGGTGGTTTTGTTGATGGTTATCGTGACATGCTCACCATCAAGAGCGCGTTGATAGTTCTGTCGCCACCGTTGGTGCTGGGTGACATCACTTTCGTCCGGTAGCATGAGCGCTCCGGTACGAATCGGAACAGGTATACCGGGTGGAGCTTGAGTAATAAAAGCCGGATTAGCGTAGACGAGAAGATGCCCGGTATTGACAATCCATACTGCGAAAGGCAATTGCTCCAGGATGTCAATTGCCGCTACAGTGCTCAATTCCGGCCAGCGCGACTCAGGGGTATCGGATGGAGTGGTTGCTGGTGTCATCGCGCTCTCCTGCGACGCGAGATCGATGCTTTTTTATATCATAATTCATTCCTATCATATTAAACGAGAAGATTTATTGATACTCAGAGGTAATCAATAAACTCGATCCTGATAGTTACCTCTGTTGATTGCTACCCTGCTCGTGATCTGCCGTGCATCGTATGACCGGTACAGTTGAGTCGCCGATAGTATGCCATTCCGTCACCATATACAACCGTCTCCACAAGATGCCGCAGAGAATACTTACTTCAACAATTCCGCTGGCAACAGTAGCTATCGGCACTGCCAGCACTCCCACTATCGGCCATAGCAAGGTTGCCACGCCAATCCGGCTCAGCAACTGAGCACCGTTGGCAAGTAGTGGGGTACGGGCATCACCGAGGGCTACCAGAGCACGCCCGGTGATCTCGACGATGACGTAGATCGGTAGCCCAAGCGCAAAGAGTTGGAGAATGGCAAAAGTCAGATCGCCCGCAGCACTATCGAACGCTCCACGCTCGAAGATTAGACGGATCAACCAGCGTCCTCCGCCGATCAGGGCGAGTGCACTCATTGCCGCGAGGAAAGCCGCAGTTGTGATGGTGGTCAGCCAGCATTGCTGAAACAGCTTGCGATCACGGCTGACCGCCGCTGCAGCGAGATACGGAAAGGCAGCCTGACCAATTGCAATGCCGCATAGCCGTTGCGGCAGGTGACCAAGCAAGAGCGCGTTGTGCATCGCACCTAAGCCGGCAGCCTGACCACCCAGGCTGGCAATCGCTGTGTCAACGATGGCATTGCTGTAGTTAATAGTGCCTGAAATGGCGCCGGGAATGGCCAGGCGGAGTGTGCCGCGTACCAGTGGGTCGTTGATCTGCCAGGCCGGACGCACATGCAAACGATGGTGCCACAGACCAGGAATCAGAATCAGCAGTTGAATGACCGAGTCGCCGAGCGAGCCGATGGCGACAGTGATAATGGTTGGTTCCGGCATCAACAGCGTGAGAATGATCATCGTATTGCGCAGGGCAATTCCGGCTGCCGGTAAGAAGAACTGGCCACGGGCAATCAAGACCGCACTGAGCACGCCTTCAGCGACCAGGAGCACAAGTTCGGCGAGCATAATTCGGGTCAACAACGTAGCCAGCCCCTGCGTCTGCGGATCAAGTCCTGGCGCGACGAACCAGCGGAGCAGCGGTGGGGCAGCCAGCCAGAGGACAAAGGTAATGGGTATGACAACGACCAGCATCAGGGTGAGCACCCGGCTTACCAATAGCGAGATTGTACGCTGATGGGTACGTGCAGCCAGTAACAGGTGCGGCACCAGCGCATTGGTCAATGCACCACCGGCTATCAGGGTACTGATCGTTTCCGAGAGACGAAATGCTGCGTATAACGCTGCCGCCTCTTCACCAATCCCAAAGTGCGCGTTGAAGAGTATCTGGCGCACGACACCCAGGGCGGCTGAGATGAGGAAGGCTGCCATAAAGATAAGCGAACCTTCTGCAGTGGAAAGCGGCAGGGTTGGCCATTCCCGCAGCGGCACGGTGCGGAGACGGTGCCAGATGGTTGATGGAAAGTATTTCTGAAAAAGCATGTCGATGATATGGAAATGAGTTGTAACTGCTATCTATCAGATTGTATGCCCGTCTTGGTATGGCAGGCAGTTGTCGTATCATCCATCAGATGAGGCACAGATTGGAGTCTGTGCTATTGTTCCTGTGGTGCCCGTCAGATGTCACCGGATCACCCCGATACGTGCTCACCGAATGGGTAATGTCGCTATGACTCCTGCAATCGTTTTCTCCGCATGGTGATCCCAGTCGATTATAATAGATCAGGGCAAAGCTGACCATATGAAACAGACTGTATGCTTCCAACACCACGCCTTCTCATACTCGTATTGCTGGCTGTGCCATTGATTGCCGGTGCAGCGTTTGTACCGTATCTGGCCTGGGTCGCAGTCATCTACCTGGTGGTAGTTGGTGGTGTACTGGTCAGCGATGTCCTGCTCTCACCGCGACCTGACCAGATTGACATTGAGCGACTACACGAGTCGCGTCTTTCTCTAGGCACGGCCAATCTGGTCACCATTCTGGTAGCCAATGCCTCGGCCCGACCATTGCGCTTTGTTGTGCGCGATGAGTATCCGGTCGAGATGCCGGTTGATGTTGATCTGCTGCCGGGCGAAGCCGGGCCGTTTGGTCTCTGTGAGCTGCGTTATCATCTGCGCCCACAACGTCGTGGTGATTATCAGTTTGGTGATATTGTCATGCGTTACGACGGAGTACTCGGTTGTCATCGGCGGCAGGTGCGGTTTCCGGCAAGCCGACCGGTGCAGGTCTACCCAAATCTGCTGGAAGTGCGCAAATACGATCTGTTGATCCGACGCGGTCAATTACGCACGATTGGTCTGCGCTCGATCCGGCAATTGGGGCAGGGGGGCGAATTTGAGCATCTGCGCAATTATACGACCAACGACGAGTATCGCCGGATTAACTGGAAGGCTACTGCCCGGCGTGCGCAGCCAATTGTCGCCGAGATTGCGGCCGAGCGCAGTCAGCACGTCATTGTAGTGATTGATGCCGGGCGATTAATGGCGGCACCGGTGGCAGATCCGGCGCATCCTGATGATCCCGGTCTGACCCGCCTCGACTACGTTGTGAATACAGCGTTGATGCTCAGTTTTGTTGTCCTTGGCAAAGGTGATTATGCCGGTATGCTCACCTTCACCGGTCAGGTTGAGAACTTTATCGCACCACGCAAGGGTAAGGCACAGTTCCATCGCCTCCTCGCTGCGCTCTACAATGTCCAGCCGCAACTGGTAGAAGCTGATCTGCCGGCAGCCTTAACCTATCTCGATCAACACCAGCAGCGGCGTGCTCTGATTGTTATTTTTACCGATCTCTCGCATCCGGCGGCTGCCCAGCCGCTTATTAGCCATCTGCGCCGGTTGTCGCGCCGGCATTTACCGCTGTGTGTGACGATTAATGATCCCAACATTACCGGCGTTGCCGGCCATCCGGTACAGGATAGTCAGGCTCTGTTTCGCCGGTTAGTCGCAGAACAGTTGGCCGATGAACGGCGAATGATCCTTGATCAGATACAGCGCAGTGGTGCGCTGACGCTCGATGTGCCGGCGACGGCCCTAACCGTTTCGGTTGTGAATACCTATTTGCGCCTGAAAGAGGAAGCGCGGCTGTAAGAGGTTGTTTTTCTACTCGTTGAGATGACCCTAATCGGGTCTGGTACTGAGACTGGCATGCAATATCTCGTCATTTTCTTGTTCGTTACCACCACCTGGTGGTCATGGTTATCACCGATGCAGACATTGCCTGTCCGCACGGTCGAGATTGGCCGTTCGGCTGAGGGGCGTCCGATAGAGGCGGTCGTGTTTGGGGATGGTCCACGTAAACTGGTCGTGATCGGCGCTACGCACGGTGCGCCGGAGGCCAATACCTATCAGTTGGCGCTGGCGCTGATCGAACATTTTCGCGCCAACCCTGCCGCTATCCCGCCCGAAGTACGTCTGGTCATTATTCCGGTTTTAAATCCCGATGGTCTGGCCCGGGGCTGGCGGTTTGATGCTGCTGGTGTTGATCTGAATCGGAATATGGACACGTCCCACGATGCCTGTCCAGATAACGACTGGCGACAGCGTGTGCAGGGTGCGCGAGGGATTGTCTCGGATACCGGCGGTCCTTACCCCGACTCACAGATCGAGAGCAGGCTCATCCGGGCCTTCTTGCTGGATGCGGCAGGGGCCATCTTTCTTCACTCGAACGCTGGATTAGTCTTTCCGGCCAGTTGCGAACATCCGCCCTCAATCGCGATGGCCCAAATCTACGCTGCGGCTGCTGACTATCAGTATGCCCGCTTTTGGGATCGCTACACGATTACCGGCGGTATGCACGATTGGGCGGCTGGTCTGGGGATTGCCGCGATTACCCCGGAACTGGTGACCGGTAATCAGCCGGAAGTCGCCGAGAATCTGGCCGGCTTGCAGGCCGTTTTGCAGCATGCGAAAGATGTCTTGCTCTTGCCCGAAGCGGGAGAAATTAATAACATCACGGTACCGGCTGTGATCTATCGTTTCTGGCGTGCGCTTGGTGGTGAAGCGCGGTTTGGGGTGCCATTAGCACCGGCTGAGGCAACGACAACCGGCTTCCGCCAGCGCTTCGCTCGCGCAGTAATTGAGATTGATGAGACGCAGCGCGATACCGTTCGTTACGTGCGCATGGCATCCTTGGGTAGCGAGGCGATGACCGCACGTGCGTATGGCGGAGCCGATGCAATTGGGGAGGCCATTTCCTGGCCTGCCGGACCATTCGCTGACTTCTGGCAGCGAAACGGCGCCTATCTCATGTTTGGTGAGCCGCTGAGCGAACCGTTCGAGACCCGCCTGGCCGATGGCAGTCGTCGTATTGCTCAGTACTTCACCCGTGCAGTCTTGCTGCTTGATCCGGTCACCGGTCAAATCGAGCTAGCGCCGCTCGGCTTGTGGGACGCGGCGCGTGCTGAACTTGTTCTGCCTTCAACGTCGCAGACGATACGTTAACTGTTCTCTTCAATCACCGTCACCCGTCCACATGCCGGGCAGGTGCGTGCCTCGCTCTGGCGGATTGGGCCACCTGGCAGACGTACTCCGCATGGGCAGACATAACCGGCCAGCCGGGCCGGATTACCCATCACCAGTCCATAATCAGGAACATCACGGGTAACGACCGATCCGGCGGCAACCATTGCGAAACGTCCAATTGTCACCCCACAGACAATGGTCGCGTTTGCGCCGATACTGGCGCCGTACTTCACCAGGGTCGGGGTGACCGTCCAATCCTCCAGACCTTTCAACGTACCGTCAGGGTTGATTGCACGGGGTGTTTTGTCATTGGTAAAACAGACATGTGGTCCGACAAAGACGCCATCTTCTATGGTGACCCCGCGAAAGACCGAGACATTGCTCTGAATCTTGACGCGGCTCCCAACCCGAACACCTGCGTCGAAATAACAGCCTTTACCAATAATCGACTCGCTGCCAATAACCACATCTTCGCGAATTTGCGTCCAGTGCCAGACTCGCGTATTATCGCCGATTTGGGCCTGTGGATCGACCGTTGCGGTAGGATGAATAATAGCCGGCCTCATGGTGATGATCTCCTCGCTACTACAAGACAGCGGTGCCTGATTGCAAATGCTGGCGTACCCATTGCACGATAGCATTCATATCGATCTGTTCGGGAAAGGTGGTGTCAACCGTCAGCAATGGCCCGCCGAGCGGTAATGGTGGAATATCGCCGCGGCTTCGCACCAGTTCGAGATCGTCCGGCGATCGATCATCACAATGGCCGGGGTGACGCGCTCCCTGCGCGATCCGAGAGAGGATACGTTCAACCAGGACATCACCGCTGGCAACACAGCGGATCTGGATCGGAGTAAAGGGGGCAATTGTGTGCAGGTTTTGCATCCGCTCGGTATCGAGGTCTACCCGAAAATTGCTCTCCATAATCAGCGACTGACCACTCTGCAAGATTGTTGCCGCAGTATGGTAGAGCATCATGATCGCGGTTGCACCCACCCGGCGTGACCATTCCCGATCCGACCTTCCTAACCCATCGAACATCAACTCCTTGAAGGTATCTTTGCTCAGCAACGGGAGGCGTAAGCCGGTGGCTAACGCTTGCGAGAGAGTGGTTTTACCGGTTGCCGGATGACCGGTCACGATGATCAGAGCTGGTGTTTGCACAGATTTTATTATATCAGGTGACTGGCAATCTGCGCGGACTATCGAAGCAAGGATGAATAGTGATGAGATAATACTGTACTTGTACTACAGTTGTATACGGCGATAAAGTCTCCTTGCTTTCCCCCAAACAGAGGTCATGTACGAAAGTGACAACAAAAGAATGCCATACTTCTAACCATATCCATGCCAGCCATAGCAGACACAGGTACTGGGGAAGATAATTCTTCCCCAGTACTCACTACGATTACCCTACACCCCAATTTCCACTCTGTTAGCGCTGGATCACCGGTACAAAAATGTCATAACTCGACGGATTGGTGTTCGGCGGTGCCGTAATCGTGACGGTCCGAATGATACCATTCGGCGGTGAAACGTTTTCGCCCCGATTGTTGCTGCGTCCCTGTGAGTCTTCACCGGTAAGGGCATTGTAATCAACAACAATCCCAATGTCGTATGTGCCTGGTTCACCGAAGATCGCATTCCAGTCAACAGGCGTACCCTCACTTGCGGAGACCCAACTGGTGAACGGAACGGTATAGGTAGCCCCTGCATCCATTACTTCTTTCGGCACTTGTGCCGATACCGTCGCACAGGCCGGGGTCGCACCTGCGCCGGCGTTCGGATCAGGTGCCGGCACTGCCGTTAATGCCGGTGTTGATGGATTGGTTCGTTTTGCGATACAGAGATCGACAAAGAAACCACCACCACCAACGGCGGCCACCACACTACGGGTAGCACTGAGATTATCATTGCGCAGATTCCGTAGCGTGAGTGCAATGTTCGTAAAGCTCCCATTATTCGTCTGGACGTTGAAGGTGTCGATTAAAATATCGGGCTTCGCTGCCACGACCTTCTCAACCGCGAAGTACAGCAGTTTCGGCGTGTATGAATTCAGGCCAGGGTCTTGAATGAACTGTGCTCGATACTGCATACAGGTCGCCTGAATCTCTTCATCGGGGAAGGCATTGATCAGGCGCACAACATTTTCGCCGTTTTGGGAGCGTAACACAGGATCGGTGGTATTTCCATCAAGATCACGCCAGCGTGATGGGTTGCTGGTGGATGTTGATGGGTTGAAATCGCTCTCGCGACAGGTACCACTCGTCACCACTGCCCGGAACTGAATCCGAATATCAGCTTCAGGGTTGGTTAGTGGTGGATTCAGATCAGCAAACCACTTCATTGCCAGGAGCCGCGAAGTTTCTCCCTGGGTCAAGACAGAAAATGGTTGTGAGTAGTACCAGCCTTCTGAGGCGCGTACTGTGCCGGTTGTCTCGCTTGCACCACCGACCCCGCCCACAAAGATGGTGTTAGTTGGCTGGTTTGATTGATTTGAACCACCGATAACATACATCCATGCCGCATTTGCCTGCGCCGAACCATTTGATGGTGGTACAGCCGGTACCAGCGCAACAGCCGCATTGAGTCGACGATTCGGTTGAGGAAGAACATAGTCATTATTCTCGTCAAACCCTACGAAATAGTTACTGCCACCGGTTAAATCTTCGAGCAGGAATTGATCGTTGTAGATGGCAACCGGAATAGTCGCCGTAGCCCCGGCAGCTCCCGGCGTGCCCGTTGATGTCGAGCCGGTCACGTAGTAAATTCGGTTATTGAAGCTAATGCCGGTAACACCCTGACGTCCCTGAATACTGATCGCCTGGCTACCGCCGCCACCGGTACGGGCAACCTGGTTTGTCCAGGTCAGTACGCCGGTCGTTGGATCGATGTCGGCCCGGTATACTGATGTATTCAGTGTCGTACACTCAATATCGGTACACCCCCCAAGCAGGAAGATAGCATCTTTCTGTACCGGCACGCCACCTTCGATACGGGTTGTGCTGGCTGCGATAGCCGTGCCGGAATGCAGGGCAAATGGCAGATCGGACAGTCTGGCCCAGACGGTCGCCGATCCGGCAGAGGTTGGGTGGACAAGATCACCATTGGGGTCAACTTTGGTGTAGAAGACGTAAGGATAAATATCTTCTTGCAAAAGTTGAGCCGGTGCAATGCTTAGTCCGCCGATGGCATAGATGAAGTCGTTCCCAGCGCTGGTACGCACGTGAACGACCTGTACATTTTGCACCCCGCGTAAATTGGGGGAGTTTACATTAGTGATGATATTGCCATTACCATCGAGGGTCGGAAAACGCCAACTGTCCGAAGCGTTCCAACCAGTGAGCTCACCGTTTGCGTTTACTGTTGCCCGTTGCACCAGATTGGTGGAAAAGTCGTATAGCAGGCAGTTAGCATCGTACATACTGCCACCGATCACAAAGATGTAGCCAAGATTTGTCCCGCTTGAAGCCGGTACAGCAACTGCTCCCGCCCGTGATCGTCCTGCCAGAGGTGTGTCGCAATCAGGGCCGGGGTCGGTGGGTTGGATCGGAAATGCAGCAAACGTGTCGTTACCATTAGGATACGGCTCTGCCCGTGCTTCCAGTTCACCGGATTCCTGATCAACAATACCGCGATAGACGTAGGATGAACGGTTGTCCTCGTTAGCAATCGGGCTGGTAGCGCCACCGACCACAAACAGGTATCGATCCAGGGCGACGACCGGCGCATCACTCAATGCCTGTGGCAATATTGCAGTAGCAGTACGCCAGTTGTTGCGGTTCAGGGCTCCTGCAGGTGCCAGCTCGATGGCGCCGATCTGATCAGGGTTTGCTGGTGAGTCAGGCGTTGCTGCGACGACTGTGCGTTGGAATATCCCACCGGCAAACTCGGCCTGGGTATTGTCAATGATTTCAGTCACTCCAGTTTCATCCTCGAGTGCCTGCACAGCAACCGGTGGCAGAAGTACAAGCAGTAACGCAGCACCGATGAAGAAGAATGCAAGCAGGCGTACTGATCGGTGCCAACGTGGGTCAACTCTCATTGGGAACCTCCTCGCAGCCAGTATGAAACTGATAGCGTGGTTGATGGGGAATGACGACAGATAATATAAAAGCCGCAGAGACGCGCAATGGCATCTCTGCGGCAATCCTACCCACCTAGTTTACACTACATACATTCCCGTCAAGGCGCAAGCGCAGATTCTGCTCAATCGTTGAGATGAAGCCGGCTCCCTGTCCATTTGGTTCAAGCACAACCACCATGTCAGACTGGCTCGCACTACCGTTGAAGAGCTGGCTATACATCCGTGGCATCGCCGTGGGTGGATCGAGCGGGTGGCGGTAGAAGAGATAGGCCTGCAAGCGGTAGGTACCGCGTGGAATCTCCTCGAAGGTGTAGCGCACCCGACCATCGGTACCGGCCACAATTGGTGCCCGATAAACACTTCCGGTCGAGAAGTCTTCGAGAATAACCTCACCCACGTTCGGATAGCTCAAACCACCAACCGATTGGAAGTGATTACCAGGGATAGTTCCACGCCATTCACCATCGCTACCATTGATACATGGTGCGCTTTCAACCTCAGCGTTGATAGCCAGCATAATACGGTCTACATTGTTTAGCCCATCCGCTCCACGTGTCAGGGTTTCGGCAATGTAGAAGTGGCGTGGTGTAGTTGCGACGCCATCTCGGAGCCCAGTCGGCGGTATAGATGAAATGGCAAGTACGTAAATGTCGGTCTGGATCGACTGATTACTCTTGATCTGCTGTGCGCGCTGTACCATTTGAGTAATAGGGCGATCCATGCCCAGGTATGTTCCGCCAACTTCAGTAGTCTGGCATTCAGCGTTGTCGGTCACATTCGGTATCGTTTTGCAGATGTGCCCGTTGGGATATGTGTTGTTGTTACTCTGCCCACCAATCAGGCTACCGTTACCAGCATCAAAGAAGATGTTAGTAACACCATCGGTCACGAAGATAATTGCCCGCCGATAGATCCACTCACGCCCTAATTGATTGGTCTTGGTAGGAGCACTTTGCAGTAATTGCTGAGCGCGGTACAACCCGCCGGTACCGTTAGTACCACCTTGCACTTGATACGGATCGTTATTCACCTTTCCTGCGTTTAGCACCGCATTCTTTAGCGCTGCCGGATCTGAGCTGAAACCGAAGCGATTTGTAGAAGGAACACTCTCATTGAACCAAATCAATGCCATCTGGTCGATTGGACGTGTTGGATCATACCCTGCATTGCCGGGCATATTGGTCTGTTCAATCAGGAGCCGGATAGCTTCCTTGGCCACGTAGATCCGACGTTCTTCTAGCGGTGTCCATCGATATGGGGGTGAACCGTTACATCTGCCAGTTGGGGGGGGCGATCCAGGAGGACCGCTCAGGCATTGTTCGGTCCTACCGTTGACCTTCCCACGACCGGAGAAATCCATGTTCATCGACCCTGAGACGTCAAGAATGACGACGTATTGTACCGGTGGGCGTTCATTCGCTACAATCTGGTACTCCGGCCACAGCTCAACACTACCAGTCAGACGCACGATGTTGGTATCTTCAGGTGGTGGTGGTGTAGCCGAGCAAGCCGTACCCTGCCGCTCAGGATTACCGAGGAAGATGAAATCCATGTAGGGGCGGTTATTTTCACGTCCATATGCGGTGAGCACGAAGAGGCCGAAGCGGACAACACGGTAGGCTGCATTTGACCCCTGACCGATAGCAACATCGTAGATCGGCAGGATCATGCGCGTACTGTTGCTAATGTGCGCATCGAGTGCCGCCCGCCGATCATTGCTGGCAGTGAAGCCAGAGCTACCATAGACCCAGTCGCCGACATTCAGTTGCCCGGGCCGTTCGGGGTATCCGGCAGGCTGGGGTAAATTGGGGGCCGGCCAGGGTGTGACTTCCATGAACCCTTTTGAGAGTGAACCGGTGCCGGTCAGCGCATATTCTAACTCCTGAGCACTGTTGGCATTAGCACCACTTGCTCCACGCCCGTCAAGCCAGCGTAACCAGCCAAAGCCACCGGGCACGTTATTGTCGGCTACGTAGAGCCGCATTTTGGTATAGCCTCTGTATGTGCCACTGGTGAACTTTTGCCAGTTATTATCAATCGTTCCATCACCGTTTTGATCGCCCGGATTGCGAAATTCGTTGCCGGAAATATAGTCATTGTTGATCGCAATCGGATACACACCATCCGTGGGTGGACAGGTACCAGCGTAGGAGGTTGCGCCAATCGGTAACTGGTTCTGATTGACGACCCGGGCGAAGAAGGTGTCTACTTCACCCCTTAAATTGACCTGAATGTAGGCTACATTATCTGGCGCTACCGTTCCATCACGGGTGATTTGGGCGCCACCCTCAATCGGCTCGCCACGGGCATTCAAATAGTAGGCCTCCATCCGAATATTCGGATTGTTGGCCACATCGATCCCATTTGAGCGAAGCGAATTGACAATCGAGTCGTAGATAACCGTATTAGTTGTCCCGGCCGGTCGGCGAATATAGGTATTCATCGCCGACAGCGAAGCAGCGTTAGCTGCCGCTACAGCGCGTCGTTCCTCAGAGAAGGTGCGCCCGACGTCAACCGACAGCGCAACCATTCCGATTAATACGACGATCATCAGGGCCAGGAGCGGGATGCTCTGCCCGCGCACCCGTTTGAGCGGGCGATACGTGTGTGATCTCTTCACCATACTTTCCTCCAGTTGCTGCGTTGACACCATAGTGCAGGAGCGCGACCTAAACGGTGGCGGGCTGTCGTCTATCAGCCGACAAATTGACTACGAATGGGCATTGTGTGGGTAACGCGCAGAATAATCTCCTGTCCGAATGCCGGCGCGAATGGGAAGAAGAGCCGGTAACGGTAGCGAATGGTTACTCTGATCCAGCAATTCTGACCGGCATTGCGCATATCGACCCGCGGTGTCCTTGTTGCGCATGTTCCACTCAGATTCGCTGGATTGGCACCCTTGGGGTTTTCAATAATCACAAAACCATTTGGATTCGTCGGGTTACCTGGATTGAACACAGCCGTCTGGTTGGCATCATCCACCCCATCGCCATTCAGATCAAGCAGATTTGCTACACCCATCGGCTGGGTCCCGCCGGCAGTGCGAATACGTTGAAAAATCTCGGCATAGTTCAGGCGTACTTCAGTTACCTGGCCGCTACTGTTGGTTACCACCACCGGATAGCTACCATAGGTAGCACCTTCCTGCGCTGCGGCCCGTAACGCCTGAAGCGTAAAGAAGATCAGACCGAGATCAACGGCTGCGGCGAGCAAGAGAAAGATGACCGTAGCCGAGAGGGCAAATTCAACTATCGCCTGGCCGACTGTTTTGCGACGACGTTTCGTGTTCATCATGTCCCCACTCTCCTACGGTTGCATCAGCACTTGCATCTCTTGCCAATCGGCAACATCGCGGGCACAGGCTACGCCACGTGGGTTCCTGGGATCAACGCCCAGGTTCTCAATCGAACGGCGTTGGACGACACGCAGGTTGATTGTGCCGTCTTGCAGCCCAATCAAGTCGAAGAGTGGCGTAATGCTCCGTACCGGATAGTTAATCTCGATCTCAATTGGCCCGCGGTCATTAAGATTTCGGGTTTGACCACCATTCGGATAGCGAATGATAACATAATCCTCAATCCGTCGTCCCTCATTCCCACTGCCATCGAACAGCACAATGTCCGACCGGATCGCTTCCATAATCCCGCGCACGCAGGCATCTGCTGCAAAGCCGGGATAATTGGCCGGTGGGTTGTTCCGCAATTGCAACCAGCTTTCGTATGGCGGCAATTGCGCGGCTGCCTCGGCACCGTTGCGTGCTGCCTGTGATACCATCGAGTAGGCGAAGATCAGATACCCGAATTCGATGATACCAAACAAGACGATCAGCATAACCGGCAGCAAGAGTGCCATCTCAACGATAGATTGTCCGGGTTTGTTCTGCATAGCACGCACTCCCGCAAAAGCTTTTGCTCTGGTTATCAGTATAGAACGCCTCACAGGATGGTTGAATAGTCCGAAGGTACCGGCTTTTCACAAGGGTATGAAAGTGGATTCTGGCCGGGAATATACTGCAAGATAAGGATAGCGCAGGCTTCAAGCCTGTGCCATGCTCTAACATTCAGCCTGTTATGAAATCAGTTCCCTTGATCGCGATCCGCAAGTATCTTTTCCACCAGGCTGCCAATAGCTCCCTGAAATATATTTGAACCTATTTCAAAAAACATCTACGAGAAGGTATCTTAATTCATTGCTGCTCGATTCCATGTTCATGACGAGCACACTCGGCATCCGCGTGACCAGCCGGGTGAACGACGTTGCACGCGCCAGATCGTGAGCACGGCTGGCGTGGCAGTATGGCTGCCGCACGCCAAACGACGCCACACACGGATGATGAGCGAGCAAGGCAACCAATGCAGCACGTGATGGCACCGGAGATGGTTATTAGATCGCGACAGTACAACTTTCTTTTTATGAAATAAGTTCTGCTTCCACGCCTGGTGTATCCTGGTTTCCGATCCGGTTTTCACGTACCCATTAGCCGTATATAGCTTTCAATCATGTCCGCCAATATATTGTACAATCATGCGTTGCCAGTAAGGCCAGTCGTGGTACCAGCCATCCCAAATGCGCAACGCATTGCCGATGCCTTTCGCCCACAATTGACTCGACAACAACTCGTTCGACCACGCTGACGGATCGTCTCTTCCGGTGACCAGGATGATGTCGGTTTCACGCAGGCGATCTATTGTCCATTGATCGTTTAAATTGGGCACAAAGTCCACCGGATTGTGAAAATAGACACCCTGCGTATAGGTGCTGAAAAATCGCTTTAGATCGTAGAGGCCCGATAAACCAATTACTCGCCGCACCAGGCCAGGATGACGCAAGGTAAAGACGACCGCCTCACTGCCCCCGAATGAGCAGCCGGTGGCGATCAGGAACGGGTTGGGGTTGAGATGGCGCACGAGCGGTAACACTTCAGTTATCAGATAGTGCTCGTACTGTTCTTCGCGCCAGATGCGGGCATCGGTGTCGGCAGTGTAGTTGTACCAGCTTTCGCTGTAGACACTATCGACGCAAATAAGTTGTATCCAACCCTGTTCAAGGTGATGACTGAGTGCTGCAACCATCCCCCGGTCTTCATACTCGTAAAAGCGACCATGTGATGTGGGAAAGACCAGGACCGGCGCACCGGCATGACCAAAAACAAGTAGTTCCATCGTTCGGTTAAGGGCAGGGCTGTGCCACGAGTGATACTGGCGTTGCATACATGTAAGTTTGTTGTCTAAGCAGCGATTACGGTAGCTAAAATGATAGCTTGCTGTGAACTGGCTGTCAATGAAAGAGTGTCGTGAGTATGATAACAGGTACAACAACGAAATTACAGACACTATCGTGGTTCCACGTGGCAATGCTGGTTTGGATGCGCTGGCTGATCAGTCTGGTCTTTCGGCTGGTCTACCCATTGCTGACGTTTCTTGCTGCCAGTTTTGCCGTGGATTTGAGTACAGCCAGTCTGTTAATAACTGTCCAGGTTGCCGCGTCGCTGCTGAGTCCGCTGGGTGGGGTGTTGAGTGATCGGTTTGGTGATCGGATTGTGATCCTCTGGGGCGGGATCATCTTCGTGTTGGGGGTTGCAGTTTGTGCTGTGAGTAGTGGTTTTGGGCTATTCCTGTCCGGATATGCGATTGTCGGTCTGGCAGTGGCGATTGCGATGCCGGCGTTGCAGAGCTATGTAAGCGCTCGCAGTCACTATTCCCAACGAGCGCGTTTGCTAGGGGTGCTGGAGTTGAGCTGGGCACTCTCGGCGCTACTCGGTGTGCCGCTGGTGACCTGGGTGGCAGAACAGTTTGGTTTAGCGATGGTTTTTGCCGGTCTGACGGTTGTTGGCATTGCCACGGTTGCCTTGATGACAATGCTACCAAACGATGAGTCCATTCATTACGTGCAGTCCGGTGGCGATGCATCTGCCGGGGGCAATCCAATCCAGATCGTGCTCAAACCGGTTATCCTGGCTGCGCTGAGTTTTATCTTTGTGCAGATGGCTGCCGTTGAGTTGATTTTTGTCAGCTATGCGGGCTGGTTAGAGCACACATTTGGGGCTACCACGGCAGAACTGGGTTTTGTCTTCGGGTTATTAGGGGGCGTTGAGCTGGTTGGTTCGCTGGCAGCAACCCTCTTCACCGACCGCATCGGTAAGCGACGAGCAGTGCTCGGTGGGTTTGCGCTGGTAGGCGTCTGGTTGCTTTTGTTGCCGCAGAGTACGTCATGGCTCACGTTTCTGATCTTGCTGCTGGCGTTTGATTTGTGCTTTGAGTTTGCCATCGTCTCGACCTTCCCCTTGATCAGTGGTCTCAGTGCGCAGGGGCGTGGAACAGTCCTCGCGGCAATGACAGCCAGTATCGGCGGCGGACGGATTCTTGGTTCACTTGTAGCGCCATGGTTGAGTGTGACTGCCGGTTATGCGGTGAATAGCACGTTGGCCGGAATACTCGTGCTGTGTGGAGTAGGCTTTGGTATCATGGCTATGAGAGAAGGTCGTGCCTGAAAACGGCAATGTAACTAAACGCACCGGCCTTGCATCTTATTGGTAGTGATGCGAATTATTGTGAAAGGAACAAGACATGGCTCTTATACAGGAAAAAGATCGCAAGGCGGTGCAGGAAGTGTTTACAGGTCTGAAGCGACCGGTAAGCATCGTGCTCTTCACCTCTGCCGAAAGTGGTGAGTACAGTGAGGTCACCCAGGAACTATTGCAAGAAGTCGTAGCCCTCCATCCAATGCTGAGTCTGCACGTCTATGATCTGGAGCAGGACAGCGCCTATGCTGCAGAATTGGGTGTTGACAAAGCGCCTGGGATTGTCTTCCTGGTTGGTGAAGAGCGGCAGAATCACGGCCTACGCTTTGCCGGATTGCCCAGTGGTTATGAATTTGCTTCCTTAATTGAAGCTATCCGTCTGGCTGGTGGTGCGGTACAGCCCGACTTGCAACCGGCGACTCTGGCGTTGTTGGAGACGATTCAATCCCCAATGCACTTGCAAGTCTTTGTGACTCCGACATGTCCATACTGCCCGCGCGCAGTAGTGATGGCGTACCGCCTGGCTCTGGCCAATCCGTACATCTCTGCCGAAGGCATCGAAGTGACCGAATTCCCCGCATTGGGCGACCGCTATGCAGTGATGGGAGTCCCCAAAACCGTCATTGATAATCTTGTGCATATCGAAGGTGCGGTGCCCGAAGGGATGATGGTCAATAAACTGCGGGAAGCGATTGCTGCGGCGGGGTAATGCCTGGTCTGCGAGAGTGATACCTCTGTAGACTACAAGAAAGCCGGTGTCGTCTTACCTGCCGTTAAATGCAGGATTCTCCTATCGGGATAGCTGAAGGTGATGCTTTCGGCTATCCCGATAGCGTTGTGCAGACAGTCGCTTGAGTCGTGGCTGGCTTGTAAGAACAGGGCTATCGGCGATAGCAGTTGAAGCTCGCGGATTGCTTCTGGTGGAGTGCAGGCTGATGTCTACGCAATTCCTTCCGCAACAGACTGCTGTGGAACAGGTTTAGATGGTAAAAGCGCCGAGAGCTGTACTCCATCGCAGACGTGCTATACTGAAAAAAGTAGCTGTGCTGGAGGAATTGCTGTGTCGGGACTGACCATTGATCTGTCACTATACGATGATGAAGAGGCTCTGCTGGCCGGTTTGCGGCGCGGTGACCCTGATGCCTGTACGTGTTTTGTCAAACGTTTTGCTCCGCTGGTGTATGCCCGCGCACTCCACCTGGTAGGCAATGCTGACGAAGCCGAGAATGTGTTGCAGACGACCTTTATCAAGGCGTGCGCAGCGTTACCCGAATATACCGGTGCCGGCAGTTTACGAAGCTGGCTCTACCGAATTGCATCGAATGAGGGATTGATGCTGCTGCGGCAGAAGCGGGCGCAGCTCGATCTTGACGAAATAGGTGATCTCAGCAGCGACATCTCACTCTCGCAATTTGCACCACGCTGGGCTATTGATCCGGCCAGGCGTGTGCTCGATGAGGAATTACGGCGCGAAATTATGCAGGCAATCACCACATTACCCGATGCATTGCGGGTCGTGACAGTCTTGCGCGATATTGAGCATCTGAGTACTGAAGAGACGGCCAGACAACTGGGTATCAGCCCGGCAGCAGTGAAGGTGCGTCTGCATCGTGCCCGCTTGCGCCTGCGCGAACTGCTGGCTCGCTATGTCGAAGCGGTGGAGGAGCAGCGTGATGTTGACGAGTGACCATCATTCCTGTCATGAACTCATCGATCTCCTGAACGATTATCTCGATGGTGAATTGAGTGCGGCTGAGTGTAGTGAATTGGAAGAGCAACTTCGTCGTTGTCCAGATTGTCGGCGATTACTGGCGTCGTTGCGGCAGACGATGAGCCTGCTCCATCACCTTGCAGATGAACCACCGCCACTACCACCTGCTCTGGAGGAGCGTTTGATCGTTCAGATGCAACAGCGCCTGCGGGCAAAAATCAATGACCGTAATGCGCAATGAGTAATTGTCGGAAAGCATACGCTACCGGTGATAAGGGGCGGGTTGCCCTCCATAGCAGGCGTAATGTGCGACGTAGTGGCCGACCAGCGATAGGGATTGGATGCAGGGCACCAACTTCTTGTTCGGCAGTTACAGCGTAGAGCGGCAGGATTGTCAGGCCGGTTCCGATCATCACCATACGCTTAATCGACTCCAGATTGTCGAGTTCGGCGATGATGCGTGGCGTTAATGATTGCTCACGCAGGGCATGATCGAGCCAGATGCGCGTTTGACTGTTCGATTGGCGCATCACCATTGGCTGACCCGATAGCTCGTGCAAATGAACCTCACTACGTCCCCACCACGGATGGCGGCGACCAACGACAACGTATTGATCAAATTCGCGCAACGCTTGTTGCTGCAAATCCCGTTCCGCGCTATCGAGTTCACCCTCGATTGCCCCCAGATCGAGACCACCATTCCGTAATTCATGCACAATTGATGGAGTCGTGCCAGTTTGGGTACTCACAGCGAGGTTGGGGTAGCGCTGGCGAAACATCTGTACCCATTCAGGTAAGAGATAGGCGCTTACACCGGGTGTCACCCCAATCGTCAACTGTCCATCACGCAGACCGGCAACATCTGTGACAGCCAGTTCGGCCTCGGCGACCAGGCGAAAAATGCCCTCGCAATACGCCAGCAGGCGTTGACCGGCTGGCGTCAGTTCAACACCACGCCGGCCACGCACGAAGAGTTCAGTGCCTAACGAATCTTCGAGCGCACGGATATGCTGGCTCACCCCTGATTGCGTCATGTGTAACTGTTCAGCCGCTTTGCTGAGACTCCCGGCGGCTACAACGCGGGTGAAGATATCGAGTTTGTAGAGATCGAGCATCGTTGCTCCTGGTTATGCTGTTGAGAGAACCTATCGATACTAAACGTTCAGACCTGTACATCCAGCAACATGCATCTATTCCTGGATGCAATGATTCTTGTGCACCTGAGCTATAAGTCTCTGCTTAGAGATAGTATAAGCATCTTTCGGCTTCTGCCAAGGGGGTATTTCTGCTATCGTCATAACTGTCAAATCCCAACACTCTCAACAAGCAATTGGCGCCAATGCTGTCATGCGGGATCAGGTACAGCTGATCATACGTGAAAAAGAAGGGAAGTAGAGCGATGTTGCTGAAGTATTTCTACGACGAGATGCTGGCGCAGGCTTCGTACCTCATCGGTTGTGCAAAGACCGGTGAGGCAATGGTCATCGATCCGATGCGCGATGTAGAACCGTATTTGCGCGTCGCCGCTAAAGAGGGCTTACGGATTATCCACATCACGGAAACCCATATTCACGCTGATTTTGTCAGTGGCGTCCGTGAGCTGGCTGCTCGTACCGGTGCGCAGATGTACCTGAGCGATATGGGTGATGCCAACTGGAAGTATGCCTATCCGGAGATCGAGAGGGCGATTCTGGTGAAGGATGGCGATACGTGGATAGTTGGCAATATCAAGGTACAGGTGATTGCTACTCCCGGCCATACCCCAGAGCACATTGCTTTCATGATTACCGATACTGCCGCTGCCGATCAGCCGATGGGTGTGTTCACCGGTGATTTTCTGTTTGTTGGTGATGTTGGGCGCCCTGATTTGCTGGAAGAGGCAGCCGGTATTGCTGGCACGAAGGAGCCAGGGGCACGCAAGCAGTTCCAGTCGGTGCGACGGTTTGCCGAACTTCCTGACTATTTGCAGGTGTGGCCGGCTCACGGTGCAGGCAGCGCGTGTGGGAAGGCGTTGGGCGCCATTCCATCGAGCACACTCGGTTATGAAAAGCGTTTCAACCCGGCGTTCCAGTTTGACGATGAAGATGCGTTTGTGCGCTGGTTGCTGAAGGGTCAGCCGGAACCACCGCGTTACTTTGCCCGCATGAAGTACGTCAACAAGGTCGGGCCGGCGCTCCTGCATGATCTGGCAACCCCGGTAGAGGTCGAGCGACCACTTCTCGATCAGGCAATGGCAGAGGGGGCAATGGTCTTTGACCTGCGCAGTGCTGCCGAGTTTGTCGCCGGTCACGTTCCGGGCAGCATTAGTGTTCCCATCCGCAAGATGTACAGCACGTATGTGGGCTGGTTCGTCGATTTCAACAAGCCAACCTACCTGGTCGTACCGGATGACGCCGACATGAATCAGATTTTGAAGGATTTGCGGGCGATTGGGGTAGATGATATTCCCGGTTATCTGCCGGCGTCGGCACTCGGTGATAATCTCGTGCAGTTGCCGACCGCTACGGTGAAAGACCTGAGCGCCGCACTGAGCGATCATTCGGCAGTCATTCTCGATATGCGTAATCTGACCGAATACGAAGAGATTCATCTGCCCGGTGCGCTGCACATTCCGCTCGGCTACCTGCCGCGCCGTCTGGACGACATTCCACGTGATACCCCGATTATTGCGCACTGTGCAACCGGTTATCGCTCACAGGTTGGCACGAGCTTACTGCGCCGGTTTGGTTTTACCAATGTAGCAACACTGGTCGATCCGCAGGGCACCTGGCGAGAACTGGCTTCAGCAGTTGCTGTTTGACAGCGTGCTGTTTCTGCCGGGAGGAGTGGCCATTACTACCGGCAGAAACAACCGCAAGGTGAATAATGGTTAGCCCGCTGTGTAGCGGGCGCAAGACGCAGGGAGTACTATGACGTACACGCATACTAACAGTGGACCAGCCGGTGCGGTTCACACGCTGGAAGCCGGTCACATTGCTGAACTCCTCAACCAGTTGATGGAGCGGATGGATCGGCTCGAACGGCACCTGGCGAAGGTTAATACCCTCGCCGATGAAGCGCCGGCACTACTGGCGATGGCGACTGATACGGTCGATGGGTTGTACCGTGACGCTGCCAGTGTCGGGGTTGATATTGACGAACGGTTGAAGATAGGTCTCGTCGCGCTTGAGCGGTTAACCGAGCCGGCGACTTTACGAGCACTGGCTGGCTTGAGTGAACAACTGGTAACACTCGATGAACTGGCCCGGCAGGCACCGGGTTTTGCGGCTATGACCGTCGATATGATCGATGAACTCTACGCGGCGATTCGTAAGCAGGGCATCGATCTGGAAGACACGGCACGTCAGGGTTTGATCGCACTACGCAATCTGGTTGCCTTGATGCAATCCGATGAGATGAAAGCCCTGATGAGTTCGGGTGTGCTTGATCCCAAGACCCTGCAGGTTATGGGCGCTGCGGCCCATGCGCTGGTAAGTGCTCAACGCGAACCACGACGGGCCGGGCCGATGGCGTTACTGGGCGCACTGTTCAACCGCGATGTCCAACGCTCACTCGGTTTTGCCCTGAATTTCGCCGAACGATTCGGTCAGAAATTGCCGGGCTAGTTAGAAACTCGTTACCGGCATGTCGCAGCATAAGCTGCTATTCGCATGAGAAAGAGGTACTGCTATGGCCAAGAGCCACTATCAGGTTGTTATTGCCGGTGGTGGTACCGGCGGTCTTACCGTTGCGGCCCAATTGATAGATCAACCGAATCCGCCAGAGGTTGCACTGATCGAACCATCAACCGTACATTACTATCAGCCGTTGTGGACACTGGTTGGTGGTGGTGTGTTTCCCCGTGAGCAATCGGCACGCCCGGAAGCCGATTATATTCCACCCGGTGTGACATGGATTAAGGAAGCAGTCAAGGCATTTGACCCTGATGCGAATAGTTTGACCCTAAGCAACGGTGAGACTATCACCTACGATTATCTGGTTGTGGCATTGGGTATTCAGATTGATTGGGGCAAGATCAAGGGTCTGCCGGAGACGCTGGGGAAGAATGGCGTCTGCTCGAACTACTCGTATGACACCGTTGAGTATACGTGGCAGAATATTCGCACGTTCCGTGGTGGAAATGCGGTCTTCACCCAACCGGGTACGCCGATCAAGTGTGGCGGTGCACCGCAGAAGATCGTCTATCTGGCCGATGACTATTTCCGTCGATCAGGCGTTCGTCAGCAGAGTAAGATCAACTTTTACCATGCCGGTACAGCAATCTTTGCTGTCAAGAAGTATGCTGATGCGCTGAATCGGGTTGTTGCGCGCAAGGGTGTCGATGTCCATTACCAGCACGATCTGATTGAAGTGCGCGGTGAAGCGCGTGAAGCGGTGTTTATGAATCTGGCAACTAAGGAGACGGTGACCGTCCATTTCGATATGTTGCACGTAACACCGCCAATGAGTGCACCTGATGTGATCAAGAGCAGTAAACTGGCTCATACTACCGGTTGGGTAGAGGTTGATAAGCATACGTTGCAACACGTGCGCTACCCCAACGTCTTTAGCCTGGGCGACTGCTCGAATCTGCCGACATCGAAGACCGGAGCAGCGATCCGTAAGCAGGCACCGGTGCTGGTTGCGAATCTGATGGCGGCAATGGCGAATGAGACGCTTCCCGCCACTTACGACGGCTACACCTCATGTCCGCTGGTGACCGGTTATGGTAGTCTGATCCTGGCCGAATTCGATTACACTAACCAGCCCAAAGAGAGCTTCCCCTTCGATCAGTCCCAGGAGCGCTACAGCATGTATGCGCTGAAGGCATACGGCTTACCGGCGATGTACTGGAATGGGATGCTGCGGGGTCGGATGTGAGAAGGAGTTGGGAGTTCTTAAGTTGGCATAATCATTGTCTGAAGGAAACCTTTATCTTATTGCCATTATGAATTGCGATAACGGGGCGGGTTTAAAACCTGTCCCGTTATCGTGTGTTATGCAAAATCCTGGCTGACGCTGTGCGTCTTTTGATTGCCAAAGCGCTGCCAGGTTTGCCACCAGCGAACCGCTGGTGGGTTGTCGCAGATGTTCCGTACCTTCGCGGTCAGATGCAGTGCCAGGGAGAGGAATTTTGCGCGACTTGCCCGTGTGCTGCTTGCGGGGCTAATGTGTGACACGCCCCCACCCCACGCCGCCCCCAGCGGGGGCGGGAGATGGGTTTCCGCTGTCGCGTATTTGGTTCGGGTTTGTGCCAATTTGTGACCAACATGGTACACTGCGGGCCTCGTACCGGGCCTTGAGCGTGGCTGGTGCGGCAGCATGGCTGCCGCACTCCACACTGCGCAACACGCGCATGATGCGCGGGCAAGACAATCCATCCAGCGCATGATGGCACGACCGGAGCTGCGTTCTGCCAACAGGTCAGGAGCAGTACCTGCTGTCGTTGGCGATTGACAAGCGTTCGTGAGCCTCAGTGACAGTCTGGGAGCACAACCGTAAAGCTTTATGAAGTAAGTTCTAACATCGCACGTGGTGGATGTGGTAATGGTTCTCTCCTGCCAGATCACATCTTGCGTGATACGATTCGTCACTGTCTTCCACCGGATATGCGGCGAACCGTGACCATCCGTTCCCGCTGCAACGATCCACGGGGATCACCGGCATGCTACGGAGGGGCGGGTTCTAGACCTACCCCTACAATAGGGTGCATGTGACTGTTCATATTGCCATACGAGGGATGTGGTGAGGATAAGGAGTGGCGAAAGGGTACTCTCGGTATGGCATAGCGTCTGATCAGTACCGCTGATCACTCACCGAGATGCGTAAGAGCAGGCCGATAATCAGGAAGTTCACCACAACCGACGAACCGCCATACGAGATAAATGGCAACGTAATACCGGTTAGCGGGATCAGGCGTAGATTGCCGCCTAAAATGATAAATGCCTGTACGGCAATGATCGACGTAAGCCCCACGACTAGCAATTGCTCGAACCCGCGAAAACGGCCCGGAATCGCTAATGCCAGGTGATAACCACGAAAAATGAGGAGCATGTACGCGATCAGCACGGCCAGTGTACCGGCTAACCCCATCTCTTCACCAATTGCCACGAAGATAAAATCGGTATGCACCGCCGGTACATACTCTGGCACACCGCGCCCCAGGCCAGCCCCGAAGATGCCGCCGGACGCCAGTGCATAGATCGCCTGTACGATTTGGTAGCCAGATCCCTGAGCCACTGCCCAGGGGTCAAGCCAGACCGATACCCGTAAGCCCACGATGGGCAGCAGACGGTACAGCAAATAGGCACCGCCGGCAAATGCAGCCACTCCCACGACAACATACAGGCCGCGTCCTGTGGCGATGTAGAGCATGGCGAGGAAGACTCCAAACAGCAGGAGTGCTGCGCCGAGATCACGTTGGAAGACGATGGTCAACATCGCAATAGCCCACATACCGACCAGTGGAGCCAGGTAAGGGAGTGGTGGTAAGGTAAAAGGCCCGATCCGATAGTTCGACTGTACTACTTCACGGTATTCATTGAGATACGAGGCCATGAAGATAACCAGAATGATCTTGAGTAGTTCCGACGGCTGGAAGTAGAAGAAACCGAGATTAAACCAGACTCGTACTCCGCTGTTATTGGGGTCAACGCCGAAGACAAAGGTCGCCAGGATGAGTGCCAATCCGAGCGTTAGCCAAAGGTAACGATAGTGATCGAGCACGTCGATGAATGAGAGACGGAACAACCGGATGCAGAGATGATCGAGGGGGGTAAAAAGGATGGTTGCCATGATCAGCGTGCCCAGCGTTACCCACAGGGTTTGCCTGGCAGCGATGCCTTCGTAACAAGGGAACCGCTCACCAGCCAGGTTGCTACAGATGTAAATCTGATTGAGACCTGGCTCAAGCCGCGCCGTCATCATCAGGCTCAGTCCGGCCAGTAAGGCCACTAATGGCAGTATCACCTGGTCGGCTGTTGGGCTGCGCCATGAAAGACCAAGCGAAATGGCGAGAAACAGCACGAGGGGGAGGCTTGATGGCCAGAGGATGCTGGCCAACCCCTCAATTGTCGTCTGCAATTCACTTTGGCCAGTGGCAACAACGACTAACAAATAACCGGCCGCAAAAAAGAGCAGCACGGTAACGAGCAGTTGCAATTCCACCATGCGTAACTGGCGGAGGCGGGCAACAGTTGCACGGAGTGATGCCATAGTGTGTCTCCGTGGAAGAATACCGGTCATCGTGATCGCGAGAGTTTATCCAAAAAACCGGCTGTGCAGGTAGCGGTGTCGCCTTGATGTCTATCGCGTGATTGGGATGGCGACTATGCGGGTGGCTTCCTGCTGCGGATACTCTCACCATTCTGCGCAGGCATTATAGCAGGCATTGCAGTCGTCAGATGCAGTGAGCTACGCTGAATACGGATTGTCCTTCCGCTTCCAGACGATATACCACCCTGAAGTGCGAAAGCACAGCTTCCACACTTCAGGCAACGCAGGATGTGGATGGCTAGAACCTATTAAAAAACATCTACTAGAAATTATCTCATGCATTATGTGCATGATGAGTGGGCAAGGCAACCCATCCAGCGCGTGATGGCATCGGAGATAGTCGTTAGCCATCCTTGCTGCCATACCGGCAGCCTGGCAGTGGGATATGTTGTTGTTGGTGATTGGCAAGCGTTCATGCACCTGTGCGACCGTTTGGGATCACGACAGCACAACTTTTACGAAATAAGTTCTAAGCACATCAGGCGATCCCTCAACAAGGCGTACTGTTTCAGAGGAAGCGATGATTATCATATCGGCCAGTTCGGTTCACGCTCGCAATGATAACCGGCCTGTTCGAGAGAATTGATGACCATCTGAGCGTGCTCTTCATCACGGACTTCAAGGATGAGTTCAACGCCGGCACGGTCAATTGGCACTCGCCACATACCACGGCGGTGGAAGAGATCCATGACGCTGGCACCGGTCGAGGCAACGTGATTGACCAGGCCGGCCAGGCCGCCCGGGCGATCATCGACGCTGGTACGGAGCAAGAGATAGCGTCCCTGGCGAACCAGAGCATACTCGATCACCCGCATCAGCAGATTCGCGTCGATATTGCCCCCACAAAGGATCGTTGCCGTCACCTGATGTGGTTGCACCGGCACTTTACCACTGAGCAGGGCTGCAACACCTGCGGCGCCGGCTCCCTCAACAACCAGACGACTGTATTGCAACACGTGCGCGATTGCCATCACAATCTCTTCATCATCAACGGTAACAACATCATCAACCAGCGCCTGGATCATCGGTAGGGTGAGTTCACCAGGACGTTTTACTGCGATACCATCAGCAATCGTATGTGCAGTCGGTGCCGTTACCGGATGACCGGCAGCGAGTGAGGCCGGCACCGGCGCACAGCCGGCAGCCTGTACACCGATGATGCGCACATGCGGTAACAATGTCTTCACGGCCAGGGCGATACCACTGATCAGGCCACCACCGCCGATTGGTACGACCAGTTGGTTTAAATCGGGTAGGGCTTCGACCAGTTCCAGCCCGATTGTTCCCTGACCGGCGATCACCCGTGGATGATCAAAGGCATGGACGTAGGTCAACCCACGTTCTTCTTGAAGAGCGTGCGCGTAGGCCATCGCATCATCGAAGGTGGCGCCGTGCAAGATGACCTCAGCGCCCAATCGGCGGGTTGCCACCACCTTGGTCAATGGGGCGCGTTCAGGCATCACAATCGTCGCTTTTACCCCCAGTAACTGGGCTGCCTGCGCGACACCCTGAGCGTGATTCCCGGCGGATGGTGCAATCACGCCGCGTTGTTTCTCTTCAGGTGACAGATGAATAATCGTGTTGTAAGCACCACGAATTTTAAATGAACCACTCTGCTGGGTATTTTCGGCCTTGTAAAAAATTGACCCACCCAGTTCAGTACTCAGGCGGGTGGCCGGCAAGACTGGTGTGGGCAGAATAATATCCCGCAACGCCCGTCGGGCAGCCTGAATATCGGCCAGTTCAATTGCGAATCGGCTCATGGAACGTCATTGCTCCCTGGACTAATGGCCTGCATTGGCCTAATCTTCACCGGTGATAAGTTCCTGGGCATTGGCGGCACGGGCAGCCAGGATGCGGAAACGCATAGCCGTCTCGCGATCACGAACCTGCTCGGCTGCCTTCATCAACACACCGATAGCCAGTTGCAGCCGACGCAGTTCTTCGCGATCACCGGCCAGTTGCAACCGCGCAATTTCTTGTTCGCAGTACTGCGCTATTTGATCCACGGTGAGCATCGTCTTCCTCCTCTGGCACGGTCGCCAATTCCCTATCAATATTCGCCATTATTGTACCATTCTTGCTCTACAATGAAACAAATGGGTTGCAACGAAAGGAGAGGCTGGTCATGCCGATGACAATAGCTGAATTAACCGACGCAATTAATCGGTTTGTCACGGATAAGGGATGGTATGCGCCTGATAGTATTTTCCCGCAGACACCACGCAACATCGCGATTTCGGTGGCGGTCGAGGCTGCGGAGCTACTCGAACATTTTCAATTCCGTGACGAACCACGTGACCGGGAAGCGCTGGCCGGTGAGCTGGCCGATGTGGCTAATTACCTCTTCCAGTTGGCTTACCTGCTTGACATTGATCTGGAACAGGCCATCCTGACTAAACTGGCTGAGAATTACGGTCGCACGTGGGAAGGGTAGGGTGTTATTTGCACTCACCTTCACAAAAATGTAACTACTCCGTAACGCAGAGTGTTATACTGCTAAGCATCAATGAGACCGTGTTCGTCAGATTCAGCGCAGAAATTGGAGAAACGCACATGGATCGTGCCGCACAGATCAAGCAGATTGCTGACAGTTGGAACACGCCGCGTTTTGCCGGCATTGTCCGTCCCTATACGCCAGAGGATGTGTATCGTCTGCGGGGTTCGGTGCAGATTGAGTACACCCTGGCGCGGATGGGCGCCGAGCGCTTGTGGAACCTCTTGCACACCGAGCCGTACATCAATGCCCTGGGTGCCTTGACCGGTAATCAGGCAATGCAGCAGGTGAAAGCCGGCCTGAAAGCCATTTACCTGAGTGGCTGGCAAGTAGCCGCTGATGCCAACCTGGCGGGGCAGATGTATCCCGATCAGAGCCTCTATCCGGCAAATTCAGGCCCCCAACTGGTGCGCAACATCAACAATGCCCTCCGCCGTGCCGACCAGATTTATCACAGCGAAGGGCGAAATGACATTTACTGGTTTGCCCCGATTGTGGCCGATGCTGAAGCCGGCTTTGGTGGCCCGCTCAATGTCTTCGAGATTATGAAGGCGTATATCGAAGCCGGGGCGGCAGGTGTGCACTTCGAGGATCAGCTTGCCTCGGAGAAGAAATGTGGTCATATGGGCGGGAAGGTGTTGATCCCCACCCAGGCAGCGATCCGCAATCTGGTGGCGGCTCGTCTGGCAGCCGATGTGATGGGGGTGCCGACGATCATTGTAGTGCGCACCGACGCGAATGCGGCTACCTTGCTCACCAGTGATATTGATGAGCGGGATCGGCCCTTCTGCACCGGCGAGCGCACCAGCGAAGGCTTCTACCGGGTGTGCGCCGGCCTTGATCAGGCGATTGCCCGTGGTCTGGCCTATGCCCCCTACGCCGATCTGATCTGGTGCGAAACGAGCGAGCCAAATCTCGAAGAGGCACGCCGCTTTGCCGAGGCGATTCACGCCCAATTCCCCGGCAAGCTGTTGGCCTACAACTGTTCGCCATCGTTCAACTGGAAGAAGAAGCTGGACGATGCGACGATTGCGGCCTTCCAGCGTGAATTGGGTGCAATGGGATACAAGTTCCAGTTTGTGACTCTAGCCGGCTTCCACGCGCTGAACTACAGCATGTTTGACCTGGCGCGCAACTATCGTGATCGAGGGATGGCTGCCTACAGTGAATTGCAACAGGCGGAATTTGCGGCAGAAGCCTACGGTTACACGGCGACCCGTCACCAGCGTGAGGTTGGTACCGGTTATTTCGATGAGGTGGCGCAGGTGATTGCCGGTGGCGAGATCAGCACAACGGCGCTGACCGGTAGCACTGAGGAAGAGCAGTTCCACTAGCGGTAGCGGTTACTACCAGATCAAGCCTGATGTGAGTATCAGTCCAGGGGGCAGCCAGATGGTTGCCTCCTGGATGTTTTGTCTGTGGAGTGCAGGACTGGCGGGATGCATATCACATCTTGACTGACACTGTGCATCACTCAGGTTGTGAGATCCGTGCAGGAGTGCTTTGCCAGGCGTGATACTGGCAATGTTGTCGGTATGGTCGTAGTAGGGGCGACGCATGTGTCGTCCCTCCTTGCTAGCGCGGCGAGAACACACATCATACCCGTGACCAGCAGGGTGAACGGTGTAACACGCGCCTGATTGTGAGTATAGCTGGCGCGGCAGCGTGGCTGCCGCACTTCAAACTCCGCGACACGCGCATGGCGAGCGGGCAAGGCAACTGAATCCAGCGGGTGATGGTACCGTAGAGGGTCGCCAGTGCTGCTCACTTTCATAACGGTTTGATATGCTGTCTTTGGTGATTGGTAAGCGTTCATGAGCCTGGGTGACAGTCTGGTGGCACGACAGCGCAGCTTTATGAAATACGTTCTAGCGGGTCATGAATTCTCTAACAGATTTGATATTACAGATGACGGTAGGTAGTGCGCTATTATAACTTTTTCAACCCGGATTTGATACCAGATGGACCAGGATTCTGCTCAGGGATTTGGGAGATAAGTCTCTCCCGTCTAAACTCTGATATGGTATTATCATTGCGACCATACGTATTCCATTTGCATGACATGAAAGGTGGCATACGCATGCAACCACTGGATCAGGAGAAGGTCGATCTGGATTTCACCTTCTTACTCGATTGTTTTGCCAGAGTATTGCGTGACGTTGATGCTGAACTGGTATCGGAAGCATTGCCCTGGTTGGGTTCGCATACTTCCGGTGATCATATTCCGACTCGTGCACTGGCACAGGCACTCATTATTGCCTTTCAATTGCTCAATATCGCCGAGGAAAACGCGGCCGTGCAGCAGCGTCGGATTGCTGATCGCGATCCGAAAATCCCGCCGGAGCTGGGGCGCTGGCGAGATGCTCTGCAGAAGCTGCACCAAAGTGGTTTAACCGGTGAAGAGATTGCGGCGGCGCTTCCTCAAATTCATGTCGAGCCGGTGCTCACAGCACATCCAACCGAGGCCAAACGGGCTACAGTCCTCTCCCATTATCGCGAGCTGTACTTATTGCTGGTGCGTCGCGAGAGTCAGCGCTGGTCACCAGCGGAGCAGGCAGAGATCACGGCAGATATAGAGACCCTGATTGAACGATTGTGGCGTACCGGCGATGTCTTCCTGAGTAAGCCGGGTGTGCCTGCCGAAGTGCGTAATGTGCTGCACTACCTGGTCAACGTCTTTCCCGATGTTTTGCCCGTGCTTGATAATCAGTTGCGTTATGCCTGGCAGGAAGCCGGTTTCGATCCCGCGCTATTGAGCGATACCTGGCCGAAGCTCTGTTTTGGGTCGTGGGTGGGCGGTGATCGCGACGGTCATCCACTGGTGACTGCCGAAATTACCGCGCAAACCCTGCGTGAAATGCGTTTGCAAGCCTTGCGTCTCCTACGGCGTCGAATTCGACAGGCAGCGAGCCATCTCAGCATTTCTGATCTGCTCGTCCCAACACCAGCGGGGCTGATTGACCAGATTCGTCGGTTGTCGAGTGGTTTGGGTAGTCGAGGTGCGCAGGCAGTGGCGCGTAACCCCAATGAGCCGTGGCGGCAGGCGCTAAACCTGATGCTGGCCCGCTTGCCAATAGATGATGCACCGGCTGAAGCAGCACGGCTGGTTGACGATCCTGATCGTTATCGTTGTGCCGATGAACTGCTCAATGATCTGCGCGAGTTTGCCGGATACTTACGTGAAGTAGGGGCTGGACGACTGGCTGATGCTGAGATCCGACCATTGATGCAACTGGTTGACACCTTTGGCTTTCATCTGGCTACACTTGATGTTCGCCAGAACAGCCAGTTTCATGATCGGGCCCTGGCGCAGTTGCTGGAAGCGGCCGGTTTATCATCTGACGATCTACTCGGTGGTGATCCTGAGCGACGGCGGGCATTGTTAGAGCGTGAGGTTGCTTCACCACGGCCATTTGCTCATCCTAATACACCGCTTGACCATGAGGCGGCGGCTGTTGTTGATTGCTATCGTGCTCTTGCCAATCACATTGCTCGCTATGGTACAGCCGGCCTTGGCCCGCTTATCATCAGCATGACACGTGATGTAACTGATGTTCTGGTCGTGTACCTACTAGCGCGTGAGGCCGGTCTGGCATATGCCACTCCAGAGGGTCTGGTGTGCCGGTTGCCGGTTGTTCCATTGTTTGAGACAATCGAAGATCTCGAACATAGCCCCCGCATTCTTGCCGATATTCTCGACCACCCGGTGACGCGCCGCAGTTTGATCGCTCAGGCCCAGGGTGGCGAGTTAGTGCAGCAAGTGATGATCGGTTACAGCGATAGCAACAAAGATGGTGGTATTCTAGCCAGTCAATGGGCATTACATCAGGCACAGCGGGCAATGACGGAAGTGGGACGGGCACGCGGAATACGGATTCGTTTCTTCCATGGCCGTGGTGGCACGATCAGCCGTGGTGCTGGACCCACCAGCCGCTTCATTTCAATGCTGCCACCGGGAAGTTTGAATGGAGATCTTCGTCTCACTGAACAAGGCGAGGTCATTTCGCAGAAGTATGCCAATCGCCTTACCGCTGCATACAACCTGGAACTGCTCATTGCCGGGACAACTAAGCATACGTTACTCCAGCAACGGCAACCGGAAGAGCCGCATCCGCTGGAGCCAGTGATCGGCTGGCTGGCCGAGAAGTCGCGTATCGCCTACCGCGAACTGGTTGAACGTGATGGCTTCATCACCTTCTTCCGTCAGGCCACGCCGATTGACGTCATCGAACAAAGCCGGATTGGCTCACGTCCATCGCGGCGTACCGGACAGGCGACGCTGGCCGATCTGCGGGCCATACCCTGGGTCTTTAGCTGGAATCAGGCTCGCTTTTACCTGCCAGGCTGGTACGGAGTGGGGAGTGCACTAACGGCCTTGCAAGAAGAGGAACCGGCGTTATGGGAGCAACTGCGTGAAGAGCAGTGGCGGTGGCCGTTATTACGTTACTTGCTTGCCAATGTTGGGACGAGTTTGCAAACGGCACATCGCGAGACAATGCATGCGTATGCTGAGCTAGTCGAAGATGATGAGATACGGCGACGATTCCTCGATCTGATTGATGCGGAGTTTACACGTACCGAAACAGCATTGACGGCTATTTTTGGTATGCCGCTTGAGCAGCGGCGACCACGGGTGGCTGCGACACTGGCCCGACGGCAGATCGGGTTGGCACCATTGCATCGCCGGCAGATAGAGCTGCTGGGTCGGTGGCGTGCCCAGCGTGCGGCTGATGATCCGGCAGCCGAGATTACATTGATCGATCTGTTGCTGCTAGTCAATGCGATTGCTGCCGGTTTGCGCACAACGGGATGACCTGTAGGCGTAAGCCTTTTCCGGTGGGTGCAGGTACGGGTTTGATCGAGATGGTAAAACGCTAACCACCGGGCAGGTCGGGTAATGATCTGATCTGCCCGGTGGTTATGTTGCCTGTTTCATCATCACGTAGTGCGTGTTTGAGATGATACCGAAATCAAATGGTAGATAAGGCCGGCTCGAATCTCTTGCGGTTTGTCAATCTCGTGCTGGCGCACTGCCGGCGTGCTTACAGCGCGTCAGCGGTAGTTCGTTAGCGGTGCACGACCTGGCTCACGCGCTGTCCTGTCTTGGTACTGCATCAACGTCGTGGATGATGGACGCGTCGTGGCAGTATTACGTCCAGTGGTGTTACGCAACATCCTCCACCCACCACCACTGCTAGGGGGGTGAAACCACCGGTGCCGGATGGCTCCTGCTTGTTGCATGTTAGTTCTGGCTTGCGATACCGGCGAGACAGACTTGTGCTCCCAGGGAAGAACAGCGCTTGCGTACCACAGTGTGGCATTCAGGTGACGTTGGAGAGGGAGCCATGCCTTCTATGGAAGCAGAGTTGATGTCACATCCGACAAACATATGCTGTGTGTGGTATGCTGATCAAAAATACAGGTGTCAGCTTCAGTCATCAAGCGCTACACCCATTTGGGAGCAATAATGGATCGTGAAGTAGCAACAGATCGGGTAACGTCGGTAGATCACTCGCAGCCGACGACTGAAGGACTTGGTCAACGCCAATCTATTTTTAATCGCATAGGACTGCACTTGCCGCCGCTGCCATTTCGCGTGCGGCTAACGTTGCTATACACCGGTATGTTTGCTCTGGCACTCTGTGCGATTGGAGTTGGTGTCCATTTCGCAGTTGCCCAGGCGCTATACTCCGGTGTGCAGCGTGATCTTACGTCAGCAACACAGCAGGTAGAAGCGATCCTTTCGGCAGTCGGATTTCAGAGTATTCGCACTGCCAGTGGTGAACTACAACTCTACCTGAATCGCGATTTTATCAAATTGTTTACCAATCGCGGTGTTGGCGTTCAGTTTTTTCGGATTGATGGCACACTGGTAAGTAGTACACCGAATCTTGAGGCACACATGCTACCGCTGCCGCCGGATGCGATACCGAATATTACCGCTGGCAATGATCAGATGAGTGTGATACGCGAAATTAATGGGGTGCCGGTCAAATCGCTGATCACACCGGTTACCCTGCGCAATGGTCAATTAATTGGCTTTTTGCAGGTCTCGCGTCCACTTGATGATGTTGTAAACACCCTGACCTTGTTGCAGCAGATACTGATTGGCGGTGGTCTTCTGGCATTGATCGTCAATGGTTTAGGCGCGATGTACCTCTCGAAGCGGACATTGCGTCCAATCGAGCAGATCACTACGACGGCGCAAAGTATTGTGCGAGCCGAGGATTTGGGGCGACGTATCCCCGAACCTGCGCAGCGTGATGAGCTACAACGGCTGACAGTTACCATCAACGAACTCCTGTCACGCCTTGAGCGTCTCTTCGTGACGCAGCAGCGGTTTGTTGCCGATGTGAGCCACGAGTTGCGCACGCCATTGACAGCGATGCAGGGGAATCTCGAAATTCTGGATCGCGGTACCTGTCCCGATCCTGAGCTGCTCAAAGAAGTGATCGGTGACATGCGGCGTGAGACGGCGCGTTTGATTCGGATGGTGAACGACCTGCTCTTACTGGCGCAGAGCGAAATTCACGTAGTGTTGCGCCATGAACCGATAGAACTCGATACGCTATTGTTAGAAGTCTTCCGCGAGTTGCGACCACTGGCAGGGCAGGTACGCCTGCGGATCGGTGCTGAGGATCAAATTCTGGTGTACGGTGACCGTGACCGTATCAAACAGGCGTTGCTGAATTTGGGGGTCAATGCGTTGCAGTATACACCACCCGGTGGCCTGGTCATGCTAAGTTTAGAACGTTACGAGCAGTTTGCTTGTCTAAGCGTTGCCGATACAGGTGTTGGCATCAGTGAAGAGGCACGTGATCATATCTTTGAGCGGTTTTACCGAGTAGATCGCTCGCGCTCCCGGCATAGTGGTGGGGCCGGTTTAGGGCTATCGATTGTGAAATGGGTTGCTGAGGCGCATGGCGGCTATGTGACTGTGGCGAGTGAGGTTGGACGGGGAAGTACGTTCGCAATATACTTGCCGTTGCCGGAAGCCAATCCTGTCCCCGTTGCTGAGGTTGAAGTGGGTAATACCAAATAATGGTAATCATGTCGCGATAGTCTGTTGTGCGGTATGCATGATCGTTACGCTGGGAGTGAGTTGGCAACCATCCGGTTTCTGACCACGTCCAGAGCCAGATAGACTACAATAGGCGGCATGCGAACTCTAACGATCAGCGATGAAATCGTTCCAGCCGTCTATAGCCTGAACATCAAGCAACGCTTTGCTGATGTGCAACTGGTGTTAGCATGCGGCGATCTGCCAATCTACTATCTGGAATTTGTCGTCACGATGCTGGGGCAGCCCTGTTTTTATGTGTGGGGCAATCACGATTCGCCGGAAGTACAGGCCGATGGGCAGGTTGTCAGTTATGCTCGTGGTGCAACGTGTGTTGAAGATCATGTTGTCTGTCATCAGGGACTGTTAATTGGTGGACTGGGTGGTTCGATCCGGTATAAGCCTGATGGTCATCATCAGTATACCGAAACCCAAATGATGTTACGGGTGTTGCGGATGGCGCCACGCCTGTTCTTGAACCGGCTTAGGTACGGGCGTTACCTTGATGTCTTGCTTACGCACGCGCCACCGCTTGGCATTCACAATGGCCCCGATTATCCGCACCGTGGTTTTCTGGCCCTCTTGCGCTTTATCCAATGGTTCCGACCACGCTATCTGATCCACGGTCATATCCATCTCTCTTACGGTTTTGGTCACGCGACAGAGACACTCTGCGGTCAAACGCTGGTGATTAACACAGCCGGTTATCGGGTGCTCGATCTGGTGATCTAGTCGATTGTTAATTTGACATAAAACATTTTTGTTGCATCTGGTAGGATAACAGTCATCATACCCCGGCCAACGATGACCCTGATGCGGCATCTGAATGATGCATCGCTGGCGCTGGTGTTGTAGGGGCAGGGCATGCCGTGCCCCTACGAATTCGCCGACGATAACCCATCAGCGACCTGCGCTCAGGTTGCCGGCGTGATAGTGCGATCACGAGCGATAAGTGCCAGTAGAGCGGATTTGATATTAGTTGATAAGGTGTTGCAATCATCTCAGAACCATGGTACGCTACCCGCGGCTACGGCCGTCGGTGTTGCCGGTCGGTGATGGAGCGCGTTGTCCTGTGCGCTGACTATCAATTACGGTAAGGCCGAAAGGAGAGGCCGATGTCAGCCATTCAAGCTATCGTCCATGATGAATTTACGCGCATTCGTCGCGATCAAATCGTGCGTGAGCTACTCGCGCTGGTAACACGTCGCCCAAATGAATTGTTGCCATTTGACGAAGTGCGGGCCAGGCTCCGCGTGCGCGGTCAGCATTACCTCGGTCATCAGACGGTGCCACTTGAGAAGATTGTGGGGAGTGAAGGTCGGTACAGTGATTTTGATCGGCAGTTCGCCCCTCGCCATAATGCGAATCGCTTTCGCTGGATGAGTATTGATCGAGCGCATCACGAGGGTATTCCGCTCCCCTCGGTAGAGCTGTATAAGCTTGGCGATATCTATTTTGTGAAAGATGGTCATCATCGCATCTCGGTGGCTCGTTTCCAGGGGCAGCGCGAGATTGATGCCATTGTCACTGAGCTGGTGGTTGATGTGCCACTCGATGCCAGCCTGAGCGTTAAAGATCTGCTTTTGAAGGAGGAGTATAGCGATTTTCTCGAGTGGACTGGTTTGGCCGATCTACGCCCTGATCAGCGCATTGAGTTTAGCGAACCGGGTGGGTATCTTGAATTGATCCGCCACATTAATGCCCATCGCTACTATCTGGGGCTGGAGCTGAACCGACCGGTATCACGCGAAGAGGCAGTGGCGAGCTGGTACGATAATGTGTACCTGCCGGTTGTTGAAGTGATCCGGAGCCAAAACGCACTGCGCTATTTTCCGGGGCGTACGGAGGCCGATTTGTACCGCTGGATAATGGATCACCGCTGGTATTTGCGCGAGCGTAACGGTGGTGCCGATCCAGGGCCTTTGATCGCCGCAGCCGATTATGTCCGCCTGTTTGGCAAACGTAGTTTGATCGATCTGACCAACTGGCTGCTCGGTGTACTACGTGGTAATGCAACTGTCGGTGTTTCATAGGCGGTTGTTCCAGGGCATTCGTTTGCAACGATGGTATCATACGCACCATGATTCGTGCGCTTCATTTTCCAATCCTGGTCAGGTGGCCTGCCTTGTGGCTACCGATTACGCTCGTTTTGCTTGCTCTGGGTGTCCTCTGGGCTGGTGTTGACCATCCGGCGCAGTATTGGAAGGTTGGCGAGGATAACGAACCGCCGCTGGTCAGGTTTCACGGTAACGAGCAGAATGAAGACGGGCTGTTCCGCTGGTCGTACCCGCAGGCGACGCTCTTCCTGTATGGGTATCGCGGTGCACCGGCATTGGTTGAATTGCGATTGGCTGCCCCGCGTCGGGATGGTATGAAGCCAGCACAGGTGGCTTTTTCTTATCAAGATGGCCACCTGGCAACGACAACCGTAGCCGGTTACTGGCGGCGTTATCAGCTATTATTGCCGACCACTACCACTACTGAGACGTTCCTGTCCTGGCGAACGGACGCTTACGTAGCGTTGCCTGATGTGCGTGAGCTTGGGGTGGCACTCAGTAGCGTGAAGCTGCTCACAACAACGACGCGACCGCCACTGAGTGGCCAGCTTATTGGGTGGGCCGTGTTGCCATTGCTGGTGTGGTGGGCAGGGATCGTCTGGGGCTGGTCTGGGCGATGGCGTGATGGAACGGCTGTACTGGCGCTTGTGCCGGCTGTTGGGCTGGCCTTCGTTCCGGTTGTGGCCGAGTACTGGTTGCCTACACTCCCGTGGCCGGCATGGCCGTTGGTGCCGATAGGGTTGCTTGCCGGATGGCCGCTGATCATAGCCGGTTCTGCTCGTGTTTCGCATTGGGTTACGCTACAACCACAGTGGCCATGGTTGGGCTTGATAAGTGCATTTGCCGGTCTGCTGGCGTTGCGCTTCGGCGCACCTGTCTGGCTGATGCTGCCAATCAGCATTGCTGGGGTCTGGCTGGCGTGGTCGTTGCTGCACCATCGCGAAGAGTCCGCTTCGTGGCCGATTGGGTGGATGCTGACAGGTATTACCGGTGTAGCGTTAATCACACGTCTGATTGCGCTTGACCAGATGCCACCAGCCCTGTGGCGGGATGAAGCGCGCCATGGGTTGCTGGCTCTGCAAATCTGGACAAATCCGACGTTCCGGCCCGTATACGTGGTTAAAGATGCAGACCTACCGGCACTGTTCTTTTATCTGGTTGCGCCGTTTGTCGGTATCCTGGGGCCGCACGCCTGGAGTGTGCGGTTGGTGAGTGCGCTGGCCGGTGCGCTAACACCACTGGCCCTTTATTGGTTTGCGGCTCCAATTGTGGGGCGGCGCGCAGCAGTGTTGGGGGCTGCGTTACTGGCCTGGGCTTCATGGTCATTGAGTATGAGTCGCTGGGCCTTCCCGGCGACGCTTGACCATCTGTTGGTGCTTATAGCCGGCGGTTTGTTGTGGCGAGGGCTTGATCCGGAGCAATCGCACTGGCGTTCGTGGCTGTATATTAGCGGTGCAGCATTGCTGGGTGGATTAGCTGTCTATACGTATCATACCGGTCGTCTGGCACCGCTGGCTCTTCTGGTCGTTGCCCTGTTTCGTCTTGGTCGTGACTGGAATCGCTGGCGATTGTTCTGGTCACGGTTGCTGGTAGCAGCACTGCTAGGAGCTGTAGTGCTGTTGCCGCTGGTGCTTTATATTGTCAACGATAGTGCCGGGTTCAATCGTCGGGTTGGTTTTGTCTCAATCTTTCAGGCTGACGATCTCACCCGCCACCGACCACTCAATTTTCTATGCGAACATCTCCTGCGTTACGGATTGATGTGGCACGTCCAAGGTGATGCCAATGGTCGTCATCATCTGCCGTTGGCGCCCATGGTTGACCCCGTGTTCGGTATGTTCTTGTTTATCGGGTTGGGGCTGGCCTGGCAGATGCGCCGACAGGCGGTGGCTGTGATAGCGGCACTATGGCTGATCTACCACCTGCCGGGATTGTTGAGTTTCAACGCGCCGCATGCAATGCGGGCGTTGGGCACGCTGGCCCCGGCGTGTGTGCTGGCAGGGTGGGGGTTGAGTCGATTGGGCAGTGGGCGTGAATGGCAGCGGTGGTTCATTACAGGGATGTTGGTGATCAGCGTTGTCTTCAATCTGTGGGTCTACTTTGGGCAAATGCGCACTCATCCACGAGTGTATGGTGAGTTTGATCGAGTGGAAACCGTGATGGCCCAGATCGCTCATTTGCCGGTGAAGCGGGATGAGCCGGCGGTAACGGTCTATCTACCGCGTGAGTGGGCATTGAGTGACTCGGTGCGCTTTCTTACCTCTGATATACCACCGGCCATGCGACCCCAGATCTGGCGCGGTACAAGCGCCGCAGATAATGTGTTGGTCGTGTTGCCGGCATTTGCCAACGCAGAAGATGTAGCAGCCGTACTACAGGCACTTGGTTCGACTGCGGTGGAAGTTTTGCCCACGCCAACCATTCCTGCAGATGGCGAGCCACTGGTAAGAGTTTTTGGGCGTGGCGTGGTTGCGCTAGAATTGATGAAGGATCCATGAAGATTGGTGCTGTTCTGACAAGAGAACAGGTCATTAGTGTAAGGTATGTCAATCATGGCCTGTTGACGCCATTTCCCGACCCGCTCGTGGCGGCGCAGCGATTGGCAGGCGTGCAGGCCCAGATTCTACCCGCCGCCGGTTTGGCATTATGGAATCGAGTGGTAGGCTTTAGTGTTCGTCAGCTCGAACATCTGCTGTATCACGAACGGTCGCTGGTCCGGCTCTGGGGGCAGCGTGGTACATTGCATCTGTACGCCATGACTGACTGGCCGTTAGTGTACGGTATGCAGGCCGGGCGGGCCACGTATTGGGAACAAGAGGCCCAACGTGACGGTTGGGCGGTAGACGAGTATGAGGCATTTATTGCGCGGGTAGGGGATTTGCTCTACGAACACGAGACATTGGGGCGGAGTGACCTGCGCCGCCTGTTGCCGGCGATTGATCAGCGCCATTTGTCAGGGTGGGGAGGTGTATTTGCCATTCTAACCCGGCGTGGTCTGGCGTGTCACGCGGCGCCGTGTGGCGGGGAAGCACGCATGGCGCACCGATTACGCTGGCGCTCCGATCTGGTGTGGGAACCGCCTGATACCGATACGGCAAATGCAGAGATGCTCCGGCGCTATCTGGCTCTGTTTGGCCCGGTAAAGCTGGTCGATATGACGTGCTGGCGCGGACGTACGCAGGCTGAAATGAAGCGTTGGCTGGCGTTGATTGGTGAAGATGTGGTAAACGTATCAGTAGACGGACAACCGGCGTGGTGGTTGCAGAGTCATCTGGATCGGCTGACCGATCTACCGATACCCGCTGATTTGCCACCGCACCTATTGGGGCGTTTTGATCCGTTATTGCTCGGTACCCGTGACAAAAGCTGGCTCATTGATGCTGATGTCTACAATCGGGTCTGGCGACCGGCCGGACATATTGAAGCGACAATGCTAGTGCACGGACGGATTGCCGGGACGTGGCGTTACGATTGGCGTGGTAGTAGTATCATTGTGACGCTGCGGCCATTCAAGCCGTTACCACCGTCAGAGCGAATCCGTATCGAGAGCCTGGCTGCTGGCGTCGCCGAACACTTTGCGGTGCCGTTGGGAGATTGTCGATGGGAAGTGGTAGCGTGATCTGGCGGTTATTACCACCAGCACAGAGCGATCCGACCACTGAACTGGCGGCTGGGGTGGCGATGCTGGCAGGGTTGAAAGAGACGAACCGCCCCGCGATACGCTGGTATGCAGCCGGCTCACGGCCCGCGCTGGTCATAGGTTCGGGTCAGAAATTGAGTGATGTTGATCATGCAGCATTGCGTCAGCAAGGGGTTACCCTTCATCGCCGATCAAGTGGTGGTACGGCAGTATTGTTCGTGCCTGGCTTGTTGATGCAGGATATTGCGTTACCGCTTGACCATCCTCTGTACCATCCAGACGTGAGTGAGTCGTACCGCTGGTTGGGCGACGTGTGGCAGGCGACGCTGGCGCAGTTTGGTATTCATAGCAGTCTGATCGATATTGCAGCAGCACGTGCTGATCGTCAGACGCTTGATCCATTGATTGCACGGGCCTGCTTTGGTGGTCAGTCACCGTATGAAGTACTGGTGGCGGGTCGGAAGCTGGTAGGTTTTGCGCAGATTCGGCGGCGTGAGGGGGTGCTTTTTCAAGTCGGCCTGTACACACACTGGCCTGGCCGGCAACTGGCGACCCTGCTGGCCATGAATGAGGCTGAACGTACTATCTTCGGCGAACGATTGGCCGGTAGGGTAACTGATCTGGTAACAGTATGTGAATCGCCACCAGATATCCATCACATTGCGGCAGCCTTTGCCATGGTGTTGCGTCAACGATATGAGGTCAGTATCGTTGCTGCGGATTGGACAGAGACTGAACGCGAAGCGATGATTGCAGCGCAGGTGCGCTTTGCGCCCTTACGTCTGGAAGGTTAACGTTTGGCTATGCGCAGATTACTCGTACTGTTCAGTATTCTTCTTATCGGTGTAGTGACCGCATGTGCCCGGCGTGAAGCGGTACTCTCTTCCTGGGCACCGGTGGGGCCGCAGCCGACCATTCTACCCAGTGTTACGCCGGAAGGACCGGCAGTGGCGACTACACCACTGATTGCTGTGATGGAGCCGGTACAGCCTACACCGACACCGAGTCTGGTTGATATTGCTGAACAGATTGATAGCTATCTGCACAATCTTGCCGAACAGGGGCAGTTTTGGGGTGCGGTTTTGGTTGCAACGCAGGAACGTATCCTGGTGGCACGTGGCTACGGTCTGGCAAATGCAGAGCGAAATCTTCCCAACACGGCTCAGACCCGTTTCCGCATTGCTTCAATCTCGAAGCCAATTACTGCAGTAGCGATTTTGCAGTTGCAGGCGGCGGGTAAGCTGGTCGTCGATGAGTCGGTTTGTCAATACCTGCCCGATTGCCCGGCGGCGTGGCAGGCAGTTACGCTCCATCATCTGTTAACGCACACGTCAGGGATTCCCAACTATACCGATTTTGCAAACTTTGCCGAGGTAGAACTATCACCGGTGACACCGCGGCAATTAGTGAATCGGTTTCGTAACCTTCCGCTCGATTTTGTGCCGGGGAGTGCATACCGTTACAGCAACTCCAACTATGTCATTTTGGGTCTGATCATCGAAGCGGTTAGTGGCCAGCCTTACGCCGACTACATCCGCGACAATATCTTCGTGCCGGCAGGCATGGTCAATAGCGGCTACGACACTGGTGATGCCTCGGCACTCAACGGCACGGTGGGGTACCTGGGGCCGGGTATCGAGCGGTCTATCCCCATCGATACCAGTAATCTTTACAGCGCTGGCGGTCTCTACTCGACGGTTGAAGACCTCTACCGATTTGTACAGGCGCTCAATAGTGGGCAACTCCTACCGGCAAACGAACTTGCGAAGATGTATACACCGAACCGGAGTAACTATGGGTACGGTTGGAAGATTGAAGAGCGCAACGGGCGGCGGGTGATCTACCATCCTGGTTTTATCTCTGGTGCCGTTACGCATCTCGCCTACTACCCTGAGAGCCAGAGTGTCGTTATTGTTCTGAGCAATATGGAACGCACCAATGCTGATGCCATTGCCGCTACCATTGGTGCGCTCCTACCGTGAGTATGCCTGGTGCTACAACTGACCACTATCACTGTGATAAGCCAGTTGCTGCTGATACTCTGGATCAGCGTAGCGGTTCGGGTGAAACGCTGCTGCATAATCGGGTAGCGGTTCACCGATAATGTGCGCTGCCAGGAGTTCGGCAGCGGCGAGGGCAGCCATAATGCCGTAGCCGGCTAATGCACCGATCACGAACGCTCCCTCAACGGGCAAGGGGCCGATCAATGGGCGGTTTTCGGGAGTACACGTGTAGTAACCGCCATCGAGATATGCCCGTGGTAAGCGTTCAAGATAGGTGCGGAGACCGGGTAGCATCACCGACATCCCTCTGAGCGCAATCTCGAAGAAGCTATCATCGAGTGGCACAGGAAACCGGGCAATACGGTTATGCCGGTCGTGGAGGTGATAATCCCATAGCAACAACACCTGCTGACTTCCTCCTTCACCTTCAGGCCGACAGTGGACGCCTGGGGGTAGTGGTGCTGTCAGCCAGGCGGTTTCTGGATCGGCTTGCAGATCAGCCTGTTCTGCTTCACTCCAACCTAGATCAATCGGATCGCCCCAAATGAGGAGGGGTGCGTTACGCGGAACGACACCGAGCGGATCGGCAAAGGCTGCTTTGAGGTGTAACTGGTTGTGTACCGGCAGATCAACCTTTAGCAGTTCACCAACGGTGGCCAGATGAGGGCCGGCGGCATTCACAAAGCGCGCTGTCGCAATGGATTGTGTACCACCGGGCGTAGCGATCTGGACACCGCTAACGCGACCGCCGGTCTGCTGTACTGCTGTTACCTGTCCGCGTACTACGGTAACGCCAGCCGCACGTGCTTCTTCAAGCAGCAATACCCCCAACTGCTGGGCGCTCAACCAACCGCAGCGGCGAACGTGTAAGACGGCCACCGTCGCAGGTGCCAGGGCAGGAAAATGATGGCGAATCAGGTCGGGATCGAGCAGGAGATCGACACCATCCGGCGCTTCACGCCAGTCATGACCAGAGGTAGGCTGGTAATCGGTATCAAGTCGTTCGTGAATGCGGAGTGGTCCGACACCGTGGGCGGTGGCCTGGATAGCCTGGGATTGCCACTGCGCAGCCCGTTGGGGGTCGGCGGTGGCGTAGAGGTAGCCACGACGGTTAAGCCGGATACGATTGGTGCTGCTGAGGGCTAGTGCTTCTAGCCGTTCAATACTGCGATTCATCAGCGCAACCATTGTTCGGTCAGGCCACCAGTTGCGGTAACATTCAGTGGATTTATCACTGGTGAGCGCGAGAGGATCACCAGCTTCAACCAGTACGACGTCACGCCAACCGTGAATAACGGCTAACTGATGGGCAACGGCGACGCCAGCGATTCCAGCGCCACAGATGACAATAGATGGGGGCATACACGTCTCCTCTGCTCCTGGTCTGGACACAAGAGTTTTTTGCTTCACCACGTGATTCCTGCGACCAATTCAACAGTCTGACCGGCGGCTTGATCAGGCACTCGTGTGTAGAAGTAGTTTAGTGCATAACTCGTCTCAGGCGTATCGTACATTGTGTGTAATGGCAGGTATATCAAATCTGGTTCAATAGAAGTCATGACACGCTATCTAACATCATCCTGCACGCTGCGACCCCCTTACCTCACTCCCTGGCCCTGCTTCGCTCCCAATGGGGGAGTGGGGAGTTGGGAATGGGGAGTGGGGAATGAGCGTGCTCCAGGTGGGTTCCGGTCATCTTTCGCACCCCGCCCGGTCTACCTCCGCTGGAGGGATGAGTAGGGGCGCGACCCATACCTCACTCCCTGGCCCTGCTCCGCATCTGACACAACCCGCCGTGCCTGCTTCTCTCGGAATATCGCACCATTAACCAGCATCACTGTGGGAGCTATTTCTCATTGAAGGTGTCCGCCTCCAATGAGGATGGGTCAGGAGGACGGGGACGGAAAGGTTATCATCCATCCAGTCTACTTTCAGCACAAAAGATCTGTGTAGTTTGTACGTTGGTCAGTCTGGCAGTCAGCGAAACACAAAGCATTAACCGACACTGGTAAAGCCAATGTCGGAGAAGTGGCAACCTGTAACGTATTTATCCACTACCTCGTAAGCGGCGCAGCTCTGCTTCGAGTTCACGTAAACGAGCTTCGACTAATCTGGCTTGCTCTTCGGCTGTGGCGCGGGCCTCGGCTTGACGGCGGGCCCGTTCTTCGGCAGCAGCGCGGGCCTTGGCTTGACGGCGGGCCCGTTCTTCGGCAGCAGCGCGTACCCCTGCCCATGGCCCACACGCCGCCACCAGTATCCAGTAGTGGTCCGGATGCCCTGCACGACACGAGGCCATGCAGCAGTCTGGACACACCGTACGGGTGTCCAGGCGTGCAGTGGTATGTCCACGTCGGCCGTTCCCAGCGGACGGCAACAAGGCAGAAAGCGCGGCTGCCGGCGATGGGCCGGGGCCACATGCTCGCGGCCCCCCATTGACGGCCGTTGCCCGCGTGATGCACACGCACAGGACGATGGAGACGTGGGCGTGGTGGGTCAGGCCCATGGACGAAGGCCATGGCCACAGCCCCGCATCGTGCTGGCGATCAGGGGCATCTGCAC
>NZ_DAOTZQ010000075.1:0-88774 GCF_034434295.1 Chloroflexus sp.
TTGGGGTGTGCGTCTTGCCCGTCTATTCTCCCTGCCTTCGTCTTAATGTCTTTTTGACTTTCTTGCCTTTTTGACATTGTAAAGTATTTTGTACAGCCTTCGGGCTGCGCTACCGGTGCTGGGGGTGCAGGGGGGCGCAGCATCCCCCTGCCCGCGCCGCAGGCGCGGATCGCGGTATTTTCACTACAGAGATACGGCGGACACAGAGGATGGGTATAAGCCGGGTTACTACCATGAGGCGTGACGGAGCACATCCACGGAACCTGGCTGCTCCCCACAGTGGGCATGTGGTTGCGTCATACGGTGTTGAGTACAACGTCGTGCTGTTCATCCTGACGGTCAGCCGCCAGTGCCTGCTCACAGCATACGTGGCAACGTGAGTTTTTATAACCCGGTTTCAGGTTATCCAACCTTGAACTACTCGTAGACAGCGATCATCATGCTTCGATTACCCGCAGGAACGGGTTACAGTGTCCTGCGGTGGCGCTGAACGTATCGCCGGTGTGCTTGACAGTTTCCGGCCGGGAGTGGTATAAGCTACGCATGACTGTTAGCAACCAAACCTGGTGCCCCGTTGCACCATTCAGGGAGAGATAGCGTGAACTATCCGAAACGCGCTCTGCTTGCGTTGTTGCCCGTGCTGGCACTGTTTCTATTGGTTGGATTGATGGCTGCCACGCCACCGGCACCGCCACCGCCGCCGAGTCTGAAGGTTGTTGAACTATCACCGCTCGAAACGGCAACCATCCCGCCAACCGCAACCGCAACTCCATCACCACTGCCATCACCAACGCTTACGCCAACCCTCGCCCGCCGCGAGTTTATCGAGTCGTATGAGGCGAAGGTTGCCCCAACCAGCTTTCTGCCCGGTCGCGGTCCGGTATTGCCGGGGGAATTCGTCTACTCCGGACGCCGCCTCGATTTTTATGTTGGTCGCGGCACCTTTAGTGCCGATCAGGTGCGCGATCTGGCGGTGAAAGCTGAATATGCCCTGGGATATTTGCAACGACGGTTCGATGTGGAGCTGACAGAACGAGTCTCGGTGGGATTCTATAATCCGGTGCTGGCGCCAACCAGCGACACACGTGGGATCGCGTATACCTACGACCGCACCAATATCCGCATCTTCTACCGCGCCAATGAAGACGCCTACCATGCGCTGGTGATTCTGACCCACGAGCTGGCCCATGCGTTGCAGGCCGAAGCCTACGGTCGCGAAGCTCAGGCGCAGGCCGATCTGGTGTTGCTTGAAGGGCTGGCAACCTGGATATCGGGTGAATACTGGCTCAGCCTTTACGATGCACCGTCTTTTCAAGCCCGTGCCCGTGAATTGTACAATGCCGGGTATCGGGGCAATCTGGCGTCGTTTGCAAACAGTGCCAACTCGATGGCCGCCTATGAGATGTGGGCTGGCTTCGTTGAGTATCTGGCCCGCACCTATGGCTGGGATAAGTTCAATGAACTGTACGCCAATGGTCGCGGGCGAGCACCGGGTTCGGCCAACTACCGCGGCATCTATGGCAAGAGTTTTCAAGAGCTGTATACCGAATGGTATGCCACGCTGCGCTAAGATTCGCGGGTTGGTGTAGTTGCACTCCAATGATAGTGATGACACCTTCGCTTGTTGCGACGGTCGTGAATACATCCACAGATCGCACCGGTATCAGCGGGCACCATTCTGTTTCAAGCGCCGATACTCTTCCGGCGATTGCCCGACCTCCTTGCGGAAGACACGACTGAAGTAGCTACTACTCGAAAAGCCTACTTCCAGCGCGATATTGGTGATACTCTTGTCGCTCTCGGCAAGTAAGTGGCGGGCCTGCAAGACCCGATAGCGGTTGAGATACTCTACCGGGGTGGTGCCAAGTTCCTGCCGAAAACAGTGGGTCAGATAGTCTTCACTCATGCCAACATAATGGGCAATATCTTGCCGGGTCAGTGGATGGGTATAATGGCTATGGATATACGCCATTGCCTTCCGTACCAGCATCTGCGCCTGATCGCTCAGCCGGCGTCGGCGCTCAAGCGCGGCCTGTAAATGGGCGAGAGTTTCATCGGCGCTGAAAATGCCTTTACTGAGGATAGTTGTGACGCCCTGGTTCAAGAGGGCCATATCTTCTTCACTCAGCATCCGACCGGTAATCACAATGACCGGGATTTCGCGTAATCGTTGATCCTCGCGCATCATTTGAAGCAAGGTAAAGCCATTCATTTCCGGCATCATTAAATCCAGCAATACCAGATCAACCGGCTGCTGCTGAAGCATGGTGAGCGCTTCACGGCCCGAACGAGCGCGGAGCACCCGATGACCGGCGCTGTATGATTGGATGATCCGGGCGTGGAGTTCAAGCGTATCGGGGTCATCATCGACCACCAGAATGGTATGGCCTGCCGATCCGGGATCACTCTTGAGCCAGTACTGATCGAGGACGCGGGCCAGATCGGCCAGTTCAACCGGCTTGGTCAGGTAGTTAAACTCAAGCACCGTACCGTGTTGTTCGGTCATCGCACAACACAACAATGGCAGATCACGAGTCGCCGAATTCGCCTTTAACACCCGAATGGCCTGCCACCATGCCTGATCGCCTTGCACCGCGTTCAGCACCACAGCGCTGTAGCTTTTGTTTAAGAGTTCACTCACCCAGGCTGCACTATCATCTATCGGGAATGAGGTGACGGCAAAACCACGTTTCTCTAAATGATGCTGAAGCCGCTCGTCGGTACCGGTTGAGAGCAACAACACACGTGATCGGGTTGGAACCGGTTGCGATTTACGGCGTTGTTTGACGGAAGGGGCAGCAATCGTGGGTAGACGGAAGAAAAAGTCTGATCCCTCACCTTCAACGCCACTTGAGTGTACGCCTATGGTGCCGCTGTGTAACGCAACCAGCCGTTTGCAGATCGCCAGCCCCAGGCCGATGCCGCTATAACCTCGTTCAATACTGCGCTCTGTGCGCTGGAATTCACCAAAAATGTGCGCCTGTTCTTCCGGTGATAAGCCAATCCCGGTATCGCGCACAGTGACCGTCACTGCATCGGCTTCGGTAGTCACTGTCAGGCTGACACTGCCGCGATTCGTGAATTTTATCGCATTAACGACCAGATTTAAGGCGATCTGCTGCAAGCGAGTGCGATCTCCCCAGACCCACGGCCCCTCGGCGGGAATGGCATCGTGCCAGATGAGGTGCTTGTCGGCTGCCATTTGCTGACCAATATCCGCTACTGCACGCATCACCTGCCCCAGATCAACAACATCACACACCAAACGCAATTGTCCGGCATCGCTGCTGGTCAGATCGAGCACATCACCGATCAGCCGGCTAAGATGGCGGGCATTGTCGTAGATACGCTTGAGGTCGTGCCGTACCTGTAGCGGTAAATGCTGCGTTCCCTCGACACTCTCGCGCAGCAGGAGATCGCTCATGCCGACAATCAGGTTGAGCGGTGTTTGCAATTCGTGGCTCACCATCGACAGGAAGCGACTCTTGAGTTGATTTGCCTCTTCAGACAGGCGGCGCCCTTCAGTTGCCGCCCGGTAGAGGCGGGCGGCATTCAGTGCGGCACTGATCTGCTGCACAATAGTGCCGTAGAGATCGAGGCGTGAGCAGTCGAAGGTGACAAAACCGGCTTCACTATCGATCCCGGTCAGCGGAATCAGGCTGAGCTGAAATGGTTGGCCCGTTGTCAGCCATTGGGAAGGCGGAAATGAGCGACTACGGATCCGAATGACTGGTTGCTGGGGCATCGTCACCGCTCGTAAGCGACACCAGGCTACTGGATCGTCGCGATCAGCTTCAAAATAGCCAATCCAGAGTAGCGGTAGGTGGAGTTCGGGCAGATGTTGGGCCAGAATGTCGTAGATGTCACTTTCAGCCAGCGCATTCAGCAAACGGGCGGTGAGGCGACCGATCCGGTTGTTGGTCTGGTGTTGGGTATGGCGGTAATGCCAGTGCTGAACGCGCATGGCCGCACTGATAGTCATGCGAGCCTCGTCGAGGAGATTCAGCGCAGCAGTATGGAGTGCCGGATCGAGCAAACGTGGCAAGACATCGCGTATGTACGAGATAGCAATCTGCCATTCGTGCGCATCATCGCCGAACGATGTCACCTGCTCGAGTATCTGAGCGAGTACGGTACGGAACTGATCAGGGCTGGCAGACTGCACACTCTCAAGAAACGCGGTAAGCAGACGCCGGCAAAGCCGATCAATCTCTTCGGATGTGAAGCCACGTGATTTCTGGCTGAGCAGATCTCTCATTGAGCGAATCACCGCATCGCGCAGATCAGTCGTGTCTGAGATATCGGGATGCAGGGAAGTCATCTCCAGGGCATCGGCCAGCACCGCATTCTGGCTACAACCGCACGACTCACGGATGATCAAACGAGTCGGCACCTGTACCAGTTCCGGCAGGGGTACCCGTTCGCGCAAGTGATAAACCATGAGCTTCAGCGCCTGATATCCCATCTTGAACAGGGGAATCTGTACCGAGGTGAGTGCTGGTTCGGCCAGCAAGCCTTCTGGCCGGTCATCAAAGCCGATGACGGCAATATCGTCTGGAACCCGGTGCCCTGCTTCCTGTAACGCCGAAATGGCGCCCAACGCCGATTCATCATTGCTTGCCAGCACTGCTGTAAACGGTACGCCTGTAGCCAGCAATTGGCGCATCGCACTGTAGCCGCCGGTGAACACGTGGCGTCCAAAGGCGATCAGGCGTTCATCAACCTCTAACCCAAACCGGGCCATGCTGCTGTGAAACGCCCGCAGTCGGTCACCGGTATCACCTTCAAGGTCGTGTTCACTACCGGCAATGAAAGCAATCTGACGATGGCCGTGTTCGATCAGGTGCTGAAGGGCGAGGTAAATCCCACCTGCATTGTTGGCGACGATAGTCGGCCCCGGCTCGCCGGAACCGACGAAGATCACCGGATGGCCGGCATCGCAAATGGCCTGCACCATCTGTGACCGCTCTGGCCGCTGCAAGGGGTTGATGATGATCAGTCCGTTGGTATTCCACGGTCCAACCGGTACAAAATTGGTATCATCAGCGATGGTAAACCATGCGGGTTGCGAGGGATCGTTGAGCTGGAGTGATGGCCCTATGCCGCACGCTAAGAGCAGATTACATTGCAGGTCTTGGGCTGCCTGTCGGATGCCGAGATAAATCGGGCTGAGGTAGCTCATGGTCAATGCTGTGCTGTAGAATTGCCAGCCGGCAATCACTCCGACAGTTGGCCAACGAGTTCGCTGCGACATTGCTCTGGTATTACGCATAGGATTTCTGCTGGTTGGCGATTGATACTTTCTATGATACTACCATTTCTGAAGTGTGGATATTGATCAAGAATATAATTCTGGTCGGGCAAGGATGGCTGTCGTGCTGTGCGATGGGAAATTGCCGACATAACGTGCAAGTAACCTCACGGTGCGATGACTATCATCGGATACAATACCGTCGGAGGATCGGGTTGTAGTAAAGGATGTCATAATGGAACTTCCCCGTCATATCGTTGACGCCGTGGTTGCGCAGGCGCTGGCTGAAGATATTGGTAATGGCGATCTGACTACCTTGACCGCTATTCCAGCCACAGTGCAGAGTACCGCGCAGATTGTGGCGCGTGAAGCCGGTGTCGTGGCCGGTCTGCCGGTCGTGATAGCCGTTTTTCGCCAGATCGATCCGGAACTGACGGTGTTATGCCACGTGGCTGAAGGCGCGGCTGTTTCTGCCGGTACGACCCTGGCAACGATTACCGGTTCGGCGCGCAGTATTCTCACCGGTGAACGGGTGGCGCTCAATCTGTTGCAGCGGCTGAGCGGGATTGCCACCCTGACTGCGCAGTACGTTGCCGTAGTGGCCGGCACGCAGGCGAAGATTCTCGATACCCGGAAGACAACGCCTGGTCTGCGTGCTCTGGAGAAATACGCTGTACAGGTAGGTGGTGGCTACAATCATCGGTTTGGCCTGTACGATGGGGTGATGTTGAAAGACAACCATCTGGCGATCCTGGCTGCCCAGGGGATCGATCTGGCCGGGGCGATCAGGCACGTGCGCCGGCAGCTTGGGCCGATGGTGCGGCTTGAAGTTGAAGTCGAGAGTGTGGCGGCAGCAGTCGTTGCTGCCGAAGCGGGGGCCGATCTGATCTTGCTCGATAACATGCCGCCTGATCAGTTGCGGCTGGCGGTACAGGCTGTTGCCGGGCGTGCCAAAACTGAAGCCAGTGGTGGCGTGACGTTGCAGACCGTGCGCGCGATTGCCGAAACTGGTGTTGATTATATTTCGGTTGGAGCGCTGACCCATTCGGTGCGGGCGCTCGATATCGGTCTCGATATTTGATTTATGGCACACCCAACAGGGCGACAGCGTCGATCTCACTCCAGCTTCCATCACGCTGATCGATGGTGATACGCGCACTGACGATCCGGGTCAGGGTTTGTTCAAAGGTGATGCTCTGAACAAATGGACATTCGGGGGCTGGTGCCGGATCGGTTCGGTAGACGACCCGATTTGTCCCCTGTTCATCAATCACTTCGACCAGCGTGATGTAGCCGGGTTGGTGATTCTGGTGAATGATCAGGCCGGTAGCGAAGACCGGATCGGCGAACGTGACCGTCAACGTCTCACGACTGCCGGGAGTTGCCGGTGCCCAGGCATTGGGGCTGTCCTGACATTCTGTGACATCAGGCGGGCCGACGGCACCGGCTGGATCATAGTCAGGCGCGTAGAAGCTGCTGGCCGTGGCTGCGCTTGCCCATTGCCGGCTGATTTCACCGGTTGGGGCGGCTGGGGTCGGTGCCAGGGCTAGCGCCGTTGCCAGCGCTGCCTCGTCGGTCTGCAAGCGGAAGGCTGATATCGCGCTATATTCGCCACTGTTGTCGCTTATCCAGACCACACCACCTGGTGCAGCAACGATCCCGTTGGGCAGACTGATCTCGCCGGGGTTGGGGATGCTGCCGGGCGTAGCCGGTGCCCCACCACGGGCCACAATTGTGCCATCGGGAGCCAGCCGGAGAATGGTACCGGCATAGGTGGCAAGGTAGAGATAGCCGGCACGATCAAGATCGATCACTGGCCCCGCTAGCAGAGTTGGGTCAGCCGGGTCACCAAAGCGCGCCAGCACACTGCCATCGGGAGCCAGTTTGACGATCGCGCCGGCAAAACTCTCTGCCAGGTACAGCACACCGCTTTGATCAACCACCAGATCGGCGGGCGCCAGATCAGCCGGAAGCGTGATCCGTTCAATCAATTGACCATCAGCACTGAAACGCACAATACTGCTGACGGCCAGTCCATCGGGGCCGGGTCGGGTATCGATAGCATAGACGGTACCATCACTCCCAACCGCAATCCGTTGCGGTGCCAATAGCCCAAACTGGTCGGGAGCATCGCCATGCCCACCCCAACGCCCGATTAGATCGCCTGTCGCGCTGAAGCGCACGATAGCATTGCGTCCGTAATCAGCGACGTAAAGATCACCGTTCGGGCCAAGGGCGACATCGTAGGCGTCGAGCAGGTCTTCAGCGCCAAATGTAGTGCGTAGTGTGCCATCAGGCGCGAAGACCCACACACCGCGCCCACTTTCGGCAAGATAAATCGTACCATCAGGGGCTGCGGCCAGGCCACGGGCAGCGATAAAGCGGCTGTTCGCCGGGCCGCTGCGGCCACCGAGTCGTAACACGAAGCCGGGTGGCCCTGTACGGACGATCTGCGGCTGTGCGGCCAGGGCGAGTGGGGTTGGTGTCGGGATAGCCAGTGGCAAGAGTTCAATACTTGCGAATATCTGATCGATAGTTGCTGCTTCACGCTCCCACTGATCGCCAGCGGCCTGGGCCAGGATACGCACGATGTGCGTGTCATCAACCAGCACGAGCAGGCGTCCACGGCCACCGGTGCCACTAACATCGGCCTGCAATCCTTGAGCGTTGCCCAGACGGATTGGTTGAGTCGGCGCAATCGTATACCCGGACGATTGGATTGCACTGCTGGCCAGCTCGAAGACGGTTTCGGGATTGGCTGTGCCATATTGCGCCGTAAACACCGGGACTGTTGTGGTGTCGATCAACAACAACGGTGCATCAATCACCGTTGTATCGAGGGCAGTTGCCGTCGCGGCAATCCGCAGTGTGTTGGCCTCTACCCGACTCTGCCAGCCTGCCGGCAAACGTAAACGTAACCCAAATTCGGCAAAGGTTACATCCTGTTCAAGCAGGATCGGCGTTGGAACTGGCGGAACCGGCGTAGGCGTTGGTGCCGGTGGTGCTGAACAGGCCACCATCATGCCGGTTAGCAAGATAACGGTCACGAGACGAAGAAACATGCCGGGTCCTCTGTTGATCAGGAAGCGAGATTTCAGTTGTATCATAACAAATGCGCAAAGATTGCTGGCGTGATCTGCCGACAAAACATCGGGTGGCCTTCACCTTCCCGACGAGACTCCGCAGTATGCCTCAACAATCTGATAGAACTTCTTTTATAAAAGCTGTGCAGTCGTGCTCCCAGACCGTTGCACAGGCGCATGAACGCTTGCCAATCACCAACGACAGCATATTTTACTCCCAGGCTACCAGTATGGCGGCGAAGAGGGCTGACGATCATTTCCGCTACCATCACGCGCTGGATAGATTGCCTTGCCCGCTCGTCATGTGCGTGTTGCGCGGTGTGGAGTGCGGCAGCATGGCTGCCGCAGCAGCTGTGCTCACGCACCAGGACGTGGCACGCCGTTGAACCTGCTGGTCATGCGGATGCTGGGAGTGATCGTTACGATCTCAGTAATGAATTGAGATAGCTTCTACCCTCATAAGCTCATTTTGCCCAGATTGATATGACAACATTGCAAGCGTATCACCTATTTCATTAACGCTAAGGTTATACCTCTTCGTTATACTCAACGTAGATCGCGGTTTCCTTTGCGCTGCGCAGGAACACTCTGAACATTCCGATCAGGAAAAACTATGAACGGTTCAGCGCTCTACAACATCGGCTTTGTGCTCGAACAGGCCCTGGGGCATGTGACTCACGCCAAAAACTTACAGGCGAATATCAGCAATGATCCTGATGTCCGCCCGCATTGGGCACTCATTCCGTTTGAAACCCATGGTCTGGCAGCGCGTATACCACTCTACAAAAGCAACTGGACAGTGCGTGCCGGTCTGCGGGCGCGCCGCTCATTGCGCCGACTGACCAGACACACGACCCTTGATGCGCTCTTTTTTCATACGCAGGTGCCGGCGGTCCTGGCTGCCGATTGGTTGCGGCGCTACCCCGGCATCGTCTCGCTCGATGCCACACCGTTGCAGTACGATCAACTCGGCCCGTACTATCAGCATGATCCAGGCCCGCCATGGCTGGAACGGATTAAATGGCAGCTCAATCGGCGTTGCTTTCAACTGGCCCGCCATCTGGTCACCTGGAGTCAGTGGGCGAAAGATGGCCTGATCGAGGGTTACGGTGTGCCGGCAGATAAGATTACCGTCATCCCCCCCGGCGTGAATGTGCATGAATGGCAACGCCCCACACCGCGCACCCGTCACGAGGAGCCGGTAAAAATTCTGTTTGTGGGTGCCAACCTCGAACGCAAAGGGGGGGTGCTGCTGATCGAAGCCTTCCGGGCACTGCGTCCGCTCGGTGTTGAACTGCATTTGGTAACCAAAGACCATGTGCCAGATGAGCCAGGGGTGTTTGTCTATCACGGGATGCAGCCGAACAGTGCCCCGCTGAAGGCACTCTACCACCAGGCCGATATTTTTGCCTTGCCAACGTTCGGCGATTGTCTGCCGATGGTGCTTTCGGAAGCGGCGGCAGCCGGCTTGCCGGCGGTGACGACCCGTGTCGCAGCTATTCCCGAAATTGTCCGTGACGGTGAGACAGGCTTATTGATCCCGGCTGGTGATCTGCGTGCGCTCACCGAGGCCCTGCGTCGCCTGATCACACGTCCCGACGAGCGATTGCGGTTTGGCGAGCGGGCAACGATCCACGTGTCACGTATGTATGACGCCCGCCATAATGCCGGGCGATTGCTTGATTTGATCAAGGGAGAGGTCGATCTGGCCCGTATGCAAGAGAGGATTCCGGCGTGAATCAGGTTTTGCTTACTGTTTCAGGAAATATTCCATCTGATCTTGAACAGCAGATTGCTGCCGGTCGGCGCCCGCGTGCCGATTATCTCGAACTCGCTCGCCACTTTGGAGCCGATCTGATTGACTATCGAATTGCCCGTGAGACCAGCGGGCTGGTCGGTCGTCTGTTTGAGCGCCTGGGAGGGCCGAACCTGCTGCTGGCCTGGGCCTGTTTTACCCGTCGTTATCGCTATCAGGCGATTGTCACCGATGGCGAACAGGTTGGTTTGCCGCTGGCAGCCCTGCTCAAGTATTTTACGCCCAACCGGCGGCCCCGCCATCTGATGATTGTCCACGTGTTGTCAGTGCCGAAAAAGATGGTCTTCCTTGATCGTTTTGCTGTCCATACCCACATTGACCGTTTTATGGTCTATTCAACGTGGCAGCAGCGATTTATCACTCAACGGTGGGGCTTACCTGTGAAAAGAGTGCCGTTCACCCCATTTATGGTTGACGACCAGTTTTTTCATCCCCGTCATGCACCGCCGCGTCCAACCCCACGCCCACAGATTTGCGCTGTTGGGCTTGAACGGCGTGATTACCCAACACTCCTGCGTGCTGTTGATGGTCTCGATGCAGACGTGGTTGTGGCCGCTGCCAGTCCGTGGTCGAAACAGAGAGATACCACCCGGAACCAGCCGATTCCACCCAATGTGCGTGTCCAGAAGTTCAGTCAGTACGACTTACGTCAGCTCTACAGCGATAGCCAATTTCTGGTAATGCCGCTCGAACCGGTAGAGTTTCAGGCCGGAGTAACGGCTATTCTGGAAGCAATGGCGATGGAGCGGGCAGTCATCTGTACCGCAACACCCGGTCAGACCGATGTTGTCGTTGAGGGGGAAACCGGTCTGTACGTACCACCACGCGATCCGAATGCCTTGCGGAAAGCGATTGAACACCTCCTCGCTGAACCGGAAAAGGCAGCCCGTATGGGACGCGCCGGGCGCCGGCGGGTTGAAGAGGAGATGAACCTCGATCATTACGCTGTACGTCTGACCGATTTTCTCTACGAGACACTGACCGAAGTCGGTGTTGAGCCGCTGTCGGTTAAGCATAAGGAGCGACTATGATGTCGTTGATGTGGGGCTTGTCGACGGTGATCTTTTGGGTCGGCGGGATTGTGCTGGCAGGGATGGTGGCCTATCTTCTGCTGCTCACCGGAGCAGCCTTTTTCGCCCGGCGCACGACAACGCTTCGTCCGCATCCCACCACGCGCTTTGTGATCATGATACCAGCGCACAATGAAGAGCGCCTATTGCCCGATCTGCTGACCAATCTTCAGCAACTCGACTATCCACGTGATCTCTACACAGTACACGTCGTTGCCGATAATTGTTCGGATCAGACTGCCGCAGTGGCTGCCGCGCATGGCGCCATTGTCCACGAACGATTTGATCAGACGCTGCGTGGCAAGGGGTACGCGCTGGAATGGTTGTTGCAGCAAATCTGGCTGCGTCAGGAACCGCACGATGCGGTTGTCATTCTCGATGCCGACTCGGTGGTCTCGACCACATTTCTACGGGTGATGGATGCCCGGCTGGCGCAGGGTGAACGAGTTATCCAGGCTTACTACGCGGTACGTCAGCCCGAAGGCGCGTGGAGTGCCGGCATCCGTGCGGTGGCCTTAATTGTCCTGCACTACCTCCGCCCCCTGGGCCGCATGGTACTTGGTGGTTCAACCGGCTTGAAGGGCAATGGGATGGTCTTTGCCGCCGAGATTCTACGGCAGCAGCGCTGGACAGCCTCACTGACAGAAGATATTGAATACCACATGCGGCTGATTCTGGCGGGCGAGCGTGCCATGTTTGCGCCCGATGCCGTAGTGTGGGCCGAGATGCCCGATAGCCTGAAGTCTGCCCAAACGCAAAATGAGCGCTGGGAGCGCGGGCGAATGGAGATGGTTCGCCATTATGTGCCGCAACTGCTACGTGAAGGGCTGCGCCGACGGAGCTTTTTGCTGATCGATGCTGCCATCGAGCAACTGATCCCGCCCTTTTCGGTGGTTACCGGGGCCAATGTGCTGATCTTGCTGATCGCCCTCATCCTGGGTGACCCGGCAGCACTTGCCCTGGCCGGTTTTGTGTGGCTTGGTCAGGTTGTGTATATTCTCAGTGGGCTGATCCTGGTGAAGGCACCGTGGCCGGTCTACCGCTCGTTACTTTTTACCCCGCTGTTTGTGATCTGGAAGCTGTGGCTCTACATCCGGCTGCTGCTCGGCATCAAACCGCGTGACTGGATTCGGACGGCCCGGAATCGGGCTCCGCATTCGTGATGGTAACAGATGCCTGTTTGAAACTGGAAACGACACCTGTGTCAGAAGAGCGCGGGTGTGCGACAACCGGCGCGGGACAATGGTGGCTAACCACCATGTCCGCTTCTCTTACTAGAACTTATTTCATAAAAAGCTGTACTATCGCGCTCTAATAACCATCTCCGGTACCATCACGCGCTGGACAGGTTGCCTTGTTCGCTCATCATCCACGTGTAGCGTCGTTTGGCGTGCGGCAGCCATGCTGCCGCGCCAGCCGTACACACGATATGGCGCGTGTCACGTCGTTGATCCGGCTGGTCACGTGGACGCCGGGTGTGCTCGTCACGAACATAGAATCGGGCGGCAATGTGAGATACCTTCATAGTAGATGTTTTTTGAAACAGGCTCTAGAACTTATTTCATAAAAGCTGTGCTCTCTGTCACCAGACGGTCGCACAGGCACTGAACGCCTGCCAATCACTAACGACCGTATTGTTCTGCTCCCAGTCTGCCGATATGGCAGCGAGGAGTCTGACGACCATCGTCAGTGCCATCACTCGTTGGCTTGGTTATCTTGTCCGTTTTTCATGCGCGTGTCGCAGCGTTTGGAGTGCGGCAGCATGGCTGCCGCACTCACGATCCGGCACGTGTCATGACGTTGATCCTGCTGGTCATGGGGATGCTGTCCGTATTCGTCCAATTATGTCGTCTGTCAGTAATTGAATGAGCTACCCTCTAGTAGATGCTTTTGAAATAGGTTCTACCGAGACGATGTCTTCATCACGACGTTGCGTGGTGTCATATCACATCCAAATCCAAACTGCAACCTACATCAAATGCGCACTCACTTCAGAGACTATGTCTCAATCACTATACTGGGTGATGTCATATCACATCTGCTCTAATCCACGACGTGGCACGCGATCCACGATGTGCCTTTTCGCTACCTCCTTATCCGCCGTATCTCTCGCATGGCGATGAGAACCGACACGGAAGGGGCGGGTTGGGAACCTGCACATCCGTACCATGCAGATAACATCCTCGGATCGTTGTGGAAGGGACGGTAAGCCGGGGATCACCGCAGGTCTGATGCCGGGCCGTGATGCACCGGATGGTGCAAGAGTTGGTATGCTGCCCCGACTCCCCGCCAGTATGGCCTGGATGTTCGGTGCCTGTCATACTCGTTGACAGCAGGAAGCGCATGCGCGTTGCCGCCTGAGTCGCTCTGCTTTTGAACTCGCCCACACCTGACGAACGCTAGCGACGAGCGGAACGAGGCTGTTCCGGCGAGATTGCTGGCAGGCGATCCCATACCAACAAGCCAGGCTGGGCACTGAGGAGTACCCGGTCAGGTGTATAACGGACTGTAAGTCCGCCGGCACTTCCCAACACCCGCCGATTGAGATCGGGGGGGATGGCAGTAATAAAGCCCTCGTCGTCGAAAAAGAGGCGGACGCACGAAAAAGCGAAGGTTAAGTCATGGGGGCTGGCCAGCGTTACTTCAAGTTCGGAATCACCGCTTACGCCAACCTGTCCACCGAGATCGTTGAGCATCTGCCGTAGTGCATCAATATCGACATTGAGCCGCTGGCCTTTGCTACCGCTTAGGGTGATCGTGATATGACGACTGGTGAGCACCGAGTCGATCAAGAGCAGCTCGTAGGGTGTCTGCTCGAACAGCACCGCCGCCGCTGGATTTGAGCGATCGATGGCACGACCGGCCAATGCCCAGCCCAACGCATTGACATCGTAGGCCACACGCATGGCAGTGGGAAAAGAGAACGAAACTGTTGCAGCACCCTGGATCGAAGTCGCCAGACTGGCGGCTGGTACGCCGAAGCCGTACAGAAACCCTCGCAGAATATGCAAGCCGAGGTCGAGACTGATCCGGCGCGAACGTCGACCACTGATATCGATCAATTGCGACACCGCAGGCTGCACACTCAATGGGCTGGAGTCGGTAAGGAGCGGCAACAACGAACCACGAAACACGCTCCGATTATCCCGATGAATAACGACCGATAGTGGGCGAATGCGCGCATCGGGCACCCGCACGGCGTTGGCGCCAAACAGGTCGTGTACCAGAGAGACCAGGGGATCATTTGGGCAGAGATGCAGAATCATAAACAACCTCGTCGGTGCAATTTCAAAAAGGGTGGTAGATCGTTACTGGAGATCGTGTACGTGACAGATGCTTTTGGATTGGCCTGCCCAGAGGAGAGCGACTGACGGAAGGAAGCTACTTCACTGGCAATGAGCGTTACCCGCACGCGATCCCGGTGCGACGTCAGTGGTGAGGTGGCAACACCGATGACCAGATCGATCTCATTGGCAACCACACGATGGATCTGCTCAATCGCCTGATGGACATCGATCAGACCCAGGTTACTGCCACCGATGATCGAAGCGAAGACACGGCGAGCTTTTTGTAAATTTCCTTCGAGCAAATCACATTTCAGCGCGAGCTGCATCGCACGCTGGGCAGCATCACTTCCTGTTGCGCTCCCAATTCCAAGCATCGTTTGTCCGGCCTGACTGAGGGTCTGCCGCACATGGGAAAAATCGAGCTGCATGAGTGAGGGGAGGGAGAGCTGATCGATCACGCCGCTCATTGCAGCAGCTAAAATGGTATTGCTGTACGTCAGCGCAACCGATAGGGTTGTCCGCGGATCGACAAAATTCAAAATCTTTTGATTGGAAACCACAACCACAGCATCAGCCTCTTTGCTCACACTGGCAAGCCCCTGTTCGGCAATCCGGCTCCGCTGTCCCTTTTCGACCTGAAATGGCATCGTAACAAAGGCCAGGGTCAATGCGCCGAGCTGACGGGCAAGCCGGGCGACTACCGGAGCGGCACCGGTACCGGTACCACCACCCATACCGGCGACAATCACAACCAGATCGGCGCCGCTCAATGCTTTCGCCAGCATTGGCTCGCTCTCGACAGTTGCGGCTGCCCCAACATCAGGCCGTCCACCCGCCCCCTTTCCAGCAGTCTGCTGTGGGCCGAGCAAGATACGGGTTGGAATAGTGGTACGCCCTGCCAGGTCTTGCAAATCAGTGTTGGCGACGATCAGATCCACCTGATCGTTCTGGAGCTTCAGCGTACTGACCAGATTCCCACCGCATCCGCCCAATCCTATCAGTTTGATGTTGATCGGGGCGCGAGCGTGCAATGAAGAAGCTGTTGACTGCATATACGTCCTGTGAGGTTGTGATGAGCGGCAGCGCACATCATATTGCTTACGAATGTATGGCCACTTCGCCTACGTGTATCCGGTTGTTGCTAATCCGAAAATGTTGGCAGAGTAACTGAATGAGCGCCTTTGCTGCTTTACGAATTGTCGGCGGGGCCTGGTCGAGTTCACCCTCAACAGCAATGACCAGTGCCCGTTGATCGAGCTGTTCGGCAGGCAGGCCGATGCCACGGGCAGCACGCGCAACATAGCGTTCGTGGCGCAACCGAAAGACGGTGCCGGTATGATCGATGTAGTAGTGCCAGCGCGCAGCCGTATGCGCCTGGGTCAGCGCCAGGCTCGCCGGTCCCGGCGTCGGGACAACGATAATGGTATCAATTGCTCGTCGGCGCACCTCACCGTCACCGGCAAAGAGACTGACATCGATAAATGGGCGATCAGGTCGGGCTGGTCCCACCAACGGGGTTGCCTGCATCACCGGCAGCGAACGCGGATTGTGCAGCCGTGATAATCGGACAACACCGGATACACCCTGACGGTGAGCACCGAGCAATGCGGTGAGCCGACCGAACGGATTGCCCGGTGGCAGTGGCCGGTCGAGCGGCCAATCCGGTGTCGGTAGACGACAGGCCACCACATCGAGGGCAAACGGCATCAACGCGATGGGTATCCCATCAACGACATCTGTTTCGGGTGGGCCAAGCGGCGCTCCCAGATCTTCGTCAAGTGCATACCGCACGAGTGCTGCCTCAGCCTGATACCGCCGACCGGTGCGCAGGGCAAAGAGATCATCAAGCAGGAGGTGTGCCAGTTGTCTGGCTCGCTCACGACTCAGACCGGACAGAATCATCCGGCCTGCCGCAGCACGTCGAATGTCACTTAGACGGTAGATCACCTGCCACTGACCAACTGGCGAGCAGAGGCTGTCGAGGGCGAAGTGCTGACAGGCGACATGCCATCCCGGTGCCAGAGCGAGGCGATGGTTGTGACTGACCGGCATGCCAAGTTCAGCCTCATGGTCGAGAAAATACTGATGGAATGCCCAGCCCGGTTGAAACCCGTTGATCGGGTCGGCAGCCCGGAAGACCGCGTCAAGGAGCGTCAGACGTTGGGGACTGGCCGGAACATCACGCAATCGCTGAATTGGCTCGTCGGGACGCAGGGTGTCATCCGGGTCAACGGGTGCGAAGAGCGTATCGCGGGCGTAGACCTCAACCAGATAGCGGGTACCATCGGGGAGTGACAATACTCGTTCCCGATCATGTGGTGATGACGCCGCACGTGACGCCGGTGGACGGGCGATCAACGATGCCACCGGCATCCCCAGATGGGCGGTACGTGCGGTGGTGAAAAAGGGCCAGTTAGCAGGCAGACCACTCCCGGCAGCGCGGTATGCAATATCGAGCATCCGTTGGCGCATCTGCTCGGTCGGTGGCATGGTTGGTGCGTCGGGGAGATCGGCAAACACCTCACTGACGAAGCGTTGCCAGGGGAAGCCTGCCGGATCGGTCTTCCGGCCGGGGGAAATATCAAGGTGGCGGACAACCTGGTTTGGTGGAATCTGATATTTCTGCACCAGCTCGCGGGTTAACCAGCGTGCCGCCGCGTACTGTTCCGGTGGATACGGATCACGACCATCGTTCCGGTTCTCTAACTCAATCCCAATCGACACCTCGTTACAGCCGTAGACGGTACGCCCGTCCACCTCCCAACGGCTGACACCGGCATGCCAGGCAATATCGTGATCGGCAACCAGTTGCACAATGTGTCCGCGTTTATTGATGTAGTAATGCACAGACACTTCACGGCCCGGCGCACCACCCTGACGCAGCCACTTCAGATCACCGGGATACGTACCGGCGGTGGCGTGCAACACCACCATACGGATGCGATCAGGGGTGCCGGGCTTGAAATTGTTGCGTATCATTCCTAGCCATTCAATCTGATACATGACTCACCTGATATATGTTCAATAGCGTCAGTAGATTCCGTTACGGTCGATCCGCTTGCAAACGTTGACGTGCCCATTCCTCTTGAATGCGTAAACGCCGGATATGTGGTGGGTGGCGAGACTGTGATGATGAGGATGTGCCAAGGGTGAGAACCGGCGGCTGGTCGGTGGGCGGTCGCAGGTAGATAGGACCGTGGCTTCGACTGCGCACATAGAGGGCCGGTACAAACCACGATACCTGATCGGTTTCGCCGACATACAGGGCAATGCGGGCGGCCGCCAACGCTTCCTGAACACTTCGCCCCTGGGCCAGCCCGGCGTATACGATACTGGCAATGCGGGTCGCGGCATCGGCCCGAATCGTAAACTGCATCCCAATCACCACCGGCACACCGGCCATACTCAGCGCCGGTGCGACACTGCTGAGCAGGGTTGCGCCTGGGGTTGCCATAGCGCCCTGACAGGCATGGAGCACGACCATCTGCACACCACCCAAGGCAGCCGCAAGGGCATCTGGTGGTGTCCATTCCTCGCCACCACGTTCACGGTCAAGGAGCAGTGCGCCGCTTCCCTGTTCGTAGCGACCGTGGCCGTAGTAGTGAATAACATCAGGAGACCATTCGCGAACCACACGTTCCAGCTCCCGGCGGGAAATGGGACTCAGCTCGCGCACCTCGGCCAGATTCCGTTCGAGCAGAGGTTGCAGGGCGTTCATACGCACACTCCGCTCAATATGGCGGAGTTCCGTTGGAATACCGGCCTGTGGTGAGAGCGCGAGAATCCGCAGTGCACCACGCCCTGGGGCCGGTGCAGGTGGTGGACCGGTATGCTTCAATCGTCGTTCAATCGTCGCCGCCAGGCGACGCTCCGTCAACAGGGGCGTTGGTTCATCAGCCCAGAGCAATTCCCAAGGTAACGCAGCCAGTGCGACATCAGCCGGAGCGTGGGCGTGAAAGTGGCAGGAGATCAGGAGCGGGCGATCAACGGCCAGCGCGTAGGCGCGCACGATCTTCAACGCCTCCGCACCACGTTTATCGTGCGTCAGTGCGCGAAAGAGCCGTCGCCCAACCCGTCGTGGCAAATCAACCGGTGCCCGGTTATCTTCATCCCAAAAATTGAGTTCACGGAGACGATCCTGCTCTGCCTGACTAAACGTAAATGCCTTCTCCTGAGTAGTTGTCCAGGGGTGGGGATATGCCGGGTCTTGCAAGACATCGAGTGCGCGCAAAACCAGCGGCACATCGGCTTCGGCAATTGGCATCGGCATTTGGCTCTGCGTAATATCAATCACTTCGTTAGACTCCCAACGCACAAAGAAACCACGCTGGTAGGAACTGAAATCGATGGACAGGAGAACGGGCTGGTATGTTGATCGCATAGCGTTTGCCAGTGTTGGTTTCAGCGTAAACGAGAGCTGTAGTGTAGAACCGACCTGACCAAACCGCACGAGCAGTGCCCTTCGCACGCAACACAACTATTGCGGAATAAAGCAAACTATAACTTGGCGAAAAACGGTACATCGTATGCGGCGTGGTTTGCTACCGGTGCTTTTACAAGCCCTCATACATCATCGGAAAGACTTCCTTCATCGTTCACGCGACGAGTGCGGCACCTCAGCCTCAAGTAACCTGCTGAGTAGTTGCTGTTCAGGTTGCCGCTCGGCAATAATCAGGCGATCACGTTGCAATGTCTGACGTAACCGTTGCCGGGCGATTGCCGCGCTGGCCGTTGGTCGATGCAGGGGTGAATGAAGAGTATTGGGATGTGAGCGGGTCATCATTGAAAATCCTCCCTACTGTGCAAGCATCGCGGGTAAACATCGCCAGAAAGCACTGACCGATATGGTCACCTGGGCTTCAACCTATACCCTGGGGCGGATGGATCAGAGCTGCATTGGCATCGGTTTTCCTTTCTACTATGTAATGTAGTAAACACGATCACGAGCAAGTGCCGTCTGATATGGTCGCCCGGCCTTTAGCCTCAACCCTGGGGTAGACGGATCAAAGCTAGATTCTCATCGGTTTTCCTTGCTACTATGTACTGTAGTAAAAACGATCACAAAGAAATGCCACTCTCTGCCAAACCGACCACCGTCCAGTCGCGGCGAGACCAGCGGCCCGCGTTAGCCAGTAGAGTTGCCTGACACTCCTGCCAGCGTTCAGGACTCCACACCTCCAGATACTGATCCATGCCGACCAGCACCGCGTGTCGTTCCAGCGTAGCGTAGCGGCGCAACGACTCGCTTAATGGGATAGTTGCCTGTTCATCAATCGCCAGCACGTGGGCATCGGCAAACAGCAACCGGCGCAGCCAGCGTTCATCAGCACCACTTAATGAGAGACTACTCACCCGTCGGGCCAACCCGCGCCAGAACGGTTCCGGGCACAGATGCAAACAGCGCTCGAATCCACGGGTAACCACGACGCCGGGGAAGAGCAGCGGGCGCAGCGGAACAGGTAGCGTCAGATTGCCGGCTTCATCGAGTGTCACGTCCCATGTCCCAAGTAACATGTCATCCTCTTTGCAGGGAGATAAAAGGGTTGTTTTAAGGTTATTATTGGTACGCCTTTCATACTATAGCATATAATATTCAAGCCGTCTAGTCTGCTGTCGGGTAGTTGATGGGGTCTTGACTTTACTACAATATGTAGTATTATAACATCAAATCGCCCTGAAAAGCCAAAAATGTTGATCAAACGATGCAGGAGGAGTTTCATGAGGTAGATTAAATACATCCCAACAAGTATCCAATAACAACCCAACGGCTAGACAAATCGAACGACCTGTGCTAAAATGGTAGCCAACAAGAACCCGAAAGGAACCCCGCAATGCAAACAGTGAACAGCGATGCAACCATGAGTACTGTGACCAATGCCGATCATCTGGCTGTGCAACTCCCACTTCAGGTTATGGGGCTATCAACTGTCTACGCAGCCACACTCGAGTTGATCGAGCGCCGCTTCCCAACAGTGTTGCCCGATCACCTGTGGGCAGAGGTCGCCGGCGGGGTCGTTCTCTCGCTGGCGCCGGTTGCCCTGGCGGCTCGTCGCCTTGGCAGCCTTGATTGGCGCCGCTATGAAGATCTGGTATGGCGAAGCTTTGTGGCTGCGGGTATTCCTATCATTCTCTGGCAGTTAGGCGAGAATGTCTTGCGTCGCCGCGCAGCCGAAGAGTACTTGCGCCGACCACGAAGGAGCGCGATTAATTATGCCGACGATACCGCGCCGCTGGCCAACCGAACTGGAGACCGAGAGGGTGGAACTGATCCGCGTGGCGGAAGAGGCGGCTCAGGCCATCCTTCAGGCCCGGAGTACGCTGGATGAGGTACGTGCCGAACTCGGTCGTAATGTCCATTTGTGTCGGGTGCTGATTGTCACTGCCGAACGGGCCGTGTACGACGCTCTTGCCGACCTTGAACGTATGCGGCGGCATATGGCTGTCGTGCGTGGCGCCGAGATTAACGGGCGCTGGCCGATGGTTGCTGCCCGTCAGCGTGATGAGAGTGAGCACGCCCTCGAACAGGCACAAACCTGTCTTGAAGAAGCGCAAGACCTCTTCGAGACGTTACGGCAGAGTTATCTGGCTAATTTTATGCTGGCTGAAGCTGTCCTGGCCGATATGACGCTGGCTCTGGCCCGTGCCCGCCGTGCTCTCGAACAGGTTGTGCGTTTGCTGACCGAAGCAGCTATTGGCCGCGAGTAGCATCATCGGGGGTATGAGGTGATAAACGATGAAGTACGCTGGGATTTTCTGCACTGGCACCCAGTGTACTTCAAATCACGTATGACCTGCGTCCCTTGTATGCGAGGAGTATGGCGGCTATGGATACCCACCCTATGCTGGTAGCAGAGAAAGGATAGGGGTACGGTATGCCTTGCCCCACCTTGTCGTCGCATCAGGTTGCGCTGCATCTACGTCCACGATGAATCTCCTGTTACGTGCCAATGGCACGTTTGAAGGTACTCCAACACAGATACGGCACCTGAACGATGTACACTGTTGCGCAAGAGTTGATGTTACGGCGTTGGTGTTGCCTGTACTGTACTGGTTGGCGTCGGCGAAACGGTTGGAGTCACAAATGGCGTAGGTGTTGTAACATCCTCCGCTGTGTCGCCGGCAATATCGCTCAGTCGATTCAGAAATCGGATCAGGCGTTCACTCCGTAGCTCAACCTCACGAATGCGCTCATTCTGCTGTGCCTGGACAGTTGCAACGACTGCGACCAGGACGCGCTCTTCTTGCAACTGATCTTGCAGGACAACCGCTTCAGCAACCGCTGTTTGCAATGCCCGGCCTAGCGCTATCGCAGTAGCCGCCTGACCAACCTGGGCTGTTGCCGCTGTCGTCAGAGCATCAGCCTGTACTTCCAGTTCATCGATCCGCTCACGCGCACCGTTCAGATCGCTCAGGGTCTGGGCCTGAGCAGTTTGAAGTTGACCAATAGTCTCCGCCTGACTGGTTGTAAGTGCCTGGAGCGTCTGTACGCCCGTATTGGCCTCGCGAATTTGCTGTGGTGTGGTCAGATCGACACCTGCCCAGTAGAGAATGCCACCTGCAACAACCAGTGCCAGTCCCACCGCTAGGACTAAGGTGAATAACCAGCCGATGAATCCGAACAGCCGACTCAGACAACTGCGCGATTGAGTGGTCGGGGGCGCGGTACGTGCTGGTACCTGGGGGAGAGGGGTTTGATTCGGTTCAGGTTGGGTCATGGTCTTCTCGTCTAATCTGCGCGGACACACGCAGTATTGTATCATGCTTAGTGGTTTGATCCACACGTTGCGATGGTATGGCGGGTTTGTAACATGGCAGATAGTGTCGAGTGGTTCGGAGTGCGGAAATCGTACTTTTCACATGCACACTGCCAGGTGCAGTACGTTCGCCACTTTGCCTGACTTCCCATCACTCTCCCGCAAGGCTTTGTGCATAGCTGGGCCAGAAGCAGGTTTCTCATCCCTGCCACCAGTAGATAATCGGCGCAATACGTGGTCACACGGTGTGTTGTGTCCAAGCAGGGTGATGGAACCTATCGGGTCACCGGTGCTCACTCTTGACAGGCCGCCGGGCCATGGCTACAATCGCAGCAGCCAGATTGCTACACCGAGGAGTATATGAGAGTTCCACTGTCGTGGTTGCGAGAATTTGTAACAATTGATCTGCCGGTCGAGGAACTGGCCCGTCGCCTGACCTTTGGCGGTATGGAGGTGGCTCAGATTCATCGTATCGGCGTTGAAGGTGCCCCTCTGCCCTGGGACCCTGAACTGATCGTGGTGGCAAACGTCCTGGAGGTTCGTTCGCATCCGAACGCAGATCGCCTGGTGCTGGCCGACGTTGATTACGGTGCCGCACAGCCCCATACGGTGGTGACCGGTGCCCCCAATCTGTTCCCGTACCGTGATCAGGGGCGTTTAACCCATCCGCTCAAGGCGGTATTCGCTCGCGAAGGTGCGCAGTTGTACGATGGTCACGCTGAAGGGTGGGTGATTACAAAACTCAAGGGCCGCCCGGTACGTGGCGTGATGAGCGATGCCATGCTCTGTTCTGAGAAAGAGTTGGGCCTGAGTGAGGATCACGAAGGTATTCTGATTCTGCCAGAGGACGCACCGGTCGGAATGCCGTTACGCGATTATCTAGGCGAAGTAGTGCTTGAAATTGATCTCACTCCTAATTTCGCCCGTTGTCTTTCTATCGTTGGTGTGGCCCGCGAAGTCGCCGCTCTCACTGGTGCGCCACTGCATATCCCCGAACCACAGGTTGAGGCAACCGGTCCTTCGCTGATTGGGCGGGCTGCGGTGACGGTGCTGACCCCCGATCTCTGTCCGCGCTTTATGGTTGGGCTGGCAGAAGGTGTCAAGATCGGTCCGTCGCCCTTTTGGATGCAGCGTCGGCTGTTCAATGCCGGGATGCGCCCGATTAACAATATTGTTGACATTTCCAACTATGTGATGCTGGAGTGGGGTCAACCAACCCACGCCTTCGACGCTGATCGGGTTGCCAATCGTCATTTGATTGTACGGCTGGCCCAGCCCGGCGAACGCCTGACCACGCTTGACAACCGTGACCGTGATTTAACCCCCGGTGCCGAGAGTGGTCTAACCCATCCGCCCTTACTGGTTTGCGATGAGACCGGGCCGCTGGCGGTGGCAGGTGTGATGGGTGGTGCAAGTTCAGAGGTGAGCGAAGCAACGACCAATGTTTTGCTGGAAGCGGCGATCTGGGAACCGGTACAGATCCGACGTACTGCCCGTGGCCTGAAGCTGCCCAGTGAGGCATCACGCCGCTTTGAACGTGGGGTAGATTACGAGTTGCCCCCCATCGCGCTGCGTCGCTGTCTCGAACTGATGCGTCTCTACGCCGGTGCCACCATTGCCGCCGATTTCATCGATGTCTACTCACGTCCGTGGCAGTCGGTGACGATTGATTTACCTCCGTCCGAAGTGCGTCGGCTCCTCGGCATTCACCTCGATAGCCATACCATTGCCGACATGCTCAGCCGTCTTGGCTTTGAGTGTACGGTGGTGGGAAGTGCAACGGTCGGTGATTTTGCTATGCTGGCGGCTGAACCGACAGTGCGCGTGAAGGTGCCTTCATTTCGGCAAGATGTGACCATGACGGCTGACCTGTGCGAGGAGATTGCTCGCATCTACGGTTATGACCGCATCCCGAACACCCGACTGGCCGACGAGCTGCCGCCACCGGCGACCCAGCGCACTATCGAGCTTGAGGATCAGGTTCGTGATCTGATGGCCGGCGCCGGTCTGACTGAATTGATTACCTATTCGTTGATCGACATGGAGCTGGTTGCCAGGGTCCACCCATCTGAAGCGATCGCTGATCGCTACCTCAAGCTGAGCAATCCCAGCACACCAGAGCATGTCTACCTGCGCCGCTCGCTGCTCCCTTCAATTGCCGCAGCACTGGCGATGAACCTCCGCGAACGCGAACGCTCGACAGTCTTCGAGATCGGGCGGGTGTATCTCCCACTTGCCCAACCCGGCCAGAATGATCGCTGGCTACCCGACGAGCCCAGGCGTCTGGCAATCGCTCTCGCCGGTCCTCGCCAGCCAGAGAGCTGGTTGAGCACCGACCGCGACTGGCTCGATTTCTACGATGTCAAAGGGATTGTCGAGCTGCTTGGCGAACGCCTGGGACTGTCCGATCGGCTAAGCTTTGCGCCGCTCACCGACGACGAGCGCTTCCACCCCGGTCGTTCAGCGACGCTCGTGCTCACTACGCAACGTGATGGGCGTGGACGGGCGGTTGAGCAGCAGGTCGTTGGTGTGCTTGGCGAAGCCCATCCACAGGTACGTGCCCGGCTTGAGGTGGCGGTACCGCGCATCGTGCTGGCCGAGATTGATCTGGAAACCCTGTTCGTCCAGGCCGGACAGGCGGTCTACCGGCCAATTTCGCGCTTCCCGGCCAGTACGCAGGACCTCTCCATTGTTGCCGACGAAACGGTGTCCGAAGCCCAGATTCGGAGCGTTATACAGCGTAGTGCCGGCGAATACCTGGAGAGCCTGATCCTCTTCGACCGGTACAGTGGGCCACAAGTTGGTGAAGGCAAGCGCAGTCTTACCTATCACCTGACCTTCCGGGCTCCCGACCGCACCCTTCTCGACGAGACACTGGCGAAGATTCGCAAGAAGATCATTTCCAGTCTCGAACGGGAATTGGGCGCTACAATCCGCAGCTAAGCGATGGCAACGGCACCGGCGAAACTGATCCTCTGTGGCGAACACGCCGTCGTCTATGGCCGTCCGGCGATTGCTCTGCCACTGGCCGATATTCGCTCCACGGCTACCGTAGCGCCATCTCCTGCCGGGAATGGGCCGATGATCCATGCGCCTGATCTCGGTGGCAGGTGGCGCGTGGCCGAACAGCCCGCCGATCCGCTCAGTAGACTGGTCATCACCGTCGTTGAACGTTTTGGGCTACCGGCGGATGTCGAAATCACGATTCGCTCTGCCATCCCAATTGCCAGTGGGATGGGCAGTGGCGCCGCAATTGCCACGGCAATTGTGCGAGAGTTGCTGGCATACGGTGGTCAAACGCTACCACCGGCAGAGATTTCTGCCATCGTCTACGAGAGTGAACGTGCATATCACGGCACGCCGAGTGGCATTGACAATACCGTTGTTGCGTTTGAACAGCCTATCTGGTTTCAACGTCGTCCTGATCAACCACCACTCATCGAGCCGATTGTCATTAGCACTCCCCTGACCCTGGTGGTCGGTGATACCGGTGTGCGTAGCCCCACGCGCTTACCGGTTGGTGCTGTACGCGAGCGTTGGCAAGCCGATCCTGCTCGCTATGAAGCATTATTCGACCAGGTAGCAAGGCTGGTCGTTGCTGCACGAACTGCCCTTGCCGAAGGAGATGCGGGGACATTGGGAACGTTACTCAACACCAATCACGAATTGCTCCGCGACATTGGGGTGTCATCGGCGGAACTTGATCGCCTGACCACCGCCGCTCGTTCTGCCGGTGCGCTGGGTGCTAAACTGGCCGGTGCTGGTTGGGGTGGGGTGATGCTGGCACTCACTACCCCCGATCAGGCACCAGTCATTGCAGCGGCACTACGTGCTGCGGGTGCAACACATACCCTCGTGACCACGATTGCAGCTACCGGCTGAAACCTCTCAGAAATGCCCTTACCCCTGATCCCTCTTCCGCTACGCGCTATGCATTACCCACAACTGGTGTTAACCACGTGCGTGTCAGCGGGTATAATCGCTATGAGTGCTGGTTTGAGCGACCGGCCCGGTGGCAGGGTGCCGCTCAAGCTGTGCCGGCACGTGCTGGATAGATTGCCTGACCCGCTCGTCATGCACGTGTCGCACAGTTTGGAGTGCGGCAGCCATGCTGCCGCAGCAGCCGCGTTCACGATCCGGCGCGGATTGCAGCGGACTCCCGTGCCGGTACGTGCCCCTGATGATGGCGATGGCTGAACGCAGGCCGGCAGCCGGCCCCACAACGTGCTAGTACCGGTGGTGTGTCGAGGCGGGTTCCGTAGGGGCGGGTTCTAAACCCGCCCCTACGGACGGTACCTGTACCGTTAACCTGACCATCCAAGGGATGCGGTGGATGGGAATGTCTTGCACCGCGTGCCATGTCAGATGTAATCGCACCCTCTACGCTCACCTCTCTCGCGCTATGCATTACCCATAACCAGGTTGTCAACCGCTTCGCTCATCAGTCGAACTTATCTCATTGTGTGCGATCCTGGGCACTATCGCGTTGCATCGCTGTCACGTGGGTCTCACGTCACGAATGGGAAGTGGATGGTCGCGGTGCTAGCGGTGATAGACGGTGTATCAGACCGTGGGGCAGGCTGGGAGCCTGCCGGCGGGGCCAGCACCTGACAGCGGTGGAGATGATGCCTACACGCGGGCTGGAAGCCAGCGCCACGGGGAGCCACCACGGGGAGCACTTACAGCCCGGCCTAACGCAGCGTGACATGTGGGTAATGCATAGCACACGCTACGCGGGAGAGGGGTGACTGGGGTTTGCGCTAGTGCTTCCTGATTCGGTCAAATTTGCGTTAGCCTTTCTGCCCATCCCTGATCTCGCAGAGCGCAGGAGCCTGCTCTCGCTGGAGGCGGCGGTGTTGCGGCGCACGACCGAAATTCATTCTTCTGCGCCTTGCCCCCGGTGGGAGCAACGCGAGGGCCAGGGGGTGAGGGGGATACGGCAAGGGCACGTTCCGCATACCGGTTGTTTTTATTTCGTTGCTAACAATACTATTGCATAAAAAATTAAATTATGGTATAGTGATACCGGTTTCCACCAATAACTCAAGCGCCAACGAAGTCACATTGCTCAGTTGCACTAGAGAGGTCGTGCCGTGTATCATCGTAGCCAGCGAACACTTCTTGCCCTCCTCATTGTCTTCGGGTTGTTCGTCACCCTGTTACCGCCCCCAGTCCTCGCTGCTGGCGAAGCCGTCAGAGGAAACTTCAGTTCATGGAATCCTCTCCTAATGTCGTCCAGCCTGGGCGGAACCTATGTGTACGTAAGTAATCCGGTTAATGACAGTAGTCTCTCGCAAGTTCAGTTCAAGTTCTTCAAAGACACCGAACAATGGTACGGGAAAGATGCGCCGAATACGATTACATTCGGTACGATCTTCACTGGTCTCAGCCCTGGCGGCTATAATGAGCGTAATCTTAGATTTGCCCACATTAATAACAGCGTATACGTCTTCAAGTGGGACGGTAATACGAACGGCGTGGTCTTTCAACTCGACGCTGCTCCGGCTACGATCAGCGGGGTGAGTCGTTCGCCGACGGCACCAACTGCCGGTCAGGCGGTGACCGTTACGGTGACGACTAGCAGTACGCCACCTGCTCAACAATCCTTCTGGCTGCGCTATGCCGTCAATGGTAACTGGAGCGCTTCAACAGTTGTTCAGATGACCGGCAGCGGCAGTTCGTATAGCGCTACGATACCGGCCCAATCTTCCGGCACGACGGTCAGTTATTATGTCTTCAGTTCGGCAAATACGAGCAGTATTGCCGGCGCTGATGCCGATCTTATGACGATTAACGCCGATACGAACGGCGGGAGCAATTATAGTTACACGGTGAGTAGTGGTACGAGCGCTATTACTCCCGCGCAGAGTCGGGCACTCTGGCTCGATCTGGCAACGATAGCCTGGAACGGTGGTGCAGCCAACAGTTTTCGCTTGCTGTACGATCCTGACGGTGGGATGACAACTGCTGCCGAAACGACGTTGTGTACGCTGCCTACCCCGGCCACGCCGTGTTATCTGCCTCTGACAGCTAGCGGAACAGTAAGCGGTTACATCAAGAATCCAAATGCAACCGGTCTCACCCGCCTGCTGACCAGTCTGACCGCCGACGCTGCCCGGCATCTGTTGCGCGGGCAGTTGATCGTTGCCGCCTACGACGGCAGTGGGAATCGGATTGATGCCACTCGTGTGCAGATTCAGGGAGTACTTGATGATCTCTACGCAGCTAACGCGACAGCCCAAACCCTGGGTGTGAGCTACAGCGGTGCCATTCCCACGGTTCGGCTATGGGCGCCGACGGCGAAAACGGTTACCCTACGCCGTTTTGCCAGCTCCACGACGACGACCTACACCGATCACCCGATGACGCTCGACCCGACGAGTGGTGTCTGGAGTGTCATCGGTGATGCCAGTTGGGATCGTCAGTTTTATCTCTTCGCGGTCGAGGTCTACGTTCCGACACTCGATGCAGTGGTCACGAACCTGGTCACCGACCCCTACGCCGTCAGTCTCTCGCAAGATGGCGCCGCCGCCAATGATGTGCGGAGTCAGTTTGTCAATCTCAACGATGCCGATCTCAAACCGACCGGTTGGGATACACTGAGCAAGCCGGCACTGGCTAACCCTGAAGACATCGTGATCTACGAGGTGCATATCCGGGATTTCAGTGCCAACGATAGCTCTGTCGCTGCTGCTGATCGGGGCACGTATCGGGCGTTTACCTACGATGGTGCCGGCCCTCACCCGAATCCAACTCTCTCTGACGGGATGAACCATCTGTTGCAACTGCGGCAGGCCGGTCTGACCCATATTCATCTGTTGCCAACCTTCGATATCGCCTCGGTGATCGAGAATCCTGCTGAGCGTAGCGAACCCACCATCTCGTTCAACCCGGCGACCGACCGGGCTTCAAGCAATCCCCAGGCGGCAGTTGGTGCGACCCGGCAAACCGATAGTTTTAATTGGGGCTATGATCCATACCACTACGGTGTTCCCGAAGGTGCGTACAGTAGCGATCCGGATGGCGTGACGCGCATCCGCGAGTTTCGTGAGCTGGTGCAAACCCTTAACCAGAACGGCCTGCGCGTGGTGATGGATGTGGTCTACAATCACACTGCCGCCAGCGGGCAAGATGATAAATCGGTACTCGACAAGATCGTTCCCGGCTACTACTATCGCTACGACACCAATGGCACGCTTTACCAGTCGTCGTGCTGTGCCGACACCGCCACTGAGTATGCCATGATGGAGAAGCTCATGATCGATACGGTCGTGCGCTTCGCGACTGCGTACAAGATCGATGGCTTCCGTTTCGATCTGATGAACCTGCACACCCGCCAGAACATGCTCAATGTGCGATCAGCAGTGCAGGCATTGAACCTCTCCACCCATGGCGTTGATGGCAGCACGATCTACCTGTACGGTGAAGGCTGGGATTTCGGTTCGGCAAAAGACAAAGGGCTAACCGTTTGTCCGCATTGTTATGCGCACAAGCACAACATGACCGGCAGCGGTATCGGTGTCTTCAACGATGTCATTCGCGATGCTGCGCATGGTGGTTATAGCACCGACCCGGTTGGTATTCGTCGCCAGGGTTTTATCAACGGTCTGAGCTACGATTGGAACGGGTACAACTACCCCAACCGCTTCCAGAGCGATCTGCACGCTACCATGGACACGCTACGTTCAGCGTTGCGCGGCAGCGGTACCGATTGGAACGGGCAGGGCAATCCCTTCACCGACGATCCGCAAGAGGCCATTAACTACGTTGAAAAACACGATAACGAGACCCTCTTCGACCAGAACGTCTTCAAGTTGCCCAACGGCGACGGTAGCGGCAATCCGGGCTGGATCGGCAGTAGCATTCCCACCATCACAATGAGTGATCGGGTGCGCAGCCAGAATATGGGAGTGAGCCTGATCGGTCTGGCCCAGGGGATTCCCTTCTTCCATATGGGGCAGGACATCCTGCGCTCGAAATCGCTCGACCGCAACAGTTACGATTCGGGCGATTGGTTTAACCGCGTCTACTGGGATCGCAGCGCGAACAACTTCGGGCGTGGGCTGCCGCCGGCCTGGGATAATAGTTCACGTTGGGGCATTATGACCCCGTTGCTCAACAACACGGCTCTCGATCCCACTACTGCCGATATGAATGCGGCGGCGGCGCATCTGCGTGAGACATTGCGGCTGCGAATGAGTTCGCCACTCTTCCGCCTGACCAGCGAAGCTGACGTGAATGCCCGCGTTTCGCACTACAACACTGACAACAGTCGCGATGCCTTGCTGGTAATGCGGCTCTCTGATCAGGTCACGCCTGATCTCGACCCGAATTGGGAGAACATACTGGTCTTCTTCAACGCCAACAAGATCGCACAATCGATCACCATTACCAATGCGAACGGATTTGTCCTGCATCCACTGCACACCAATGGTATCGATGACGATCCGGTGATCGCGACTGCGACATTCAACGACGCGACCGACACCTTTACCATCCCGGCGCGCACGACGGTCGTCTTCGTTTCGACCCAGCCGATGGAGCCGCCGAGCACCATCGACTGGGTCGGGTTGATGTACCCACGCGGTGGTGTTGCCCACGCAATCAATGAGAACAATTTCGCTCCGGCCGGATTCGATGTCTTCGTGCAGGTCTACGAAGCAGGGGTGACACCAGGGACGGGCCAGGGTGCGGGGATCGAATGTTACCTGCATTGGGGGCGCTACGGTCAACCGTGGACTGATCTGCCGATGACCTACAATACCGACGTTGGGAATAACGACGAGTATCGGGCGACCATTCCCAAGGCGACGCTGGAAGCGCTGGCACCAGGAACGTATGGCTTTACCACCTACTGCAAGAAGCCGGGCGAAGGACCGAAGTGGAAAGTAGACAGCTACAACATTAACGGTAATCCAGCCGATGATGACCAGCGCGATGGCCTGATCACGATCATTCCCAATGCAGATAGTGCGCTCGAACCAAACGGTGGCGTCTTCGTTCACCTCTTTGAATGGCGCTGGAGTGATGTGGCAAAGGAATGCACCTTCCTCGCTCAAAAAGGCTACACTGGTGTACAGGTCTCGCCACCGAACGAGCATATTGTGCCAACCGCCGATCTGGGTGGCAATCCGGCCAACGACTTCCCCTGGTGGGCACGGTATCAACCGGTTTCCCACGACACCACGCGCTTCACCAGCCGTAGCGGTACCTGGGCCGAGTTCCAGCAGATGGTGAACGCTTGCAATGCCGCCGGGGTTGCTGTCATTGTCGATGCGGTGATCAACCACATGGCTGACATTCAGGTCGGCACACCACCAACCGGTACCGCCGGTACCACCTACCAGTCGCAACCGGCAGGCTCACGATTTTACGGAACGCAATACCTGCCCGATGATTTTCACGCTGATTGTTTGATTAGCGATTATAGTGATCGTAATCAGGTTCAGTATTGTCAGTTGGCCGGCCTGCCAGACCTCGATACCGGCAAGAGCACTGTGCAGACGAAGCTGCGTGCCTACCTGCAAGCCCTGCTCAATGCCGGTGTCAAAGGTTTCCGCATTGATGCTGCAAAGCACATGGCGGCACACGAGGTCGGTGCCATTCTCGATGGCCTGACTCTCCCCGGCGGTGGTCGTCCGTACATCTTCAGTGAAGTTATTGACATGGAGCCCAATGAGCGGATACGCGACTGGGAATACACGCCTTACGGTGACGTCACCGAGTTTGCCTACAGTATTAGCGTGATCGGGAACACCTTCAATTGTGGTGGATCGCTCAGCAATCTGCAAAACTTCACCACGAACCTGCTGCCCTCGCGCTTCGCCCAGATTTTCGTTGACAACCACGACAACCAGCGCGGGCACGGCCCCGGTGGTGGCTGTGTCGTTGACCATCGCGATGGTCGGGCACACGTACTGGCCAATATCTTCACGCTGGCCTACCCCTACGGCCACCCGTCTGTCATGTCCAGTTATTACTGGACAACCAACCCCAGCAGCAATGCTGGAGACAGCCTCGGCCCGCCGAGTAGCAATGATGGTGGTACAACCTGGGGACCGGGGCTAGGTGCCGATACCCGTCCGGTCTACGGCGTCGGGCAAAGTGCAGGCGAATATCCGGCCAACTGTGCCGGTACGTACCCGAATCCGGTGACCGGTGGCGATCTCGGTAAGTGGGTTTGCGAACACCGCTATCCGGCAATTGCCAATATGGTGCAGTTCCGCCAGACCACACAGGGCGAGCCGGTAACGAACTGGCAGAATATTGGCGGAACACCAACCAACCATATTGCCTTTGGGCGTGGCAACAAGGGCTTTGTCGCCATCAACAACGGATCGGTGGCCGCACCAACAACCTACCAGACCGGCCTGCCTGCCGGCTTCTACTGTGACGTCACAAAGTACGACTTCCAGGGCGGGAACTGTGTCCTACCCGGTACCAGCACACCGGCGCCGGCCAGTGCATTGATTGAGGTCAACGCCAGTGGTCAGATCGTCAACTATACCCTGGCCGCGCAAGATGCATTCGCCATCCACGTCGATGCCCGGCCACAGTACCAGATCACCGTTCAGGCTGACCCAACCGGTAGCGGGACAGTGACCGGTGGTGGCACCTATCTGCACGGCGCAACCGTCACCGTGAATGCAACCCCGGCTAGCGGCTATACCTTTGTAAACTGGACAGAAGGGACAACCGTCGTTGCAACAACCGCCAGCTACAGCTTCGTTGCCACGAGTAACCGCGTCCTGACAGCCAATTTTGTGCCGACGGCGACGGCAACGGCGACGGCAACGGCGACGGCGACCCCGACGGCGACGGCAACGGCCACCGCGACGGCAACGGCGACCGCCACGCCAACGGCGACGGCGACCGCCACCCCAACGGCCATGCCAACGACCGAACCGTCACCTTACACCTACAAGGTGTACATTCCGCTGGTGATGAGGTAGTACAAACCGCATTTTTCGCTTCAATGAGCGACGGAACGCACAGCGCTGTGCGTTCCGTCATCTGGTGTGTGAGGTCATGCGAGTCAGAGGCTCGCGCTCCCAGCTCCCAGGAAGGTGGGCAAGCATGGTACAGAGCACGCTCCTCCCCACTCCCCACCGTGCCGGGCAAAGTGCAATAGCTACCCTTACCTGTGCTACAATCTGGCTACGAATTGCATGGAGTATACCCGTATGTCGTGGTCAGATTTGCTTGCCCATCATTACCACATTCACGGCACACTCACGCCATTACCCGGCGAATACGACCTCAACCTGCTCGTCACGACGGACCACGCAACCCAATACGTGCTCAAGGTGATGCGACCGGATTGCGATCCGGCGCTGGTTGAACTGCAATGTGCGGCGCTTGAACGCCTTGCCACGGTAGCCCCCGAGCTGCCGGTGCCGCGTCTTGTACGTACCCATACCGGCGCGGCATATGTTGTCGCCAATGATCGGCTGATCTGGCTGATTACTGCTCTCCCTGGTGAGGTATATGCGACCTTTCGACCGCATACAGCCGCGTTGCGCACCGATCTGGGACGACGGGCAGCCCAACTCGATCAGGCACTGATGACGTTTACTCACCCGGCCATGTATCGTCCGCTCAAGTGGAATCTCCTGCAAGCGGAATGGGCACTTGATCAGATAGCCGTTATTGCCGATTCCGACCGATGCCAGCTTGCTGCGGCAGCACTGCACGACTACGTCAGCATGAAGTCCACGCTGTGCTCGTTGCCTCACACCGCCATCCACAACGATCTCAACGACTACAATCTGCTCGTGTCGGCTTCGCCCAAAGGTGTTGTCAGCATTAGCGGTATCCTCGACTTCGGTGATCTGTGTGCGGCGCCACGTATCTGCGAACTCGCTATTGCCGCCGCTTATGCCCTGCTCGATCAGCCTAACCCCCTGCGCTGTTTGAGTGATCTGGTGAAGGGCTATCACGCCGTCTGGCCATTGACTACCACCGAGCTTGATTTGCTCTGGCCACTGCTACGCGCACGACTGGCGGTAAGCGTTGTGAATTCGGCATTGATGCAACAACGGCGGCCGGACGATCCCTACATCACCATTTCCGAAGCACCGGCCTGGCGTCTACTCGCGGCTACAGCGACAACCGATCCAGAGCTGGTTGCGGCTCGGCTGCGTGTCGCCTGTGGGATGCCGTTCAGCTCTGCCGCAACCCGCGTGCAGTCGTGGCTGGCGGCGGCGCGTGGTCATTTTGCGCCTGTGCTCGGTTGCGATCTGACGAACGCTCCGGTGGTGAGTCTGGCTGTCGCCGAGCAGCCGCTGCCGCAAGACCCCTTTGCCCTCACCGCTGCTGAAGCGAGGCGACTGAGCGAACCAACACCTCCTACTGTTCACATTGGTCGCTATGCTGAGCCACGGCTGATCTATACCGAACCGGCGTTCTTCGCGGCGAACCATCCCCTGGCCGAACGGCGGACGGTACATCTCGGTGTTGATCTCTTCGCCCCGTCCGGGACACCCGTGTACGCGCCCTTGCCCGGGATGGTGGTAGCCGTTGAACGCTTCACCGCGCCACTCGATTTTGGTGGTATGGTCGTCCTCGAACACCAGACTCCAGATGGCGACCACTTCTACACGCTCTATGCGCATCTCGACCCGAAAAGCCTGGATCATCTGCACATCGGTGATGCAATGGCCGCTGGGCAACCCTTCGCCGCCCTGGGTGACGCTGCAACCAACGGTGGCTGGCAGCCGCATCTTCACCTGCAACTCATCCTCGATCTGTGGGCGCTGGAGGGGCGCTGGCCCGGTGTGGCATCACCTGACGAATGGGAATGGTGGCGGGCGGTATGCCCAAATCCGGCGCCACTCCTCAATCTCGCCGATGAACAAGTTGCGTATCAACCAATCGACACGACCGGTCTGCTCCAGGAGCGGCGACGTCATTTTGCCGGCAATCTGCGCCTTAGCTATGCGATGCCCTGCACACTCGTGCGCGGCTGGCGCCACTACCTGTTTGATGATTGGGGTAAAACCTACCTCGACGCCTACAACAATGTGCCCCACGTCGGCCATGCCCACCCCCGGATTCAAGCAGTCGCAGCGCATCAGCTTCGGATGATCAATACCAATACCCGCTACCTGCATCCGGCCCAGATTGCGTTTGCCCACGAGCTGCTGGCTAAATTACCCCCACCGCTGAGCGTCTGCTTCTTTGTCAATTCTGGTTCCGAAGCCAATGAACTGGCGCTCCGCCTTGCCCGTACCTTCACCGGGGCGCGTGATATGATTACAATTGATCACGGCTATCACGGCCACACCACCGGTGCTATCGACATCTCGGCTTACAAATTCAATCACCCCGCCGGCAGCGGCAAACCGGATTGGGTCGAAGTGGTAATGGCCCCCGACCCCTACCGTGGCCCTTACGGCACCGATGGCGAACGGTATGCGGCAGAGGTGGAGCAGGCTATCGAACGCATCGTCGCCCGCGGTCGGCGTCTGGCCGGCTTCATCGCCGAGACCTTCCCCAGTGTCGCCGGACAGATCATTCCACCACCCGGCTATCTGGCAGCCGTCTACCGCCGGGTCCGCGCTGCCGGCGGTGTCTGTATCGCCGACGAAGTGCAGACCGGCCTGGGGCGGCTGGGCACGCACTACTGGGCATTCACGACCCAGGACGTGATTCCCGACATCGTTGTCCTGGGCAAACCGCTCGGCAATGGTCACCCTATCGGCGCCGTTATCACAACTGCTGAGATTGCCCATGCGTTTGACAACGGGATAGAATTCTTCTCGACGTTTGGTGGCAGCACGCTCTCGTGTGCGGTGGGGCGCGAAGTACTGCGGATCATTGACGAAGAGGGCTTAATGGCCAATGCAGCCCACATCGGCAACGACCTGCTGGCCGGCTTGCGCGAACTTCAGCAGCGCTACCCAATCATTGGTGATGTGCGGGGGATGGGACTATTCATCGGCGTGGAACTGGTCAGTAACCGCACTACGTGCGCCCCGGCTACAACAGCGGCATCCTATATCAAAGAGCGCCTCCGCGCTGAACGCATTTTGATCGGTACCGAAGGCCCTTACGATAACGTGTTGAAAATTCGCCCGCCGCTCACCTTTGACCGGGCAGCACTTACCGTTCTGCTCGAACGACTTGATACCGTACTCGCCGAGAGCTTTCTTGCCCGGGCAGGTGAATAAGATGTCGGTATCCATCCGTAAAGTTTCCACTATCTCTTCACGATATCTTCACAATTGCCATCTATCCTGATAGTGGAACTGGAAACACTCGACAACCCAGTGACAATGGAAGGAGTACGGTATTATGGAACAACGACGTATCAACTGGCCAGCGTGGCTGGCGCTTGGCATTTCGCTCCTGGCACTGATCGTTGCCTTCGGCAGCGTGTCGATGAGCCGCATGACTGCATGGACGATGTGGACAATGCCGGGCTGGTCGAATCAACAGGTCATCCCACAAGGACCTCCTGCCATGCGCGGGCGGGGTGATCAGAGTCAGGTCATGCCTCCCCGCTGGCACAACCAGCGCGGCTGGATGCATCCCGGCATGGGCGTCCAGCGTGGGCCGGGGATGATGGGTGGTCGCGACTGGTTTGGCGGATTGATCAGGTTTGTTGATGGCTTGCTCAAACTGGCAGCCCTGGCCCTCCTGGTCTGGCTGGGCTTCCAGGTCTTCCGCCAACGCCGGAACCAACCGCCGGCAACGAACCCACCTGCCGGGCCTTCACCCCAACCACCGCTTACCCCGGCGGGGCATGATCCGCGCGTCGAATAGCGTTGGCACCGGATACAGAAGACGCGGGACAGTCAGCCTGACTGTCCCCATCACCTTCTTACCGCAATGGCAGGAGGAAGCAACGGCTATGTCTCGCACCATCCTTGTGGTAGATGATGAACCGGGCATTGTCAAAATTGCCCGCGACTACCTTGAACGGGCCGGTTTTCAGGTGATCAGTGCCGGCGATGGGCCGACAGCGTTACGGATGGCACGACAGGAACATCCAGCCCTTATGGTACTCGATCTGATGCTCCCCGGTATGGATGGACTTGACGTAACCCGTGTCCTCCGCCAGGACCCGCTCACCGCCCGCTTGCCAATCATCATGCTGACTGCCCGCGTCGAGGAGACCGACCGTCTGATCGGCCTGGAACTGGGTGCCGACGACTACATCACCAAGCCCTTCAGCCCACGCGAACTGGTGGCGCGCGTGCGTGCCGTTCTGCGGCGCAGTGAAGGTTCAACCTCGCCGGGGAAGCAGATTCAGATCGGCGGATTGGTTATCGACCTCGAATGCCGTAGTGTCCGCCGAGATGGTGAACCGATTGACCTGACCGCGACCGAATTCGATCTCCTTGCCGTTTTAGCCAGTGCGCCCGGTCGCCCCTTCACCCGTGCTCAATTGCTCGACCGTGTTTACAACACCGAATATACCGGCTTTGACCGTACTATCGACGCCCATATCAAAAATCTCCGCCGTAAGATTGAACCCGACCCGAATGGGCCGCCACGCCTGATCTTGACCGTCTACGGTGTTGGGTACAAGTTTGCCGAAACGTATCCATCATCTGATGCTCATTGAGGTGCGATATGCGTCCGCCTCGTCTCTTCAACCTGATGCTCACCGCCTTCGCCCTGGTCATCGTGCTCGGTGTTAGCGGGATGGCACTTGCGTTCTGGCTGGTCGTGGGTCATAATGACCCCGAACAGATGCGCTGGATGGAGGCTGAGGCAGCCGCACGTGCTCAGGTCGCTCAGCTTGCCGCCTACTATCAGCGCGTCGGTTCGTGGCGCGGGGTTGAACGTCAGTTAGGACCACTTCCCCAGGGTTTTGGGAGTATTGAGGGTGCAGTATCGCTGCTCGACGAGAACGGGCGTATCGTAGCCGGTCGCCGGCGTCCGATGATCTTGCGTGGTAACGAAGCTGTATTGCGTATACCGATTGTTGTCAATAATCAGCAAGTCGGCACTCTGGTAATCTCGGTGGTAGATACCGATGAAGCCTTTCCGGTTGGTAACCTGAATCGTCGTCCGCTCTTGCTGGGTATGCTCAGCGCCGGTGCCGGACTGATGGCGGTTCTCCTGGTGCTGGCAGGGATCTTCTCGCGTCAGATCAGTACACCCTTGCGCCAGATCAGCGCGGCAGCCCAAGCCATTGCTGAAGGGGATCATAGCAGCCGGGTACAAACCGCCAATGTGCGCGAACTGGCCGATCTCTCTGCCAGCTTCAACCGTATGGCCGAAGCGTTACAACAAGCCGATCAGCAACGTCGCCAGCTTACCGCCGATATTGCGCACGAATTGCGCACACCACTCTCGATCATCAAAGGTCGCCTCGAGGGGATTCAAGATGGTGTGTACGAAGCTGATGCCGAGCAGGTTGAGGCACTCCTGACTGAGGTGGCCCTGCTTGAACGCCTGATCAACGATCTCCATCTGCTAGCCCTGGCTGATGCCGGTCAACTGCCTCTCTACCGCGAAGTCGTATCGCCGCAGATGCTGGTCAACGAAGCGATCCGCTCATTCAACCCCGCCGCCGACGAGCGCAATGTGCGGCTGATCGCTACGATTGACGACAATCTCCCTGACATTGAAGTCGATCCACAGCGTATCGCCCAGGTGCTGGGCAATCTCATCGGAAATGCGCTCCGCCACACCCCGGCGGACGGAGAAGTGATCGTAAGCGCCCAGCGTGATGAGAGCGGCATTCGTTTCGAGGTGCGTGATACCGGTACCGGTATTGATCCTGCCGACCTACCGTACATCTTCGACCGCTTCTACAAGGCAGATCGGGCCCGCAGTCGGAGCAGCGGCGGTGCCGGTCTGGGGCTGGCAATTGCTCGCCGTCTGGTCGAAGCGCACGGCGGCCAGATTTGGGCAACCAGTGCAGTACAGCAGGGCACAACGGTGAGTTTCCGGTTACCGGTATCACCAACTGTACCTGAACCGGCGAACCAACTATCTACAGAAGCACTGCTCAACAACATTTGACATACCTGCTCAACCGAAACAAAAGACCTGACCTGAATCGGCAGCATTCTTTGGCACTTTTGACTGACTGCTCGCGCCTATCGCAACGTCACCCACACATCTTCAAATGCCACAAATCAGCAAGCTGCCAATCAAACTATGCAGTGCGTGGTGCTGCTGTTGTCGAAACCAACATCCTTGCTATACCTTCAACAAGGTCTGCGTCCCAGTGCTTCAAACAGCGATGCCCTTCAGATATTCACCTCATCCTCGACAGCATACAAGCGGTGAATGCTGATATGACAATCTCGTTCTATACGAAAACAATCTTCTCCTCTCCACGGGTAATCGCCTCGGCGGCAAGTGAACCGGTTACCTCCCTCGTCCCATTGAATCGTGCTATACTACTAGCAACAGCAAGAAACATGGGCCAGCAAAAGACGCTTGCTATTTTCGTAAAGTCGTGGTATCATTGTCTTTCACGATCTGTATATGCGCCGTATTGATACAGCGTAATGGTGGGTAGTCCCCGTGTGGGGCACAACAAGATGTAAACAAACAACGTGCCGTGTCAGTCCGCCTGCGGCCCGCTGATGGGTAGCGCTGCAGGTTGGCTATTTATGTTTTTTCGATCATTGATCGCCACGCAAGGTCGTGTGCTGAACCGTAAGCGTGATACAGAGAGAGGTGCGTATGCCCCCGTTGATTGAGAGCGTGGTTCTTCAGCCATTGATCGCCCCGATCGACCCGGGCGCCGATGGGCGTCGGTCGCGCCGGATTGAACGCCGCTCCTTCGCCCGGATCAAGGATGCTATCGATCTGCCGTTACTGATTGAAACTCAGCTCAAGAGTTTTGAGTGGTTCAAGCGAGAGGGGCTGCGCGAACTCTTTGATGAGATTTCGCCTATCACCGACTTTACCGGTAAAAATCTTGAACTCCACTTCCGCGATTATACCTTTGGTGAGCCACGCTACGATGAGTTCGAGTGTCGTGAACGTGATTTGACCTACGCCGCTCCGCTGCGTGTGCGGGTTGAATTGCGTATTCTGACCACCGGCGAAATTAAGGAGTCGGAGATCTTTCTTGGCGATTTCCCAATCATGACCGATAACGGCACCTTTGTCTACAATGGTGCTGAACGGGTTGTGGTATCCCAGTTGATCCGCTCTCCCGGTGTCTATTTCAAAGATGAGAAGGAACCAACAAGTGGTCGCTCGCTGCACACTGCCAAGCTGATCCCCAATCGTGGTGCATGGCTCGAATTTGAGACCAACAAGCGCGATGTGATCAGCGTTAAAGTGGATCGCAAGCGTAAGATTCCTGTGACCATCCTGCTGCGCGCAATTACCGCCTGGATTGCCGAGGAGAATGGGAGTGGACGCTGGGTGCCGGATAATGAACTCGATAAGTACGGCCACAATGACCAGATTATCGAGTTGTTCCGTCACGTCGATACAGTGCCAGAGCACCCATACATCCATGCCACGCTCGATAAAGACCCTTCGCGCAATGCCAAGGAAGCTTTGCTCGAATTGTACAAGCGGCTCCGTCCCGGTGATCCGCCTACGCTTGAGAATGCCCGCTCGCTGATCGAGTCGCTGCTCTTCAGCCCCCGTCGCTACGACCTGGCAAAGGTTGGGCGCTATAAGTTGAATAAGAATCTCTGGGAGCGGGATGTCCGTCGCGATGGTGCCAAAGCTCCCGATTTGAGTGTGCGGGTGTTGTTGCCACGTGACATCTTCCGCATTGTTGAGCAGCTTATTCTGCTTAACAATGGTCATGGGCGCCCCGATGATATTGACCATCTCGGCAACCGGCGCGTGCGCACGGTTGGTGAACTGATCCAACAGCAGTTCCGGGTCGGTTTGCTGCGCCTTGAGCGGGTTGTCAAGGAACGCATGTCGCTGCAAGACCCGGCAAGCGCAACGCCAAATGGTTTGATCAATATCCGTCCAGTTGTTGCGGCAATGCGCGAATTCTTCGGTGGCTCGCAGTTGAGCCAGTTTATGGATCAAACCAATCCGCTTGCCGAGTTGACCAACAAGCGCCGTTTGTCGGCGCTCGGCCCCGGCGGCCTCTCGCGTGATCGGGCCGGTTTTGAAGTGCGTGACGTGCACCACTCGCACTATGGCCGTATCTGCCCGGTTGAGACGCCGGAAGGTCCGAACATCGGTCTGATCGGAACGATGTCTACCTTCGCCCGCGTCAACGAGATGGGCTTTCTCGAAACACCGTACCGCAAGGTGTACAACAGTGTAGATAATGTCCAGGTCTGGAAGGAAAAGGGCATTCTGCTGCGCGATGTGCGTGATCTGCGTACAGGTGACCTGATCGCTGCCAAGGGCACACGGGTGAACGATGAGATCGCTCGCCAGATTACGATCTGTCTGCTGCGCGGTCAGATCCTGCGCGAAGATATTGTCAATCCTGATACGGATGAGCTGATTGCCGAGGCCGGTACCGAGATCAACCGTGCGCTGGCTGAACGGATTGTTGAGCTGCCGATCAAGCATATCAAGATCCGCCCGGTTGTTTCGCAAGAGGTTGATTACCTGAGTGCCGATGAAGAAGACCGTTTCGTCATCGTGCAGGCGAACGCGCCCCTCGACCAGCACAACCGTTTCCTCGATACGATTGTCTCGTGCCGCTTTGGTGAAGACTTCGTGAGTGAGCGGGTTGAGCGGGTCGATTATATGGACGTATCGCCAAAACAGGTGGTGAGTGTCTCGACGTCGTTGATCCCCTTCCTCGAGCACGATGATGCCAATCGCGCCCTGATGGGTTCAAACATGCAGCGGCAAGCTGTGCCTTTGCTTCGTCCTGATGCCCCAATCGTCGGTACCGGGATGGAGTATCGTGCGGCTCGCGATAGTGGTCAGGTCATTGTGGCCCGGCGCGACGGTATTGTTGTGAGCACAACCAGCGAACGGATTGTGATTGAGGAAGACGACGGCAAGCAAACAGAGTATCGTCTGCGCAAATTCATGCGCAGTAACCAGGATACCTGTATCAATCAGCGGCCAGCGGTTGTTCGTGGTCAGCGGGTGAAAGCCGGTGATGTGATTGCCGATAGCTCAAGCACCGATCAGGGTGAATTGGCGCTTGGTCAGAACGTTCTGGTTGCCTACATGCCCTGGGAAGGCGGTAACTTCGAGGACGCGATCCTGGTCAGCGAGCGGCTGGTTCGCGAAGACATCTTCACCTCGATCCATATCGAGAAGTATGAGGTTGAAGCTCGTGATACCAAGCTCGGCCCCGAAGAGATTACCCGCGATATTCCCAACGTCGGTCAGGAGAGTCTGCGTAATCTCGATGAACGCGGCATTATCTACATCGGCGCCGAAGTTCAACCCAATGATATTCTGGTCGGTAAAATCACCCCGAAGGGCGAAACCGATCTGACTGCTGAAGAGCGTCTGCTGCGCGCTATCTTTGGTGAGAAGGCTCGTGAAGTAAAAGATAGCTCGCTGCGGGTGCCAAATGGGGTGCGCGGCAAGGTGATTGACGTTAAGGTCTTCTCGCGGAGTGAAGGCGCCGAGTTGCCGGTTGGCGTTAATCAGACCGTGCGCGTGCTCCTGTGCCAGAAGCGGAAGATTAGCGCTGGTGACAAGATGGCCGGTCGCCACGGTAATAAGGGTGTTGTGTCACGGGTATTGCCCATCGAGGATATGCCCTTCCTTCCCGACGGACGTCCGGTAGACATTATTCTCAACCCGATCGGTGTGCCGTCACGTATGAATATCGGTCAGATCCTCGAAACTCACCTGGGTTGGGCCGCTGCTCGCCTTGGGTTCCGTGTGGCAACGCCCGTTTTCGATGGAGCGCACGAGGATCAGATCAAAGATCTGCTCGTGCAGGTTGGGTTGCCCGCCGATGGTAAGGTGACGCTCTACGACGGTCGGACTGGCGAGAAGTTCGATAACCCGGTCACGGTGGGCTATGCCTATATGTTGAAGCTTGCTCACCTGGTTGAAGACAAGATTCACGCCCGTTCAACCGGCCCCTACAGCCTGGTTACCCAGCAGCCGCTGGGTGGGAAGGCCCAATTCGGTGGTCAGCGCTTCGGCGAAATGGAGGTCTGGGCACTCGAAGCATACGGTGCAGCCTACACATTGCAAGAGATGTTGACGGTGAAATCTGACGATGTTGTCGGTCGGGTCAAGACCTATGAAGCCATTGTGAAGGGTGAACCAATCCAGGAGGCCGGTGTTCCAGAGAGCTTCAAGGTGCTGATTAAGGAATTGCAGAGCCTTGGCCTGAGCGTCGAAGTGTTGAGCGCCGATGAGAAGCCGGTTGAGTTGAGCGATGATCTCGACAGCGACATCGGTGCCCTCGAAGGAATTAACCTGAGTGGTATGGAACGCGGCGAGTTCTAGTATCGCTCGCTTTGACCCGTTGGCACAGGCTTCCCTTTCGTTCTCATTAAGCGAACGAGGAATCTGGTACACGAAGGGCTGGCATCCAGGCTGCATGACAATTCGATCTGACTGTTGATGCATACCTGGTGCCTGGCCCTTCACCGAACAGATGTCTGTTTGGTGAACAGCTTTTCTCACCGAACGACAGGCGCATAGACGACGGCAGCTAACTCAGTTGTGCGCTCATGTGATTGATTAAACCACATGAAGCGTCTGGAGACTGGCGGAATTCTCCCGCTACAGGAGTAAGCCCACATGCTGGAAATTAACGACTTCAACGCCATTCGGATTAGCCTCGCCTCACCCGAAGACATCCGATCGTGGTCGCACGGCGAAGTCACGAAGCCTGAAACTATTAACTACCGCACACTCAAACCTGAACGTGATGGTCTGTTCTGCGAACGCATTTTCGGCCCGACCAAGGACTGGGAATGCTTCTGTGGTAAGTACAAACGTGTGCGCTATAAAGGTGTGGTCTGCGACAAATGTGGTGTCGAAGTCACTCGCTCGAAGGTGCGCCGTGAGCGCATGGGCCACATCAACCTGGCCTCACCGGTCAGCCATATCTGGTTCGTCAAAGGAACGCCGTCGCGGCTCGGCCTTTTACTCGACATCTCGCCGCGCAATCTTGAGCGCGTTCTCTATTTCGCTTCGTACATCATTGTCGAAGTGAAAGAAGATATGCTCCAGGTTGCCCGTGAGATGATCCAGGAAGAGTATGCCGCTCGTCGCCAGAAGATACAGAAGCAGGCTGAGGAGAAGCGCATTGAGCTAAGCACTCAGTTGACGCAAGACCTCGGCGGGATGGAGACGGCCCAACGGAGCACGCAGCGCCAGATTGAAGAAGAGTACCGCCGTCTGCGTGATGAGATCGCCAGTGAGGCCGAACAACTGCGCGAGCGGTTAGAGGAACTCAGTGGTACGCTGGCCGATGAGGATATTCTCTTCCGTGGCGTCACCGTCGTTGAAGAGGGTAAACCGATCAACGAAAACACCCTTGACCAGCTTGACGAGCTGGTTGAACAGGAGCTTGAGGTGCTCGAAGAGCGGCGTCGGCGTGATCTGGCCGATGCTGAGCTGCTCACCGATGCCGAGCGTGAGCGCAAAGCCTACGAGGCGACCCAGGAGCAAGAGCGACTGCAAGAGCGACTCCAGCGCGAACTCGATCATCTCATGCGCGAGGAGAAGGAGAAGCTTGAACAACTTGATACGCTGAAAGTCGGACGGATTATCACCGAAACGGAGTATCGCCAGTTGCGCGACATCGCTCCCGGTGTCTTCCGCGCCGATATGGGTGCCGGTGCCGTGCGGGAATTGATCGAGAAGACGGTCAATCTCGACAAACTGGCCGAAGAGTTGCAGGCCGAGATTCAGTCCTCGCAGGGACAGCGGCGGAAGAAGGCTACCAAGCGTCTGCGCGTGGTGGAGGCGTTCCGCAAGAGTGGTAATCGTCCCGAATGGATGATCCTTACCGTGCTGCCGGTGATTCCGCCCGATCTGCGCCCGATGGTACAGCTCGACGGTGGCCGCTTTGCGACCAGCGACCTGAATGATCTCTACCGCCGGGTGATCAACCGGAACAACCGCTTGAAGCGCCTGATTGAACTCAACGCGCCGGAGATCATCGTGCGCAACGAGAAGCGTATGTTGCAAGAGGCGGTTGATGCGCTGATTGATAATGGTCGTCGCGGTCGAGCTGTGAGCGGTAAAGGCAAGCACCGCCTGAAGAGCCTGAGCGATATGCTCAAGGGTAAGCAGGGGCGCTTCCGCCAGAACCTGCTCGGTAAGCGTGTGGACTATTCGGGCCGCTCGGTGATTGTGGTCGGGCCGAATCTGCAACTGCACCAGTGCGGTCTGCCCAAGAAGATGGCGCTTGAGCTGTTTAAGCCCTTTGTAATGCGCCGCCTCGTCGAGCGTGGTGTGGCCCATAACATCAAGAACGCCAAGCGTGCTGTCGAGCGTGTACGCCCCGAAGTGTGGGACGCCCTCGAAGAGGTGATCAAAGACTATCTGGTGCTGCTCAATCGGGCACCGTCGCTGCACCGGCTCTCAATTCAAGCGTTTGAGGCCAAACTGATCGAAGGATCGGCCATTCAGCTCCATCCGCTCGTCTGTGCCGCCTTCAACGCTGACTTCGACGGTGACCAGATGGCGGTACACGTACCGCTGTCGCGCAAAGCTCAGGAAGAAGCGCGCACGCGGATGCTGAGCAAGTATAACCTGCTTAGCCCGGCCCACGGTGAACCGATCATCACCCCCTCGCAAGACATCGTGTTAGGGTGCTACTACCTGACAATGGTGCGTGACGGTGCAAAGGGATCGGGGAAGCGCTTCTCCTCAATTGACGAAGCGATGCTGGCTTACGAGAAGCATCTACTCGATATCCAGGCTCCGATCTGGATTCGGATGAACGGAACGCTGTCGGGCAAGAGTGATCGCCCGGTGCGCGAGCTCCCCCCGGCTGCTGACGGTACGCCGCGCATGCTGATCGAGACGACGATTGGGCGTATTCTGCTCAATAATGAATTGCAGCCGCCATTGCGTTTCCGCAACCGCCTGATCGACAAGAAAGGGCTGAAAGAGATCATCGCCGATTGCTATCAGTACTACACCAATCTGCGTAATCTGAGCGAAGATCAACTTAATGAAGTGCGGGCTTCCCACGGCAACAAGCACGTGCAGGAACTGGCCCGTATCTACGGCTCGGAGATGACCGCCCAACAGGCCGACCGTATCAAGGCGCTCGGTTTCCGCTATGCTACGTTAGGCGGTATGACGATTGGTATCGAAGATATTGAAGTACCGGCCAAAAAATACGATATCGTTCGTGAAGCCGAGCAGTTGGTGGCCGATGTTGAAAAACAGTTCCGTCGCGGTCTGATCACCGAAGAGGAACGGTATCAAGAGGTTGTGCGTATCTGGCAAGGGGCTACCAAGCAGACCATTCAGGCGGTCAAGGAAAACCTCAACCCCTTCGGCCCGGTGGCGATGATGTCTACCTCAGGTGCGCGTGGTAACATCAACCAGATCTCGCAGATGGCTGGTATGCGTGGCCTGATGTCAGACCCGACCGGTCGGATTATCGAGCTGCCGATTAAAGCCAACTTCCGCGAAGGTCTCTCGGTGCTCGACTACTTCGTCTCGACCCACGGTGGCCGCAAAGGTCTGGCCGATACCGCACTCCGCACCGCTGACGCTGGCTACCTGACCCGCCGATTGGTTGATGTAGCTCAGGATGTCATCATCACCATCGAGGACTGTGGTACCGAAGAGGGTTTGTGGCTCCATGGTGCCGATGACGATGAGCTGATGGAGAAGCTCCAGGTGCGTATGTTGGGTCGCATCCTGGCTGCACCGATCTATCACAAAGAGACCGGTGAACTGATCGCCGACCGCAACACTGAGATCGACGAAGAGCTGGCTGCTGCTATTCTGGCCAGCGGTCAGGAGTCGGTCTTCGTTCGCTCACCGCTCAGTTGTCAGGCCGAACACGGTCTCTGCCGGCTGTGCTACGGGCGCAACCTGGCAACCGGCAAGCTGGTTGAGATCGGTGAAGCAGTTGGGATTATTGCTGCCCAGTCGATTGGTGAGCCGGGGACTCAGCTTACGCTGCGCACCTTCCACACCGGTGGTGTTGCGTCAGCCGACGACATCACGCAGGGTCTGCCGCGTGTGCAGGAGATTTTCGAGGCGCGGGTACCGAAAGGTAAAGCGCTTCTGGCCGAAATTGACGGTGTCGTCCAGATTGTACGTGACGAAGAGGGTGTGCGGACGATTCGCATCATCTCAACCGATGTTTACACTGATGAGTACCCGCTTGGTCGCGGCTTCAGTCCAACCATCAACCACGAAAGCGACGTGTATGAAGGGCAAGTTATCGCCGAAGGGCCGGGTGGTGCTCAGATCGTAACCCGCCTGACCGGCAAAGCCTTTATTCAAGGCGACCGGATCATCGTCAGTCAGGAAGATCACCAGGAGCGCGAACTGGTGGTGCCGCACAATGCCCGCATCCGGGTAGAAAACGGTGAGCGGGTGATGGCCGGTCAGCAACTAACCGACGGTAGCGCGAACCCGCAAGAGCTGCTCGAACTACAGGGCCGCGAGGCGGTGCAGCGCTATCTAGTCAATGAAGCGCAAAAGGTCTACCGCTCACAAGGCGTTAACATCAACGACAAACACATCGAGGTCATTGTACGGCAGATGTTGCGCCGGGTGCGGATTGAAGACCCAGGCGATACCGGTCTCTTACCGGGTGAGCTGATCGATAGCGCCGAGTTCCGCCGTCTCAACAACGACATTGTTAGCCAGGGTGGTGATCCGGCAACTGCGGCGACGATGCTGCTCGGTATCACCAAAGCATCGCTCAACACCGACAGCTTCCTGGCTGCTGCCTCCTTCCAGGAGACAACGCGAGTGCTGACCGATGCCGCTATTCAGGGTAAGGTTGACTACCTGCGTGGCCTGAAGGAGAATGTCGTCATCGGGAAACTCATTCCGGCCGGTACCGGAATCGAGAAGCGAATTGAACGTCCGCATGAGGATTTGATCGGCGAGATGGCTCGCATGCTCGAAGAATCGCAGCAGTCGGAAGAAGCCTCTGCCGAGACCCGGCGAGCGACACCACTGCCGACGCCAAATGGAAATAAAGCTCCAGAAAGCGACAACGATGCACTCTTACGGGCACGACTGGAAGAGTTGCTGAGTGGTGATGGTGACAATGAGCCGGGCGATGCTGAGGAAGAAGACAACAACTTACCGGCATTCTAGCTCTGTTTGACGAGTAATGGTAGAGCCGCGAAGTGCAGTTCTGGTATGCGCTTCGCGGCTTTGTTCATGAGAGCGACTTGAAAAACATCTGACGCTCATATGAAAGCACTATGCGACAATATCCAACAGTGGCTCGCTCAGGAATGGCGGGCACTGCGTGCGCCAATCCTCTGGATAGGAATAGGCGTGATCATTATCGTTGCCACCATCTCTGCCCAGTTGCCTCATCAACACGTGATTGATGTTGGGCTGGAAGAAGGTGTTGGCAACGCTGATCTGCCATTCTTACGCGATTTCAACACCCCCGAAGAGAGTGCTCTTGGCAACTTTCGATGGACCGGTGGAAACTCAAAAATCTTCGTCCCGCTGCCCGGTAACCGGCCAGCCCTGATCGAACTACGCTGGCTACCATTGAGCGAGTCGATTAGCGCACAGGCGCCAACCAGGATTGAGGTCTGGAGCGATCAACAACTCATTGCTGAAGTACCGGTCAGCGCGGTTGGTAGCCGGCAATGGTTATACATACCGGCAACCGGTGATGATCACCTGTACTTGCGGCTGGTGAGTGATGTGTTTCAGCCGGTGCAAGATCTGCGTCAACTCGGTCTACCTCTCGAACGAATCGTGATTGCAGTAGTTCCTGGCGGCTGGGTCTGGCCAGTGTTACCACCACTCTTATGGTGGCTGGGAGCGACGATGTTGGGCTGGCTTATCCTGCACCGCACCCTGTCACGATGGGCCGGGTATGGATTAGCGATAGGAGTCAGTGCAGTCAGCCTTGCGCTTATCCTCGATCCGGCACGGTGGGCGTTCGGTGCAGAAGCGACCTTCATCGCATTGACCTTCGCCTACCCGCTAACGCTAGCGGTACAGGCTGGACTGCGTGCGCTTGCCGTCGACGCGGCCGGGTCGTCACTCAGCGCTATTGTAGCAATTGCCTTTGCCACCCGGATCGTGTGGACGCTTCTACCCAGCCAGCATGCCTGGCGATATTGGTTTCCATACCAATCGCTTTCATGAAACGCTAGGCGGTTTTATCACGATTATCTCGAAGAATCGGGGAATTGATTTTCCATATCCACCGGGACCGTACCTCTTACTGGCGCCAGCTCGCGTATTGGGGCTTGAAACTCCGCTCCTCTTACAAATTGGGGCAGCTTTGGCTGACAGTCTGAGTGCGATTCTGATTTACCTGATTGCCCGTCGTGTTCTCCCTTCTCGACCAGCGGTGCTGGCAGCCGCAATCTATGTATTTACCGCCGCAACGTACCTCACCACCTGGTGGTCTTTTGACACCCATATTATCACCCAAAGCCTCTACCTGCTCCTGATCTGGGGGATTATTCGAGCGTGGGAAGAGTGGCAGTCTGGTCAATGCTACCGTGAATGGACATTGGGTCTGGTAGCATTGAGTGCGATGGTCTTCCTCGGTCATTTTGGATTTTTGATTAGTAGCGGTGCCTTACTGGGAATGCTCCTGAGTGTCGTCTGGTTGGCTGGCTGGTTGGGTGTTCCGTGGGCACGACGTGTTTGCCGTCCACTAACAATGTCTATCGCTGGCGGAGCGATCTTTGCGATTGTCTTCTTTTACAGCGCCTACTTGCCGATGTTTCTTGATCAACTGGAAATAGCACGCAGCGGTGGCTTACCTGCAATTGCCGGACAAGATCCGGTCAGCCGAGAAGTTCTCTGGAACACCCTCTGGCAGGCCGGTCTGATTGCCCACTATGGATTCTTCCCGATCCCGTTTGCAATAGGCGGTTTCTGGCTCTTGTATCGACGGCAGGGCTGGCAAATCACGACAGGACTGATGGGGCTGAGTTTCGTTGTTGCCCTCATCTTCGCTACTCTACCCTTCATCACCCAAATCTCCCACAGTCCTCGCTACCTGATGGCTCTCGGTTGGGTGGTAGCAACCGGCTGTGCTGCCGCTTGCGATGCTCTCTGGCGTCGAGGGGGGGCAGGACGGCTCAGCGTTCTCACTGCCGGCTTGCTGGTGATGCTCAACACACTCTGGTACTGGTTAACACCCATGCTTTGGCGTGCCCGACCACCTGAACCCTTTTAGGTCAGCATCGATGACAGCAGCATGGACAGATAGAATCTGGTATCATTACCTTATCTGACCTCGGATCCGTCATTCAGGAGTGCGCTCATGGTCACTGCCTTCGTATTCATCACCTGTGAACCACAACGAATTAGCGATATTGCCCAGGAAGTCGCCGAACTTCCCAACGTCGCCGAAGTCTACTCCGTTACCGGTGACTACGACATCATCGCGGTGCTGCGGGTCAACGCTTATGAATCGCTTGATGAAGCTGTCCCTGGCGGTATCGCCCGTATTCCTGGTGTGCGCCACACCACAACCGTGCTCGCGTTCCGCCGCTACTCGCGGCGCGACCTTGAAGCTGGCTTCGATATTGGCCTGTCGTAACAACATCACAAATCTGCCACATGATTGTAATGCTATGCTCTTGACGATGAGACAGAGCATATGCTATAATTCGCACAATAGTTCGAGATCGTGCGGGAAAGCTCTCGCTCGGTTCGGTACAGTCGGGACGATAACACACGAGTAACGAGGAGGGTGTCATGGCAAAGGATTTGAACAAGGTTCAATTGACAGGCCATCTCGGCGCTGATCCTGAGATGCGTTACACTGCACAGGGAAGCGCAGTAACCACATTCCGGGTGGCGAGCAACCGCACGTGGCGCGATAAAGACGGTAATACTCACGAAGAGACCGAGTGGTTCCGCGTCGTCGCATGGGACAAGCTCGGTGAAATCTGCAATCAATACCTCACCAAAGGTACCCGCGTTTATGTTGAAGGTCGCCTTCAGACGCGCAAGTGGACGGATCGCGACGGGCAGGATCGCTATACGACTGAGGTGATCGCCCAGGATATGATTATTCTCTCCCCTAAAGGCGAGCGCGGGCCAATACCTGATGCTGAACCGGCATACGACGAGCCGATGGACGAGCCGGTGCGGCGAACACCGCCCCCGGTACCACCCACACCTTCACGTCCGGCAACCAATGCCCCTTCTACCCGACCACCGGTTAGCCGTGCCCCTGCGCGCAATCAGCCGCAACCTATCGAAGACGGAGATATTCCCTTCTAATACCGGTTTCTGGCTTATACGCGGGTGAGAGTATCCTCACCCGCGTTGTCGCATGATTTGCAGACAGCATGTTACCGGTGACCCTAGAGCTTATTTCATAAAAAGCTGTGCTATCGCGCTCCCAGACTGTCGTCCAGACGTATACATGCCTGCTAATCGCCACCGACAGCCTACCCTGCTCCTGGCTCGTTGGCAGTGCACAGCTCTGGTCGTGCTGGCAGCGGGTGGAGTGCTTGCCTTAACCGCCTGGAATACCCGTGTCGCAGAGTTTGGCATGCGGCAGCAGGCTGCCGCACCAGCCGTGATTACCAGCCGTGATTACGATCCGGTGCGTGGCTCACCGTTGACCCTGCTGGTCACGGGGATGCTGTGTGTGCTCGTCACGATCATAGAAGCGGTCAGGCATGCCTGAGATAACTGCTAGCAGATTTTTTGAAATAGGTTCTAAAGTAGCGGCGTGTCATACCGAGTTTTAACCGATAATGTTCACTGTTGCCGAGGCCACCAATTGTTGTGGATACCACAGGGATGGCCAGATGTCTCCCCCGTGGGCTTCAAGGGCAGGCACGTGTGAGTGTATACGGGAGATAGGGCATGGAGATAAGCTGAACATCCTCACCCCCGTTCCCTCTATGCATTGCCCCATGTCGCAGGTAGTCGGTATGAAGCATCGGTTGTGTCACGGGCCAACAGGGATGGCTTGAGCTTGCCCGGTAGGGGCGCATGGCCGCGTGTCCCTACGTCATGCCGGTGCAGGATGATGCAGCCATCCATACGACGACGATGGTCATCGGCTGGCCCCTGGTGAGGTTCGCTCAGGGGCAGCAGCACCCATCAGGAAAGCTTCCAGCCCCGCCCGGCACGACGCCACTGTCCGCCATCGCTGTCACCATCCCGGTTCCATCGGTGTGTCCTGGTGTGATGGACGGATGCACCGGCTCCCTCCGGCATCATGACTGCTCTGGTGCCATGCGGTGATGTCTAGGGGAGTGCAGGCGGTGATGTATTGCCTGCCTGTCTCTGGAGCATCACGGGAGAATGGAAATTTGAGAGCCGTGCTAGAGCTTCCTGAGGGGGTAGAAGTGGCGCTGGCTTATATTTTCAGTTTGGCTCTGAACCCGGCGCGGCGAAAGAACGCCCCCACTCCGGCCCGCCCCGTTGGGGGTGGGTGTGACCGGTTCAGGGTGGGTCAGCAGGGTACGCGGTTCCGGGTGATGGGCGAGCTGGAGGCTCGCGCCCCCAGGAGATACTAGCGCTTGTATCACATCTGGATTGACAATGGGCATCGTGCTGGTTGTCGTGCTTTTGCTGACGCTCGACTGAGCATGCCCCTAGCGGGCCGCTGGTAGGTCGTCGCAGCGCATATTGACAGGTTTACGTGCCATTACGTTCAGCGGCAATGTCAGGGTGGAGCCTGGATCGCGGGTCAGTCCTGCGCTGCTCTCAGGTAAGACACGCCCCCAACCCGGCCGCCCCCAGCGGGGGCGGGTGTGACCGGTTCAGGGTGAGTCAACAGGGTACGTGGTTCCGGGTGATGGCCGCGCCGGAGGCTCGCGCTTCCAGGGGATACCTGTGCTTGCGCACTGTGGTGCAGTGTTTGGTGCCGTGCTTAGGTGCAGCATTAGGGTGACAATGGATAGTGTTCATGACTTCCCGCTCTCAATAGTGGGCGATGGCGGCGTTGTGAGCAAATCGGTCATTTGTCGCAATGACATCCACCACTGCTCACGCGGACGGGCATGCACCGTATCCATCAGACGTGGCATATCGTCGAGCTGATGAATCTGGACTTTACCGCCCCGATAACCGATGAACGCCCCAATTGGTTCACGACGATCTGCGTGCTCGATCAGGAACTCGATACAGCGCACAGCCAGACGGGTTGCCTGAATGCGGTCGAACGGCGAAGGATCACCGCCCTGCTGCAAATGACCGAGAATCGCCTGGCGTACCTCGAACAACTTACCACCTTCTTCTTCAAACAGCGAACAGATGAACGAGGTGGTGTAGATCGGATTCGCTTTTTCATTACGAATGATCAAGCTCAGGCGCTTACCGGCGCGAAACCAGTGCATCATCTTGTCGAGATCGTCCTGCAATCTACGTAGACTGATGCCTTCTTCGGGGAGGTAGACCTGCTCGGCGCCGGTTGCCAATCCGCTCATTAAGGCCAGATAGCCACAATCGCGCCCCATGACTTCGACGATGAAACAGCGCCGCGAAGCCACTGCCGACTGCTTGATACGGTCAACGGCATGGACGATACTGTTAAGCGCTGTATCGGCTCCCAGACTCAGCTCAGAACCGGGGAGATTGTTATCAATCGTTGCCGGCAAGCAGATCATGGGGATATTGAATGCCGGGAAGATGTGTCGCTCGCTGTACAGCTTGTAGATAGCCTGATACCCGGCCCAACCGCCGATCATCAGAATACCGTCAATCCCGAAGCGTTCGATATTACGGGCAATCTGATATAGCTCACTGCCTTGCGGCACCTTGCGATTGGTGCCCAGCTCGGCACCGCCCATCGTTGCCCAACCGCTTACGCTCATCCAGTCCATTTCGTGGATGTCGCCATCGATCAGACCCTGAAACCCATTGCGCACACCAAGCATGGTATGGCCGCGATCAATACCGATCCGTACCGCTGCCCGCACTGCCGTATTCATCCCCGGTGCCGGCCCGCCACTATGTAACACTGCGAAGCGATGCCCGCGCCGCAGTCGGTCGGGAGGCGAAGGCTGCGACTGAATGAGGGTGCCAAGGGTGCGGTATGCCTCCACAAAGCTATTGCCGCGCATCGCCAGTGCGCGTTCGTAGTCGCGCTGGGCAATCGCCTCGGCAACCTGACGAGTGTCGCGGACACAGGTCATCAGTGGTAAGCGCACAACCCGATTCTCGCGTAACCCAATCAGTTTCGGTTCGGCATTGGGATCGGCTTCCAGTAACTCTTCGACTGCCGTTGCCCCCAATAATGAACTCATCCAGCGATCAAATGCGCTGGGAGCGCCACCACGCTGCACGTGACCGAGGATGGTCACTCTGGTATCTTCACCCAGGCGCTCTTCCAGAACTTTCTTGACATACGAAGCCGTGATTGGTTTCCCGTCACGATCACACGCCCCTTCGGCTACCACCACAATGCTATCGCGCCGCCCCTGTTCGCGTCCGATCCGCAGCACATCGCACATATGCTGCTCCCAGTCGTCCATTTGGGGAGGCATTTCAGGGATAAGTGCCCAGTCTGCGCCGCCGGCAATCGCCCCCATCAGCGCCAGGTAGCCACAATTCCGTCCCATCACCTCGATGACAAAGGTGCGCTGATGACTGGCCGCCGTTGAGCTGATCGCATCAATTGCCTCGGTAATGCGATGCAGCGCTGTGTCGGCGCCGATGGTCATATCAGTGCCGCAGAAGTCATTGTCGATACTGCCTACAATCCCAGCAATGAGGAGGTTGGGGTGGGCGGCTGCCTGCTCGCTGCTGATCTCACCCGCTGCGACCAGTTCGGCCAGTAGTTCCGGCCATTCACGACGAAAGAGGTCAGCACCGGTGAGACTGCCATCACCACCGATGACGACCAGGCGGTCAATACCGTGGGCCAAGAGATTCGCTGCTGCGCGGCGCCGGCCCTCGCGGGTACGGAAGGCTGTGCTGCGCGCCGTACCAATGATCGTACCACCACGCTGAATAATGCCGCCAACGGAACTCCAATCCATGCGCCGGATAAACTTCCCACCTTCGATCAGACCCTGATAGCCTTCGTAGATTGCAAAGACTTCACAGCCACGACTGATGCCGGTACGTACCACCGCCCGTACTGCGGCGTTCATGCCCGGTGCATCGCCACCACTGGTTAAGACTCCAATTCGGATTGTTGGATGTGTCATTGTATTCCTCGCCCTCTTGGCGGATAGCGATATGGTTGCATGCGCAAGTATATCACAGGAGCGTGGGGTGAAGCATGTGCAGAGCCGCCACACCGGACGATGGGTAGAACTGTATGTCTTGTTGAGATTATGTATTGAATACAACAGTATTTTCATTGCTGAAAAAACCAGTAAGACATGGTTTCATTTTCATGCATTCCCCTTGACTCGGCGACAAAATAGCGTAAAGTGAAGTCGTAAGCTGAACGTTGTTGGCCTGCTGAGGAATTTCAACCATGAATAAACAGCAGTTTACCATTAGCGGGATGGATTGCCCGGATTGTGCGCGGAAGATTGAACGGGGAGTCGAACGATTGCCGGGTGTGACGACGTGCGAGCTGCATTTTACCACTGCCCGCTTGCACGTAGCCGGTGATGTAGACCCGGCGACAGTGATTGCCCGGGTACGCGATTTGGGGTACGACATTCAGGCCGAGGCCGGTTCTGGCGATGAGTTACCACCGACGTTTTTAGGTTTCATGGCAAGCCGTCGGGAGACCCAACTGGCCTTGATCGGTCTGGTGCTAGTATTGCCGGGGATAGTACTCCACGAAGTGCTTGGTTGGGATGCGTTGTGGATAGATGTGCTATCGCTGCTGGCGCTGGCACTGGTAGGGCCGGGCATTGCCCGTCGGGCCTGGCGAACACTTCGCACTAACCGTGAGCTGGGGATTGATGCGCTGATGACCATCGCTGCTATCGGGGCGGTGGTGATTGGTGCTTATGTTGAAGCCGGGCTGGTACTGGTGCTCTACGCTCTTGGCGAAGCGCTTGAAGGGTATACGGCCAATCGTGCCCGCCACGCTATTCGTAGTCTGCTAGAGCTAACGCCACCCACCGCCACACGGCTGACATCCAGCGGTGAGCAGGTGGTGCCGGTTGCCGCTTTGCAGGTCGGTGACCGGATTCTGATCCGGCCCGGTGAACGGGTACCGGTTGACGGTACGATTGTCGCCGGGAGTTCGCTGGTGAATCAGGCGCCGATTACCGGCGAGAGTCGGCTGGTTGAGCGCGACGTGGGTGATACGCTTTTTGCGGGGACGATGAATGGTGAAGGCAGTATTGAGTTGCGCGTTGATCGTCCCGCCGCCGAGAGTGCGGTTGCCCGGATGATCCATCTGGTGCAGGAGGCGCAGGAGCGCCGGGCACCGGTGCAACGGTTCATCGACCGTTTTGCCCGCATCTATACGCCTCTGGTCACCGCGCTGGCAACGCTGGTTGCAATTGTACCTCCACTCGTGTTCGGGCAACCGTTCTGGAATCCCGATCCCGATACGTTTGGCTGGCTCTACCGCGGTCTGGCTCTGCTGGTCGTTGCATGTCCGTGCGCGTTGGTCATCAGTACACCGGTCAGTGTTGTGAGTGCGCTGAGCACAGCGGCTCGCTATGGGGTATTGATTAAAGGTGGCGCATACCTGGAGACGCTGGCACGGGTGCAGACAATTGCGCTGGATAAGACTGGTACGCTCACAACCGGCAAACCAACCGTGGTCGGTCTGCGAGCCGTTGGTTGTCCTGCAGGTGAGGCGACCCCGGTCGGGCATTGCCGTACCTGCGATGAACTGCTCACGATTGCCGGGGCGGTCGAGCGTCGTTCTGAACATCCCCTTGCCCTCGCCATTGTCGGTGCGGCAGTCAATCACGGTCTTACCCTGCCGCCAGCCGAGCAGGTACGGGCGTTGACCGGGAAGGGTGTGGTGGGGGTGGTCAATGGCGACGAAGTCTTGATCGGGAGTCATCGTGTCTTCGATCAGGCGTTGAGTCACGATGAATGGCATTGTCTCGCGGCGAAACGCGATAGTCAGCTCGGCTACACGCCCCTAATGGTCGGTGTCGGTGGTCAGTATCGCGGTACAATCACCGTTGCCGATACGGTGCGGGCCGAGAGCCGAAGTGCAGTGGCGGCGCTGCGCGATCAGGGCTTACGCATCGTCATGCTTACCGGTGATGAACCGGCGACCGCTGAACGGATTGCCGGTGAGATTGGGGTGTCTGAGGTGTGCGCCGGTCTGCTGCCCGAAACCAAGGCTCAGGTGGTCAGTACATTACGTCAGTCTGGTGGTGCCGTGGCAATGGTCGGCGACGGGATCAATGATGCGCCAGCCCTGGCAACCGCTGATGTCGGGATTGCGATGGGTGTACAGGCTGGGGGTACGACGCAGGCCATGGAGACTGCCGATATTACGCTGCTCGGTGGTGATTTACGGCAGTTGCCGTTTGCAGTAGCACTTAGCCGGCAGGCCATGCGTACTATCACGGCGAATATTATCTTTAGCATCGGGATCAAGCTGATCTTTATCGTTCTGGTGCTGGCCGGTCTCGGCACGATGTGGATGGCCGTGCTGGCTGATGTGGGGGCATCGCTGCTGGTTACGCTGAATGGCATGCGCTTGTTGGGTTTTCGGGCACGGTTGCCGTAGTAATATCAAATATTGACGGCCCCCGCTGGTGCGGGTTGGTTACGGGGGGCGATACGCCGCTGAACGACGGCACGGCGGGTTGGCACAGGTGGAGTGCGCATTGCAGTAACGCCCCCACTCTCACCCGCCCGCGCTGGGGGCGGGAACCAGCGGTGCCGGATGGCTCCCGCTGGTGCGGGTTGGTTACGGGGAGCGGTATCCCGCTGAACGACGGTACGGCGGGTTGGCGTGGGTGGTGAGCGAGCCGGAGGCGTGCGCTCCCAGATCAGGGCTTACGCATCGTATTTTAGCATTCAGGTGACTCCAGAGCGTGTCCTATGACTCCTGGGAAGCCGGATTTAATATGCGACAGCGGGTAAACGCTCTCGCCATTGGCAGTGAGGGACGCACAGACGTGCGCCCCTGGAGCGGTAGAGATTATTACCCGGCGAAATGTCGGATCAGACTCCCCATCCAATGGATAGCACGCCAGTAGTCGGTAAGCCGGATGTTCTCGTTCGGGGAGTGAACGCGCGTGCCGTGATAACCACAGCCGGCACCACTGGCGACGGGTGTGCCCAGGGCTGTACACAGTGGGTAGACCGGCCCGGTACCGGCCATGGTGGGGTAGAGGATGGGTTCACTGCCGTAGACCTCGCGGGCTGAGGCGAGCGCCGCCTGGACAATCGCTGCATCGAGCGGCCCACGGGCCGGATGTTCCCCACCCAAATCAATAATCTCGATGTCCGCAAAGCCCTCGGCGTCGAGATGCTGGCGTAACTGGTGTAATACCTCAGCCGGCTCCATATCCGGTACCAGGCGAAAGTCGATCTTGGCGCGTGCTTCGTTGGGCAGTACGGTTTTGCTGCCTTCGCCGGTATAACCACTCACCAACCCACAAATCGTACAGGTTGGTTCAAACAGATGGCGGCGCAGACGATCCAGGCCGCGCAGACCATCAAGAAATTCATCCAGACCAACATCGGCCAATAATTCTTCGTCATTGGTTGGGATGGTGGTCAGAGCGGCCAGATCGGCGGCTGAGGGGGACCGGACACGGTCGTAGAAGCCAGGGATGCGCACCCGACCATCGGGGCCTTTGAGCGTGTTGAGTGCCCAGGTCAATCGCCAGGCCGGGTTTGGTACAAAGGTCGCATACGACGAGTGGAGATCGTAGCTGGCGCCACGGGCCACCAGTTCGACGTATTGAATACCTTTGGCGCCACAGGTCACGACCGGTCGTTCGTTGATGTCAACCCCGCCTGTCTCCCAGAGGCAGCCATCAGCGCGGAGGAGATCGGCATATTCGCGACAGACCGCCGGTAAGGTGCGCGAGCTAACCTCTTCTTCGCCTTCAATCGCGAAGATAATGCGGATCGGCAATTCGCCTTCAGTCGCCAGCCATGCCTCAATCGCCTGAATACGCAGCATCAGGTTGCCCTTGTTGTCGGCAACACCACGTCCGTAGAGCTTACCGTCACGTTCGGTCAATTCAAAGGGCGGACTCTGCCACAATTCAAGCGGTTCAGCCGGCTGAACATCGTAGTGGTTGTAGATGAGCAGGGTGCGCGAGCCGTTACCAATCGTGGCGTAGACCATCGGGTTGCCGCCATCAGCCTGCAAGATGCGGGTTTCGGCGCCTAACCGGCGCAAGCGCTGTTCGACAAAGGTTGCCGTCTCGGCGATGCCACGGTTTTGGGCAGCTACCGAGGGGATACGTACAATGTCGGCCAATTCAGCCAGAAAGCGCGAGCGCTGGCTTTCCACGTAAGCTGCAAAACGTTCCATGAGCTGCTCCGATTGTACAAAAGCGGTTCAGGCAGTCATTATAGCACTGTCATTTCAGGGTGATACTGTCAGCGCCTCAGCGTACACCTGCTCGATGCGCGTTACCATATCCGCGAACTGAAATTCGGTGACGGCGCGTTCGCGTCCGGCCAGTCCGAACGCCCGCGCCCGCTCCGGGTTACGCCAGAGTTCGGCCAGCGCTGCGGCCAGCGCCGGTGGATCGTCTGGCGGTACTACCAGGCCGGTACGCCGGTGCACCGTTACGTAGCTGGTACCGGTTCCCAGTTCGGTGCAGATGACCGGTAAGCCGGCCAGTTGAGCCTCGATCTGCACAATCCCAAACGCCTCACTGCGCGCTACTGAAGGCAATACCAGCACATCGGCCAGCGCGTAGAGAGCACGCAACGTCGCCTGATCAACCTCTCCCAACACATGCACACGATGGTGAATGCCCAATTCAGTGGCCAGGCGGATGATATCAACACCGCGTACTGTCGCATCGCCGCCGGCAATAATCGCGTGTCCAAAGGGTAGCAGGGCCAGGGCACGGATCAGGCGATCAACACCCTTGTAGTAGCGCAGACGCCCTACGAACAACGCATTGGGGCCGGGAAAGCGCCGGCGAAGTGTCGCCACCAGGGGTGGATCGGGCAACGGCAGCGGTGGTACACCGAAGGGCACTACCCGAACGCGATCTCGGTGACGCTGAAGCCATGGTGATGAACGCACCAAAAACGGGCTGGTGGCAATAATCCGGGCAGCCCGGCGCAGGGTGTGCGCGATCAGGGGTGCGGTCAGCGTTCCCAGTACTCGTTGCCGCACAATATCGCTGTGGTAGGTGACGACCAGCGGCGATTGCACGGTCAGGAGGGACAGATCGCCAAACGGGTAGGGGTGGTGAAAGTGGATCAGATCGGGGCACAGGCGTGGTACCTGCCAGAGGAGGGGGAGACTGATCGGCGCACGGGCCAGGGTTAGCTGGCGTGGGGTTGCCACCAGATCGACACCGTTGCGCTGTGTCCGCCAGCCGCGCCGCCCTGGTGCGGCAAAGACGACCGTTACCCGATGCCCACGCGCAGCCAGCGCTTCGCTCAACGACTGGAGATGATTTTCGATGCCGCCCTGGATCGGTGGGTAGTCTTTGTAGAATTGCACAATATGCATGGTGTGTATCTTACCAGCTTCGACTGCCTTTTTGGGTATCACCACAGAGGCACAGAGGATGAAATGCTCTGTGTACTCCGTGTCTCTGTGGTTTACCACCAGGGTATGGGTCTACCGTAAGAGCACGGATTGGTGAGTTGCACCACAGAGTCACAGAGGTATAGTATGGAGTATTTGCTATGTTCTCCGTGTCTCTGTGGTGAAATACCACCACAGTGGATACAAGACATAATGCATTGCCCGAATGGCAACGATCCGACGAACAACGTAACTTCTATGTTACAATACGCCAGATAGTTTGATAGGCGGCAAGAATCGCGCCGCGTCTCACAATGAGAGTACAACAGACAATGGATGCAGTGCTTGTCTTAGAAGATGGTCGCGTCTTTCCCGGGCGGTCGTTCGGTGCTCCGGGTGAGCGTGTTGGTGAAGTTGTCTTTCACACCGGCATGACCGGCTATCAAGAGATTTTGACCGATCCCTCGTACTGCGGTCAACTGGTCACCATGACAGCACCGCACATCGGGAACACCGGCGTCAACGATTTTGATCCGGAGTCGATCCAGCCGCAGGTTGCCGGTTTTATTGTGCGCAGCTACAGCGAACACTACAGCTCGTGGCGTGCGCGTGGCAGTCTCGCCCAACTGCTGCGTGACTATGGGATTGTGGCGATTAGCGATGTTGATACCCGTGCTCTCACCCGCCATATCCGTACCGCCGGGGCGATGCGTGGCATTATCTCCACAACCGGTGAGTCGATAGAGTCGTTACTCGCGAAGTGTCGGGCAGCACCGTCAATGGAAGGGTCGGATTTAACGCAAGTGGTGACCTGTCCCGAACCGTACCACTGGGCTACCAACAGTGTGCCGTTTACCCCGCCCTACCCGAACGGCCCGGTGCAAGAGCTGCGATACCACGTTGTCGCTTACGACTTCGGCCTCAAGCGCACCATTTTGCGCCGCCTTGTCGATCATGGCTGTCGGGTGACGGTGGTACCGGCCACCACCCCACCCGAAGATGCGCTGGCTCTCCAACCCGACGGTATCTTCTTCTCGAATGGGCCGGGCGATCCGGCAGCGGCGACCTATGCCGTGGCCACGCTGCGCTCGTTGCTCGGTAAACTTCCAGTCTTCGGTATCTGTCTTGGACACCAATTGATGGGGCTGGCCCTCGGCGGGCGCACCTACAAACTACCTTTCGGTCATCATGGAGCAAACCACCCGGTGCGCTATCTGCCCACCGGTCGGGTTGAGATCACCTCGCAGAATCATGGGTTTGCCGTCGATCCCGACTCGTTGCCGGCAGGTGTTGTTTTGACCCATATCAACCTGAATGATCAGACCCTGGAGGGTTTTGATTATCCTGAATTGCAGTGCTTCAGTGTGCAGTACCACCCCGAAGCAGGGCCAGGGCCACACGATGCAACCTATCTCTTTGCCCGCTTCGCCGAGGCAATGGCTGCCCGTCATTCGTAGGCGGAAGCAGGCCGGGAAGGTGGCCAGGGTAGGGACGGCCACCTTCTACGTTACCCATTCCTGCGCCGGACCGAATCATGACACCGTGCAGATGTAGAGCAGAACGCCATGAGCAGCGAACACGATCCCCGTAACCGGCTCAACGACCTCGATGCACGGGAGTGGACGTATGCGTTGCGCTCTGTCATTAGCACTGCGTATCCGACCCGCGGACCGGAGAGCTTTGCCCACCATCTCCGTCGTCAGCACCCCTCGCCCAAACCGCCCCAACTCATGGCCGAACTTATTCGCTTCTTCACCCGCCAGCACGGTCACGTGCTCGATCCGTTTGCCGGGGTTGGTGGTACGCTAATCGCCAGTTCGCTGGAGGGTCGCACGGCAGTCGGTATCGATCTTTCAACCGAATATGCGACCATCTACCAGGCAGTTTGTGCCGAGCTACAGATTGCACCGCAAACCTATGTGGTTGGTGATGCCCGTAATCTGCTCGAACTACCGGAGGTGCGGGAGCGACCGTTTGATCTGATTCTGACCGATCCGCCATACGCGGCGATGATGACGCGCCCGAAAACCGGCGAGCGGCGCAAACGCGGTCGCCCCGATCCCACGCCGTTCACAACATCAGCGGCGGATTTGGGCAATCTGCCATACCACGAGTTTATCGGTGAACTATGCACCATCCTCATCGCTGCGCTTCAGGTGTTGCGGCCCGGTGGGTATCTGGTGATCTTTGCCAAAGACCTGCAACCGACCCCTGAGCATCACAACATGCTCCACGCCGATCTGGTGATTGCCCTGCGCCAGATACCGGGACTTGAGTATCGTGGTTATCGGATATGGCACGACCAGAGTCAGCGGCTGTATCCGTTTGGTTACCCGTATGCCTTCGTGGCCAATCAGATGCACCAGTTTATTTTGATCTTCCGCTGGCGGGGGGATGTGAAGGGGTGAGGTTCTGATGTCCGTTCATTGCGGTCGTGCTGAAAGCAGGATTTGGTATGTGATTAACGTTCATTGGCTTGTATCACGATGCATGGCCTTGTGAGAGTAGATTCTTCGTAACGGGGTGATAAGAAAGGTATCGCGGATTTGCCACGGGTGTCGTGTTATGTTACTTCTAGATGCGGTTTGCAGAGGGTTTCCTACAGGTGATACGTACTCGATATATTCCCAGAAGTATTGTTTCTTCAGTCATCCCCCACTAAATAGCAAGATGGCAATACACATAGTTTATGTGCATGCAATTATATCATATCGATGATGATTATAGATTATAGAATGTACTTGACATGCCTGATATTCCCGGCTATGCTACTGAAAAGTATGAAGAATATATCAGTACCATAGGACTTTTCGTGTGAATGGGGCAGAATTGGCTGAACTGGTGCTACGCAAGCTACAAGAAGCTGGCTTTGTGGTAACGGCGGATAGTATCGATTACCCTTCAGTGCTGGACAAGGAGGGTTTGCGACAGATACACGAGCCAGCGGTTCAACTAGAAATCGCTTCCAGGAAAGAATGGCTTAATCGAAACCTGCCCAAATATCTTCGCTTTTTCGCCAATGGTGATGAAGTAATTCCCGAGCACATCGATCCTGTGTTGATTGAAGTAACTGAAACGCAACATCACAATCTCTTTCGTATGGCCCGCTTCCTCTGGTCACTACCGTTCTCGAAGGGTTATGGTCGTCGCTTGCGTTGTTTAATCATGGATCGGTCCAACGGTAAATTGATCGGCCTTCTGGCACTACAGTCGCCACCACTCAGCTTCCCGGCACGAGACCGCTTGTTTTGTTATCCGCCCGGTAGGAAGACTGAGATGGTGAATCAGACGATGGACATCCAAACGTTAGGCGCGGTACCACCGTATGATCGCCTGTTAGGTGGGAAACTGATTGCATTAGTAGCGGCTTCAAACGAAATTCGCCAGATGTACTGGCGGAAATATTCTGGACGAACAACCGAGATGGAACGGCGTATCTTGCCTCCCCATCTGGTTGCTCTGACAACGACCAGTGCCTTTGGACGAAGCAGTCTATATAACCGGCTCCGATTTAACGGCTCTGTTATCGCTGAGTCACTCGGCTATACGGAAGGCTATGGCACATTCCACTTGATGGAACTGTACCCTCTCTTTCGAGCATTTTTGGAACAGCAGGGGATTTCGACATACGGCGGTTTTGGTACGGGACCACGCCGGAAATGGCAAACAATGGTCAGGGCATTGAACCGGTTAGGCTTTTCTGGCGACCTCCTCCGGCACGGTGTTAAACGAGAAGTATTTCTTTTTCGTCTGGTAGATAATCTTGAGTCATACATGGAAGGTCTTGATACCGAGCCGAAGTACCGTCATTTGCCATTCTCTGATCTCGTTACTTGGTGGCGAGAACGCTGGCTCTTACCACGATCAAAGCGTGTGAATGGCTGGAAAGAGTGGCGCAGAGAGGAAATCAGAAATCTGTTACTGGCTGATCAGGAAAAGGTTGAGCCATGACTGAGTCTGCAGAACGACCCTTCGGTGAGCTGCCGTCTGCACTCGTAGATGAAATGCTCAAGCGTACCGAGAATCTCGGTCAGAAATTATTGTACGATTTCGAGCAGGTGCGTGCACGGCGTGACGAATGGCGAGAAGGGCTAAAACGTGCGGGTATGCTGCGCCGCGACGCAGAAGTTCCCTATGTTCCTATTCCTACAACCTGCGGCATTGATGGTTCTTATGCAGTAGAACGGCTCCTGACCAGTGATCTGGTTGCAGCCGCTGCGGTGGCGGTTGAAGGCCTAACGCCACCTTCGGAAGCACGTCACTGGCCCGAACCCCGGCATCAGGTTTGGGTAGAAACAGAGGCCCACGAGGCTGAAACAAGTACTGTGTTACGTGCTCTTATGATTGGTATGGAGCTGGAACTGGCGTCACGTGCCCCGCACGAGATCGTCTTTCTCGATGGATCGCTCACGACGCCTCTTATCTACTTTAATCAGGCACTCAATAAAAGTCGTGAAATTCCCCACCTGCAAACCACAATGCACTTTCTCGAACGTGCATCCTCAATGTTAGAAGCCTATCTAATCGTACTTTCCTCAAACCGTAGTGATCGGTGCTGGCTGGCGGTTCCCAAGTACACGACGAGGCGAGAGATTGGGCGAGTGATGGGCTGGCCGGACTCTCACGATGATCGCGGACTTCTGAGCTTTCTGCTAGAGCCAGGCGAATACACTATGCCCAGCGCGTTGCAGCAACCATCCGAACCCTGGCATCTCAACACCGAGCCGCTTGCAGTCACCGGTAGTCGAACAATTGCGAATATAGCTGATCAGGTCGTTTCGGCACTTGGCGAGATTCAAGTTATCTACTATCGACCCTATCCGTGGTTACCAGCCCTCCGCTTAGAGATGAGTCGCGCTGTAGCCCAAAATACGGCACGTCTGGCAATGGTATTGCACGGTGTACGCCATCAATGCGGTGCACCAGCGGTTATGGAACCATTTCCCCTTTATCTGGCAGATCGGATGGTCAAGCATTTACCGAAGGCTATCCCCACCTTTCGGCAGGTTACCAGTCAGCATATCGCAGAGACATATCAGGGGGACGTTGACGATATTTTTTTTGGCCTGCATGGTTATCGTACTGAGTCAGGAGTATGATCTATGTCAACGAGCCTTAATGAACTGGTAGACAAGGCGGAACGCATTGGTGTCATCGGATCACCATCATCCACGAGCGAGTTAGCCCTGGATATTCTGGCCAGAGCTGCCGGCAAGAAGCTCGTTGGAGAACTGGCACTTTTCCGCTATGACCAGGATGGCCTGCCTCATTACGCGCTTGGTCAGATCACCGAGGTAAGTATGCGTAATGTCTGGCACGAAGATCCTACGATGCGTAGCCTGATCCGCCAACGCGGGAGTATAGATACCATTAGCGAGCGCCAGGATACGCATCTTGGCGAAATGACTATTAGTGCAGTGTTTGCCGCAGGTCCGAATGGTTATCGTCCCAGTATTCTGGGCACAGTTCCGTCTACTGGTACGCCAATCTGTCTTGCGAACGACGAAGTGTTGTCCGAGTTGCTCTCGCCCTATCGAGATCAGCTTTTCTACCTGGGCCATGTTTACGGCTCAAAACCACTTCTGCCACTGTGGTTCAAACATTTTGGCAGTGGCCCACAAGGTGCTGGCGAAGCCTACCATCTAGGTATCTTCGGTAAGACTGGCTCTGGTAAGTCAGTACTGGCTAAGATGATCTTGCTGGCGTATGCTCGTTATCCGCAGATGGCAATGCTGGTTATTGATCCCCAGGGAGAATTTGCCAAAGAAGTTAGAGGGGAAGCCGTGCCCGGTGGATTTCATTTACCGATGAAATCAGTACTGAACAGATTGGGAAAATTCACACAGCTCTACGGTGTACAGGATCTGGTGTTGGATCGGTGGGAATTATTTGCTCAGATTCTCTATGAGTCACCATTTTTTGAACAACTGAGCATACCGAAAGGTGAAAATCGACAGTTAGTCGCAGGGATGCTATCTGATCGTTTGCAGCGCACAAAAGTTGCATTAAAAGATTTGCATACGCGAGAGTCTTTCAAACTTGCCTGGTCCATTCTCGGCGATGAAAATGTCCAAAAGGTCTTCTACCGTAGCGAGGGATCACGTGCACGGTTCCAGTCTGTGTACAGTCAAGCTGACGAAGATTTATTCTTCCAAAGTTACTGGCTTCCGGTAACAAGGCTTTTTCGAGAGGATCGATCAAAAGCTCGCAAAGTTGAGTCATTACTGACAGGATTATTTAATCTGGACCAGGCACGACGACCTCTAGTTGTGATCGACCTGTCAGTGGAACAGGCAACTCAAACGACCAACAGTCTAGGGCCAATGTTTGATAACAATATACCTCAGCCTCAGAACACCCAATTGTTCTGGAATGAGACAATTCAGGCATTGGTGATCAAACGGCTGTTGGAAGGTGTTCGTACAGCAGCAGAATATGCCTACAGGCAGAACCGTAGTCTTAATACTCTGGTACTGATTGATGAAGCTCACCGCATGGCACCCCGTGAAAATCCAGATAGCGATGAACAACGAACAATACGGAACATCCTGGTCGATGCCGCCCGTACTACGCGCAAGTACGGATTAGGGTGGATGTTTATTAGTCAGACCCTCTCCAGTTTGCATCGCGAAATTCTGGAGCAGTTACGCATCTTTTTCTTTGGGTTCGGTCTGGGTATGGGGGCTGAATTCAAAGCCTTGAGTGAGCTAGTTGGTGGCCGAAGTAAAGCGCTTGATCTTTATCAGTTGTTCAGAGATCCGCATTCGTCATTCGATACAGGTAGCCGGGAGTATTCATTTATGACAATTGGCCCGGTCTCACCACTCTCATTTGCCGGGACACCGCTGTTTTTCAACGCTTTTAATAAGGTGGAAGACTTTTTGGAAATGAATCGGTTGGAAACGTAGAGGAAGCATGTTGCAGTACCTGCCCATGATGTTTTCTTCTAACTTAGCCCTCCCTTCCCAACCTCCGCTACGGCGCACTATACCCGCGCACGATGACCCGCACTTCGGCGATGCCCAGGCTGTTGAGGAATTGGGTGTAGTAGGCTTCGGCATCGCGAGCGGCCTGTGACAAAATGCCCGACTCGATAGCAGCGTCTACCAGTGCGGCTTTTGCCTCGGCGTCAACGGATTGAAAGAATTGTTCGAGTTCGGTGCGCGGGCAGATGAAGCCGGGACAGAAATCGGTATTCTCGATGATCCGACTATTAGCCAGATCGAGGGTAACCTGATCGGTGAAGACCTGTGGTGGCGGTAGGGTGATCTGTACCCGACGGCCATCGCTGCTCACCCAGACATCTTCGGGGCGCAGTTGACTCAGATCGATACCGGCGGGAACCCGGCCCCGGATCAGTACCAGAAATTCCTGACGCACGCCTAGATTGCGCAAAAACGCTGCCCAGCCACCCGGTGCATCGAGATGACGTATTTCCACACCGGCGTAGTGCTCGATAAAGATCTGCTTATTCACGCGCCGCACGGCCTCTATAATCTGCGGCCCCACAGTGGTGGTGGTGGTAGCCTGCGGCGCAGATGGATTCTGGAACGCCTGAGCAACACTCCAGATCAGAAAAAGCACCGCAGCAATGGCGAGTCCGTTCCAGATCAGTTTCAATGTGCGCATAGATGCATCCACCTCACGCTATGGGGTGAGCGGTTCGATAACAACGCGGCTAAAGCCGAGATCATCGATCAGCCAGCGTTCGAGACGGCGGTAGGCAACTTCGCTGGCAATGCTGATCAACCCTTGATCACCGGCAACCCGCTGTTTGATGTCGGCACGGGCCTGGGCCAGGGCCTGATTTTGGGCTGCTGTGATCTGACTGCCGATCCAGCGACGCGACTCGCCGATTACCTCGATCTCTATCGGATTGGGTTCGCCGGAAACAGTGGCTCGCGGTAATCGGATCAACAGGGTATTACCATCACGCCGAATCTGGGCCTGGCTCAGATCAACGGCCAGGCGAACTTCGGCGGTCACTTTGAGCGTGATCTCATCACGGCCAAAAAAGCTCTGTGCTCCGCTCACCGTGGTGACGGTTGTGACTGGGAATTTGATCGCCAGCTCGATTGACGGATCGATCCGGCGTAGATCGGGCAGCGGAATGAGTGTCGGAGCAGCCGCTGCCTGGGTTGGTGGCAAGGGGGTAAAGGTTGGTGGCAGGGTTGGCCATGGCTCGACGGCAACAGGTGTGGCGGCTGGCGTTGAGCTGTGCCAGCCGCTGTTGACGAACACGAGCAGACCAATTATCACGAGCGCCACCACGCCGCTCACCAGCCATTGAATTGGACGCTGTTCCATCATGTGTTACATACGCTGCTACGCACGCAGCATGACATAATCAGTCGTGACTGCCGCCAGACGTTCCAGATCGACTTCAGCCCCACTTCCCGGCCCGGTTGGGACACTGAGCGTACTGTCGGGATTGAGCGTAAACGGGTTGGTCACAATGTCCTGGTGGAAGTAGCGATCATTCGCGCTGATGTCGCCGGGCAGACTAAAGTTGGGCAGGCTGGCCAGCCCGACGTTAGCAGCTCGCCCGATGCCGGTTTCGAGCATTCCGCCGCACCAGACCGGGATGCCGGCGGCCTGCGCCAGATCGTGAATCCGTCGGGCAGCCGTAAAACCACCAACCCGCGACGGTTTGATATTGATCACGCCACAGGCTTCCAACTCAATTGCCCAGCGGGCATGATCTGGCGAGACAATACTCTCATCGAGACAAATCGGCGTGTGGAGCAGCCGCTGAAGTTTGGCGTGATCGATGATGTCATCATGCGCCAGTGGCTGCTCGATCAACAACAGATCAAACTCGTCGAGCCGGGCCAACTGGTCGGCCTGATCGAGGGTGTAGATGCTGTTGGCATCAACCTGCAAGCGCAGATCAGGCCAGCGCTCGCGCACAGCCCGTGTCGGCTCGACATCCCAGCCCGGTTTGATCTTGAGTTTCACCCGTTGGTAACCGGCATTGACGTAGCCGGCGACCACATCAAGCAACACCTCTATCGACTCCTGAACACCGACACTGACACCAACTTCCACCCGTTGCCGGGTACCGCCAAGCATGGCACTCAGGCTTTTGCCCTGTGCGCGCCCGAACAAGTCCCATGCAGCGAACTCGAGACCGGCCCGTGCCATGCGGTTGCCGCGCACACGGGTGAAGATGGTATCTACCTCCTCTGGTCGGCTCAGATCACGCCCCAACAGCATCGGGGCCAGAATCTCGCGCATCATCACCCAGGCGGTGGATTGCGTCTCTTCGTTGTACCACGGCCCCACGCCAACCGGAGCTTCGCCCCAGCCCACTGCCCCCTCGCTGTGCAGGGTCACAATCACCGAATGATTGGCCTCTTCCCGCCAGCCGCTCGTCTCGAAGGGCGCCCGGTATGGCAACCGGATCCGTCGCAATTCGATGGCCTCAATCCGCATCAACGCACCTCCAACAGCTCCACTTCAAAGATCAGAGTTGCTCCTGGCGGGATCACACCACCCGCTCCGCGATTGCCGTAGGCCAAAGCTGCCGGAATAATTAACTGACGGCGCCCGCCAACCCGCATACCGGCAACCCCCTCATCCCAGCCGCGAATGACTCGTCCGGCACCGAGCGGAAAGACAAACGGTTCCCCTCGGCTGAGCGAGCTATCGAACATACTGCCGTCGGTGAGCCAGCCGGTGTAGTGGACGGTCACGGTGCGACCGGCCATTGCGGTTGCCCCATCACCAACCGTTAAATCGGCGTATTGCAGGCCACTGGCACTGGTCGTGTACTGATCAGCCGGCAAGTCTTGCGGCGCTTCCGGTGGGCCAGGCAAGACCTCGACCAGCTCAACATCGAAGGTCAGGGTCGCGTTCGGTGGAATAACCGGCGGATACCCCATCGCCCCATAACCGAGATGGGGCGGAATAATCAGTCGCGCCTTGCCACCAACCCGCATCATCCCAATCCCCTCATCCCAGCCGGGAATGACCATCCCGACGCCGAGGGGAAAGCGGATCGGCTCACCACGCTCATACGAACTATCAAACACACTGCCATCGGCCAGCATCCCGCGATAGTGAACGGCGACAATCGCACCGGGTTGCGGCTGCTCGCCATCGCCGGCCTGAATTTCGACGTACTGGAGGCCACTTGCTGTGGTCATGATCAACTCCTGTCTGTTGAGGCCCTACTGGGCACGGATACCTGTTACTGACCTTCAGAATTAGAGATCAGCGGAAGATACATTGTCTGTTCAAGCGCGATGGCGAACAAACGCGGCCAGTATTTGCCGGTGACGTAGATCAACCCACGCTCTGGATCGTAAGCAATCCCGTTCAGCACGTCGGCGGCAGCGCGCTCGCTTGGCGAGAGTAATCCACTCAGATCGAGAATACCGGTAACCTGACCGGTGTTTGGATCGATGCGTACAATCTGGTCGCTGTACCACACATTAGCGAAGATCGCGCCGTTGATATACTCCAGCTCATTTAAGCGGTCACGTGGTTGATCGCCAATTCTTACTGTGATTGTGCGCTCGATCGCAAGCTGGCCCGTCGCGACCGTCGCTTCCGGATCGATAAAGTAGAGCGTCGCTGTGCCATCACTCATAATCAGCGACGAGCCGTCGTAGGTTAAGCCCCAGCCTTCACGCGGTATAGTTGCCGGCGGCACCGGATAGATGAATGAACCGATCTGGTTGAAGGTGGCAACATCATAGATCAGTCCACGCTGGTTCTGCCAGGTCAGTTGAAAGATGCGATCACCAATCCGGGCAATCCCTTCCCCGTAGAGGGCCGGATCGCCGAGGCCAACGCTGCGCAATACCTGACCGGTCTCCAGAGCCACTTCGCGGAGCGACGAATTGGCATAGTCGCCGGTTCCTTCAAACAGTCGGCCCGACTCGGCAACGATCAGCCCCTGGGTCCATGCGTGCGGATCGTGGGGATAGGACGCAACAACCCGATACGGTAACAGGGGCGGCGTCTGAGCTGCGGTGTCAGCGGCGCCGACCAACGGCAACATCAGATAGGTGGCAGTCGGGGTTGGGGCCGGTACCTCGGCCAGGGGAATTGCGATCAGGGTGGTCGGTGTTGGTGCAGGCTGATTGACGGGTGCAGAACCACACCCGGCCAACAGACCTATCATCACCAATACCAGCCAACGCAACCGGCTCACGGGTACGCCCTTTCTGGTTTCATGCAAGCGACATCTCAGCGACCCTTCAACCTGTCTTGCTATAGTCCAGGCTGAACAACAACTGCAAGCAGACCACCATTCGGCAGAGGTATTGTACCACCTTCAGCCGTGGTTGGAATACGTTGCGGCGGATACATCCCCGGTGATTGCAACGTCATTCTTTACCATCTGGTTGACAGATCATCACTACGCAAGGGAAAGAAATCCTCTTCAAAAGAGCCGTTCTTGTGCTAAGATCACAACTACAGACATCCAGTTTATCAGCGCAAGGAGGCGCACCATGACGAACAAAACAAAAACGACCGTTCCGGTCGAACAGGAGATTCGCTACTGGATGCGCACACCGGCTATCACCATCAACCTGGCTGCGCCACTTAGCGAAGCGCTGGCACTAATGCGCGAGCACGACATCCGGCGGCTACCGGTGGTGGTTGATACGGGTGAATTGCGCGGTATTATCACGCAGGGTGACATTCGCGGGGCTGATATTATGCGAGTCGCCGGCCTCGATCCGGTTGATATTGCCCAGGCCCTGCGCAATGTAAAGGTCTACGAGGTCATGACCGAAGACCCAATTGCGGTTACTCCAGAGACCGGTCTGCGCGAGGCGGCATTGTTGATGATCGAGAACAAGATCGGCGGTTTACCGGTGATTGACGAAAATAAGCGTGTGATCGGCATCATCACTGAGAGCGATCTGTTCGAGGCGCTGGTGCAGCAGCTTGAGACGCATCCGCGGTTCTGAGGCTTGAGATATGGGGGGAGGAAATAGGATATAGGAGAGAGGAAATAGGGGAGGGGAGAAGAGAGTGGTGTGCTGAGTGGGTGTGGGGGTTTGTTGCGCGTTGTGTGAGACCTGGGAGCGGTGATTGATCACCTGCCCCTGCTTCTCAACCCTTATGGGGGAGGAGCAGGGGATTTTTATGAAGAAGTGTGCATTGAGGTGTCTCCAGGTGTGGATATGCGTGACAGGATTGGTGGTGCTGGTGTGCGCTGGCAGCGTATGATAACCAAAGTTACTACCTTTGTCACCACAGAGGCACGGAGGACACAGAGGCCGGGCATAACCGGCGTTGCTATCGTGAGGCGTGACCGAGCACGTTGTTGTGCGTAGCGTCGTGCTGTCCATCCTGGCAGTCAGATTCACGTGGTTGGCTCATAGTATAGGTTATCTATAAACCAGACTTGAGATGAGGGCTTGAATATCTGCTCTTGCTGAAAAGGACGGACAACAGGCATCCCAACCATCGTCGAGCTACCAAATCGTACCACACATTCGTTAAAAAGTGGTAAAATTGGGTAAACCTTGAGGCAAGGAATGCGTATCATTCTGACAAGAGAAGCTAAGCCTCCCTGCTCGATGCAGTCGATTTAACAGGCGACACGATGCAAACGTTCCCTGTTTCACGCTGTTGCCCAACCCACCACACGCTCAGGTTCTGCATGATATGCGCTGAAAAGCACAGATGCAAAACCAAACTATCCTGCTTTACTATACCGCTTCGTAACAACCAGACAATGCAGGAGCTATCGATATGACACATCAATCGAGTTCATCGCCTTCCCTTCCGCCTCACTACCTCGAACATTTTGCCAGAGTTCTTGAATTTGCCGGCCTGATCCTTACCGAGTCAGATGCGCAAGGGAACATCACCTATATCAACCAGGCTACCCACCGCTACTTCGGCTACGCACCAGAGGAATGTATTGGGAAATCGGTTCTAGCCTTTACCCACCCCGATGATCGCGAAACACTTCAGCAGACGATGATCGAACTCATCAACCGGCAGCAACGCTCAGCAGAGATCGAAAATCGGGTGATTCACCGTGATGGTACCGTTTATGCATTCCTCTGGTCAATCGTCGTCCACTATGACGACAATGGCAACCTGACCGGTTTCACATCCATTGGCCAGGATATTTCGGCACTTCATCAATTGCGCGATAAATTGTACGAAAAACGCGAAATTCTCTACAACGTGATCGATAATCTTCCTTTGGGCATCTTCTGGAAAGACAAAGAGTCACGCTTTCTGGGTTGTAATCGGCGTGTCCTGCAGGATGCCGGTCTCAATACCTTTGCCGAGATCATTGGCAAAACCGACTTTGATCTGCCGTGGCGAGATAAGGCAGCCGCCTATCAGGCCCACGATCAGGTCGTGCTGACCTCTGGGCCACGACTGAATATCGAAGAGACCCTTGTTCGTGGTGATGGCAGTTCCATCTGGTTGCGAACCGGCAAAGTCCCTCTGATCCGCAATCAACAGGTTGCCGGTATCATTGGCTTTTACGAAGATATTACCGAACAGCAACAGAAAGAACAAGAGCGGCGAACGTTGCTCTTGCTCGTCGAGAATGCCCCTGATGGGATTGCGCTGCTCGATCCGCAGTTGACAATCACCTACGTCAACCCGGCCTGTTCGACAATGTTAGGCAAGCGCGATCTGGTTGGACAATCGTGGGTCGATCTTGTGCATCCTGATGACCGTTCGCAGATTGCAACCATCGTTCAGCAAGCGATGATCGGCAGCAATCCTCATGCCAGGTTACGGTATATGCACAGCGATGGTTCGGTGATTACCGCATATATATCGTTGCCGGTATTACGGAATCGTCAGGGTACGATCACCGGTTATGGCCTGATCAACCACGATATTACTGAAGAATTAAAGTCAGCAGAGCGGCTGAGGGCCAGTGAACAGCGCCAGCGCGCACTCTTGCAGGCGATTCCTGATCTCATCTTGCTCATGACGCCAGATGGCGTTTTTCTTGATTATCACACTAATGAAATAGCTCTTGCTGTTCCACCAGAACAATTTCTCAATCAGCACTTTGCCGAGGTACTACCCCCAGAACTGGCCGATTTGACGGCACGTAACCTGGAAGCACTGAAGCGCACCGGTAAAATGCAACGCTACGAATATCAATTGCCGGTCGGTGATCAGATACGCGACTACGAGGGGCGTCTGACGCTGAGCGGGAATGATGTCCTGGTCGTGATCCGTGACATTACCGAGCAGCGTCAGGCTGAGCGCGAACGTCAGACCATTGCAATGCAAGAGCAGATCATTGCAGCACAGCAAGCGATTTTGCACGAACTGAGTACGCCATTATTGCCGATTGCTGAAGGAGTCGTGGCGATGCCACTTATCGGGGCTATCGACTCAAGCCGTGCCCAGCTCGTGATGGAATCACTGCTTCATGGCGTAGCTGAATACCGGGCGTCGATAGCGATTATCGACATTACCGGCGTCAAGGTGGTAGACACCCAGGTAGCCGGAGCACTGCTGCGTACTGCCCAGGCAGCAGGGATGTTGGGTGCCCAGGTCGTGATTACCGGGATTCGACCAGAGATTGCGCAGACGATGGTGTATATCGGTGTTGATCTGGGGAATATAGTGACCAAAGCTACGCTGCAAGAGGGGATCGCCTTCGCGCTCAATCACCGCCGGGTCAAACAATCAACGCGGAATGGGAACGTCAGGATCATGAAATAGCCGGCGTGTGGCGTGAAGACTACGCCAGTACTCTTGAGTAAAGGGCCTGGCGATGGGCTGAATGACCGCACCCCCGGCCCCTCTCCCGCCCGGCGGGAGAGGGGAGCGTTGCGAGCCGTGCTGGTACCTTGCTGACACGGCAGCAGGTGAGTGGGCCGGTATGTTCGCTCCATCCTCGATCCGTGGGGCAGGAAGTGCCGCGCTTCAACCACGCTACCTCCCTCTCGCCTATCTTCTCGCTCCTATCTCCTACCTCGTATCGCCCCACACTGACCCGCTAGAAGCGGGAGCATTCTCAAAACGATCACTACTGTTGGGGAAACGCTGCCATGTTGCGGTCACAGGTAGCAGTGCTGCCTGACACTGATACGCTATAATACAAATGAACCGATAACTGTTGCTGAGACTCAAACTATGAACAAACGCGAACAGATTCGCTTGACAACCCTGGCTGCCTGCGCCGGCTGAGCAGCGAAGTTGGGGCCGGGTGCCCTGACGACGATGCTGGCGACGCTCCGTATTCCACCCCAGGCTCAGGTGTTGGTCGGTCTGGCCGAGGGTGACGACGCGGCAGTCTATCAATTGAATAGCGATACCGCCCTGGTACAGACAGTTGATTTCTTTCCGCCCATCGTTGATGATCCGTACACCTATGGCGCTATCGCCGCTGCCAATGCCCTGAGCGATGTCTACGCAATGGGAGGGAAGCCATTGCTTGCGCTGGCCATCGCTGCTTTCCCCGATGACCTCGATCAGGCAGTGATGTCGGCGATTTTGCAGGGGGGTATTGACAAGGCGGCCGAAGCCGGGGTCGCGGTTGTGGGTGGTCATACCGTGAGCGACCGCGAGCCGAAGTATGGTCTCTGCGTGACCGGTACGATTGATCCACGACGGATCATCACGAAAGCTGGTGCCCAAGCGGGTGATCGGCTGTTGATCAGTAAGCCGCTCGGTACCGGTGTGATCACGACGGCAGCCAAACGTGATGTCGCCGCCGCTGCCGATCTCGCAACTGCTATTGGTTCGATGGTAACGCTCAATCGCCAGGTCGCCGAACTGATGAGCCGGGTTGACATCCACGCCGCAACGGATGTCACCGGCTATGGGTTACTCGGCCACGCCGGCGAGATCGCTCGCCAGAGCAAGGTGGCGCTGCATATCACAGCCGACGCCGTACCGCTCCTGCCAGGCGCACTTGCTTACGCAGAAGCCGGGACGATCCCTGGCGGCTTGCGCCGTAACCTTGAATTTGCTACTTCATTTACCACCTTTGCCCCTACTGTTCCCCCCGTCTATCAACTACTGCTGGCCGATCCGCAAACCTCTGGCGGATTGTTGATCGCTGCACCGCCACACGCCGCTGCTGCCTTGCAGGCACTCTGTGCTGAAGTTGGGCAACCGCTGTGGGAGATCGGTGAAGTGATCGATGGTAATGGTATCGTTGTTCGATAGTTCACTCTCTGTTTTGCCAAAAATTGATGTATCGTAATAATTGGGTTCGCAGTGGCTGGTATGCTGATTCAGCAATAAGGGTTATGCTCCATAACCCAATAGTTGCTGAAAAAACTGTAAGATTGTAACCAATAAAACTAAGACGTATCTCGCCGGCACATCCCTGCCCCATGGCGCTGGCAAAGGAGCCACCTATGGACCTCGATGAACTCTTCGCCGATCCCGCCACCCGCGAGGTCCTTCGCACCCGAGCTAAAGCCTTAGCCGCCGTACAGCAGCGAGTCAGTAGCGTTGAAGGTGAACTCACGCTTCACTTCCTGGTTGGTGCGGAAACTTACAGTATCCCGGCCAGCACTGCCCGCGAAGTACTCCGCTTTACCCCGGTTGCGTCACTTCCTGGGGTGCCACCGGCAATTCTCGGTCTGGTAAACGTGCGGGGGCGCTTACTAGCGTGCATTGATCTGCGCCCACTGCTCGGCCTCACCCCCTCTCCTCCGCGTGAACCCATGCACCTGCTCGTTATCAGTGCAGGTGCGGTTGAAGCAGCCTTGTTAGTTGATCAGGTGCTCGACATGCACCGCCATACCGGAGTTCTGCAACCGACACCGGCGATGCTGGCCGGAAACGATGTCAATTGGATACGCGGAATAGACGAGGCAATGGTGATCCACCTTGATCCGGTAGCGCTCTTACATGACCCACGCCTGACCACCGGCGATCATTAGATCCTGAAGGAGAAGTCTATGACCGATTTCGATATCCTGCTCATCGAGGATAGCCCTAGTCAGGCGCTCAATTTTCGCTTGATGCTGGAGCGAGCCGGTTATCAGGTGCAGGTGGCGCCTGACGGTCTGACCGGATGGCGGACTGCCTGTACGCAATCACCACGCATGATCTTGCTTGATATTGACTTACCGGCACTGGATGGATTTCAGGTACTGAGCCGTTTGAAGCGTGATCAGCAGACCAAAAAGATTCCGGTTGTGATGCTGACCCATCGTGACCGGATAGACAGTGTGCAACGTGCACTCGATTTAGGGGCTGATGATTATCTCTTCAAAGATGATGTGCCCTATGAACTGCTCAATGTTGTATCACAGGTCCTGATGTTATCCAGTCATGGATAAATCAGCGAAAGGATGCGGGTATGTCATTCCTCAATCAGATTAGCCTCCGCAACAAAATATTGCTGCTCGTGGCATTGCTCTTTGTTGGCATCATGATCGTCTCAGTAGTGGCGTATCAATCGCTGTTCAGCACCAACGAGCGCGAACAAGAAGTAAGAAGTTCATACAGTATTATCGTCCACACCCGCCAGCTTGAAACCAGTATGCACATGATGGAGTCGGGTGAACGAGGCTTTCTGATCACCGGCGATCCGGTGTTTCTGGAGAAGTATGAAAGTGGCAAACAGCTCTATCTGGCGGTGTACGGTGAGATGCGACGGGATGTACCACGTGATTCTGAGTTTTATGTATTACTTGAAGAAGTGGATCGCGAGCTTGAAAAATGGAAAACCCAGGTTGCTGAGCCTTTGATCAATCTGCGTTACGCTGTGAACCGGAATGAAGCACAACTTGAGGAGGTGATTCAGGGCGTGGCCAGTCGTGCCGGGCACGAAAGTTTCACCCGCATCAGTCAGATAATGGGCCAATTGGTGAGTTCTGAGGAAGCGCTGCTCAATCAATTCTCGGAATCATCAGCGCAAAGTCTGCAAAGTCTACAGATGGTTTTAATTGGTGGGCCAGGAGTCACTATTATTCTCGGCACACTGCTCACTTTAGTTATCGCCGGTAATATCGATCATCGTCTGAAGGGTGTTACACAGGCATCTCTCCAAATGGCCAGTGGGCGAATACATGATCATTATGACCTCCCTGAAGGGCGGGATGAAGTTGGACGGCTGGCAACAGCGTTCCGGCAGATGGCCGAGACTATTCGTCGCCAACTGGAAGAGCAACAACGGGCGAATGAAGAACTCCGTGCGGCCAGTGCGACGAAGGTGGCGAAAGATTATCTTGAGCAAATGGTGCGCGAATACAGCGCGTTTGCTGAAGAGATTGCCCGTGGCAACCTTACTGTGCGGCTGAAAGTCTCTAACAACAATGATGATCTGTCGCTGCTCGGTCAACAACTGAACGCGATGGTTGATGGATTGCGGACAATTGCTGCTCAGGTACAACGGGCCAATACCGATATTTCCACCACGGCGGCTGAAATTCTGGCTGCTACCACGCAGCAGGCTTCGTCGGCAGCAGAACAGTCGGCTGCTCTCACGCAAACCGCAACTACCATTGATGAAGTGAAAGCGATTTCGGTGCAGACGGCAAAACAGGCGACGCAGGTCGCTAACGATAGCCAGAATGCACTTGAGATTGCCCGCCAGGGTGCTCAGGCGGTTGAAAACACGATCAATGGGATGAACCAGATTCGCAGTCGCGTGGAAACGATTGCGCAGACCATTCTCGGTCTGGCCGAGCAAACGCAGGCGATTGGCGTCATCATGACTACGGTGAGCGAACTTGCCGATCAAAGCAATCTGCTGGCCCTGAATGCAGCTATCGAGGCCGCCCGTGCCGGTGAGCAAGGTAAGAGTTTTGCTGTCGTCGCTCAACATGTGCGTGAACTGGCTGAACGCTCGAAGGCGGCTGCTCAACAAGTACGTGATATTCTGGCCGAAATCCAGAAAGCGACCAACGCAGCAGTGATGGTGACTGAAGAGGGTGCCAAGGGGGTTGAGCAAGGTGTCACCCTTGCCGCTCAGGCCGGGCAGATTATTCACCGCATTGCGCGTGAGGTGGAAAACGGTGCCCAGGCCAATATCCAGATGGCTGCCGCTGCCCAGCAACAGATGGTAGGTATGGAGCAGATTGGGCAGGCGATGGCGAATATCCGGCAGGCTACCACGCAGGCATTAGCTTCGACCCGCCAGGCCGAACGGGCAGCGCAGGACCTGCATGCATTGGCCAGAAGTTGCAGCAGACAGTAGCCATTTATCGGCTGTAGGTCAAGAAGTACTGGTATCCGGTCACCATGTCCACTATAGGTGACCGGGTGGAAGTATCCGCGTCAGCGAGCGCGAAATCGTCTTCATCTACCGGCTTGCGACCTTACGCTCATCCGAATAAGAGGTTTATATGCTCTCTGATGACGATATTCAGGCGCAGGTGCTGGCCGTCTTTCGTGCAGAACAGGCCGAGCATCGTCAAGCAATCATCGATATGCTGCTCGATCTGGAGCGGACACCAGATCACCCTCGTCGTCGTGAGCTGATTGATCATCTGTTTCGTGCCGCTCACAGTCTGAAAGGTGGCGCACGCGCTGCCGGTGTCAAAAGCGTTGAGCAGATCGCTCATCATATTGAGCATATCTTTGCTGCCCTGCGCCAGGACCAGCTTACGCTCACTGCTGACATTTGTGATGTGATCTATCAGGCACTTGATGTTGTCGGCGCGTTGATGGAACAGGCGGTGCCGGGGCAGATAGACGATCAGGATGCATTGGATGACTTACTCGCTCACCTGATGTCAATCGGCCAGAATATTCACGATAACGGAGCAGCCAGTCCATCACCATCTTCGTTCACCTCAGAAGCTTCTCCCCGGCAATCGGTGCCATCGCTGACCGCCGAAACAAGTGTCCGGGTTGATGTCGCCGTTCTCGACAATCTGATGAGCGACATGGGGGAGCTGTTAACAAGCACGCTGCGTACCCGTCAGCTTGCCCGTGATCTGCAAGAACTGGCCCGGCTGCCTGAGCGCTGGCAGCGCACCTGGCGGCGAACTGCACCGTTCTTGCGCCATGGATCATCGTTGCATGCTGATGGTCATCTCATTCCGCAAAGTCAACAACAGATTGTCATCGATATGCTCAGGCAGGCAAATGATGTTATCAGTGCACTTGGCACAACATTGACTCAGCTTGCCTATCAGGCCCGCGATAATCACGATCTCCTGGCCGATATTAGCACGCGGATGCAGGCCCAGGTTCAGCGTACCCGCATGTCGCCCCTGAGCAGGATTGTTGGCTCGTTACGCCTGCACGTGCGCGATCTGGCTCGTAGCGCCGGGAAAGAAGTGACATTTGTCGTCGAGGATTCCGGAGCAGAGGCTGATCGTCAGGTCCTCGATCAGGTGTATGAGATTTGTCTGCATTTGCTCCGCAATGCAGTGGATCATGGGATTGAACCCCCTGAAGTGCGTAAGGCCAGAGGGAAAGCACCCACCGGTATGATCCGTCTGACGGCGAACGCCAGCAGTGACCGCCTCAATCTTGTGATCAGTGACGATGGCGCCGGGATTGATCGGGAAGATATTAAACGGCATGCGCTCCGGCTCGGTTTGTTGAGTCAACACGACAGTGAGCATGTCGATGATGCGATAATTATGGATATCCTGTTTACTCCGGGTTTCTCGACGAAAGCACAGGTCAGTGAGCTGTCGGGACGCGGTGTTGGTCTTGATGTCGTGCGGACAACTGTCGAGCGAATGGGGGGGAGCGTGACGGTGATGAGTATTCCTGGTCAGGGGACAACATTCACACTGGCACTCCCGCTCACCCTTATGCGCACGCACGGGCTGCTGATGTATGTGAATAATCAAGTCTTTGCCTTACCGGTCGATAGTCTGCGCCGTGTGGTGCAGGTCAACCGTACACAAATTCACACTCTGGAAGGCCGTCCGGTTGTAATTGTTGATGGACGAGCACTCCAACTGATTTCGCTGGCCCGACTCATCGGTTTTTCGTCAGAGACAGTGATCGATTTCCTTAGCCCCAAGCCGGCGTTATTGATCGGGAGTAATGAACGACAAATTGCCTGTATTGTTGATTCTATCGGCGAAGAGATCGATCTCGTCGTTCACCGGCTGCCACCACCATTACAACGGGTTCGCTTTGTAAGTGACGCGGCAATTCTCGCTGATGGCAGTGTGGCACCGATTCTCGATGCAGTCGGCCTGCTACGGACAGCCCTGACGGTTGAGCATGGAGTGATGTTACCGACTGCCAGTCCTGCGCCTACCCGTTCGCCCACAATCCTCGTGGTTGATGACTCAATCACGACTCGTACATTGGAGAAGAACATCCTGGAAGCCGCCGGTTATCGGGTTGTGCTGGCAACTGATGGTCAGGAGGCCCTGGAACGATTGCACAACTTGCAAAATCAGGGTGGATGTCAGCTTGTCCTGAGCGATATTGATATGCCGCGTTTGGATGGCTTCGATCTGACTCGTCAGAATGTGGTAGCAATGGATATCCATTTGCCGGTGTTCGATGGGTATGAAGCAACCCGCCAAATTATGCAACAACGCCCAACTCCAATTGTGCTCTTTAGTTCAAGCACCGGCGATGGCGATGCGGAACAACGTGTTATGGCTGCACTGGCAGCCGGGGCATTGGCGGTTGTCCGTAAACCATCTGGCCCTGCCGATCCTGCCAGTGCTGCTGATCGTGACCATTTGATCCGTACTTTACGTTTAATGGCCGGGGTTAAGGTGGTCACCCGCCATCCACCGCGGCTGACGCCGAAGCGGATAGATCAGGTCAACAGGGAATATGCCATCCTGGCTATCGCGGCCTCAACCGGTGGTCCGGCAGCGCTCCAAACGATCCTTCGTGATTTGGGAAGTAGTTTCCCACTGCCCATTGTGATCGCTCAACACGTGACATCAGGATTTATGCAGGCTTTTGCTGATTGGCTTGCCGGCACCATTTCATTGCCGGTTCATGTTGTCGAACAAGAGACGCCGATCCTGCCCGGTCGGGTGTATCTGCCACGAGATGACCACCACCTTGAGCTGACCCAATACCATGCAGTTGACATAAAAAAGAATACGCCGGCTGATCGCTATTGTCCAAGTGCTGACCGTTTGTTTAGCAGTGTGGCCCGCCATTATGGTGCGCGTGCGATTGGGGTAATTTTGACCGGTATGGGTGACGATGGTGCCCAGGGGCTGCTGGAACTGGTGCGAGTCGGTGGGACAACGTTTGGTCAGGATGAAGCTTCGTGTGTTGTCTATGGGATGCCGAAGATGGCCAAAGTCCGCGGCGCTGTTCATCATGAATTACCACTGGAACAATTGGGGATGGCGATTGCGGCAGTGCTGGGAAAGGGAGGGGAGATGGGAGATAGAAGATAGAAGATAGGAAAGAGGAGCTAGGAGGTTGGAAGTAGGGGATAGGAGATAGGACAGAGGAAGTAGGAAGTAGGAAATCCAGGAGAGAGGGAATAAGGGCGGGGAGAGAGGAAATAGGAAAGTAGGAGAGAGGGAGGAAGAGAACGGAAGCAGTATGTAGGGATTATTGGGTAGGGTGACTGTGTTCAACGATTTCTTCAGACTGGCAGGTTAGAGAGATGCTTATGCTGTCGGATGAGCTGTACAATCGGTTTGCGACGCTATTGCGCCAACGTGCTGGATTGTCTTACCCAGAGCAGCGTCGTGCTGATCTGACCCATGGCCTGCAACGGTTGGCATTATATCTGGGAGTGGAGAGTTTTGAGCAACTTCTGGCTATGGTTGAGAGCCGTCCGTCAGCCTGGGATGAGCTGATTGCCGAGCTTACCATTGGTGAGACCTATTTTTTTCGTAATGCCGCACAATTCGCGGCTCTGCGTGACATCATCCTCCCCGACCTGATGCAACGCCGTGCAACGATGCGCTATCTCCGGGTCGGGAGTGCCGGTTGTGCAACCGGTGAGGAGCCTTATTCGCTGGCAATTACGTTGCACGAAGTGCTGCCCGCCAATCCACCCTGGCAGGTGAGTATTCTGGCCACCGATATTAATCGTCGGTTTCTCAACCGTGCCCGTGAAGCGCGCTACGGTAACTGGTCATTTCGCGAAACCCCAGATGATTTGCGTGACCGCTATTTTGTGGCTGAACCGGAAAAGGGATTGTGGCGCTTGAATGATGATATTCGCCAAACCGTAACATTTGCTCAGCTCAATCTTGCTGAGCCGACCTACCCGGCACCGCACCTGGGGATTGTGGCCTTCGACCTGATCTTCTGCCGCAATGTCATGATCTATTTCGATGAGGAGACGACACGGCAGGTCGTGCAGCGGTTGTACGATGCGCTGGTTCCCGGCGGTTGGCTGGTGGTTGGTCATGCTGAACCGAACGTAGTGCTCTACCGACAATTTGAAACCCATAACGCGCCGGGAACCATTCTTTACCGCAAACCTTTACAGGCACCGTTGTTTACGAACGCATCAACGCCGGATCAATCCGGGCACATAGTGCCGTCGTCTCCACCAGCCCTGCCTGCCTCACCGGTATCACTCTCTCTACCTCCCCGTGCATCATCTGCCCCTACCTCGCCGGGTGTGCTGTCCGGCGCATCAACTCCTGCACCTGCTCGTCCTGAAGACTTACTGCACACGGCTCGCACGGCGGCTGATCGGGGTGACTGGCAACAGGCGCAGACGCAGATTGAAGCTCTGATCAAAGCTCATCCGCTATTCGCACCCGCATACCATTTGCAGGGTCAAATCGCTGAGCATGTTGGTCACCTCGAAGCCGCATTAGCTGCGTACCGTCGGAGCGTATACCTCGATCCCTGCTTAATTGTCGGGTATATTAGTATGGCTCATGTGTATACGCAGCTTCGGCAACCCGAAGCGGCACGCCGTACTCTGCGCAGTGCGCAAACGTTGCTGGGCGATCTCGCCGATTCTCAGGTCGTTGATGACGCTACCGGTAGTACTGCGGCAGAACTGCGCAATTATGTACGTCTGTTAATGGAGAAAGTTGATCTTCGCTAGGACCGATGTCAGGACGACGGTTTCTGCGATAGCAGTGTAGTAGTACGGTCAGATCGGCAGTGAACGTCGCCGGTGTTGACAGCGTGTTCGTCTCATGGTAGTTTGAAAATATACTACTATCGCAATTAACACATTGTCGAGGGAGGATGTATGCCCAAGATCACGATTGGTGATCGTGCAGTTGATGTTGCAGCCGGTACCCGGCTGGTGTTGGCGATTGAGCAGGCCGGGATTGCGATTGGTCACCGTTGTGGCGGTTATGCCCGCTGCACGACCTGCCGGGTGGCGTTTGCTGAAGGTGAGCCGGAAGAGATGACGGCGGCTGAGTACGCCAAACTGAGTGAACGAGGATTGCTTGGGCAATACCGGCTTTCGTGCCAGATTGTTTGTAACCACGACATGGTGATTGCCGATGTACCGATGACCCTCGAAAGTCAGGGCTGGACGGATACCGGTCCTGCCCCTGAGCCAACAGTAACCCCTGATCCGACAACGTTGCCACGGGAAGTCCTCGCCAACCGGTAAGGGTGAGGTGGTGGTGTTTATTTGCTATTGATTCTGTTCCTCAGACGTGGATTTGCTGTATGGGCTGAACGCCCTCACCCCCGGCCCCTCTCCCGTGCCCGGCACGGGAGAGGGGAGACCAGCGAGTGGCAGCGTGGCTTGCTAACGACGCATGCGCCAGCTGCGTGACCAGTGGTGGAACCACTGTGCATCGCTTTCCGCTTTCCAGTTTTCTGGGTTTGTATCGCCCCCACCCCGGCCCGCCCCCGCTGGGGGCGGGAGTCGCCTACGCAGGCAGGGTGATGAGTGCACCGGAGGTGCACGCTCCCAGCGTATGCCGACCCGCCCCCACCCCGGCCCGCCCCGCTGGGGGCGGGAGTCGCCAGTGGGGGGCTGTCGCCGCTGTTGTGGGCTGGTTTAGGGTGCGACATCCAACTGGGTGCGCCGGAGGCGTGCGTTCCCAGCGTATGCCGACCCGCCCCCACCCCGGCCCGCCCCGCTGGGGGCGGGAGTCGCCAGTGGGGGTGGCTGTCGCCGCTGTCGTGGGCCGGTTGAGTGCGCCGGAGGTGTGCGTTCCCAGGGTGAGAGTATCGTTTGCACACGGTATGTATCGCTCAGGGCCGGGGTGATGGTTGGATTGTGTGATCTGCTTGCTGTTCTACCGGTGTTGATGGAACCGGTGCGACAAGCGCCAGGTCTGGCGGACGGTGGATGCGGCAGCACGGCTGCGCACTCCAAACCATGCGACACGAGGAACCTGCGTGTGATCGGTGTCTACGTCGGTGTGTGGTTTTGGTGGTGATGTGCGAGCTGCTATCCATTGCAGGTTTGGAGGCCGATTGCCATATCGGTAGGGGTGCACGGCTGTGCGCTCACTGTCGACAGTGCTGCGATAGCGCGAAGTGCGAGCGTTCTAAACCGGGTGTGGAATCGTGATCGCCATCTGGTATTGCCTTCAAGATGAGCTGTTTGGTTCACGATGTTGACGCTTTTGGATCTTCTCTTTTCTCAGTTCATTTGTCTATACTAGCCATACCTGGTGTTTATCGAAACCTGAGAAGGCTTGCAGGTCTTCCTGATGGTTGTAATTGTTCGCAAATGGAATGTTTCAATTGTGAGGAGACGTCTGATGAAACAGATACTCTACTGGATCTATGGGTTGACGTTATTGGCCTTGCTCGCCGCCTGCGGCAGTGCTGTGCAGACTCCAGCACCTGCGTCGGCCCCCGCTTCTGAACAGGCAGCCACACCTGCCCAGGCAACTACGTCAGAGCAGGCTGCTGCCGCCCAGCAGTCCGGTTCGTCGGAAAGTTCTGCTGCTTCATCTGAGCATGTAGAAATGCCTCTGCCGCCAGCATTAGCCGATACGTCGCTCTCGGCAAAGGGTGATGCCAATCGCGGGCAGGCGATTTTCGCTTCGTCGTGTGCAGGGTGTCATTCTACGGCTACGAATGTGCTACTTGGTCCAGGATTGGCCGGTCTGTTTAGCGTCAATGGGCCAACGTTGCCGGATGGCGTTGACTACCAGGGTATGTTGCCGAACGGCAAGGAGCGGAGTGAGGCCAATGTTGCCGAGTGGATTCGGACTGGTGGATCGGGGAGTATCGGTTCCATGCCGCCAATGCCTCTCTCTGATGAGCAGATAGCCGATTTGCTGGCATACCTGCGCACGTTAGAGTAAGTAGTGACTCTTTCCCCCTCTCCGCCGATCCCGTTCGTCTTGTCCAAAACCGAGACGAACGGGATCGATCATGTCAGGTATTGTAAACGGGACGGTCATGCCCATCTTGCTGCTATTCCCCGTACTCCATTCCCTGTCATTGCGGCCAGAAAGTTGCGGAATCTCTCCACTGGGTGCTTGACAAACAACCTGCACTATCGCATGATAGAAGCGTGAAAAATAGCACAATCTTTCACAATGGCCGCTATAATCGGCAATTACAGCAATTAAGTGCATGGGGGTTACGCTTCCTGTCCATCCTGGTAGTGGTTGAGCTGGGTCTATTAAGCCCCCTGAGCTGTGTATTGCACTGCCTCATCCACGATTGGATGCAGGCCAATGAGGTCACCTCTGTGAGCTTTTTTTTCTGTGATGCACCTCTGCCGGTGTCGGTTGATCATGGCCAATTTGCATCGATGCCTATCAAATCTGTGTGGCCACGAGCGGTCTTTGAGTCCCTCCCCCCGGTTGTAGCCGGCATTCTGGTATTCGTCGTTATTCTCCTCCTCTGTGTCCGTTCTCTATCTTTCTTGCCTGGTCTCTCCTACGCTCCACCGAGACCGCCACCGCGTTGCATGCCTCAGCGTTTGCGGATGGTCTGACTGAGCAGGATTTGCAGAGACGCTGCACGTCTCCTGCTCGTAAGGTACGTGTGTTCTCTGGCATGTCTCGGAGCTGCAAAGGAGATTTACCAATGAAACGCATGAGTGCATGGATCTTTGCGTTGTTTTTGCTTGCACTGATTGCCGGTTGTGGTGGGGGCAATCAGGCCACGTCGTCATCTTCCACAGCAACCAACGAACTACCAGCCGTGTTGCTTGATACGTCAATCTCGGTGAAAGGTGATGCGCAACGAGGTCAGGAGGTGTTCGGGCAGTGTGCACCCTGCCATACTACGACAAAAGAAGTGCTGATTGGACCGGGGCTGGCTGGTCTGTTTAGTGCCAGCGGTCCAAACCTGCCCAAAGGTGTAGACTACAACGGTCTGTTGCCCAACGGGAAAGAGCGCAGTGAGTCAAATGTAGCCGAGTGGATCCGCACCGGTGGTACCGGTAAAATTGGCTACATGCCTTCGCACAATCTGACCGATCAGCAGATGGCCGATTTGATGGCGTACCTGCGCACGCTTAAGTAGGAGTACCAATAGCCGGTAGCGAACATCAGGATCGCTACCGGCTTTGTCGCCATATCTAGTCAGGAAATGATATGCAGCGCTCTATTCTTGCCGGTTTGACCGGTGTCTTGATCCTGCTGTGCTATATGCCGGCAATGCCTGGCTATGTAGCAGAGAGCCTTGTGCGCTTGATGCGGCCATTTCATCAGCCAACTGTACCAATCTACAAGCTGCTCCGTGCTATTGAGCAACATGACCAGGCAGCACTACAGGCCACTGCTACCGGGATCCATCAGCCCGTTGTGCTCCGTCTATTGATCGATAGCTGGCATCAGGTGCATCAGCCGCCGATGATCGTGCTTGGGCCGTACCGTGCACCCGATTGGCCCTTGCTGGGAACCAGGTTGGATGTGCCACTCGAGTTTACCTGTCATCATGGCAAGGTACGATTTGAGATTACAGTCACCTTTACCGTGAGAGGCTGGCAGGTGGCTGACGTCCGTTTACCCCAGCAGAAGCCGTAGCGGGGGGATCGAATTGAGGGGAACGCCCTCACCCCCGGCCCCTCTCCCGCGCAAGCGGGAGAGGGGAGCGCAGTGAGCGGCGTTAGGGCTTTCCGATGTAATCCATTAGACGTTGGGTTATGCTGATGTTCAGTTCGTCTCTGTATGCACTGGGGCGGGAGACTCCTCTCCCCTGCGGGGGGTGAGCGGGGG
>NZ_DAOTZQ010000076.1:0-34181 GCF_034434295.1 Chloroflexus sp.
GAGGAAGCACCCTGCCTGACCTCCCCCCGTTGGGGGGAGGAAGCACCCTGCCTGACCTCCCCCCGTTGGGGGGAGGAAGCACCCTGCCTGACCTACCCCCGTTGGGGGGAGGGAGCACCCTGCCTGACCTACCCCCGTTGGGGGGAAGAAGGAACCGGCTTATAACTCACGTCGTCCTTCAAAGGCGGAGCCGAGCGTTTCCGGATCGGCCCATTCGAGATCGCCACCGGTCGGCAACCCGCGTGCTGGCCGGGTCACCCGTACACCAAGAGGGGCGAGGTCGCGAAGCAGCAGAAAGGCAGTGGCCTCACCCTCGGTATTGGGGTTTGTGGCAAGGATCACTTCCTGGACAGGTTCGGAACGAACCCGGGCGAGAAGTTCTTCGATCTTGAGATCTTCGCGATAGACACCTTCGAGCGGAGCAATGTGGCCGTGGAGGACATGATACAGACCGCGATAGGCGCCAGTACGCTCGATAGCCAGCACATCGAGTGGCTCCTCAACCACACAGATTTTGGTTTGATCGCGCGACGGATCGAGACAAATTGCACACAGCTCACCCACAGTGATGTTAAAACAGCGTCGGCAGTAGCCAACCTGTTCTTTCACATCGAGAATAGCTTGCGCCAGCGCCTGCGCCTGTTTTGGTTCAGCCCGTAAGAGATAAAAGGTCAGGCGTGATGCCGTCTTTGGGCCGATACCGGGAAGTTTGGCAAATTCCTCGATCAGACGAGCCACCGGCGCGGCAATTAATTGATCCGTGCGAACAGTCATATCATCTCCACCGCAGATCCGTCGGCGACAATATGCAACGCCGGCACATTCACCCCATCACCAGGACGAAAATGCCGATTTAGAACAGTCCCTTGAGGCCGCCGGTCAACGGCTGCATGCGCTCTTCAGCCAACTGCTGCGCTTTGCGCGAGGCATCATTAATCGCAACTAACAACATATCCTGCAACATCTCAACATCATCAGGATCGACAACCTCTGGCGAAATCGTGATCGATTGCACTTCGCGATGACCGTTCATTTTGACCGTGATCACACCACCACCAGCCGTCCCTTCGACAATGGTGGCAGCCAGTTCTTCCTGTACCTTTTGCATCTGGCGTTGCATCTGTTGAGCCATTTGCATGAGCTGACGCTGATTCATCCGACAGTCTCCCTTCTATTTACCCTGATAATTGCAATTGCCTGTACCAAAACACGTGAAGCCGGCAAAGATATGTGAGCGTAGATATGGGTAGAGTACCACACTACTACACAATTGTACAGTTGTCCCGCAGCTATTATTCAGGATCGAGCGGCTCAATATCTACAATATGGGCATCAAAGATATTCAATGCAGCACGAACCAGTTCATCTTTACGAGCTTCGCGAATTTTTCCGCGCAGATCGGTGGGTTCAACCGACTTTTCCTCGATGGTACAGCGTACCGCGTAGGTCTTTCCCAAACGACGACGTAATAAATCTTCGAGAAGCGACCGATTCTTCGGTTCTTCCAGGCGTTCTTTGTGGAACGAGGATGTCACCAGCAGCACGATAGTATTGCCTTCGACATCATACGGACGCGCACTATTGAGTAGCGCCTGCACGGTCGGGCTGCGCGGACGAACATCACGCTTGAAATCTTCCCAAATCGCCTCAAGCTGTTCAAGCACCGACATATCAGCATCGGCAGCACGAGCAACCGCAGGATCGGCGGGCGAACGCATCTGGCGGGTCGCTGCCCATGCCTCTGGTGGCGGTGGTGGCGGATCGGGAACAGGTGTTGCATCCAACGGTACTTCACTACCGGATGCAGATACCGGTTCGGGTGCTGGAGGTGGCGGCGCAACAACGCTGTGCAGTACTGGTTCGGGATGTACGGGGGCGCGAACGGGTTCGGTTTGCGGAACGATTGCCGGTACAGCAGCACTGGGACGGCTGGTCGGGGAACGTCCTGCCAATGAAGCGGAACGAGTCGTTGAGGCAGATGAAGAGACAGGTTGCGCAACCGATGGTAGTGCCAACAACGCCTCAACGACTGCTACTTCGAGGGGTAACTGCCCATAGGGTGTTGTACGTAACTGTGCATCGAGATTGCTAAACAGCTTTACCCAATGCACCAACGCAGCCATATCGGCCTGCTGTATCCATTGTCCCAAGAGCGCCACTTCGTCATCGCTTAAATCAAGCAGTGTGCGATCACCGGTCGCCTTCAGCACCATCACTGCACGCAGACGTTCTACCAGATCACGGGTGAACTGACGTACATCAGCCCCCTGATTGGCAACCCCATGCACTGCACGCAGCGCTGCTGTCAGATCGTGATTGACAAGAGCCGTGATCAACGCATCAACTTCAGCCGCCGACGTCATACCAAGCAGGCTTTGCACCTGCGGTAGCGTGATCGGGCCTTCGACAAACGAAGCCAGTTGCTCGAGAATACCAAGAGCATCGCGCATACTACCGGTGGCAGCGCGGGCAATTGCTTCAGGCACACCCTCGGCCAGCACAATCCCTTCCGCTGCTGCAATCCGGCGCAAATGAGCGGCCATCGCCGAGACACTATGGCGAACGAAGGTAAAGCGCTGGCAGCGCGACAGAATCGTGGCGGGAACCTTATGAACTTCGGTGGTGGCGAGAATGAAGAGGGCGTGATCGGGTGGCTCTTCCAGCGTTTTCAGCAAGGCATTGAACGCCGCCGTCGAGAGCATGTGAGTCTCGTCGATAATGTAGACCTTCATGCGGGCTTCGGCCGGTCGAAACTGCACCCGCTCGATGATCTCGCGCGCATCTTCCACACTGGTGTGGGAAGCGGCATCCATCTCGATCACATCAACGGCACGTCCTTCGGCAATGGCAACACACATCTCACACACGCCACACGGTCGGGCTGTGGGATCGGGGTTAAGACAATTCACCGCTTTGGCCAGCAGGCGGGCCATAGTCGTCTTCCCAACACCGCGAGGGCCGGTAAACAGGTAGGCATGGCCAACCCGATCTTCGGCAATCGCATTGCGGAGCGTCTGCACGACATGCTCCTGCCCGACCAGCTCAGCAAAGGTCTGTGAACGCCATTTTCGATAGAGCGACTGAACTGCCATTATGCTTTCCGATGATCCTGAACCGCACAGCATTTCGTATTATACCAGAGGAGGTGCCACACTTCCGCGCCGAGAGTGGTATAATCGAGATACAGGTATTATCGATCTGCTTCAGAGGGCTTTTATGCTCACCTATGAGCAACTGATCTCAATTCTGATCGAAGAGCTTGAGCACCAACAGATCAATATTGTCCATACCCAAGAGTTAATAGACGCCCACACACTGGGGCGAAGCCTGCACGTTACGTGCTTCCCCCCCAACATCGATAAACGTGGTCCCTGGACACGGCTGCCCTTGCGAGCAGTGATCGGCCTGCAATGGCCGGCAGAACTCACCGTCATTTCCTTGCATGGTCAGGCAATGATTGACACCTTCAATCAACTTGTCGGTCAACCAATCGATACGCGAAACCTGCTGGGATTTGAGCTGACCTACCACTTACCGCTGAGTCATGCCGAGCAAGCGACAGCAGATACATCAGCACAGGCAAAGAAGGTGATTGATCTCTTCACCGACCAACCTGATATCGAGCAAAATCTCGATATCAACGCTACGATACAGTACAGTGTCGATCAGGAACCAGTACTGGCACAACTGACCGTCACCCGTCAGTTTCCGATCCTCCGCCTTGACCGTGATCTGGTTGAAGAGGCTGCAATTGCTCTGGCTATTGAATTACGTGAGATGTTACCACGGCTCACTATCGTCTTCCATGCCGGTCAAAATGAATCAGGACTTGATCCGCAGCTCTACTTACGCCCACCAACTGCCTGATGCCGTTCTCTTCTGCTGCATTGCAAGCATTGTTACAACCCGGCGTTTCTGAACGCTGGCAGGCCGTGCAACGCCTGTTACACCCTGAGATGCTGGTACTGGCCAATCGCGCTGCAGAGCGTGCAGCGGCGCTCTTGCCACAACAATGGCCGCTGTACGAATTGAGTTTTAAATCACGGCGGGCAATTGATCGCGGTGGTGGTCGGCGCGATCCCATCACCGACTACTGGTTTGCTTTTGATCGACCACCCCGTGGTGCCGGTGTTATGCTAACGGCCAGCGGAGTCGAGCGCACCGTCACTGTTGGGTTACAATTGTGGGGTGTACGCCGGCCACAACTTGCCCACCTTTGGAGTCATGCGCGTCCGGTGTGGGAAACACTGATTGATCGGATCGAACACGAGGGCCAGGCTCGTTTTGCCGGTCGCCGTCTACCGATGACAGGGATGCGCTGGATCGATCATTATCTCAACAGTCGAGCACACTACCTGTGGGCAGGGTTCGTCTACGACTGGGATGCCCTACCCGATGCCGAACGTCTGATTGACGACATTTGTGCGTTGCTGCCGCTCAATGAAGCGCTGATGGAGCAAGCCGAAATCGATCTGGCAACGACAAATACCCTACGTGAAACGCCAGCTCGTTATCAGACGGGTGCATCATCAGTGGCACAGATCGCTACGTCGATTAAACGGCGCGGAATGATCATCGACGAACGCACCCTACACGCTTTTCACCTTGCAGTACAGGCCCGACCACTGGTCATCCTGGCCGGGCCAAGCGGGAGTGGCAAGACCTGGCTGACTCGCCTGTACGCCGATGCCCTGATTGGCGTTGGCGAAGGGCAGCCGAACCCCTGCTATCTGCTGGTCGCAGTACAACCTGACTGGCATAGTGCCCGCGATCTCCTCGGCTACTACAACTCACTGACCGGCCTCTACCAGCCCACGCCATTCTTAAACTTTCTCTTGAAAGCGGCTGCTGATCCGGATCAAATCTATATTGTCTGCCTCGATGAGATGAACCTGGCACGGCCCGAATACTACCTGGCACCCATCCTGTCAGCGATAGAGACGGTAGAGGGACTGATCGATCTGGGCACACCCCTGGCAGAGACGCCATTAGCCGGTGGTGGTGTGGTACGCAACCCCATCCGTTTACCGATCAATCTACGCCTTATCGGAACAATCAATGTCGATGAAAGCACGTTTGCGCTGAGCGATAAAGTGCTCGACCGCGCCAACTTAATCGAATTAAGAACGGTCGATATGGCCGCCTTGCGCTCACAGTATCCAATAGCCAGCGATCAGGTCTGGCAGATCTTGAGTGACATCCAGCACCACCTGACTGCTGCCGGAAAGCCGGCAGGTTATCGCGCCTTGCGCGAGATACTCGGCTTCGTTGGGCAGGCAACAGACATGAACCCCTTAGAAGCACTCGATCTTCAGATTCTCCAGCGCCTACTACCGCGCTTGCGCGGTGAGGACACCCCTCACTTCCGACAGGCACTCAACGGCTTACATGCGATTTGCGCAGGGCGCCTCTCGCGGAGTGCCGAACGTCTGGCCCAGATGATGGCTCGCCTTGAGCGGGAGGGATATACCGACTTTTATGGATACTAGGGAAACCATAATCGCGGACCGGTGAGTGGAGCTACAACAGCGGGGGAAGGGCAGAAGAACTGAAGTAGCACAGGTCGCAGCCTATGCTACTTCCAGGGATTACCATAACACCGTACCGGCCAAAGAACCAGCACATTACGCCACGCGCACGGCAGCCAGACAGCGCACCGCATGGGGCACATTGCCAACATGTTGCCATGTGCGGCCCCGATCATCGCTGCGCAAAATTTGACCTGTGTCGGTTCCGGCCCAAACCACGTCGATATGATAGCTACTCGGAGCGAAGGCACTCAGCCGCCCCTGGAACGTCACCGACACATCCTGCCAGGTCTTGCCGCCATCATCACTGCGTAGCATGCGCTTCCCATCAGCAGTTACTGCCAGCAGCACCTCTTGCTTTCCAGAGAGCACAGCCAGTAGCGAACTATCGGACAGTGGTGGTTCTGAATAACGCCACACACCCATACCCTGCACTGTGGCTACCGGCACCCGCTGACTATTCAGAAAATTGAACAACATTCGATCTTCAGCATCGGCTTCACGCCACTGCCGACCACCATCATCGCTGCGTTGAAACGCCTGCTTCGTTGCCACCACCAGGCTCTGCGAGTCGGCTGCTACCAGACCGATAATCTGTTCATTGGCTAGCGCAACATCAGGCAACAGCCGCCAGCGTCCCGTGCCGCCTGGATCGCTGAAGATGTAAAGACCATTGTCGGTGCCAACGTATAGCACTCCTGCTTTTGCCATGTCGCCTGATTTACCGAACCTGCTGCACCTGCACGCTCGGAAGGCCGCCTTTCTTCGGCCACTGTATGTATCGATCCATTTCGTCGGTATGTATGTTGTGTTACGAACCACTACTATCTTACCGCATCAGACAACATGCATCACGGATTTCCCAGACAGATAAATAGCGATGCCGACTACGACGATGATCTACGTCGGCGATTGTAGCATAGCATAATCAATTTTAGTATGATATGATAAGAAAAGTAGCTCAAACAAGAGCACATCCCCGTCAGATGACTCCACGACGTATTCGCATTGCATACGCTCTCTGGGATAGAGATATGTCGTTTGCATCTATTCGCCATTTCTGGCGCACCAACGAACCGATAGCGAGCGCAATTCGTCTGGCCGGTTGGTACCTGCTCATTGCCGGTTCGTGGGTTCTCTTCTCGGATCGGTTGCTGGCTGCTATTACCGTGAATATAGACGAATTGACGAACTGGCAAACGATCAAAGGCTGGCTTTTTGTGTTGCTAATGGCCGGCTGGTTAGGGATTGAGCGCTGGCGGACGATGAGACACTATCAGCGGATGAACGATGAACTCCGGGCAACGAATGCTGCCTTGCAAGAGTTAAATACCTCGCTCGAACAGCGAATAATAGAGCGTACAGCACCCTTACAGATGGCCAACCAGGCATTAAGCGAACTTAATCAGGAACTGGAAACCTTCACCGCAACTATCTCGCATGATCTGAAAGCGCCACTACGGGTCATTGACGGGTATAGTCAGCTTCTCCTCCGCTTCCACATCCAGCGCCTCAACGAGGATGGGCAGCAGTGTCTGCACAGCATTCGGACAGCAGCAGCGCAGATGAGTCAGATGATCGATGATCTGCTGGAATATACTCATGTTGAGCGAAAGGCACTACACTACAGCGTCATTGATTTGTCCGGCCTGATTGATGAGCTGCTCAGCTATTACACGGATCAGATTCTGGAGCACCGCATGGTGGTTGAGCGTGACTTACGTTGCACCCACCTGCATGCCGATGCCACCGGTCTGGCGCTTGCCTTGCGCAACCTGATCGATAACGCGATCAAATTCAGTGCGCATGTTCCCCAACCACGCCTGACCATCGGGAGTGATGTTCACGATGAGATGGTGCGGTTGTGGGTCAAAGATAATGGAATTGGCTTTGACATGCGCGATCACGAGCGTATTTTTACCATTTTTCAGCGTTTACATTCACAGGAGACCTACCCGGGTTCAGGGGTTGGACTGGCGATTGTCCGCAAAGCGATTGAACGCATGGGCGGGCGGGTATGGGCCGAAAGCAGTCCCGGTGTCGGTGCTGTCTTCTATCTGGAGATTCCACATGTTGGCTTATCCGAACCATCTGCTGCTCATTGAAGATAATCCTTTTGACGCCGATCTGTTCCGGCGCACAATGCAGTTTTACCATCCAGAGATTGCCATCACGCACTTTTCATCATACCGGGCAGCTTACGAACATCTGCAAACGCTATCACCTGCGACCACGCCTTACGCCGGAGTAGTGCTTGATCTGCATCTACGCGACGGTGATGGGCTTGATCTGCTTGCCCTCATTCGCGCACGTAACTTGCCGCTCGCGGTTGTGATTCTTACTGGTGGCGGTGGCGACCACATGGTCATCAGCGCACTGAAAGCCGGCGCCGATGATTATGTTGTCAAGCGCGACGATTACCTTGATCGGATCGGTGCAATTGTTGAGCAAGCCTGCCAGCGCTTCCATTCACAACAGGTCCGCCGTAGTCAAATCATTCAGGTGTCATTCATCGCCCTGGCGACAACAGATAGCGAAGTGACGCTCCAACATCTCCAGCGTTCAGCGCCGCATCTCCATTGCACCCTCATCCATGGCTGGCGAACATTTCTTCACCATCTCGATCATCACCGGGCGGTCGGTGATGTTGTTCTCATCGATTGTGCGCAACCCAACCTGACAATGCTCGATCTGGTAAAGGAATTGATTCAGTTTCGTCGCCTTGAGCAGCCGGTGCTGGTGCTGGCACAACCGGGCAATGAAGAGTTTCCCTTGCAGACACTACGCCTCGGCGTAGCAGATTACATTATCAAAAGTGAAGGTTTCCGTAACCATTTAGCGGTGGCGATTGAAAATGCGTATTACCGTGCCCAGATCCATCAACAACATTATCAATTGCAATTGCAGGCACAGGCGCTGAATGATGCTGCAAACACGATAGTGATCACGGATCGGAACGGTATTATCGAATGGGCTAATCCTGCCTTTACCACGCTCACCGGTTATGAGGTTAGCGAAGTGATTGGTCATTCCACCCGGATACTGCGTTCAGGCAAACATGACAACGAATTTTATAGCGCACTCTGGAATCACATCCTCTCCGGGCAGCCATGGCGTGGGCGAATTATCAATCGCCGAAAAGACGGTAGCCTCTATCATGAAGAGATGACCATTACACCGGTCACCGACGAACATGGTGAGATTCGTCGTTTTATCGCTATCAAACAAGATATTTCCGAGCAGGTTGCCCAAGAACAGCGGCGTATTATTCTGGCTAACATTGGCACAGCTCTGCGCCCTGCTCAGTTGTGGGCTGAGTTGACGCCGATTTTACTCGATCAGGTGCGCAAAGTGATGCAGGCCAAGAGCATTGCACTGTTGCGGCCACGGGGATCAACCCTTACCATCGATCTGGCGTACAACTGTCTGGGCAATCTCGCCTCACAACCGACCATACTGGCTGCCCTGGCCGAACGGCTGGCCCAGACCGATGGGCTGATAGACGTTACCGATATAGTACAGAATACGACCCAGATCGCTGTTGGCATCCCGCTGAACGCCGCCAACCGCACCATCGGTGCCCTGCTGATCACCCGTACTACACCACTTAATTCGTTTGAGGTCGATCTCCTGCGTGATATTGCCGAACTGGCAGCCAATGCACTTCACCGTACCGACCTCTTCGAGCAACTACGGGCGGCCAATGCTGAATTACGCGCTGCGTATGACGAGACGATTGAAGGCTGGTCACGTGCGCTTGATCTGCGTGACCGTGAGACAGAAGGGCATTCCCGGCGGGTAACAGAGTTGACGGTGCGTATTGCCGTGCGTATGGGTTTCAGTGACGAAGAGCTGCTGCATGTGCGCCGTGGGGCACTCTTGCACGATATTGGCAAGATGGGCATTCCTGATGCTATTTTGCTCAAACCCGGCCCACTTGACGAGCAGGAGTGGGCGATTATGCGCACCCATCCAACTCTGGCCGTCGAGTTACTGCGCCCGATTGCCTTTCTGGCCCCTGCGCTCGATATTCCGTGGTGCCACCATGAAAAATGGGACGGTACCGGCTATCCACGCGGCCTGCGAGGTGAAGAAATTCCACTGGCCGCCCGCATCTTTGCGGTAGTTGATGTGTATGACGCACTGACCAGCGATCGCCCCTATCGAGCAGCGTGGTCACGCGAACGAGCACTGGCCTATATTCGAGAACAGGCCGGACGTCACTTTGATCCACACGTCGTTGACATTTTTGAACAGATCATCACCGAAACAGACAGCAATGCTATAATGAAGTGAGTGAGTATCGCTGACTACGTTGGGAAGGCGATCATTATGTCTAGTACCAGGCAGGACAGACTACCTGTCATGAGGTGTATCTATGTTGAACTTTCTCCGGCGTTTGCTCGGCGACAGCAATGAGAAAGAGCTGCGCCGGTTGCAACCAATTGTTGAAGAAATTAACCGGCTGGGACCTGAGTTTGCCGCGCTGAGCGATGCAGAACTGCGCACAAAAACCGATGAATTTCGCCAGCGTCTGGCCGATGGCGAGACGCTTGATGATATTTTGCCCGAAGCCTTTGCCACGGTGCGCGAAGCTGCCCATCGCACGATTGGATTACGCCATTACGATGTGCAACTGATCGGTGGCATTGTGTTGCATCAAGGCAAGATTGCCGAGATGAAGACAGGCGAAGGTAAAACGCTGGTCGCAACCCTACCACTCTACCTGAACGCACTGGAGGGCAAAGGTGTCCATCTGGTGACGGTCAACGATTATCTAGCGAAAGTCGGTGCCGGCTGGATGGGGCCAATCTATCACTTCCTTGGCCTTACCGTAGGCTTTATTGCTCACGATCAAAGTGCGTTGTACGATCCCGATTTTATCGATCCCGATGCCAACCCCGAAGACCAGCGTCTCGTCCACTGGCGGCCCTGCACCCGGCGCGAAGCCTATCTGGCCGACATTACCTACGGGACGAATAACGAGTTTGGCTTCGACTATCTGCGCGACAATATGGCCTACGAGAAGTCGCAACTTGTCCAGCGCGAACTACACTACGCGATTGTTGACGAGGTGGACAACATCTTGATTGATGAGGCGCGCACCCCACTGATTATTTCCGGCCCGGCGCAAAAATCATCCGATCTCTACCGCCAGATGGCACAACTCGTGCGGCAATTGCGTCGTTCATCGGTGACGGCCAAGCAGGTTAAAGAAGAGGGACTGGAACCGGACGGAGACTTCTTCGTTGATGAACGCACAAAGAGCATCTACCTGAGCGAAAAAGGCATCGAGAAGCTCGAACGCCTGCTGCGCATTCCACCGGATGAGAGCCTCTTCGATCCTGAGCACTACGAAAAGACGCACTACATCGAGAACGCGCTCAAAGCCCAGTTTATCTACCAGCGCGATCGCGATTACATGGTGACACCGAACGGGGAAGTGGTGATTATTGATGAATTCACCGGACGGGCCATGCCGGGGCGGCGCCGGAGTGATGGATTACATCAGGCGGTTGAGGCCAAGGAAGGCGTGGCGATCAAGAACGAAAATGTGACGCTGGCCACAATCACCTTCCAGAACTACTTCCGCATGTACAAGAAGCTGGCCGGTATGACCGGTACAGCCTACACCGAGCGCGAAGAGTTTGCCAAGATTTACAATCTTGAGGTGGTAATTATTCCAACCCACAAGCCGATGATCCGCGAGGATCTGCCCGATCAGATCTATGCCACTGAAGAAGCAAAATTCAACGCGGTGCTGCGCGAAGTGCAAGAGATGCACGCTATCGGGCGCCCCGTCCTGATCGGCACCACCTCGGTCGAGACCTCGGAACGGATCAGCGCAATGCTGAAGCGGGCCGGCATTCCTCACAACGTGCTCAATGCCAAGCACCACGAGCGTGAGGCGGCGATCATTGCTCAGGCCGGGCGGAAGGGTGCGGTAACGGTGGCCACCAATATGGCCGGCCGTGGGACTGACATTCTGCTTGGTGGTAATCCCGACGGCCTGCTGGAAGAGTTTCTGCGTAAAGAGGGTCTTACCATCGAAACGGCTACTCCCGAACAGAAGCGAGCAGCGTGGGAAAAGGCGCGGGCACAGACGGAAGCTGAAGGCGAGGAGGTGCGTCGTCTGGGTGGCCTGCACGTCATCGGTACCGAACGGCACGAAGCGCGCCGCATCGATAATCAGTTGCGCGGACGCGCCGGTCGGCAGGGCGATCCCGGTTCTTCGCGGTTCTTCCTCTCACTCGAAGATGAGCTGCTGCGCCGCTTCGGGCCAGTGGATCGGATCAAAGGACTGATGGAGCGTTTTGTTGACTCAGATGTTCCACTGCAAGCCGGCCTGCTCGACCGCACCATCGAGGGTGCGCAAACCCGCGTCGAAGGGTATAACTTCGATGTCCGTAAGCACACGGTCGAATTTGACGACGTGATGAATAAACAGCGTCAGATCATCTACGCCGACCGCAAAGCGATTCTCGATGAAGCAGATATGCGGGAGCGTGTGCTCGATCTGATGGCGGAAGAGATTCAACGGCAGATTGACGAACATCTGATCGACGGCTTTGAAGAGGAAGACCTGACCAATTTGCTGCGTGCGTATCGACGGATCAATTCAACTTTACCTGCCTCGGTCACTGCCGAAACGTTAAAAGGCAAAACCAGGGAGGAGATTGAACAGTATCTGCTCGATCATCTCGAAACCACCTATGCCGAACGAGAGCGAGCGGTTACCCCTGAACTGATGCGCACCATCGAACGACGGGTGATGCTCGGCGCGATTGACCGTCAGTGGGTAGATTACCTGACGGCGATGGACGAGTTGCGCCAAAATATTCTGCTCCAGGCGTATGCCCAGCGCGATCCTCTGGTCGAGTTCAAGCGCGAGTCATTCCGTATGTTCGATGAGCTGAAGCAGAATATTGCGCACGACATCGTCTACAACATCATCCCGGCGACCTTCCAATACGAAGCCTACCTGCGCCAAATCGCCGAAGAACAGGCGCGACGCCTGGCTACTGCGCAAACGGTCAGCAGTGACGGTAACGGCGAAGTGGGACGCAAACCGCAGCGCCGCAGTACGCCACAAATTGGGCGCAACGATCCGTGTCCATGTGGCAGCGGTAAAAAATTCAAGCACTGCCACCTGGGGCGTGAACACGAATTGGCCAGTTTGCTAAATGCTCAGCCCGCGGCACCGCCTGCATCGAAAGGGTTGAAATCGGCACCTGCAACCCAGACAGCCGTCGCTGAAGAAGCAGCTAAGATTCAGGCGGCGATCAACAGCGGGAAGTTACCACCGACTCAAACTATGCCCCGTGGCCGCCAGGCACCATCGGTGCCACGCGGGAAGAAGCGCTGAGAGCCTGATCGAATAATTCAGGCGGGTCTATTTGCCGGGTAGACGAAGACGATGTCTTTACCTACCCGGCAGGCTTTTTATGTAGACATCCAGAGTGAGAGCCATCTTATGGGCAAACCGGGAATGCTCGCCTTGAACTACCGGCATTATCCTCGCGATGACAGGTAAAAATCATCTCACGAAGACCGGGCAGATAGACGAGAACGCCCGTTGTACCCGTGACCGATCCACACCTTCCCCACACCGGTACGTGGTATCAGGGATGACTTACGGCTATTGAGCTGTCGGTGTCTGAAAGACGCACGGCTACCCTGTGGCCGCACTGATGGCACACCTGACCGTCACCAGATCTTTCTGTATTGATGTATGTTAAATCGTGCCTGGCGCTGTGCATCTCTTGATTGTCAGTCCCGTGCTGGAGCGCTGCCAGATGCGCCACCAGCAGATCATTGGTGGGTCGGCGCAGGCACAGTTCCGTCCATGCGTGCTCAGATGCAATGCCGGGTAGAAGGTTTATAAGCGAGTTGCGCGTGCGCTACTCTCAGTGCTAATTCTGTGATACGCCCCCACCCCAACCCGCCCCGCTGGGGGCGGGAGTCGCCAGTGTAAGGTATGTCTCCACTGTCGTGAGCTGGTTCAGGCGTGTGCGACCCTGCTGGTAACGGTGTAGCAGGCTTAGGGTAGCGTACAGTTCCGGGTGAAGGGCGTGCCGGAGGCATGCGCTCCCAGCAGCGGCTCGCGGCAGGGCGTCCTGACGGCGCACGCTTCCATGGGGATACCGGCACTCCCACGGTGGTGGAGCATTCACAACCATAGCGTTGATAAACGCTCCAGTATAAAGATGCACTCCGAAAGATTAGCGGCGAAACGTTCAGAATATGCTACAATACACTAAACTTCGACAACATTGTTGCTGACGGCGATAACCTGTTCCACATACCACGTAGATGAATGAGGTTGCCTGTGACGCAGAACGGCCAGGAACGCCCGGTGGTGCTTGAAGCACGCGGGATTACAAAACGCTTCCCCGGTGTTGTTGCAAATGACAACGTCTCAATCAAACTGTACAAGGGTGAAGTATTAGCCCTGCTCGGTGAAAATGGTGCCGGTAAATCGACCTTGATGAATATCCTTTACGGTCTGTATCACCAGGACGAAGGTGAAATTTTTGTCAAAGGCGAGCCAATTCGCATCAGTAACCCCCACGAGTCGATTGCCCGCGGGATCGGTATGGTACACCAGCACTTTCAACTGGTGCCGGTTATGACGGTCACCGAGAATGTGATCCTGGGCAACGAAGTCACCAGTGGCCCCTTCCTTGACCGCAAACGGGCTGCGGAACGCATTCGTCAGATCTCGACCCAATACGGGCTGGCGGTTGACCCTGATGCACTGGTCGCCGACCTTGATGTAGGTGCCCAACAGCGGGTGGAGATTATTAAGGCGCTGTACCGAAATGCCGATATTTTAATCCTCGACGAGCCAACCGCGGTGTTAACCCCGCAAGAGGCCGATGATCTGGTGCGCGTGATGCGTACCCTGACCGCACAGGGAACATCGATTATCTTCATCACCCACAAGCTGCGGGAAGTGCTCGAAGTGGCCGACCGCATCATGGTGTTACGAGGTGGGAAAGTTGTCGGTGAAACAACACCCGATCAGGCCACTGAGGCCAGCCTGGCCGCGATGATGGTTGGTCGCGATGTCATTCTAAAGGTAGATAAACAGCCCGCACGTCCAGGCGAACCGGTGCTCGAAGTGCAGGGACTACAGGTGCGCGATGATCGACAGCTCCTGGCCGTGAAAGGGGTGAGCCTTGAGGTACGTGCCGGCGAAATTCTCGGCATTGCCGGCGTGCAGGGCAATGGTCAGACTGAACTGGTCGCCGCTCTGACCGGCCTGCGCCCCAGTGAAGGGGGGACTGTCCGGATTGCCGGTGTCGATGTGACCAACGCCAGCCCACGGACGATCAGCGAGCTGGGAGTGGCCCATATTCCCGAAGATCGCCAGCGTGACGGTCTGGTCACGTCATATCCGCTGACCGATAACTCGGTGCTGGAGTTGTATTATCTGCCACCATTCGCCCGTGGTATTGTCCGCAATGAGCCGGCAATTAACGATCATTGCAGCCGGCTGGTACAGGAATTCGACGTGCGCACACCCAGTATTCACGTCCCGGCCAGCTCACTGAGCGGTGGCAACCAGCAAAAGCTGATTGTAGCCCGCGAGTTTACCCGTCAGCTCAAGTTATTGATTGCCTCACAGCCAACCCGTGGCATTGATGTGGGTTCAATTGAGTTTATTCACAACCAGATTGTGAAGAAGCGCGACGAAGGTGTGGCTGTTTTGCTCGTCTCGGCTGAGCTTGACGAGATTCTGTCGCTGGCCGATCGGATTGCAGTTATGTACCACGGTCAGATTGTAGCGACCGTCAAAAACGGTGAACTCTCACGTGAAGAGCTTGGTCTGCTCATGGCCGGTGCAACCATAGATCGTTCGGTATCAGTTGAAGCGTAAACACATTGTGACCGCAGGAAAGCGGTCAGGGAGAGAAGCATGGCGCAGGCAGCCACCGAAACGGGTATTCGCCCATCGGCGCTCCGCCAGTTTTGGGAGCGCTGGTCGGGCATTCTCGTGCCGATCCTTGCCGTTTTTACCGCCCTGGTGGTAGGGGCGTTCATTATCGGGATTACCGGTGCCGACTGGCAGGCAGCCTACATTGGGCTTTGGGAAGGCGCCTTCGGCTCACCACGGGCATTTGCCGATACGGTTGTTCGTTCTACGCCATTTATCATCTGTGGTCTGTGCGTAGCACTGGCTTTCAAGGCCGGCCTGTTTAATATCGGCGCCGAAGGGCAACTCTACGCCGGTGCAGTTGCTGCTGTCGTTATCGGCACAACCTTGCAGATGCCGGCCATCTTTCACATTCCGGCAGCCTTGATTGCCGGCGCACTTGGTGGTGCAGCCTGGGCAGCGATTGCCGGTTTCCTGAAGGCACGCACCGGTGCGCACGAGGTGATCAACACGATCATGTTGAATTACATCGCGCTCCGCATGACCGACTGGCTGATTCGCAGCAAAACCCCCTACATTCTGGGTGATCCTGCCGACACCACCGGTGCCCGCTCGCGTTTGATTGCCGAAACGGCCCGTTTACCCGGTATTCAGGTCGGTAGTTCGACCATCCTGCACCTGGGCATTCCCCTCGCCTTGATACTGGTCTTTGTCGTGGCCTGGTTGTTGTACCGCACGACGCTCGGTTTCGAGATGCGCACTGCCGGTACTAACCCCAACGCCGCTCGCTACGCAGGTATCAGTGTCCCGCGCACAATTATTCTGGCAATGGCAATTGCCGGAGGTCTGGCCGGTATCGCCGGATCAATCGAGGTTATCGGTGTGCGTGGAGCGCTCAGTGCCGACTTCTTTTCCGGCCTTGGATTTGATGCGATTGCCGTGGCCCTGTTGGCCCGTGCCAATCCGGTCGGTATCATCTTTTCGGGATTGCTCTGGGGTGGGTTGCTGACCGGTGCGCGTCTGATGCAGGTACGCGCCAGCCTATCGATTGACGTGATCAAGATCGTGCAGGCACTCATTATCATGTTTGTGGCTGCCGATCAGATCGTGCGCTTTGTCTACCGTCTCCCCAAGCACAAACCCGGCGAAGAGACCCAGCTCTCGAAGGGATGGGGTGGCTAGACCGCAGGTACGTCGTCGGGGTGCATCCCGGCCATTTCTACCTCTGGAAAGAGCATAATTCTACAGCCAGTGACGGCGCTCGCATGAGCGCCGTTCGCTACCTACAGGTTGGTGTGATATGGATAACACAACATTCCCTAACCGGCCAGCGCGGGCGGCAAATGAAGAACGCATGGCCGAAATCATCTTGCCTCATCAAACCAACGGCTACGGTACCATGTTTGGTGGAGATGTGATGGCACTGATGGATAAAGCGGCAGCGATTGCCGCCCTCCGCTTCTGTCGCTTGCCGGTTGTAACCGCCTCGACCGAACGGATTGATTTTCGGACGCCGATTGGGCAGGGCGAAATTGTGGAAGCCTTCTCGCGAGTGATCTACGTCGGACGGAGTTCTATGGTGGTGCGCGTTCACCTCTTTGCCGAACATCCGCTGATCGGAGATCGCCGGCTCTGTACGACTGGCTATTTCAGCATGGTAGCCATCAACCGCGAAGGTGGGCCGGCTCCAGTTGTGCCACAATTGTTGTTACTCGACGAAGATGCCCGCGCAGAGCATGCCATTGGTGCTGAAATTCACGCTGCTATCGCGGCACGTCGCAATAGCCGAACCACAGGACGATCATGATCGATGAATCACTCTTTCGCCAAACGATGAGTCACTTCGCCTCCGGCGTCACTGTAGTAACGACTGCGCTCGGTGAACGCCTGGCCGGCTTAACAGTCAGCTCTTTCGCATCACTATCGCTACATCCACCACTGGTACTGATTTGTATTGATCTCGCAGCATCAAGCCATGATGTGATTGCCGCTGCCGGAAAGTTTGCGGTGAACATCCTGGCCGAAGATCAGGAATACCTCTCGCGCCGGTTTGCCATGCACGACGGCGCAAAGTTTGCCCCGCATAGTTATACCCTGTCAGAGAACGGACTCCCACTTCTCGAAGGGGTGCTGGCCCAGATCGAATGTCGGCTCCATAGCACCTTGCCTGGCGGTGACCACACCATCTTCGTGGGAGAAGTCATCGCGGCCCGGGTGTTTGGGGGAAGACCATTGCTGTACTACCGATCAGGCTACCATCAGTTGGGGTGAATTGGACACGTAAACGACTATTAACGTTATCAATAAGCATGAAGGTAAAACTGAAATATAATTTTGAATATATCACATCTTGATCAATACTGCGCATCACTGCATATGACAAGATAGGCGACTATCCGTGATTATCACTTACGGGACACGAATGGATACGAGATATACTTATGGAAGTGGATATTCCGTGAGTAGCAGTGCCATTAGTGCATGGCAGTTAAGGAAGAAGAGACAGCATCTTGAGTGTGTCTATGTATTGCATCGTACACGATTTTGATATAATCATCACTCACGATGTAAACCTAGTCGTGTAAAGAATTAGTTCTTATGGTGCCCAATCCACACGTACACTCTGTTACGATTGAATTGTGGCAATGCTCAGCCCTGGTCGTTCAACCAACAGATGACACTTCTACGAACAAGGAGTAAATATCAATGAGCGCAACTACATCTGATACCCTACCAACGTCGATAAACGAATCACATCACCTTTACCGGACAAAGCTCACAATAGGTCACACCCGCACATGTTGCTGTCCGCCTAATCATTTGAGCTGTATGACAGCAAAAGAATGGATAAAGTGTCAGCTTGGGGTCTGGCAATTTTCGTATGAAGGAAGAGATATTCGTGATAAAAACATTCATCCAGCCACATTCCCAATTGGATTAGCCAAACAGGTCATTAGTTTATTCACGCACGAAGGTGAACTCGTTCTGGATCCATTTGTAGGTAGTGGCACTACTCTGGTTGCGGCACGTGATTTGAATCGTAATGCTGTCGGTTTCGATCTTAAGGAGCAATATATTGACGTTTGTGTGGAACGGTTGAACTCTAATAATCTTTTCAATCAAGCGCAACAGCTCGCAATTCACGATGATGCACTTTACATTCCTGCATACCTGCAACCAGAAACAATAAGCCTGATCTGGACTTCTCCACCTTATGCTAACCTGCTTAACAGAAAACGGCTTAATAAATCCAGACGCGATCGGCGGAACGAACAATTTGGGAAAGTCGAACAATACTCTCAAGATCCTCGCGATCTTGGTACCATGCCATTGGAAGAATACACGAAAGCAATGGGTGATATTTTTGAAGCATTACTTCCCCTTCTCAAACCAAAAGCTCATTGTGTTATTAATGTTCCTGACATATGGTGGGAAAACCGACGTATTACTATCCATGTTGCGTTAATCGAAGAATTGAGACAGAGAGGTTATGAACTAAGAAACATTATTATCTGGGACAGAACAAATATCGTGAACAAAGTAGGTATTTTCGGGTGGCCAAGTAATTATATTACGATGGGCACTACATTTGAATATCTCCTTGATTTCTGGAGACCGTAGAAATGAAACTCTATACAAAAAACGAACTGATAGACAAAATTCGTCAAATTAGTGCTGGAGGTTGGTACAGAAGTGTCAAGAAGATAAGAGACACCCGCAACGATGGTGCTGTTGGCAATACGATAGAAGCATTACTTGGTTTGCAAGAGAACAATCTCCCAATTCCCAATCTCCAGGAATGGGAACTAAAAGGTCAACGTCTGCATACAAAATCGCTGGTAACCTTGAAACATATAGAACCTTCGCCACGCAGCGCAAGAATTGTCGCTAATCTACTCGTACCAATGTATGGATGGAAGCATAAGGAAGCTGGAAAGAAATATCCTTCTACCGAGCAAAGTTTCAGATCAACTATAGATACTATAAATTACACAAATCGAGGATTTCGATTACACCTGGATCGCAGGCAAGGCAAACTTAGTCTTGCGTTTGATGCAAAGTACGCACAAATTCAAAATCCAGACATTGCGGAATGGTTGAATACTGTTGAACAACGGATAGGTCTTGGACCTATCTCTCCAGAGCCATACTGGGGACTGGCCGATCTAGAACATGAGATAGGTGCAAAGCTAAAAAACTGCTTTTACGTGATAGCAGAATCGAAACTGGAATCGAAACAAGAGTTCTTCAAATATGTAAGTTTGCAGATACTTTCTGGATTTTCATTCGACAGATTTCTTGAACTTCTTGAAGAAGGTTTTATTTTTGTAGATTTTGATGCAAGAACTGGACACAACCATGGAACAAAATTTAGAATAAAACAAAACCATCTGTGGCGACTATACAGCAATGTTCAAGATATTATTCTATAAAAATATCAAAACATGAAAACAGGCATTCTAACACAAACTATAGTTATATCTATAACTATAATCAGAAGGTTAGTTGAATGAACTTCATTTGTCGCCAACAATTGAAGCAGATTATGGGCTGCCATGAGCACATATGGTTAGTGCTGATTCTATATGTGGGGTCAACCTGCCTGGCGGCATGTGCGATGCCATTCCACTCTGACAACAACTTCTTTCCAGTGCCGACACTGATGCCGACATCGACGCCCGACACCAGCTCAGGCTGGCGCACCCTGCGCACAGGCATTGCATTCCGCCAACTGGAAGTTCCAGGGTTGCCGGTACAGGTTGTGCGGATCGATCCGGCGCACGTGCGCTTTGTCGTCGGTTACGATCCGACCGCACCACTTACCCTGAGCGCCTGGGTTGCCCGGTACGGCGCAGTGGCAGCCATTAATGGTGGCTTTTTTGATCAGCAAGGTGAACCGGTTGCGCTCCTGATCAGCAACCAGCAGGCAGTCGGATACAGTTATGTCGATCAAGGTGGCATGTTTGCGATAGATGAGCAGGGCAAACCGCACCTCTGGTCACTTGCCGATCAACCTTACGATGGTACACCCTTTGTCCAGGCGATACAGGGCTGGCCATTGCTGGTGAGAACAAACGGCGAAGCAGCCTACACCAACGATGACGGGCAGCGCGCTCGACGAAGCGCGATTGCGCTTGATCGGAATGGTTATGTGCTGTTGATTGTGGCACCAGGTGCGACATTTAGCCTCGCCGAATGGTCACAATTTCTGGCAACTGCCGATCTCGACATTGAGATTGCGGTTAATCTCGATGGCGGTTCTTCGAGCGGGTTGATTGCGCAGAGTGATCAGGGCGGGGTACGTGTCGACTCGTTTACACCACTCCCATTTGCCCTGTTGATCCTCGAACTTTGACATTCGTCAACAGCAAGGGTAATATGCAGAGAGATCGTCGGTATACGACGCAGGTAGCATTCACATCAAAGGAACATCGGTGCGTCACTGGAAACTATGGCTTGGCCTGATCATTAGCATCTTTTTTCTGGGCATCGCCCTTTACGGTCTTGACCTGGCCCATTTTTGGGAAGCACTACGCGAGGCCAATTACTGGTGGTTAATTCCAGGTATCCTGGTTTACTTCATCACAGTTTGGGTGCGCACATGGCGCTGGCAATCGATGCTCAGCCATATGGCTCGCGTGCCATTACGCACTCTCTTCCCGATTGTGGTGATCGGCTACATGGGCAACAATGTCTACCCGGCGCGGGCCGGTGAAGTGTTGCGCAGTTATGTCCTGCGTCGCAACTGTGGTATTGCCATGAGCGCTTCACTGGCCACTGTCGTATTGGAACGACTCTTCGACGGTCTGGTGATGCTGCTCTTTGTGGCTGTGACGCTACCATTTGCGCCATTACCACCTATATTTCGGTCGCTGGTCATTGGGTTTAGCGTTTTATTCCTCTGCGCGTTTCTCGGTTTTGTTGTTCTGGCCGCTCGTCCCCAATTGATGAGTCGTTGGTACACCATGATCGTTGATCGCTTCGCTCCCGGCTGGCTGCGCCCACATATTCACGGCCTCTTTGATCGTTTTATCATCGGCTTGCAATCCCTCCGCAGTCCACGCGACATGATCACGATTCTGCTCACTTCGACATTCATCTGGCTGGGGGAGACGCTTAAATACTGGTTCGTGATGCATGCATTTCCGTTTGAAGTCTCGTTCCTGGTGTTGATGCTCATGACCGCGATTGTTAATCTCTTCACCACAATCCCTTCAACACCGGGATACATCGGCACGTTTGATGCACCGGGAATCGCCATTCTGACGCAGTTTGGTGTGATTCACGCCATCGCTGCCGGTTATACGCTGGTGCTCCACGTTGCCCTTTGGTTGCCGATAACGCTTCTCGGCGCGTGGTATATGCTCCGGCAAAGCCTGACCTGGCGTGATCTGGATCGCGCAGCAGCCCTCAAGGCCCAATCCACGCCGAACGTCGAAACCAACGATACGGTCAATTCGCAGAAGGTGCTGCCATGAGGATCGCGATTGTTGGTGCCGGTATTGCCGGTCTGAGCGCAGCCTACGATCTTGCTGGTCAGGGTTATGCGGTTACGATCTACGAAGCAGGGGATCAGGTTGGTGGGCTGGCCAGTGGCTTTCGCGATGCAGCCTGGGATTGGCCGCTTGAACGGTTTTATCACCATATCTTCACCACCGACCACGCGATCATCGAATTGACGAACGAAATCGGGATGCGTGATCGGCTCTTTTTTCGGGCACCGGTCACTGCGCAATGGTGGCGTGGACGAGGCTATGCGCTCGACGGTGTGCTACCGGTATTGCGCTTTCCCGGCTTACCATTCATTGACCGGCTCCGGTTTGGTTTGACCGCCTTTTATCTAAAGTTTATCACACAGAACTGGCAACGACTTGAACAGTCAACAGCAATGGCGTGGACAGAGCGGGTCTCCGGACGCAATGTCGCACGTGTCATCTGGCGGCCACTGCTTGAAGGCAAGTTTGGCCCCCACGCCGATGAAGTGAATATGGCCTGGTTGTGGGCACGCTTGCGGGCACGCAGCTTTCAATTGGGTTATTTTCGCGGTGGATTTCAGGCGTTTGCCGATGAATTGTGTGCAGCCTGTGTCAGACGTGGGGTGCAGGTGTGGCGGCAAACACCGGTGAAGGGTGTGTGCCAGACAGCAACCGGTTGGCAACTTAGCGTTGCACAGCATCCTCCAACCGACTACGATGCCGTCTTGGTTACCGGAGCGCCGGGCTTACTGGCTCGCCTGGTGTCTACGCTCCCCGCCGAGTATCTGGGGCAGTTGCGCCGACTGAACTCAATGGGAGCAGTAGTCATGACCATCGCCCTCCGCCGCCCTCTTACCAATGGGATTTACTGGCTCAATCTGCCAAAAAACGAATTTCCCTTCCTGGCTCTGGTCGAGCATACTAACTTCATTGAACCAGACTATTATGGTGGCGATCATTTGATTTACTGTGGTGATTATCTCGACCCTACCCACGAGTACTTTCGCCTCGATGCATCGGCTTTGCTCGAACGCTTCCTGCCGGCGCTGCGCCGAATCAATCCGGCATTTCAGCCAGAGTGGGTGCGGGCGTACTGGTTGCACCGCGAAACCTACGCCCAACCGATTGTGCCGGTCAACCACAGTCGCAACATTCCCCCTATCGCAACCCCCCTACCTGGCCTCTTTTGGGCCAGTATGAGCCAGGTCTACCCCTGGGATCGCGGCACCAATTATGCCGTCGAGCTGGGACGACGGGCCGCACGAGTAATGCACGAATTCGCCGGTCAGTATCAGCGGACAGTACCTTCAGGCTATTGAAGTGCGGCGTGAACCGATAGTAGAACAAGGTTGCAACTCTGATCAGGACACCAATCAGATCAAGCGCCTGAGATACTCTCGTCCAGACTGGCGACCCAACGCCCCAACCATTGTTGTACGCATCGTCAGCCGGGGTTGAATGGTATATGACGCAAGACACAGAAAGCAACAGCTATGCAGCAGTTCGGGAAGATAACCTTGTTTCTTTGCATCATATGCTGGCTGATCTCCTGCAGCACAGGTAGTCCGGCAGTCAGTTCCGCCACAGGGGAGATCATCTCGCCTTCGCCTACGCCGCAACCCACCCTGCCGCCGGTCACCAATACGCCGCAACCCTCGCCAGCACCCCCATCACCTTCGGCTAGCCCATCAACGACTGGCGGCTTTTCGGTGCGCTTCTACGGTTTCTACACCAGTAACGGTAATGGTGTTACAGATAGCGACCGGATCAAAATCCCACTTGGCCCGGTCAACAGCAGTGGTCAAATTACCAGCTCGCGACCGGTGAATGTGAGCGGTGATGTGACGCTGGAGTTCTGGATGAAGGCCAATCCAGGCGATAATGATGCGCCGCCGTGCGATAGCTGGTACTACGGCAATATTGTGATCGACCGCGATGTGTACGGCGATGGGGATTATGGTGACTACGGTGTTGCCATTTGCGGTAACAAACTCGTCGTCGGGTTTAATGTCGGACAGGATGATCGATTGCTCAAAGGCAATGCGATTGTCACCGACGGGCAATGGCATCACATCGCGATTACCCGCTCTGCAAGTGGGCCGGTGCGTCTCTACATCGACGGGCAGCTCGATAGCGAGATGGATGGGCCGCCGGGACGGATTGATTATCGCCTGAATCGACCAACAAGCTATCCTGACAGTGACCCCTACCTTGTGTTGGGTGCCGAAAAGCACGACGTAACCGGTAGTCGTTATTTCAACGGATGGCTCGACGATCTGCGCTTGTCGAACATTGTGCGTTACAGCGGGGCATTTGCTCGCCCAACCGCACCACATGCGCTGGATGCGAATACTGTCGCGCTCTATCGGTTTGATGAGGGCAGTGGGACAACCATCAACGATGCCACAGCCGGCAACCAAAGCCCCGGCGAACTGAAGCCGCGTGCCGGCGGTGCTGCTCAGCACTGGTCGAGTGATACCCCCTTTACCACGAGCGGTGTACCGCTCACGCCAAGAGCGTATATTCCGTTCATTGCGAATAGCTAACGGACACGTTGATCTGCCAGGCGATCATGAATGCACATTGTACCCGTGACCAGCAGGGTGGGCGGTATAGCATGCGTCCGGCATCAAGCACGATGCGTGCAGAAGCAGAGCTTCCGCACGCCAAACGAGTGATGTATGCGTTGCTGATGGTGCATATCAGCTTTTAATCCTCGCCTGCCGAGCCAGACATCACCACCACCAGTGGGCGCATCCGGGCCACGGGACGGATGAGGCCGGCGGCAACCTGCAATTCCATCACCGTTTCGATATCCTTGTAGGCCAGTGGCGACTCATCGACGGCCAGACCGCGGACCAACACTCCGGCCTCGCGCACCACTGCCGCCGCCATTGCCAGGGTAATCGTGCGGCGAGCTTCGGAACGACTGAAGCGCCGACCGGCACCGTGCGACGCACTGGCCAGTGAGGTTGGTTCGCCTAACCCTTCGACAATGTAACTGGCGGTTGCCATCGAACCGGGGATCAGCCCGTAGGTACCGGCCTCAGCCGGAGTGGCGCCTTTGCGGTGAATAACGGTTCCGTCGGGCTGCTCCCAGGCAAAATTGTGGTGATGCTCAATCACCCGCTCCACGGCAACACCTGCCGCCTTTGCAAAGCGGGCATGGATGACCTCATGATTGGCACGGGCAAAATCGCCTGCCAGACGCATGGCCAGCAGATACTCCTGCCCGGCTTCGGTATCCGTCCCCAGCCAGCCATACGTCTTCGGAATGCCGCTGGCAATCGCCGCCGTTTCCCGGTCGGCCAGGGTTGCATAGTAGTTCGCGATCTTCGCACCGACACCACGACTCCCGCTATGGGTGAGCAAACCAACAAACGTGCGGTGCGTATCAAGCCACTCACCGACGACAATCTCGGCAAAATGGTTCCCGCCACCAGACGTACCGATCTGAAATTTCGCCAGATCGTGCAGTTCACGGAGCAGCTTTGTTGCCCGCCAGCGCGGATCGGCGAGAATGGGATGATCGGCAACCGGCTTCTTCGGCGAACCGATCCCAAACACCGTGACTTTCGTGATTGTGTCGAGCAGATGGTGACGGTCACGATGCGCCTCTTCGGGGGTCATATCAGCAAAGATCGAAAGATGCATCCGGCAGCCAATATCCACGCCCACCTGATACGGCGCCACCGCCCGGTCATAGGCGATCACACCACCGACCGGCAGCGCATAGCCCTGATGGGCATCGGGCATGAGTGCTCCGCGAATAGCAGGTGGTAACCGCAGCGCCGTCTGCATCTGTTCAATTGCACCCGGCTCGATCAAATGGGCACCGATAATCTTGAGTGGCTGCGGCTGAGCGCACAAGCGCAACTCCACCGGCGGCTCACCATACTGCGCAGCGATCTGCCGGCGCACGGTAGCCGGATCAAGCCCTTCACGCAGCATCTGTTTCGCAGCCCGACACAACTCACGAAATGCCGGATGATTGGTATAATCGGCTAACAACTGGGCTGCTTTCATAGGTATCACCTCAATTCATTTCGTCCTGTGCTCCAGTATGGTTGCGGCATCAGACATAAACAGGGCGAAATAGAGAACGAACGCGCCGCGGCTGCGTCAGACGAGCAGGCACACGGCGCTATTTCATCATACCATACAATCAGGACGTATTGTAGTGAAGATGCGCAAGAGAGAATGTGCCTTTATTTAAGGGCAAATCATCTTCGCATGAAATCTGCGCATCGGGAACAAGGGGGAACGGCGCGATAAGGCGGGCAGGGGCGAACAATGCGCCCCTGCACCGGCTTACTTTGCCATCACAGTGGCACCATTGGTCAGCGCTGCCAGCAATTCACGAACAGTAATGTTCTGCACAGCCGGGTGACGTAGTGGCTGATCGCCGTAGATAGTGTAGTGATTGTGCCGCCCTTCACGCACGTGTGAAATATAGCCGGCCTCGTGTAAATCGTGCAGAATACGCTGAACAGCCCGTTCGGTAATGCCGATGGTGCGGGCAATCTCTTGCGCGGTTACCCGCGGATTACGTGCGATACAGAGGAGCACCTGAGCGTGATTGGTAAGAAACGTCCAACCCATACCAGAATCTTTCCAGGCATGTGATGCAAAAACCTGTTCCTGTAAGTATTGTACCAGTGTTATGTCAGGTGAGAGAGGGAAAAGTTGCCTGTAAAGGGATGTGGATTTCCCACCTGCGGTGGCAGCGACCTATCCATGCAAGAGCCATTATTGATGATGGGTTTTTACTGTCAGACGGCGTATTGATGGGCCACACGAGATTACAATCAGCCGATAGCGTGCGCAGCCTGTGCCTGGGTGCTTGCTGGTGGTAGAGAGAGTGATGTCTGCTGCCGTGAGGTTCTCAACCGGGGTTGCGAATGCCAGGCTGGCGTTAACGTGGATCAATGTGGACAGATTTCCCCCATCCAGGCCGCCACTGCTGCCAGGTTATAAGAATATTTGTTCATAATGTATTCATTTTGTGCACTTTTGAAGGGTTACGATGCCTGGCTGGTAGTGGAAGTAATACCACATCCTCATTGATACAGTGCATCACTGCTGATGGAATCATCGCTGTTCAGCAATCCAGCGATGGAGGATGTCTCGCTCAAGGGTTGGGATTCCCGTTCGCGATCCTCCATCACCTGTAGCACTGTCACAAGACAAGAACGGAAAGAGGCGGTGGGGCAGACTAATCATCTCCGCGTCACCACTCACGCGCAGTTTGCTCTTCACGGACGGTCAAGGCTGATGGACGTGCTCTGTACGTATGGTATCCCCGTGACTTGCAGGACAACCGCTGCGACCTGCGCCTGTGCGTGAGTACGGCCAGCGCGGCAGCATGGCTGCCGCACTCTAAACATCGCGACACGGCTCATCCTGGCTGGTAACAGGATTCTTTCCGAAACGTGATCCCACGGCATGTATCGCGGCAACGCTTGTTCTACGCTTCCGTGCTTAGAGGTGGTGACAGGGTGACGTTGGATAGGTTGTGATGATCTCTATGACACCAGATTTGATATAACCGGTGCGACACACGACCGGCGCCGAGTACCGTAGATGTGGAAGCGATGCTTTTGCCCTCCGAACCATACGACACGGAAGAGGCTGTGGAGGAGGAAGGCATCGCCCTGCCACCCTTTCAGCATCCTGCTCTTTCCGCTTTCCTCTCCGATAGCATCAGGGCTGCGGCACAAACTGCTCACGCCATTGACGAATGATCTGGAGGTAGAAATCGGGTGGTAGTGGACGACCATCGCGGTCGGTGTAAGCAGCGGGAGCAACGGCGCTGTTTTCAGGCCATTCGTTCCAGGTCTCGATCAATACCAGATCGGTATCGGGCGGGATAGCAGCCAGACTGGTGCGCAGGAATGCACCAGGTGCCGGCGAACCACCACCGGGAGGCTCATCGCGCGGCTGGACCCGTGGTTCGCGCACCCAGGGAATACGGGAATTATCAAAACCAGGACCGACACTACTTACCTTGAAGCCACGCAATTCAGCAGTGTGCGGACCAAGGAGGGCTGTTCCCCAACGGTACACCCCATCAGCGACCTGGGCACTATCCGGCAAGCCTTCCGGTGGCGCCAGCGCCTGCGGATTGAGCCACGTCTCCTCCAGAATGAGCCATGGCTCAACACCAAAATCGGCCCGAAAGGCATCCTTCACCGCCTGCCAGAGAGTCCCGCTCAATTCCAGATTATCACAGCAGAGCGCGGTGTAGGTAATGATAATCGGTCGGCCATCGATAGTCGCCCACATTTCACGAGGGATACGAGAGAAGAAATCGCGAATATGCAGGTTGTAGAAAAAGTAGCCACTCCGTGGATCGCTGAGCGGTAATCGTGGAGCATCGGGACCAACACGATAACCATTTCCCAGGAACTCTTGATACATCCCCTGTTGGGCAGTAGTATCGAGAAACATTCCGATGGTGAGCGAGTGTTCCAATACGCCATTGGCCTGCACAAGCAGATTGAGCCGATCATTCCGAAACCATGGATGGGGGTGATCGCCCCAACTCACCGGAAAGACCATCGAGATACCGATAGACGCCATCGTGCGCAGTTCGTTCTCGTACCAGTCATAGTTATAGGACGAGTAACTAAAACCATCACGGGGATCGGGATCAGCAGGTAGCGGTGTTAGCCATCCCGGTGGTACAGCGAGTAGTTGACTGGCGTCGCATTCTTGTTGCGGGCAGTTGTACCAGTAGAAGAAGAAGGTACCCAGTGGTGGTTGACGCTGCATTAACACCGGATCAGGGGTTGGAACAGGAAATACCGGCGTCGGGACGGTTGCCGTAGGCTGTGGCACACTGGTCGGTAGCGCAGTTGGCGACGGAGCCACTATCACTGTTGGTTGTTGAGCAGGTACCTGCACAACAATTGGCGACGGCTTTACCGTCGGTGACGGCACGATCAATGCTGGCGTTGCTGCTGCTGTTGGGGAAGGGGGAACGGGTGTTGGTGGACTACAAGCGATCAGCAAGCCAGCCAGTATCAGGCAAATACACCAGCACTGTATGATTGTGAGATGACCAGATCGTTGTTCCATACACTGGCAGTATAGCACGATCAGGTGCAATTTGGAGGGCAGAGGAATACCACACGATCATGGATGTCGCAGGAATGAGAGGTAGCCTACCGGCACAAAGACAAGGCTGGTATGGGGAACAGCCTTTGAATTTCACAAGAGCAGAATCCGCAGCACGCCCATGATGGTGATGTCAACGTTTGCGCAACGATGTGCATCGTTCAGGTGTCATATCTGTCTGTATTGACGTGCATCCAGATGTGGCATTAGCGAGCAACAGGTGGTTCATCGGGGGTGTAGAACTGCGGTGACGAGGTAGGGGTACAGCACGTCGTGTCCCTACCGTTTATTCACAAAAGTGCACCGTTCAGGTGTAACACCAGGGTGATGATTGGATAGCGTGTCAGGCTCTCTCTGCTACCAGATTTGATATGACAACCCAAGTTGCTACCTTTATCACTACAGAGACACCGAGGACACAGAGGATGGGTAGAATCGGAGTTGCTGCCGTGAGGTGTGACGAAGTGCGTCTATGAGAACTGGCTGCTTCGCACATTGTTGATGCGTTTACGCCATACGGTGTTGCATGCAACATCTGCTGTTCCTGACAGTCAGGCTCCGTTACCTGCTGACAGTATAGAGAGCACCCCAGGTTATGACACCTATCTGGCGCAGATGTGCCCTCTACACGAGAATACAAGAACCTATTTCAAAAACATTTGACTGACCGACTCTACGATTTTAACGAGCAAACACCGCACCCCGTGACCGGCTGGATCAACGGCAAGCCACGCGCCGGCTCGTGAGCAGGGCTGCTGCGGCAGCATGGCTGCTGCACGCCAAACGCTGAACACGTGCACGACGAACGGGTAAGGCAATCCATTCAGTGGTGATAACTTAACATGATGATCACCAGCACTGCTCTCTTCATACCGGCATGATATGCTGTCATTGGCAATTAGCAAGCGTTCATGCGCCTGTGTGACTATCTGGAAGCAGACAGCACGGCTTTTATGAAATAAGTTTTAGAAATCGGTATTTGGCGTCCTGATGAGGTAGACGCCATGTTAACTCATATTTTCTGTCCGCCCTCGAACCCCTATCGGCCTTCCACGGCAACCAATAAAAAAGGCGCAGGGCATCCACCCCGCGCCTTCCCAGGCAAGAATGACCGATTACTTCGCCGGCGCCATCTTATCGAGCATCTTGTTCATCCCCTCGTCATCAGTGATCGGATTACGCAAGTTCTCAACCAGATCCTGAATCTCCTTCGAGGGTTCTTTTGTGAGCAGGCTCACGACCACGATCAAGATAATCGCCACCGGCAGACCGAAGATACCGGAACCGAGGTGCGAGATACCGAGCACATTAAAGGCCGGATTGAGATAGTTGTTCGCCATGTAGAAGATGGTAACAGCCAAACCGCCGATCATACCGGCAATCGCGCCAGCCCCATTTGCTCGCTTCCAGAAGATGCCCAGCAAGACGACCGGGAAGAAGGTGGATGCAGCCATCGAGAAGGCCCAGGCCACCATCTGTGCGATCAGAGCCAGGCGTGGGATAGCGAGCAGTGCGGCAATGACAGCGGCCACGACAATCATTGACTTACCCAGCACGATACGAGTATTGAGGCTGGCTTTCGGATTGATCGTGCGGAAGTAGATATCGTGGGCAATTGCTGAGGCAATCACGACCAGCAGACCGTCGGCGGTGCTCAGAGCAGCAGCCAGACCACCGGCGGCGATGAGGGCACCGATAGTGAAGGGCAGACCGGCGATGTCAGGAGTCGAGAGTACAACGAGGTCGCCATCGATACCATCGGCAATCGTGCGGCCCAGCTCATTGAGCTGCAAAATACCATCAACACGCACCTTGGTTACCGCTGTGCCGGAGATCTCACCAGCACGGCCTTTACCATCACCGGCATCTTCCCAGGCAGCGAGATCGATCTTGCCGTTCCCGTTAGCATCCTCGACCACAACCGAACCGGCGTTGATCAGGTTCTTCACCCAGGTTGGTTCCTTACCAACTTCTACTCCATCCAGCACCTTCAGGTCGCGGATCGCGATTAAACCATTCTTTGCCCAGGTTGATGTCCACTCCGGCAACTGGCTAATCTCCTTACCCACCACATTCTCAAGAATCTGCCAGCGCGAGAATGCGGCATAGGCTGGTGCAGTGAAGTAGAGCAGGAAGATGAAGAAGAGAGACCAACCGACACTCATACGGCTCTCACGCACGCTGGGCACGGTGTAGAAGCGAATCAGGATGTGGGGCAGACCGGCAGTACCCAACATCAGACATGCCATCAGGGCCAGGAAGTTCCACGGCGTTCCACGCCAGTCGCCCAATTCCGGCTTCTTGGCATCGGGAATTGACTGCGCAGCAGGTGGGGTAACGTTCAGACCAAACTGTGTATTGAGCTGATTCACCGCACTAACTGCGGCAGCGTTGCTCAGACCTTCGTTAAACGGTGGAATATATCCGCTAGTGACAAACTTACCTGGCACAACCGGCGACTCAGACGCCTTCGACAGGCCCTGTGCCACTTCAAGCTCTTGAATGCGCTGAAGCGCCTGGCCATAGCTCAACTGGGGAAGTGGGAAGCTGGTAAGCTGGATTGACAACGCCGTCACCGGGATCATGTAGGCGGTAATCAGAATGATATACTGGGCTACTTGCGTCCAGGTCACTGCCTTCATGCCGCCCAGGAAGGAACAAACCAGCACACCCGAAAGACCGAGAATAACACCGATCATGTAATCAACGCCAACAAAGCGCTGCATGATGATACCGACACCCACGACCTGAGCAGTCACGTAAGTCAGCGAGACGATGATGGCACAGATTGCAGCCACCACACGTGCGGTGTTACCACCGAAACGAGCACCGACAAAGTCGGGAATGGTGTACTGACCGAACTTGCGCAGGTACGGCGCGAAGAGCAGTGCCAGCAGCACATAGCCACCGGTCCAGCCCATAATGTAGGCCAGGCCATCGTAGCCAATCAACCAGAGCGTACCGGCCATTGAGATGAACGATGCTGCGCTCATCCAGTCCGCACCGGTTGCCATGCCGTTGAACACTGCCGGAACATTGCGACCGGCAACGTAATACTCATCAAGCACTTTCGTGCGCGAGAGAATACCAATCGTCGCGTACAAAGCGAAGGTAAGCAGCAGGAAAGTCCAACCGATAAGTTGCGTCGGTAGGCCGGCAAAGACTTCAAGCAACAGCATCAGGAGGCTGACACAAATGAAGCCGATGGTAAAGTAGCCGTAGTAGCGCGCCATCCGATTGCGGAAGACGCTCTGAGCTGAAGTGGACATGCGCTCTTCTCCTCTACAACTAAAGACATTGGTAACAGCTTAGCGGTCGCGATCACTCAATCCGTACTTTGCGTCCAACTTGTTCATTGCATAAGCGTAGTAGAAGATTTCGATGACAAACACGACCAACGAACCCTGACTACCCATGTAGTAGCCGAGAGGGAAGCCGGCAATCACAATGTTGTTCAGAGCTTCGACGAAGAGCACCGGTACATACGACACTGCGAACCAGATCACAAGCAGAATGCTGATCAGACGCAGGTTTTCTGACCAGTACAACCGATTGCGCTCCGCAACTGGGAGCTTCGATAGATCCGACATAGGACCTCCTTCAACGCGCTACACTGCCTACACGTTCGGTCGATGCACATTGACTGTTGCTATGCCTGCCAGTGCTCCTCACGAACGTGGTGAGACCGGCAACATACATGGTTAGCAACCAGGGCAAGACAATGGCGGGCATCCAACATGCCAGATATGCATCTCATATCGCGGTGTGATGATTGTAGCAACCCTTTTTCAGCCCAGGTTAAGTTTTGTGTAAAGTTTTGGTAAATAATCCCCAGGTTCTCTGTGGGTTTCTTCACGAGTGGAAGAGTGTGTGAGCCGGCTTATGAGACATCGAACAGTGTCATCTTCATAGGGGCACCCGTGTAAACGGGCTGGTGGTGATGAATGGCAAGCGTGGTATGTCGGTACTGTATCAGCAGGGATTTGCAACACGCTCTCATCCTCACCCGCCCCGCCAGGGCAGGGACCACCGGTGCCGGATGACACCTGCTGTCGTGCGCTGGTTCCGGGGTGCCTGAGATTGCGATCAGCAGGGAAGACGGTGTCAGGTGATGAGCGCACCGGATGCTCGCGCTTCCGGCGTTCCCTGATGAGGGAGAGGCTCGTGTGCCTAGCACTCCCTGATTAGTGAGCCAGAGGTATGCACTCCCAGGGTATGCCGACACGGCCACACTACGATAGCGCACTTCAAGGCTTGGCGTGAGGATGACGGAAGCGAGCGAGTAATCACTGTCAGAACCTACTTCAAAAAACATCTACGAGAAGGCATCTCTTTCATTACCGACCGAATTCCATGATCGTGACGAGCACACCCAGCCTCCTTGTGACCGGTCGGGTTCACGGCGTGCCACGCGCCAGATCGTGAGCACGGCTAGCGCGGCAGCATGGCTGCCGCACTCCAAATGCTGCGATACGTGCAAGACAAGCGGATAAGGCATCCAGTCCAACGCGTGATGGCACTGGCGATGGTCATCAGCCCTCCTCGACTCCATACCGGCAGACTGGGAGCAGGATATGTTGTCGTTGGCGCTTGGCGAGCGTTCACGCGCCTGTGCTGTGGTCGGGTAGCAAGACAGAACAGCTCTTATGAACAGGAGTTACGCAGTGGAAACATCATGCGCTGGACCACCCGCGGTAGCACCCTGATGGCAGCGCACTGCTGCTGTGGTGCTGAACACGGGTTGCGCTGCAACCCAAAAGTGGAGATAGTCCAGGTCGTCATACGTCGGTGGGTTCATCGGTTCACGTCTCCATTATCAGTCAGGAACCCAGCAGACGTAGCTCCGAGCGCACCAAGCGAGGACACGGTTGATCGCCTCACGCATACATCATCAAGAAGGAACTGCGTAACTCCTATTAATTATTAATTACAGCTTGACATAGTATCGGTTGTGCGCTAACTTGAATCATTCAATTTTTCAACTACCTATCAGGAGTCAGACAGTTAAGATCTGGGTGTAGAGTAGCTGAGCCAGGTAGGTCCGTACTTGGCTCATGTTCAAAATGTGGTGTAGCCAAACCAATTGAGAGCTACAACTGGGAGTAATACCATACCTACAGCTCGGACACGTGAACGCTTGCGGATTGCAATAGTCCCCTAAACACAGTTCATTAGTTC
>NZ_DAOTZQ010000077.1:0-63405 GCF_034434295.1 Chloroflexus sp.
GCACCTGCCGCCGCCGATGCCCCGACGGTGTTCGCGCCGTCACCGGTGGTTGAAGGGCCGACGATTGTTGAAATACCATCAGCAACCCATACCGAACCATCGGCAACTGAAACACCAGCCATCGATACACCGCCACCCGCCGCACCTGCTGAGCCACCGCATCCACTGGGAACCCAAACGTCATCAGCACCGGCGGTTGCTGATATCTCCGCTGAACGTGCACGCCTTGGAGCACTGCTGGCAGCCCATCGGGAGACAGTCGCACAGTACGAACAGATGGCGGCCCGCTATCCGGCAGGCAGCGTCCCCGCATTTATCCTCGCCGGTCTTGATGCAGCGCGGGCTGAACTGGCCAAAACCGAAGCTGAACTCGCTGCACTACCCAGCGGCCCAGACCCGGCTGAAGTTGCCCGGCTGGAAGGGCTAATCACTGCCCATCGGGAGACGGTCGCACAGTACGAACAGATGGCGGCCCGCTATCCGGCAGGCAGCGTCCCTGCATTTATCCTCGCCGGTCTTGATGCAGCGCGGGCTGAACTGGCTCAAACCGAAGCTGAACTCGCTGCGCTCCTTGGAAACGCCCCGACACCTGCGCCTGCTGCGGTTGCGCATCCGGCAGCACCAACACCGATTGGCACGCCAGTCTCAATCCTTCCTGCCCCAGCGGCCTGTCTGGTACTGGCCGCTGGGAGTGAGATCACATTAGCACCGGGCAAGAGCGAATACATTATCGGGCGTGAAGACCCGGTGAGTAATATTTTTCCGGAAATCGATCTAACCCCATACGGAGGCGAATCGGGCGGTGTGAGCCGTCAACACGCGAAGCTTATCCATATCGGCAATCAGTGGAGTATTGTTGATCTCAACAGTACTAACCATACCCGCGTAAACGGGCAACGCATCGAACCACAGACGCCAACACCAATCAGTGACGGCACAAAACTCCAGTTCGGCAGGCTAGTGGCCACATTTCACGTGAAATCATAGCGCTGTGATTGCGCTTTAGTTATGTCAATCAGTAGAACAGAAAAAGAGACGAGGTAGCTTGCTGCCCCGTCTCTTTACGGTTTACTCCACCTCTTCCCAAAGATGTGCATCACTCAGGGTCATACCCAGGCTGAAATGCGAACGGGCACGACACCGGTAAAATCAAATCTGGCAGCATAACGGTCATGATATGATCAACGCTGCGCTGCATCCTGCGAGCGCACATCTTCGGCTCGCCCTGGTCTTCGGCCCTTTTCGAGATAGGTTTGCACGTGGAGTACCAGGCTGGTATGGTAACATCACCAAATGGCGCCATGACCTGCAGAAGGTTTGCCGGACAGAAGGACACCCCCAGCCCACCGTACCCACGTCGCTCGCAACCCTGATGACGCTCATCGCAGCCCACCGGCCAGCCTCGCCAGAACGTTCCGGCAGGTGGTTTCGCTGCTGGGTGGCAAGTTGTTCGCGTTCGCCAGACACACGGCAACCCAGGTGTTGCTGGCGCTGAGGTTGCATAACGCGGGCTAGAGACATACGCCCGCATGTTCCGTCGGTTACGGTGTACGGCAGTGACCCTGCCTGTTCCGCACAATGCTCATGCACAGTACCCTACCCGATCCATAGGTGATTGGGATCAACGGAACACCGATTTTGCACACCAGCCGGACGCTGCCAGTGATGTGCGAGCCAACCTTTGAATGCCGGTGCGACGGCGGTGGGCTAGAAGCTACCACTGTCGGTGACGCAAATCATGGCCTGCATCTGGCCACACTGGGAACGGGAAGTTACCCACTGCGAGCTGAAGTCTGACTTCGGGGTAAGCCAAAACCAATGCCGGAACCGGCCGGCCGTGGTAGTGAGCGAGCCGTGGCGAGTGTAGGTCGCTGCTGTGCCGATGCTGGCCGGCTATCGCATCTAGGGTGGTTCCGTGGCCCCAGCCAACCCGAACGCTGGTGGCGGAATACGTACCGTTAGCGTTTCACCAGTCCATCTGAAAGGGCACAGGTTTGCCGGTTACGCTGAATACTACTTCTCATCGTCACCACCGGCAATCCGTCGCATCCGTGCTACAATCGCGGCTGCACCGAGTAATGCCAGCATCGAACTGCAAAACACCAGCAGTAGCCAGATGGCATAACGATTGAACAGGGCACTGATAGGAGATGGCTCAGGCTCCTGGCTTAGTCGTGATAACCCGTGATCGCCAGCAATCTTCTGTTCAGATATTACCGAAAAGGTAACACCATGCGCCGCGTACAGCGATGGAGGTGCGATCATCGATAAGGTCACGCATACTGCTATCAGAACGAACCAGCCCCATCGTGTTGGCTGAACCATACATTCATCTCCATACCGACAATCAATTCCTGCGCTATCATAACGTGAGTTCGGGATACAGGACTCCAATACCTGAAGAAACCATGCCGCTTCGTCATTACGGTTTGGGCAGCACGCCGGCACATATAGTTAGATGGCTCGATTGCGGTCAATCGCCAATGCGCACAGGGGCACACAGCCGGGCGGCTCCTGCTCGTCACACCCATCTTGTGATGTCGGTGCAAATAGCAAATCTGAGTGTCAGTGGAGATAGTCGTCAGCTCAACGCTTAGCGCTACATTCACACGTAAGACACAGCAAGCGCTGCGGGTGATTCTTCATCCGCAGTGCACTAATGTATGTACCGCCTTACCCCTTACACCATCGCACGCTGTTTAACCGGCTGGTCATCTGCGATCACGCCATCGCGCACACTGATAATGCGCTCGGCGTATTGGGCAACGTCGTGTTCATGGGTGACGAGAATGACCGTAATCCCTTGTTCAGCATTCAACCGCTGAAAGATGCCCATAATCTCTGCGCCGGTACGGGTATCAAGAGCACCGGTTGGCTCATCAGCCATGATGATCCGTGGCTCGTTGACCAACGCCCGTGCAATAGCTACCCGTTGTTGCTGTCCACCGGATAACTCGTTTGGCCGGTGGTGGAGCCGGTCTCCCATGCCTACCGCTTCCAATGCACGTCGCGCCCGTTCCTGGCGATCAGCACGTCCTCTGCCATAAAGCATCGGCAGTTCAACATTCCGTAGGGCTGTGGTGCGCTGGAGCAACATGTACTGCTGAAAGACAAACCCGATCTTCTCATTGCGAATGATCGCCAGCTCATCATCACTTAGCTCGCCAACGTTTACCCCCTCCAGCAAATACTCGCCTGATGTTGGCCGATCAAGACAACCGATGATATTCATCAGCGTACTTTTTCCACTCCCTGATGGCCCCATAATAGCGACCATCTCTCCTTGTTGAATACTCAGCGAAATCCCACGCAGCGCGTGGACTTCGGTTTCTCCCATCACGTACACTTTTGTGATATTGTTTAGTTGGATGAGCGGTTGTTGCATAACGCCTCGGTGGGTATGTCAGTCCTGAATGATTACTCTTCTTCCATTGTACTTGAGATCAGAGCATGTTAACCCCTGCCAGGTCTATTCCTGTCTTCCTGCAAAGACTGGTATAATATTGACAATATTATGACGTTATCGTATTGCTATTTGTTGAGGCATATATGACCGATTCGACTGCTGCCCGTCCGTTAGAGATGGATAAAGCCTACGAGCATCGGCTCGTCGAGCAGCGACTCTACGAATGGTGGGAAGGCAATAGTCTCTTCGCACCACGTGATGATGCTCCTCGTCCCCCGTTTGTGATCTCGATTCCGCCTCCCAACGTAACCGGTGAGTTGCATCTCGGCCACGCGATGTTTGTCGCCATCGAAGACTTGCTCATCCGCTGGCGGCGCATGCAGGGCTATCAGACGCTCTGGGTGCCTGGTACCGACCACGCCGGGATTGCCACTCAGACCCAGGTCGAGAAGCTGCTGGAGCGGGAAGGCACCTCACGTCAGGCGGTTGGTCGTGAAGAGTTCTTGCGCCGTACCTGGGAATGGAAAGAGAAATACGGGGGTGAGATCACGCGCCAGTTGCGTCGGTTAGGGGCATCGTGTGATTGGTCGCGCGAGCGCTTTACCCTCGATCCCGGTCTGTCCCGCGCTGTACATACCGCCTTCAAACGACTGTACGACGATGGCCTGATCTATCGCGGTACCTATCTGGTCAACTGGTCGCCCAAATTGCAGACGGCGGTCAGCGATCTCGAAGTGGAATACGAGGAACGCAACGTTTCCATCTGGTACGTGCGCTATCCTGTGCGCACAGCAGATTGGTCCGGCCCGACAGCACCCTGGGGTTCAGGACAGTGGGCGGCTGGCGCAACGGAGTTTATCACGGTGGCGACCACGCGCCCTGAGACGATTCTGGGTGATACAGCAGTAGCGGTTGCTCCCGGCGATCCGCGCTATGCCCATCTGGTCGGCAAAGAGGCGATTCTGCCGGCGCTCGCCCGTCCACTGCCGATTATTGCTGATGAATATGTTGACCCCGAATTCGGCTCTGGGGCCGTCAAGATCACACCCGCCCACGACAAGAACGACTACGAAATTGGCAAGCGCCATCACTTGCCGATGATCAATATTCTTAATCCTGACGCGACGATCAACGAGGCTGGTGGTCCTTACGTTGGCCTGGATCGCTTTGAATGCCGTAAGGCCATCCTCGCCGATCTCGAACGCGAAGGACTGCTGGTCAAGACCGAGCCGCATAAGATGAACGTCGGGATCAGTCAGCGTGGCGGCGAGATCATCGAACCACTCCTCTCGGAACAGTGGTTTGTGCGCACACGTCCACTAGCCGATCTGGCGATTGCTGCGGTACGCGATGGCCGGGTGCGGATCGTGCCCGAACGCTTCGAGAAGGTCTATTTCCACTGGCTCGAAAATATCGAAGACTGGTGTATCTCACGTCAGCTCTGGTGGGGACATCGGATTCCGGTCTGGTATATGCCTGATGGCTCTATCGTGGTGCCCGGCCCTGACGAGCCGCCGCCGGCGGAGGGTGTGCAAGACCCCGATGTTCTCGACACCTGGTTCAGCTCAGGTCTGTGGCCGTTCAGTACGCTCGGCTGGCCCGACGAAACCGACGATTACCGTCGTTTCTATCCTACCAGCGTGATGGAGACCGGGTACGACATTCTCTTCTTCTGGGTGGCCCGCATGATGATGATGGGCTGCTACTTCACCGGTCAGCCGCCCTTCCACACGGTGTATCTGCACGGCCTGGTGCGTGATGAGCATGGTCGCAAGATGTCGAAGTCGTTCGGTAATGTGGTCAATCCGCTCGAAATCATTGAGCAGTACGGTGCCGATGCTTTGCGTTATACGCTGGTGACCAGCGGTACACCCGGTCAGGATGTAAACCTGAACCCCCAGCGCATTGAGTCGGCACGCAATTTTGCGAATAAAATCTGGAACATTACCCGCTTCGTCATCAGCAAGCTCGGCAATCTGCCGCGCACCGAGTCCAGTAAAGTAACTGCCGAGTCACTCCAGACCGCAGGCTACACCCTGGCCGACCGCTGGATTCTCTCGCGCTATGCCCATCTGGTGGCTGAGGTAGATCGCCTAATGGAAGGCTACAATTTCGGCGAAGCCGGTCGCCAGATTCACGATTTTCTCTGGGGCGAGTTTGCCGACTGGTATGTTGAGATTGCCAAAGTGCAGCTCGAAGGTGATGAACAGCGGAACGAATTAACCCGGCGCGTACTGTTCACCGTACTCGACGGTAGCCTGCGCCTGCTCCACCCCTTCATGCCATTCGTCACCGAGGAGGTCTGGCAATATCTGACCGAAGCCTATCAACGGCCTGATCCTGAACCGACCACACCGTTTGCCGGGCTTGGGCTGCGCACAATCAGTTATGCGACGTATCCAGAGCCGGCACCACTGGCAGCGATGCGTGATGAAACGGCAGAAACCGATTGGTCATTAGTCCAATCCTTGATCGTAGCGATTCGCAACGTGCGCAGTGAGTACAAAGTTGAACCGGCCAGGCTGGTTGCAGCGACGGTCGTTGCCGGCGACCGCGCCGACCTTTTGCAGGCACAGGCTGCGCTGATCAGCCGACTGGCCCGTGTTGCAGCCGGTGATCTGGTGATCGTGAGCAAACTGGCCGAACGACCGCGGCAGGCGGCTTCGATTGTGATCGGCTCGGTGGAATGCTTCCTGCCGCTGGCCGGTATGATCGATCTCGCTGCAGAACAGGCGCGCTTGCAGAAAGAACTGGCCCAGGCTGAAGCTGATGTTGCCCGGCGCACAGCCCGCCTAAACAACGAGAGTTTTATCAGCAAAGCCCCTCCCCACGTCGTCCAGCGCGAGCGTGAAGGGCTGGAAGCCGCACAGGCAGCCCTGGCCCGGCTGCGCGAGCGCCTTGCCGAACTGGCCTGATTGCGCAGGTTGTACGTTGATGTAAAGAGGGACGGGAGTGACGCCCGTCCCTCTTGCGTTGTACCTCTAGTTTAATGAAGCCATCGCTCGTAATCACAACATCACGCCAGCACCACCCTGAGCGCGGAAGCGCCGAGCCAGCGTTCCCAATGCGCATGCGGTAGAATCTCGTTTTGGAGCGGATACCGTTGCCAGCCCGGATTGCCTGTGGCGCAGCGTGTGGAGTGCGGCAGCCATGCTGCCGCGCCAGCCGGGATCACGATCAGGTGCGAGGCGTAGCGGTTTCACCTGTCGGTACGTTACCCTGGTGAAAATGAAGCATGAAGGCGGGCTGAAAGCCTGTCCTAAGGGAAGGACAGCACCGGTGCATCGCTAACAATCTAGCAAAACACCGTGTAGAGATTGCGCTGACCGGTGACGATTAATCGTCTGGGCGATGATGCACTAAATTTGGGGGTCTGAAGAGCAGTGTTAGCGTCATTCGCAGCCTGATGCCATATCAGCAAGTGAAGGTATTAGAATCACCTCTCCTGGTCCCGTCTTCACTACCCAAATATCACAAATACTCCCGCTGATTGACACGGCGACGCCACTCTTCTTTGATCTCAATCGCAGTCCCCTGCGAGACCAGAAAATCGAGCAATAAGCGACCAAACGTATTCGCCTGTTCGAGAAACGGAAAGTGACTTGCTTTAGGCAACACGAGCAACTGGATTGGACGCTCTGCCAGTTCGTTCAAAAATGTGGCATGGGCAGCATTAACAATCGGGTCTTTCCCACCGTAGACCGCCAGCAATGGCGTTTGCAAAGAGATAATGTATGGGCGAAGATCGGTCTCTAACAACGACTCGTGAACCTGTGACAACACCTTTTCACTCAGGCTCGACGTGTCTTCTTCAATCTCCTGTTGAATTTCAGCATCTGCCACCTGTAACGTGCGCACCATGCGTGCCCAGCCATTCTGGCTGGTATTCATCCCCAACAATCGCGAGAGTGTGCCCGGCTTGATGTGTTGCGCTAACACCTGACCGTGCAACGGCGTACAGACGGTGAGCAGACGGTTGAATCGCTCAGGATGTTGATGAGCAGCGAGGATCGCGACCATACCCCCCATGCCGTGACCCACCAGTGTAGCGCACGCAATACCCAGACGATCCATAAATTGGGTCAACATCTCGACATACGTCGGCACAGTAAATTGAGCGCCACGGCGGTCGCTTTCGCCAAACCCCCAGAAGTCAAAGGCGTAAGCACGATGGCGCTCTGAGGCAATGTCCATAATTGGCACCCAATAGCGCCACGAACCGATCCAGCTATGCAGAAAGATGATCGGCTGGCCACGCCCAAAGACTTCGTAATGTGCCAGGCGGTTATCGAGGTGGATAACGCTCATACCTCCACCTCCTCGATGTGCGAGCCATTTGTCTCTTGCTGTAGCGGAATTGCAAAAGCAAATGTGCTTCCCTTTCCTAACTCACTCGTTACCCAAATCTCGCCACCGTGCATTTCCACCAGTTGTTTGGCAATGCTCAATCCCAGACCAGTGCCACCGGCTATATCACGCAGTGGATTGTCGGCCCGATAGAATGGGCGGAACAACTTCTTTAATTGTTCAGGAGACATGCCGACCCCGGTGTCTTCTACCTCGATCTGCATCATGTTCGCTCGATTGAGGAAGGCACGCACGGTGATCGAACCGCCCTCGTAGGTATATTTCACCGCGTTAGAGAAGAGATTGAAGATGATCTGGCTCACACGTTTTTGATCAGCAGTGACCGGTGGCAGGGTTGACGGGGCATCAATCCGTACATTCATCCCCTTACGCTCATATTCGAGCCGCAGCGATTGCACCACTTCGTCGATCACCGCTGGGATCTCTACCTGGGTAAAGGTGAGCTTCTTCTTCGAGTCGGGTCGCGAGAACTCCAGAATGTCTTCAATCAATGCGCACAACCGATTGGTATTGTTCTTAATAATCGTTAGATAGTTGATCTGATCCGGCGTCAGATTCAGGCTGGCGGTGAGTAGCAGCACATCAACATAGCCTTTGATAGCTGTAAGCGGTGTTCGCAATTCGTGACTGACATCCGAAATAAACTGCCGCTTCTCCTTATCGGCCTCAATCTCACGGGTGATGTCGCGGAGAACAACAACTTCCCCGTAATGCTGACCATCGGGGCCACGTACCGGTGCAATATTGACAGCAATCACCTGCGATGGATCGGTGAGATCAACCGATGTACTGAAAATCCCCTGGCTCTCCCGCATTCGGCGCAGACCCTGCACAATCCCGTTGTAGATTGTCTGGGCACGCCGACGGCTGGTCTCATCATCACCAATGCTGGCCAGTTGCTGCAACGGCTGGTTGAGAACCTGGCTGGCAGGGATATCCAGTACTTGCTCGGCAGCAGGGTTGAAGAGGGTGATCTGCTGGCGAGTGTCAAGCACAATCACACCCTCTGTCATCGAGCGGAATACTGCCGCGCTCTTCGAGGTCTCTTCGCGCTGTTCTTCGAGCAACACAGCGTTGCGGAGTGCCAGATCATTGATGAAGTTGTAGAGCTGCGCATTATTCACTGCGGCAGCGATGATACTGGCTACCGTACCGAGCAGGTTCATCTGTGAAGCGCTGAAATAGTGGCGTTGCGTACTTGACAGGATCAGAACACCAATGGCGTTATCACTGGTTTGCAGCGGCACACCGGCCACCGATTGCACATCGTCTGCTCGTCCGGGTTCTTTGAGCCAGCGCGGGTCGTGTTTGACATCGGGAATATTGACTGCTTCCAGATGCTGGATGATCCAACCGGCCAGCCCTTCAGTACCATCGGCAAAGCGTAGCGGGATGTTGGCAATTTCGGCCCGACCACGCCCATGCAATACCGCACGACAGAACAACTCGCCAGTTAACGGATCGCGTAGCATGAGCGAACCACGCTCCACACCCAGGTTCTCGGATGTTAACTCCAGGGCACGCTGAATAATCAGGTTCAGGTCAAGCTGCGTTGTCAATTCCAGCGTAATTCGGTTAACCGCCTCCAGGCGTTCCTTCTCCTCCGAAAGCAGCCGTGTCGCCTGTTCCAGTTCAGCAGTTCGCTCACGAACCCGGGCATCAAGATCGGCGGCCAGGTTGCTGATCTGGTCAAACAGGCGCGCATTCTGGATTGCCTGGCTGGCCTGACTGGCGATAGTGAAGACCACCGCCATCATCTCTTCGTCGTAGACATCTGGCTCGCCTGTGCTGATAGTTAATACTCCCACCAGTTCATTATCGACCAGCAGTGGCGCACCAATCCACGAACCATCCTGCCATCCAAAGCGCCGCAACTCATTGAAGCGTGGGTCCTGATGCGTATTTGCTATCAAGACCGGTTGATGATCGATAGCCATAACCTGGAACAGGCCACTACCCTCTAATGCGATGCTCTCAACAAGGGAGGTGGTAACACCAAAACTACGTTCCTCGCTAACCCGCAGATCACCATACCCTTCATCGCGCAAGAACACTGCGGCGTGGTCGTAACGCACGATCCGCTGCAACTGAGTAAGCACCAGCGTTTGAATTTCGCGTAGTGCTAGCGTCGAGGTAAACGACTGGGTTACTTCGCGCAACATGTCGGCCTGATACCGCCGTTTTTGCTCAAGGGCAAAGAGCTGAGTGCTCTTGAGCGCTTGACTAGCCTGATTCGCCAGGATTGACAGCAATGAAATCTGGTGTGGCGTCCATTCGTGCGGGGTGCGCATCCCCACCCAGATCACAGCCAGCCGCTCTTCGATAGGCCCGACGGCAACCCCCAATGCGCTTCGTACGCCTAGTTTGAGCGCATGATGGTTGCCATCATCGAAATCGGCCAGATCACTGATCGCAATCGGTTGATCGCGACGCAAAAGGCTGGCAGTTAACCCATCGCGCCGAAAACCGATAAACAGATCTTCCCGAAATTCAACACCATCAATCAGTACCTGGCGTTCAATGTTGCCACGGCGATCAAGGCGCAGAACTGCTGCCAGTTCAGCCCGCAACAAGCGAACTGCTGCATCGGCCAGCAACATCTGGATTGTATCCGGATCGAGGGTCCCCGACAGGTTCTGTGACACCTCGAACAACGTACTCATTTCGCTGGCATTTTGGCGAATCTCGCTAAAGAGACGAGCGTTGTTAAGGGCTACTGCCGCCTGATTCGTAACCGTTGTGACAAAGCGAAGATCATTTTCATCAAACGCATGCTGAGAGTAACTCTGAATGTTGACGACCCCCAGTACCTGATCACCATAAATAATCGGGACAACCAGGTAGGACTCCTCAATCGCTTGATCATCACCAACCCGGCCCTGATCAACAATCAGCCCCATCGACCGCGCAGCCGCAGCCGTCCCTATCAGCAATGGCCGGCGGTTGCGAATAACCCAACCATTCGTACCACCACCCAGCGGTCGTGGTTCGAGGAAGAGTCTCGTACCACGATCATACGCAATGGGATAGCTGATCATATTGGTTGATTCATCGTACAACCCGATCAGAGAGGTGCTGGTGTCAATGATCTCACCAATGCCCTGATGTAAGCGTTCGATCAATTCATAAATATCCAGCGAAGCATTGACGGCAGCACTGATGCGATTGATGATCGTTAATTCCGAAATTCGCTGTTCACGCTCTTCAAAGAGACGAGCGTTTTCGAGTGCAATTGCAGCCTGGTCTGCCAGTCCTGCCAGTAACAGCATCTCATCGTTGGTAAACTGCCGTCGGTAATTGGTCATCACACTGAGCACGCCGATGATTTGCTCGCGGTAAATGACCGGAACACCCATGAACGAAATGAGATTGTTACGCTGCTGGTAATTTGGATAGAGCGAACCACCCAGTGAATTGACATCCTCGATAATCAACGGCTGCCCGGTCTCGGCAACCCGTCCGGTAAACCCCTGACCAATCGGCACCCGCATAGTGCGGTCCTGCTCAACGGGAATACCATCGAGTGCTGCTGGTGTCAATATATTTCCTTCACTGATCGTCCAGAGGGCGACTGTGGTCACGTTCAACTGCCGGCTCACCAGCTCCATCAGTTTATTGAGCACTTCCTGGGGCCGCAGCAGCGACGATAAGATGCGTGCTGCATCGAGCAGGGTAGAAAGTTCACGCACCTTCTGGCGGGTCGCCTCGGCGCTTTGCTGGGCCTCGGCTGTCGCACGGGCACGCGCAATCGCTGTACTAGTCTGGCTGGCAATAGTCTGACACAGCTCCAGAATTTGCGGCGAGAAGGTTCCCGTTCGACCAACAAAATCTAACCCGACAGCGCCGATCACTTCGTCGTTGAGGATAATTGGGATAATCCCGATAGAGCGAATATCAAGTTCGCGGAAGATGCCATGCGATGGTGCAAATAACGGGTCATTCTGGGCGTCTTCCGAGACGAGTGGCCGCTTCTCTCGATCCAGCCAATCAACCGATGGATTGTCAAAGAGTTGAATACGTATCTGATCGAGAAGTCCACTATCCACGTACTCGGCTACCGCCGGTGCATAGCCGCTGACGCGGTCATAGATTACCATCCGCGCCTGATCGACGCCGGTGATAGCGCCCATGGCATTGACCATCTCTTGATAGATCGCCTTTAGATCGGTCAATGCGTTAGTTGCGGTTGCCACCCGATTGAGAATGGCTAACTGCTCAACCTGAGTCCGGGCCTGTTCAAGCAAACGGGCATTCTGAACACCAAGCGCGAGCTGATTGGCAATGGTCGTTAGAAATTCGCGTTCACGCTCTCGGTAGATACCAGGCGTGTAGCTCATCACAACCAGCACACCAACCACCGTCTGATCACCGATCAGCAACGGTACACCGAGCCATGCCGCTGAACGGCGATCAGAGCCAAATGGTACCGGCTTGAAGCGAAAATCGGATTGTTCCTGTTCTTTGCCCAGATCAACGAATTGCAATGGTCGGCGTGTGCGGATAATGTATTCGGTCAGGCTTCCCGGCGTCGGTGGCTGACGATGATCGGTGAATTCCTCTACCCCCTCATCAACTTCGTAACACAGGGTCATTTCGTCATGTTCGGGATCGTACAGAAATGCCACGAGCGAGTCGAGGCTCAGGAAAGCCTGAATGTGTTTATACACATCACGCAGCATTTGCCGCTGATCGAGCGTCGAAGCAATGATCTGCCCGATGCGATTGATAATATTTAATTCAGCGATCCGCTGTTCACGTTCAGCAAATAGACGAGCATTTTCCAGCGCTATCGCCAGTTGGTTGGCTAGTGCCGCCAGGAAGCGTAGCGTGCGATCATTGAAGGCACCCGGCGTTTCACTCTGGACAGAAAGCACGCCGATAACTGCACCCTGACTGACCAGCGGCACACCAAGCCACGAACGTACTTGCTGCCCCTCACGCATCAGAAAGCGAGCTTCCGTCCGTAGATCACTGGTCAACAGATCATCGATCCGTAAGGGATTGCCTTCGTCAATAATTTTAGCAATTAGGCCAGTTTTGGGGGCAACTTGTTTCTCAAACCCGGCTACACGTTCGCCGTGCTGTTTGAACAGTTCAAAGCGGACAGTATCCTGATCAGAGTTGTAGCTGACAAGATAGAAGAAGTCGGGTGTACCAAGAAATGCTACAATCTCTTGATAGACCCGCTCAAGCAGGATATCGAGATCAGTTGTCGAAGTGGCTGCCGCACCAACGTGGAAGAGTGCCGCCATCTCTTCGGCGCGATCACGGGCCTCGCGCAGCAAGAGATGGTTTTCGATCACTATCGCAGCCTGATCAGCAAAAATTTCCAGTGGCTCTACATCACGGGCAGTCGGGCGTCGGCGATCTTCGTTGTCGCTGGCAAAGATGATTCCCAGCAGCACGCCCTCAGTCGAGTAGAGGGGTACACAGAGTCGATCATCAAGTTGCCATTCGTCAACACCTCGTTGATCTACGAATGGATGGTAATCAAAGATACCGGTATCAAAACCCGCCTCCAGCTTATGCGCCTCTTCTGCGGGGACAAAATAGGTTCGGCCCAGGCGGAAACGCGGATCGAGGTAGCGCGTTACCAGGGCCAGATCAATGGGGTGTTGGGCCAATCTGGCTTGCTCAGCCAGCGGAATACCGGCAGCTACCTCCAGATACAACCGGTTTGGATCGTCGAGCCGGCTCAGGCAGAAGAGTACTGTGCGCAGACCAAGTGCCTCGATGATGCTGTACCCGATCTGCTCCAGCAAGCTGGCCAGTGATTGATCGGCACGCATTGCCTGACCGATCTCAAGCACATCGCTCAGAATATCTGCCCGGCGTTGCAGCATTTTCGCCATGTGCTCAAGCTCAAGGTAGTGCTGTGCGTTACCAATCCCGATGGCCGCCTGGTGAGTCAACGCCCGCACGAATTCACTCGCTTCAAAGTCAAAATAGCGGGGTTGCTCGGCCATCAGCAACACCAGACCATACACACTACCCTGGTAGAAAATCGGTGCTGCCAGTGCCGAATTGGCTGTAGGGCAGTGCAAAGCACTACGCTCATGTTCGCCCAGGTAGTCACTAAGCGCAATCTCACGGCGAGTAAGCGCTTCCTGAGCAGTCAAAATAGCATGATCGAACCGACTACCCAACATCTGGCTACGGATTGATGGTGCATAACCAATAACTTCAACGATGACAAAGGTGTAGCTCTCGGTTTCCAGATCATCTTCAGCCAGCCGTGGTAACCCTTCACCTGCCACAGCGTAAGTGTGATTCGCCGTTACGCGCAATGCAATCAGGCCATGGCTGGCACTTGTTGCTCGTAACGCCTGTTCAAGCACAAATGCCAAAATTTCATCCTGATTGAGCGTGATTGCCAGTTGGCTACCGATTCGCTGCAGGGCACGTAATTGCTCAATCCGTTGTCGTAAGCTACTGTCTACCTGAGCAAACCGGTTAGCATTAGCAATTGCTCGTGCTGACTGACCGGCTAAAATACCGATCAGTCGTTCATCTTCGGCATTGAAATCGTTTACCTGGATCGAAACCAGTTCAAGGGTACCAAGCAGCGCGTTACCACTGCGTAAAGGGATACCGAGATAGCTCCGTGCGTGGAGATTGTCACTGAGCGTTAGCCCACTAATGTCATCGAGAGTACCAAGCCAGGCTGGTGGCCTGCTCAGATCGTCAATCCGTAGCAGACGTTGATGGCGAATCAACCAGGAGCTAAGCGTATCACTTTCATCACCCACCTGACAACACAGATGTTGCTGATAGGCAACCCGTAGACGCTGGTTACGCTCATCAAAGAGGGTGATCCTGCCACCACTGAAATGAACCAGCTTCGCTGCACCAGTCAACGTTGCTTCAAGCGTCTCTTCAAGTGACAGATCGGCAGCGAGAAGCTGATTAATCTGTTGTAACCGCTCTAGTTCACCGGCCCGCTGCTGGGCAGCATCGTAGAGCCGACGGTTTTGCACCGTGGTTGCAATCTGGGCACTCAGTACCTGCAAGAGATTGCGTTCGATCTGGTCAAGCACATATCCGGCAGCAGCATATCCAATTGCCAGAAACCCAACCATCTGCTCTTTACTACGTAACGCTACCAGCCATACGCTGTGACAGCCGGCTGCCAGCGCGTGGGCGGCTATCGGATTGGTGTGCGCAGCATCGGCAGTGTCGGAGAGCAAGGTCGGTTCATTCCGCTCACTCAACTGCTGCAAGACAGGGGTAAGGGGAATGGAATCTTGATAATCTATCTCGAAATGACGTTCGCTGTAGATAGTAATGGTCTGAACAACACCGGGTTGGTCAGGAAGAGAGAGATACACTGCCCCGAAATCGGCATTCAGTGCTACGGCCATGTTTTCAGTAGCCCGCGCAATTGTCTCTTCGATGGCCAGGCTTGAACCAATTTCAAGGCTATTTTCGTAAAGAACGAACAGCTCACGCGCATGACGACTTTCGTGCTGTTGCAGAGCCGTCGCGTGCAGTAACAGAGCTAATGGTCGTGCCAGCGATTGAATTGTGTAAGCCGCCTCTGAGCCGGGATCGAGAAGTAACAGCAAACCAACCAGTTCAACCCTGACAGTTAGCGGTTCGACCAGCAGTGACCACGAGGAGGGTGCGCCACGACGCTGGGTACGACTCCGCCATGTTCCGTACTGGGTGGTCTGAAACGTTACCGTTTGAGTGATGGTTTCGTTATCAGCTATTGCCAGTTGTGGCGGGAAGATGGCATCCCCGGCGCTGCTTACCGCTCTGATCAACATTTGCTCGTTGAAGTTGAACCAGTAGAGAGCGAGAGCTTTCGCCGGTAAGAGTGTACAGGCCTGCCGGCACAACTGTTCTAACGCGACACTCATATCACCGACGCCGATATTTTCCAGCGTCGCATACCCTAATGCGCGCAACTGCTCGATACGCTCACTCAAGCGCGCTCGTTGCCAGACTGCCAGCAGGGTCGTAATTTGCGTAACAAGTGCCGTGGTAAATGCCGGCTCGAAAACAGCCGCTAGCGTTAACCGTCCATAGAGCTGGGAGGAGTCACGCAATTCAAGCGCGTGACCATTGCTCGGAGTTTCACCCCAGCTTACGCTGGCGATCTCTTGTTCGTTGGCAAGTAATGTCAGGCGTCCACCAACTCCGAGGTGACGTTCGAGCAGTTCACCGATCAAATGACACAGCGCTACTGGCTCGGTCTGACCGAGGGGGCGTTGGCTGTGCAGGGCTAACTGGGCAAGTAACTCCCAACCCTGTGTCGGTGCTCCGGTGACCGTCGTACTCATAGTAACACTATCGCTCCTGCTGGCGTGTCTATTCTGCTCCGAGGACTACTTCGCATGCATAAACGAGACGCAGATCGACATTTGGCAATGGATATCGACCCCTGATCAGGAGCGACCATAGATAGCAAAGCTGCGTTTACCTTGCTCACGGGCCTGAACGAGTGCGCGCTGGCGCACCTCCTCAGCCACTTCACTCAGCTCGCGAATGTCGGCAAACGGGCCATCATCCTGAGTCAGTACCCCGATGGAGAGCGACATTAACGGTGCCTGGCGGGTTTCGCCAGTGTCGTCAACAAACTCGATATAACCCTGTTTGCGATGCCGATAGTTGTAGTGCAGACCGATCTCTTCGTCAAAGCGAGCAATGATACGTTCGCAGATAGCATGGCTTCGTTCGGGCAGCGTCGTGATAATGAACGATTGACCAACCGATTGTTGGCCGACAAATTCTTCGTTACCCCCTAGCTCACTCACCACCTCGTTCAACATCAAGGCGACGAAGCGCAGCACATCTTCGCCAACCACTGCACCGTACACATTCGTAAACGTTTCAAACCCATTGATATGAACATTGATCAGTGCCCAGCGCGGTGCTACCAGGAGCTGGCGAAGCTGGTCATTAAGTAATTCAGCCGTTGGTAGATTGGTTACCGGATGCAACTGATTGCGACGACGCGCCTCTTCGAGCTGGTTCTTGACAATCGTGTGAACCTCTTCGATATCGAAGGGTTTAACGATGTAATATTGGGCCTGCACTTCACCCAATCCGATCAGCCGATCACGTCGTTCACCACGCGCTGTCAGGAAGATGATTGGAATATGGCGGGTGCGCGGACTGGCGCGAAGAGCACGTCCAACGTCATACCCCTCCATATCTGGGAGATTGACATCGAGCAGGGCCAGATTTGGTGGCGTTTTGCTACAAATCTCAAGTGCCTGCTGACCACGTAGGGCGGTGTAGACTTCATACCCCTGAGCAGTGAAATAGATCTTCAGCAGGCTGGAGATGTCTGGCTGGTCCTCAACGACGAGGATTCGTTCTTTGCTCACAGCGATTTCTCCTCGCGAAACGGCGGTTATAACCGCTGGCTCGCACTGATGTGGTCGGGCAGACGGCCATTTCCGGTAGACTGATTGGAACGAAGCGAACTCATCCGTACTGGCGAATCACCCTCTGATGGTGAATTGACATCTGGTCGAGCCGGATCATAATAGACGTTTGGCCAGTGGTAAATAATCCGTCGCGGTTCTCCGGTTGCTTCATCGATGTCGTTCAGGTCATGACCGGCTACGGTCTTCCGGATCAGATTTTGTTCGTTGTCAAAGATTATAACAGCATTTGATTCTATCATGCGACCAGGATAGATGACAAATCCACTCCCTAACTTCACGTTGTGCCCAACCGCCGAACCGAGTACTGGCATATTCACTTCAACTGGGACACCTTCGTGGATGACTTTAATCGGTTCACCTTGCAGATTGAAGTCGGTGAACACGTTGTTGGCACCGATGAAGGTATTGCGCCCGACAACACAGAGTTGCAAAGTGCTGTTCTGGGCAACCATGCTGTTTTCCATCAGTGTCGTCATGAACAGGCCGGCATTGAATGGCAGGAAGCAGCGATCACTGACCACGCTGAGCATGATCTGTGATCCTTGCATAATGTTCACGTTGTTACCAATATAACTGTTTGCTATTACCACACCCGGCCCAATGTAGACATCGTCACCGATAACAGTTGGACCGTGGATGATGGCAGTTGGATCAATCGAACAGCGTTTTCCTACCTTCACCAGCGCACGTGAAGCCAGGAAGTGATTGCGCCACTGCTCTTCCAGCGGATTGATCTTCTCCCACAAGGCTTTCAGCGCAAAGGCGATTTTGCCCGGGAAGAGCCGCCAGTCTTCCGCTGTCCAGCGCATGATATTATGCAGACGCGCTTTGCTCATCCTGACATCGAGTGCTGCAGCCCACGAGAAGACGCCCATCAGAACATTCGCCATCAAGACATGCAGCCAGCTTTCGATGGAGACGAAAGCCCGAATTGGGATCTGGTAAGTCAAATCGCCCTTGTGGGCCATATAACTTGGAATGCGGTAGTAGCCCATCTCGTGACTAAGTGTATCGATCACGAGTGGTTGTGCCTGTGAGAGGTCATTACTCCCCGCAGGGAGATAGTAGAGATCGGCAACATAATAGTCGCCTTCCCGGCGAATATGGCGGGAAAGCTGGGTAGCATGACGCTCGATACTTGGATCACCCTTTTGCCCGGTTGCCGGATTGGTCGCCTTGAAGGCAATCTGGGCCGGTATGCCACGTGTACGGGCTTCCTGAATGAAGGTGCTGATCAGTTCCGCATTAAAAAAGAGGTTGTCGCGGTAGATCAAACGCTCATCGTGGGCCGGTATGTCAGCGACTTCGACCAAATGGTCAATTTCAATTGCTTTTTTACCATACACCTTCAACAGATCGCGCTGCAGGAGCCAGAGTGGCTTGTTGAGAATCCGCAATTCACGGGCAGGCTCAGCGAAGGGAGGGATAAGGGTTGGATCACGCAGAATAATCCGCTCCATCGAACGAGTCCTTTCTGCCGTTGCCGGCGCGGATGGGTTCATCGTCTGTTTGTACTATAGGTTGTAGCTCCTGTAGACACAAGGTTTAGAGATTACATTCGGATTAATGCATCTGCCTGATTAGAAAGCCAGTTTCTGCCGCAAATATGCACCTGTTGGCGAACCCGGAATACCGGCAATGATGTCTGGCGGACCAGCACCTATCAGATAACCACCGCGATCACCCCCTTCTGGACCTAATTCTATTACCCAATCAGCAGCCGCGATCAGATCGAGTTGATGTTCAATAATCAGCACTGTATTGCCGGCATCAACCAGATGTTGCAGGATAAACAGGAGACGATCAATATCAGCAAGGTGCAAACCGGTTGTTGGTTCATCAAGAATGTAGAGTGTGTGCCCATTGCTTCGTCGACTAAGTTCAGCAGCAAGTTTAATTCGTTGGGCTTCACCACCACTCAGGGTAGGAGCCGGTTGCCCTAGCTTGAGATAATCGAGACCGACGTCATGCAATGTCTGAAGCCGTTCAGCGATGGTTGGCACACGGGCAAAGAAGTCTAGTGCTTCCGCAATAGTTAAGTCGAGTACCTCGGCAATATTGAGTCCACGATAACGTATATCCAGTGTTTCTCGATTATACCGCGTTCCGTGGCAAACGTCACAGGGCACGAACAGATCCGGGAGAAATTGCATTTCAACCTGAATTAACCCTTCACCAGCACAATGTTCGCAACGACCACCTTTGACGTTGAAACTGAAGCGAGCTGCATCGTAGCCACGGACTTTGGCTTCATTGGTAGCTGCGAACAGTTGGCGAATGGCATCAAAGATCCGGCTGTATGTCGCTGGATTCGACCGGGGGGTACGCCCAATAGGGCTTTGGTCGACTACAACAACCCGTTCCAGATGCTCAATCCCAAGCAACACATCATGCTCACCGGCCCGCATTTTGCCGCCATGCAGCAGTTGGCTCAGACGCGGGGCCAGGGTGTCACCGATCAGGCTACTCTTGCCACTACCGCTAACACCACTGACCGCTACAAAGCAGCCAAGTGGAATGCCGACATCGATATTTTTGAGATTGTTGGCCCGACAGCCACGCAGCTCCAGCCATCGGCCATTGGGCTGGCGACGCTGTGCAGGTAGACAAATGCGCCGCTGTCCACTCAGGTATTGTCCGGTCAATGAGTGTGGGTTTTGCAACAAGTCGGCCAGACTGCCATTAACCACAACTTCGCCACCACGTGGGCCGGCTCCTGGCCCGATGTCAACAATCCAATCGGCAGCGCGGATTGTTGCTTCGTCGTGTTCGACCACAACAACGCTATTGCCAAGATCACGCAAATGAAATAATGTAGCCAGCAAACGGTCATGATCACGTGGATGCAAACCGCTACTCGGTTCATCGAGAACGTAGAGCACGCCTGAGAGACCGGCTCCTAACTGCGTGGCCAGGCGTACACGCTGCATCTCACCCCCACTGAGGGTCATGGTTGTCCGATCCAGCGTCAGGTAGGCCAGTCCCACTTCTTGTAAAAAGCGGAGTCGTTGCGTAATCTCATGCACAATTGGACGGGCAATCGTCTGCTCGCGTGGGGATAGTTGCACCTGTTCCACAAGTCGGGATGCCCATGCAAACGCTTCTCCGATTGTCATTTGGTGTACATCGGCGATTGAGTGATCAGCGATCAGAATGGCTCGCACTTCAGCCCGCAGGCGGGTGCCGATACAGGCCGGGCAGGTGCGCGGTGTGGTGTACTGTTCCAATACCGATGGATCGCCATCCGTGCGTTGCCCGGTTAGTCGCCGCCGAAGATTGGGAATGACCCCTTCAAACTCAGCTTCCAAACTGCGAGACTGTCCATTCACGTGATAATGCAGCGTGATTGGCTCTCCCCGGGTACCGTACAACAGGGCACTCAGACATTCGGGAGATAGCGAACTGACCGGTGCTGTTGGATCAATGCCAAAATGGTTGGCGAATGAGCGCAACAAATCGCGATAATAATGCTGGCTATTTGCATCACCTTCCCGCCACGGTGCAATTGCTTCGAGAAGAGGCAGATTGCGGTCGGGTATGACCAGTGCCGGATCGAATTCTGGCACAACCCCAAGACCAGTACACGTAGGACAGGAACCATGGGGATTATTGAACGAAAAATCGCACGGCTCGAGTTGACCAAGGTCGAGTGGACCATGTTGCGGACAGGTATAGCGCTCGCTGAGCAGATACTCCTCGCCGTCGATGACTTGTACAATGAGCTGACCACCGCTCAGCTTCAGTGCAGTTTCGACTGAGTCAGCGACACGAACCCGATCCAGAGCAGGAGTACCATCGGTGGTCTGGCGAACGATGAGACGATCAACAATTGCCTCAATGGTATGTGGCCGGTATTTCTCGAGGCGAACCGGTTCATCGAGATCGTAGACAGTCCCGTCAATACGAGCGCGTACAAAACCACGACGACGAATCTCGCTTAATATGCTTTCACTCTCGCCGGTAAGTGGTGCCAGTAACAGTACGCGCCTTCCAGCCGGCAGATTGACTATCAGGTCAACCATTTGTTGTGGTGTGTAGCGACGCAAAGGGGAACGGCACCGGGGACAGTGCGGTTGACCGATACGGGCAAACAGAAGGCGCAAAAAGTCGTAGATTTCGGTGACGGTGCCAACAGTCGAGCGTGGATTGCGAGCACTTCCCTTTTGATCAATGGCAATTGCCGGCGATAGACCCTCAATCAGATCGACATCGGGCTTTTCGAGCTGGCCGAGTAACTGACGTGCATAGACGGATAGACTTTCGACGTACCGACGCTGCCCTTCAGCAAAGATGGTATCGAATGCCAGTGAGCTTTTTCCCGAACCAGAAACCCCGGTAATCACGACAAGCTTACCGCGAGGAATGTCGAGATCGATCTGCTTTAAATTATGAGTGCGCGCACCACGAATACGAATCCAGTCCATTGTGAAGTCATTTCAATGGTAGGGAATGTGGAAATCCAGCAGCGGATGCTCTCTGAGCGGCTATCCGCACAAGCCTTGCCAGGGTCGATGCAATGGGTAAGCCATTTTGTTGCCGTTACCTGTTCTGATACGATGTTCCGAATGCACGCTCAGAACATCTCTCGTTTCAGGATACGTGAAGAACCGCCATTGCAATCCCGTATCTGTTCAGGCACCGGCAGATATGCGAGTTATCTGCCTGTATATATTACCATAGACCGGTTCGTCAGATCAAAAAAGCCTGAGACCCATGTGATGCCAGGCATCATCATGGGTCTCCGTAACGCAATGCCAAAACGGGTGGAGCCAATGGCCGGACTCGAACCGGCGACCGGCTGTTTACGAAACAGCTGCTCTACCGACTGAGCTACATTGGCGATGTAGCTCTTCGATTCTAGTCGAAGAGCTGAGGTTTGTCAAGATCGCAGCAGATTGAGCTGCGAGAAGATGTTGGCGTACCAGTTGCATGGATAACAAGAAGGTGAACAACAGGAGAATGAAGGCATCTCATCCGGGCAGTGAGTACGCGACGGAAGCGCTTCTTTCGGCGCGTTGAGATACCTCTACCACATGGGTTGAAGTGCGGAAGTTGTACTTCCACACTGGTTGCGCATCAGTACGGGTACGTAGAACATACCGGCCCATACACCATACATCACATCACATCCAGCTTTTCGATAACTGTCGTATGACAGCCAAAAGCTATCCCTCACAATCGTCCTGCGACATGACCAATTGTTAAATCCTCAACCGTCGCGTATGGTGGAAGTGCAACAAGGGCGGCAATAACCGCAGCAACATCGCCCGGTTGTAGCATATTGGTACGCGACCAGTCACCGGGTATGGCATCCCAAATCGCGGTATCGGTAGCAGCGGGTAGGATCGAACAGACACGAATACCGCGTGGGCGCAGCTCTTCACGAATGGCAGCCATAAAGCCAAGCGCACCGTGTTTGGCGGCTACATATGCCGACCAGCCTGGGAATGCCTGGCGAGCGGCAACTGAGGCAATATTGATGAATAGGCTACCGCGATTCATGCGGGCTGTAGCCTCTTTCGCAACCAGGAAGAGACTGGTGAGCTGAGTCCGCAAGTGTTCTTCCCAGGCGAGAAGTTCAATGTCGGCCAGCGGTGCTACCAGTGCCCCACCTACACTATGAATCACAACATCAAGTGTCCCTTCTCCAGCAGCCTGAGCAACGGTTTGCGCAACCTGGGCTGGATCGGTGACATCGCACGGTACGACAAGGCACTGCGCACCAGCCGCAGTAGCCTGTCGGGCAACCGCTTCGAGGGCAGTACGATCACGCGCCGCCAGGGTTAAACGAGTGTCAGGCCCGGCCAATGCAAGTGCTGTAGCTGCACCGATACCGCGTGAAGCACCGGTAATCAAGATAGTACGCATATCTTCTTGTCCTGTTGCAGTAGACGACAGCCACGCTTATCAACAACACTGCCGGGTTCCCGAACATGGCGCTGGCAGATAAGCGCAAATAGCTGTCGTGCGCAGGTGCGTGCGAAAGTCTCATTCCTGACGGTTATGCACCCGGTTAATGTGAGCCATAAACTCGGCTCTCGTCTTGGGGTCTTCGCGGAACACACCCCGCATTGCCGAGGTTACCATACGGGCATTAGGCTTCTTGACACCGCGCATGACGCCACACATATGAATGCCTTCGGCCACGACTGCGACACCGGCAGGTTCAAGGGTGGTATTGATAAAGTCTGCGATCTGCACCGTCATCCGTTCCTGCACTTGCAAGCGCCGGGCAAACATCTCGACGATGCGGGGTATCTTGCTGAGACCGACAACTTTACCATTGGGGATATAGGCCACGTGAACCTGACCAAAAAATGGCAGCATGTGGTGTTCACAGAGACTGTAGTAGTCAATGTTGGTGACCAATACCATCTCATCGTAGGCCACGCTGAAGACGGCACCGTTGATCAACGCCTGCGGATCAATGTGGTAACCTGCCGTCAGTTCAGCATACATCTTGGCCACTCGTGACGGTGTCTTCTGCAAGCCTTCGCGATCCGGAACCTCACCAATAGCAGCCAGAATTGTCCGCACCGCCTCCTCAATCCGAGGATCGGCGTTAAATGACATACCTTCAAGTTTCCCTCGGCCAGGGATGATCAAACTCTCGTAATGCTCCTCATCAAGCTCAGGAGTTGGGTGATGATAGCCGTTACCATTACTAGACATAGATGTGTTCTCCATTACAGACACGAACAACGCGACGTGCGCGTTCGGCGACGAAACCCAGGATTACGTGCCATCAGGCGGGAATGACCGACGGACCAGTATAGCTGAATATGTTCTTGCGGGTCTCCCACAAGCGCAAGAGCGCCAGGCGACCATCAAGGAGCGGCGCAAGTTCATTCCAGAGGTAGACAATGATATTCTCGGCAGTCGATGGGCGGTCGGCAAAAGCCGGAATCTCGCGATCCAGGTGGCGCAGATGCAATTGGTCGATGACCGAGTGAACCGTGTGGTCAAGCCACTCCAGATCGACCAGCATACCAGTTGCCGGATCAATCGGCCCCTGTACAGTAACCTCTAGCGTATAGTTGTGACCGTGACCATTAGGATTATTGCATTTGCCATAAATAGCCAGATTCTCCTCATCACTCAAGGTTGGTGCATGCAGACGATGGGCTGCGGCAAAGGTGTACAGGCGAGCAAACTGGGTTTCACCAACACCATCGTATTCGGCCCACAGATCGGGCTGTTCATAGAGGCGAAGATGCTTCAGGTGCGCATGGGCAGGCAGGCGGGCTGCAATTAAACGCCAGAGTACGCGCACCAGATTCTCGGTCGTGGGCACCTGATCGCGAAAGTAAGGTGTATCGTAATTGAGGTGCTTGTGATCAAACTCTTCGAGCACCTCATTCACGATAGCCTTCAGTTCGGTCATATTCATCACCATCCCGGTGCGCTCATCAAGCTCGCCGGTAATGCTGACATCGAGTGTATAGTTATGCCCATGACCGTATGGGCTAGTATATGGCCCGAAAACTCGCTCATTTTCCTCCGTACTCCAATCATCGCGCCAGTAGCGATGAGCTGCCGAAAATTCAAAGCGACGGGTTGCAACGACCATAGAATAATCCTTTCTGTTAACCATCGCTGTGTCAATCATCACAATATAAAAACTCTTCCCTTATGAACGGTACCACGGCTCTGAAAAAAGTCAAGGTCTCTGTTCCCGGAATGCACACCATCTGCACGGTTATGTGATGCGCAGGCATACCTGCTCATACTCCAGACAGCATGCAAAAACACCCTTGTGCAGAGGCTACTGTGCACGTTGCAGCCTGATCACACCGTCTCACCGGGCGAGATAGGCAAGGTATTGCCTGCACAGGGATCACATTCCTGGCTGTGTACAGATTGACAGTCAGGAGCAGCATGCACTCCATTGCGCTGCGTTATGGAATAATAGCTGCTGATATGCTGTCATTGGTTAGCGCAATATGCTATAATGCGCCACACCCGGATCAAGGGCGGCGTTCGTATGCCGTGATTGAGGTTGTCTTTTCAAGGAGCGACAATGAAGCTCACATGCATGCAGGAAGATTTAAAGCGTGGTCTGGCCGCAGTTGGCCATGCTGTCGCCGGTAAGAGCACTCTGCCAGTGTTGGCGAATGTACTCCTTGCCACCGATGAAGGTCGGCTGAAGTTGACGGCTACCAATCTGGAGGTAGGTATTAATCGCTGGATCAGCGCTACGATTACTCGCGACGGTGCAGTAGCCGTACCGGCCAAATTATTGACCGATGTGGTTGGCGGCCTGCCAAATGATAAGGTTACCCTAAGCCTCGATCAGAAGACCCAGACCTTACGTGTTGAGTGCGGGCGTTTCGTGAGCAATATTAAAGGGGTGGATGCTGACGAATTTCCTTCGCTACCAACTGTCAGTGCGCAAACGCCGCTGGTATCACTACCGGCTGAGGTATGGCAAGAGGCGATTGACCAGGTGGCATTTGCCGCTGCCACCGACGAGTCGCGTCCAATCCTGACCGGGGTGCTAGTACGCACGTGCGATCAGCAAGTCACGCTGGTTGCGGCGGATGGTTTTCGCCTGGCGATGCGAACGATCCAGTTGCCTGCCCCAGTTGCGCATGCGGTTGATTGTCTGATTCCAGCACGTACACTGAGCGAATTAGCCCGGATTATTGGTGATACGGACGCAGAAGTGGCGATGGTCTATACGCCAGGGGGCAGCCACGTGCTCTTCCACACCGAAAATATTGAAGTCGTATCACGTTTAATAGAAGGAAGATTTCCTGATTTCGAGCGGATTATTCCGCAGCAGTACCTGACACGCATGGTACTTGATAGCAGTGAACTGGCGAAGGCGGTCAAGCTGGCGTCATTCTTCGCCGGTAGTAGCCAGAATGTGGTGAAGCTGAAGATTGAACCGGCAAGTGAATTAGCACCGGGACGGGTTGTGATCAGTGCAAATGCCGCTGAGTTGGGTGATAATACCAGTGACCTTGATGGCAGTGTGACCGGTGAAGGCGGCGTTATTGCGCTCAATGTCAGATTCCTGGCCGATGCGATTGCAGCAGTACACTCCAATCAGATCGCCTTTGAAATGCAGAGTGCGCAAAGTCCGGCAGTGTTTAAGCCGGTCGGTCAAGACGGGTACATTCACATTGTGATGCCAATGAGTATGCGATAGATGGTATCGGTGACAAAGCCGACATCAACAGATCGGTAGAGGAGTTACCCGTGAGTGTGACAACGCTGATAATTGTGCATACTGTCTCTCTCTTTCGCGATGGTTTGCGCCTTGCGCTATCATCAACGCCTGGATTTTCAGTGGTTGGCGAAGCCAGCAATGGTCAACAGGCTATCCAGTTAGTGGATCAGGTTGATCCCGATCTGGTGCTAATGGACACTGATTTGCCCGGTGTAAACGGGTTAGAGGTAGCGCGGGTTATCAAGCGAAGTCATCCTCACATTGCCATCGTACTGTTTGGGCCGGTACAGAGTGGCGTGTTTGTGGTAAAGGCCATTCGTGCCGGCGTAGCGGCATGTGTGCCACCAAATGTTGAGTTTGCCGATTTGCTTGGCACGCTGCGTCAGGTGCGACGTGGTGAATACCCGATCAACGATCTGGTGTTGGCTTCACCCGAAGTGGCTGCTACAGTTCTGGAAGCATTTCGGCAGATGGTGGGTGATGATGAGATACAGACCATCTTTTCACCTCTATCAGCGCGAGAGCTGGAAGTGCTGGAACTGGTAGCAGCCGGGCATACCAATCGTGAGATCGCTGCCCGGCTTGACATCAGTAACCAGACTGTCAAGAATCACATCTCGTCGATTTTGCGCAAGCTGGCTGTAAATGATCGCACCCAGGCTGTTGTTTACGCAATGCGTCGGGGTTGGATCAAGGTGATGTTACCGAATGGGTAGTGTACGACTCATTTGGTTGTTGATCAGCGCTGCATCCGGTCGCTGATCGGGTGGAGCATGAGGAGACGTTTGTGGGGCGTTTCCGTGTTGTGCATCCTTACCTGCTGGTTATCCTGTTCGCTATATTCATGGTGGGATGCGATCTGATCCCTGTTGGTGAGGGAGAGCAAATCGCAAATATCGAGACAATTATTGCCGGTACGCCTTCGGCGACACCAACGGCTACCGCTACTGCTACGGCAACTGCCACACCCACTGCGACGCCGACATTCGGCCCAACACCCACGGCTACCGCTACTGCTACGCCAACGGTTACCCCATTGCCACCAACACCAACACCGAATCCGGCATTAACCGGCTTTGGCTACTGCACCCAAACCGTTGGTTTGACCACCGGTCGCTTCTCGGCAGCGTTGCAAGAGGTACGAACGAGCGGGAATCCGGCTTTTGAGCAGCTTGACCTCATCTTTGATCTGAGCCAGGGTTCGGCCCCACTGAGCGCGACAGTCAGTTGTCTGACCGTAGCTGATGCCCGCATCGTGCCGGCTGCTACAATGCTCAACGCTCCGTATGCTCTGCGGATTGAACTGGCGGGCTGGTTGCGTGATGACCGCTTTGCGGCGTCGCCAGTTTCACAAACGGTGGCATTTACAAATACCCGCACGATCACCCAGGCATTGCTGGTGGTCGATCCCCAGGCTGACGTGGGGGCAACCATTCTGGTGCCGCTCGCTGAACCGGTGCCGTTTCGGGTGACGCTGGCGCAGAACCGGTTGTCAGTGGCCGTTGCGCGCTCAGCTACGTTTGGCGTAGCCAGTGACACGTTGCGGGTGCCATCTGGTCGTGCGCCAGACTCGCTCGAACCGATCTACTTTTTATTCGATGGCGATGTCTGGCAACTCGATCCGGCACTCTCTACCGTCGGCGATGGCATGACCCGTCGGCTGGCCGGAGCGGTGAATATTACCGATTCGGCTGAAACAGAAACTCATCTGGCCGTCAGTCCGCGTGGTGATTATCTGGCATTCTGCCGCGCCGAACCGGGACTTGATCCGGCTGATGCAATGCTGGCCGTTCCTTCGACACTCTGGCTATTGCCACGCGCTGGAGGCGAGGCGCAACCGTTGGCTCAGGTAGGGGTAAGTTGCGCCGATCCGGTCTTCAGCCCGGATGGTTCCACGATTGCGTTTGCCGTTGATGAAACCGGTGCAGTGCCGACCCAGTGGACAATTTACGCCGTATCGGTGACTGGTGGTGAACCGGAGCGACTAGAGGCTGCACTCGACGAATGGAGCCGGTTCATGCCTCAGTGGCTCAGCGGGGGCCGGTTGATGTACCGCGCTGAAGCTCCCGATGGCCGCAGTGCGCTCTTCTTGCGTCTGCCGACCGGGGAAGTTCTTGATGTAGGTGCTGAACTGTTGACTGATGAGCGCCTGGTAGTGCGGTACCGTGGCTTTGGGGCATTGATCGCCAGCCCCAATGGGGAATACGTTGCGGTTGAAGCATTACGCGCTGATGATCCAGGCGCCGATCTGTTGATCCTCGACAGCGCAGGGCAACTGGTTGAGCGGATCGGTACGCAGCGGGTGACCTTACCGGCGCCTACAGCCACCCCGACTGCTATACCAACAGCTACAGCAACTGCCACACCAACCGCGACACCGACCGGCACTGTCACACCCCAGCCGCCAACCGCGACGCCGACCGCGACTGCAATCCCAACTGCAACGCCAGAACCAATCCCGCCACAACCGCTGCGCGAAGGACCCTTCTGGACACGACCGTTAGGATGGGATCAGGAAGGACGGTTGCTGTACCTGACAACGCTATGTGCCAGCGATCTGGTGCAAGACTATCAACTCTACCGCTGGCGTGGTCTCCAGCGCAGTGAATTGCTGGCAACTGGTCAGAGTCTGGGTGGAATCGGCGCGACTGTGGTACGGAATGGGCAGCTCTTCTACGCTGCGGTGAACGGCGCCGATGCCGGTCCGCGTGGTCCACAGATCCAAAGTCAGCGTTATCCAACAACATTGTGGGTATGGGATGTAGATAACGGTGGCCGGGCTGCCCTGCTCGATCTGGTGCGTGGTGTCCGTGACGTGAAGTGATGATGGGAGAAACCGGGTGTTACAACACTAGAACCTACTTCATAAAGCTGTGTTATCTTATTCCCAGACTGTCGCACAGGTGCATGAACGCTGACCAATCACCAACGCGACAGCCCACCTGGCTCCTGGCCTGTTGGCAGAGCGCAGCTCCGGTTGTGCCATCACGTGCTGGACGGGTTGCCTTTCCCGCTCGTCAAGCGCTTGTCTTGAAGTTTGGAGTGCGGCAGCCATGCTGCCGCAGCAGCCGTGCTCACGATCCGGCGTGTGGTATACCGTTGACCCTACTCGTCACGGGGATGCTGGATGTGCTCGTTACGAGCATAGAGTCGACCAGGAGTGAATTAAGATACCTTTTCGTAGACATTTTTGAAATGGGTTCTAAACTCGCGTCGGAGCTGAGCTGGCGGTGAGGTAGTTTTTTCTCTTCACCGGATATGCGGTGCATCATGAGGATTCGCACCCTTCGCAACAATCCGCGGGTATCACCTGCCTGATACGGATGGACTGATTCCGTAGGGGCGAGTTCTGAACCCGTCCCTACGGACGATGCATGTACCTGTTTACATTGCCATATAAGAGACGCGATGAACGAGGGAGGAGCGGCAGAAACTTACCCCCTACGGACAGTGCATGTACCTGTTCACGTTCTCATACAAGAGACACGGCAACGCGGGAGGAGCATAAGGGGACGCCTTGCATCGCGTGCTATGCGTGATATTTTTCAGATTTGATATGAATGGCCAGTTTCACGCCACACTACGATAAGTTCCCGTGGGTCTCACCCGGAAAGAAGAGATTATCGCTTTTATTCCACGTCAGTTTGGAGCAGCCGACCCTGTTGTTTGGCAGCTCTTAAACCACCCATTCCTTCCGGCTTTCGCTCCAACTGCCACCAGATAACGACCAAATCGCGAACAAAGAGCACGAGGCGCGCCAGAAAGTAGATCATCCGGTACAAGGTGTGGCGTCGCACTTCATCGTAGTCGATCAGGATCAGGCGTGGCGGACTCTCGCCGGTAAGCATCAGATTCTGCGACTGTAAAATAGTTCGTTTGACCAGAAAGCTCCAGATTCGTTCTGGCAGATACCGCAACTGTTTACGTCGCTGACGTTCAGCAGGACTGGAACTCACTCTACCGTAGAGGTCGGGGAGGTGACCGGTGCGAAGCAAACAACCGATAGCCCGGAAAATAATGCGGCGCAGATCGTGCCCGATCCGATGACGATGATCGGCTGGAATGCGTCGCCAATCGACGGCTGCCAGCACATGGGCATGTTGAAGATAGGGTTGGATAGCCAGGATATGAACAAATCCAGCTTGATCGCGGCTGAGGACAAAATAGGTAGGAATGGTATGATCGCTACCGAGACAGCCTGCAAAGCGTTGGGCCGCACTCTTCATCTGGCGAGCTTCGTGCAACATGGCACCTACATCACGACTACTTACATCGCCTTTGAGTTTGACGACAAAGCGGTAATCATCACTACGGTAGACCTCGGTTTCATTACCACCAGCGACTCGTTCGAGCACATGATCAACATCAATCGGTGCAAAAACTTCATTCTGATAGGATTTCATGGAAACTCCACGTAGAATAGAGCCTGAATGGTAGCAGTCGTGCTGAAGCGCATCGTAGCATGCACGCTACGATACAAGAGACGAACGATGCCGGGATAACGTTGCACTACCGATAAATCTGAACAAGGAAAACCTGGTACGGTGCCGGCATACCTTCGTTGAGTTGAATCCGGGCTTCAGTCACCTGTTGACGTGGATCGTTGCTGATAATACGCACACGAGCCTGTTGGGTTGTGTGCAAAGGGCCGATCCAACGGGCTGTGAGCTGAACATTTGTCTGCGATCCGGCAGAAACGGAGGCACTGCCCGCATTGCTAATGCTCAGCCATGCCTGCGGATCGACTTGTGGGCGCAGCTCGATCACCAGGCCATCGAAAAGCGTCAGTAGCGGTTGTGATTGATCAATACTCTCAATGTCGCAGGCGATGGTCTGTGCTCCGTTGGCGAACTGGAGACCAGCTGCACCCATATCATCCTTCGTCAGATTGGCGACATTCCGATAGTGGAAGCGGATAGTACCATCTGGTTGCAACAGTGCCTGGACGCTCAAGGTACGGGTTGTGCCGAAAAGCGGCACGTTGTCCCAGGTAATCAATGCACCACTGCTGATGCGGGCAACACTAATCTGTCCCCCCTGAGCACTGTTGAAATCCACATGGAGCGGAACGATAGCCGGTGCCGTGGTTGCTATCAGTGGCATGCAACTCGGGGTAAAGTAGTCAGACGGATACTTAAACGGGGCAAAGGCAATGATGCCATTAGCACTGATGTAGATATTGCGATAATATGTGCCGGCAAACGGAAAATCAAAACCGAGATCGATGGCCGAACTGTTGTCATCATCAAAGAGGTTCAGGATTTGGGCATCAAGAGGCGGATCGATCCACCCACCGGTAGGGCCACCCGATTCATCACTCCGCCAGACACTGTAAGGTTCGCTATCGATGCGTAAGGTGTAGCTGAGAGGTATATTGCCATCGTTACGCAGCGATAACGTCATCGGTGTGGTCTGGTTGAAATCCACCGTGGCCGTGATCAGGTCCTGAACAACGGTAAGTTTTGGCCGCAGCGGATCGAGGGCAAAATTTAGCGTCACGGTGCTGCCTGGATCCGGTGTAATGGATTGCTGTTGTGATGCGAAATTACTGGCTATGGCCGTCAATTGCTGTGCAACGCCGCCGGGGACAATCAGACTATAACCACCGGTCGCATTGGTAGAAAGAGTCACACCGTTCGTCGTGGTAATGACTCCGCGCAATGGATAACCGGTTTCGCTGTCGATCACTGTGCCACTGATGGTGGCATGTGACGGGCGGGATGGTACCGTCATCGTGACCGGAACAACTAATGGTGGATCGGTTAAATTATCACCGTAGATCAGAATGCGCGCTGTATAGACACCAGGTCCGGCTACCCGACGAGCATCGAGGGTGATAGGAATGACGATATTACCATAACTGGCTAACGATGGTGCTGACCATTCCGGCAACACCAGCCAGGGCACGGTGATACGTGCCGCCGCGACAGCGTTGAAGATATCGAGTCGACCATAGCCGTAGATGTTGTTCGGCACCGTGTCTGGCCGACAGGCACTATGGTTAGCACCCATATACCTGCTATCACCGGTCAATGGCAAAGCTGTACCGGTGAGCAAGGCGTATGTTGCATCATAATCTCCAATCAGTTGCGGTTTCGCTGACCAGAGCAAAGCAACCGCACCGGCTACGTGTGGTGCAGCCATCGAGGTACCTGACAATGCCCCGTAGGTGTTTGCATCGGTAACTGTCGAAACGATCCCCTGCCCGGGTGCAACCAGATCGGGCTTGATGCGGCCATCGGTGGTTGGGCCGATACGGCTGAAATAGGTTAAAAGGTCATCCTGATCGGTAGCGCCAACGGCAACCACATTGCTGTAATCGCCGGGCGAGGCTACCGAACTACAAGTGGTGAAATTACTGGTGGTATTGCCGGCAGCAAAGACGACAAAGATACCGGCTGCCTGCCAGGCTGTAGTGTAACCACTGTACACCGGATTGCCCCCGCTATCGAATGACCAGGAATTATTCAGAATGTGCGGGCGCAGACTGGGGCGTGGGTTATTACCGGCAAGATCGGTAGGGGCCAGCATCCACTGGGCCGCAGCGATGATGTCGCTATCATTACAGTTTGTGCTACTACAGGCACGAGCGGCAATCCAGCGTGCTCCTGGTGCCACCCCCATGGCCGGTTCACCAGGCGGATTAGCGACCATCGTCCCCATAACGTGCGTCCCATGCATCCCCGAATCCACCGGCACCGGTTGGTTTCCGACCGGATCAAACCAATTGTAGTTGTGATCAAACGTGTTGCTGCCAAGGTTGCCACGATACTGATTCACCAGTGCCGGATGGGTGTACTGCACACCACTATCAATGTTCGCAACCGTAATCCCCCTGCCGGTCACACCGAACTCACGCCAGACTCGATCCGCCCCGATGCGAGCAATATTCCAGCAGACATTATTGGCGGTCGCCGAACACGAAACAGCGGTAGTTGTCGCAGGGGGTGCCATCTGCAATTGATGATCGGCCATTAACATGGCCACATCGGTATGGGCTGCCAGAGCATTGGCTAAGGCCGCGTCGCCTTCAACCAGTAAAGCATTAACGATCCAGAGTGATTTATAGCGTACACCAGCCGCATCGAGCATTGACCGCACCGCACGTTGACTCCGCTCAGCGTGAGCCGTGAGCGTGCGGTAGACATACTCACCACGCTCTTCCCAGTTACGAATGAGAAACGCCGGGCCAAGATCGGGCCGGTCAGCAAAAAAGACGAGAAAACGGGTTTTACCGTCATGCAACGCAGCCTGAAGATCAGGATCGACACGCTCACGCTGTTGCGGTAAGGGTACCGGAACGTGCGGTGGTGCCATCATCATGGCCGGTGCCACCGGCGGGGGATAGCCGGTATACAGATAAAGGGTTGTGGCATTACTGTCAGCGTTAGCAATCGTCAGATTGACGGTGGTCGTATCACCGAGTTCGACTGTCGCCGAGAGGCTGGTTGGGGCCGCACTCAGATGCGATGCACTGGCGTGAGTTGATGGTAGTGGCGTGAAGGTAAACCAACTAAGGACACCGATAATGATGGCGAAGATTGTCAAAGAAGTACGTTTCATACAGACAATGCCACAGCGTTGAGTAGATTTACGTCAGTATTTGCATCATAGCACAACAGGAGCGTTTGTACCTTTACAATTCGTTTATTCGTCTATGAAAATTTTGCCGATCACGTTCAAGCCGCAACGTGCATACCAGGACGAGAGAGACCTGCATTGACCCTCACACCTGATGACAGAGAAACGAAATACAGCGACATGTGTGTTGCCATTTCTGCTATGCGCCTGACTGGCAGTGAGCGGATGTCTCCTCTCGACCAGCGAGGTGATGTATCTATCATCTGCACCAGCACGACCTCATCCTGTCTTATAACTCCCTCCAATCCTCGTACCACTGGCCGCTCCACAGGTGATCAGGTTACTTGCACAACACGACTGCTCGTTATAACCATCACCAGCAGGGGCACTGCTTCACCATATGCATATGCTTGCGCATGAGTACGGCTGATGCGGAAGTCAAGCTTCCGCACTCTACACCCCGACACCACGAGCAATCAAGCCTGAAACCGGGATACGTGTGCCGGTGTGTGATTCCATAGTGTGCCTGGCAGAAACGCTGGTGTTGCGCCTCAGCACTCAGGTACGGTGACGACGTGATTGGTGGATAGCAGGCTATGCGCCAATCACGCCAGACTGAACGTACATTCAGTATGCGCGGTGAAACTCATCGTGAGCTTACAACGTACATGAGGCAGTGAAGCAGGTAGGTTGTACTCACATTCTGCGCAGAAAGGTCGTACACCTTTTTCACTCAGGTTTTCGACAGATATATTGCAGGTGATGTTGGAGAGGTGATATGCGCCTGCTCAAACCGATGACCGATGAGCAACTGGCACGTAACGACCGGGTAATGGGGATGGTGTTGGCCATTGGCGGCATTTTTCTGGCATGGGATTTCTTCCGCTCCGCCTAGCAGGGTATTCCTGCATTGGGCCTGGTTGGTTACCTGAGTGGCCCCATCTTTGCCCACAAGGTTTCCGAAATACTCTTACTCATCATGTGGATGCCGGTGGTCTGGGCAAGCAACTATGAAATGTCAGGAAAACACCCCAAACTCATGCCGCCAGAACGCTACCTGCGCTGGCTAAGAAGGTTGCTCTTTCTTGCCCCGGTGCAAATGATCCTGGCCACTTACGCCTGGACGATTGTCAACCTGGGTACAAGTCCATTGACAACCGATTACCAGCCGCTTGTCTTTCGTGAGGATGGCTGGGTCTGGCGTTACTACCTGGCGGCACTCATTATTGCAGGAGCAGCATTTGTACCTGTGGCGACAAGCAAGGTGATGAAGCTGGCGCGTCAATGAAGGTGCTGTTCAATAAGCTCAGTGCCAACGGATCGGGCAATGCCAATCTGGTAGCAAGCCCTGGCGATGTGACATAGGGTGTAGAACTTATTTCAAAAAACATCTACTGGAAGTCGTCTCATTCATTACTGACAGACTCTATGATCGTGACAAGCACCCACAGCATCCTCATGACCAATGACCAGCCGGGTCAACGGTGTGCCACGCGCTGGATCGTGAGCACGGCTGCTGCGGCAGCATGGCTGCCGCACTCCAAACTTCGAGACAAGCGCTTGACGAGCGGGCAAGACCTGATCCAACGCACGATGGAACTGACGATGGTCGGCAGCCTGGGAGCAGGATAGGCTGTCGTTGATGATTGGCAAGCGTTCATGCGCCTGTACGACAGACTAGGAGCACGACAGCGCAGCTTTTATGAAATAAGTTCGACTATACGAGATGAATGACAGCGATGTAGAACAATTAGACAGGATCGAGAAAGGTTACCAGCGAATAAAGATTCAGGTTTGGAAACCTGATGAAGAAACGCTCGAAGCGGTAACGTACCAGTCTACGCAACTAACCGATGATCCTGTTGCTTACGATTGGTATAAAGACGTTCTCATCACAGGTGCCCGCGAACATCATCTGCCCCAGGATTACATCGCCTATCTGGAACAGCTTCCGGCAAAGCCGGACAAAACCAAATCTAAGCCGGTGCGTTAACGCAAGTAGCTGCCTTATCGAGGCCGCTTTAACCGGGGAGAGTGCATACGTCGCTGAGACCTTGATGCTCCTGGTTATTGATAGGAGTGGATTGCCAGCCCACTCCGTTCGTCCTGGCAAGGTGATAACTTTGACGATGATCCGGCAAACACCAGTTGGGTCAAATACACCTCGTTCGCCTGCGTCTGAGGGTATGGTATGTCAGGCGCAGGCAGGCACAACATTGGTTGAACTGGCAACAATCTTTCCGCCCCTCGCCAGCCCAACCTTCACTAAAACAGACCAACAACATTCCCCTCGTCATCAATGTCAATCTGATGGGCTGCTGGATGGGCGCCCAGACCCGGCATCGTGACCGTCGTACCGGCAATCGGCAGGATGAATCCGGCGCCGGCACTGAGGCGCACCTCGCGGATCGGGAAGGTAAAGCCTTCCGGTGCACCGCGCAAGGCCGGATCGTGGCTCAGGCTGAGATGCGTTTTCGCCATGCAGATGGGTAAATTGCCAAAACCAGACTCCTCAAGGGCAGCCAGTTGAGCGGCTGCTGTTGGGCTGAACGTTACCGCTGCCGCGCCGTAAATGCGATGCGCGATAGTGGTGATTTTGTCGGCCAGTGACCATTCCAGCGGGTAGAGAAACTGTGCCGGACGTGGTCCTGGTCGTTCGGCAATCTCGATAACCAGATGGGCGAGGTCTACGCCGCCGGTACTGCCTTCTGCGTAGACATTGCTCACCGCCATGCCGGCAACGCCGGCAGTGGTGGCAACGTGGGCAACAGCGTCTATCTCTGCCGGAGTATCTTCCGGGTATGCATTGAGAGCAACGATCACCGGGACCTTGAACTGGTGCAAATTCTCGATCTGGCGGCGCAGGTTGGCGCCGCCGCTGATAACGTCGTCTGGATTTTCCCTCAGTAAGGCTGGTGGCAACGGTTTGCCAGCTACAATGTCGTACTTTCCGCTATGCGCCTTCAACGCCCGAACAGTCGCTACGATTACCGCCACATCGGGCCAGAGTCCGCTGGCCCGACACTTCAGATTGAAGAACTTTTCTGCTCCGATATCCACGCCAAAGCCGGCTTCAGTGACTACGTAATCGGCACACCGTAACGCTATCAGATCGGCCAGGATCGATGAATTACCCTGGGCAATGTTGGCGAACGGCCCGGCATGAATGAGGGCTGGTGTATTTTCGATAGTCTGCATCAGGTTCGGTTTAAGGGCCTCGCGCATAAGTACTGTCGCCGCCCCGGCGCCACGCACATCTTCGGCAGTGATGGGTGTACCGTCACGGCGGAAGGCAACCACCATACGACCGATCCGGCTGCGAAGATCGCGCAAGGCAGCCCGGGCACCAACACCATTCACCATCGCCAGAATGGCCATGAGTTCGCTGGCGACACTGATGTCGAAGCCGGTCTGACGAGGAAAGCCATTCTGTTTACCACCCAGCCCGATCATCACCTGGCGCAGAAAGCGATCATTCACGTCAACAACCCGACGAATCTCGATCCGGTTGGGATCAATATCGAGCGGATTGCCGTGATACCAGCTATTATCGGTTAGCGCAGCCAACTGATTGTGCGCCTGTGACACCGCGTGAATATCGCCGTTCAGATGCAGGATGCTCTCGGCAAGAGGCACGATCTGGCTGTAACCGCCGCCGGCACCGCCGCCTTTGATGCCAAAGACCGGCCCTAACGAGGATTGGCGTAAGGTGACCGCAGCACGCTTGCCAATGCGATTGAGTGCCATTGCCAGGCCAATGGCAGTTGTGGTCTTGCCTTCGCCGAGCGGTGTAGGTGTGATTGCGCTGACCAGGACATAACGGCCCAATGGCTGGTCGTGGTGATCGTCAAGAAAGGTGAGGTCAATCTTGCCGCGGTACCGGCCATACGGTTCGAGGTACTCGGCAGGCAAGCCAAGTCGTTCGGCAATCGCAGCAATTGGCTCTAGCCGGGCTTCGGCGGCAATCTGGAGACTGGTTTTCATCGACTATTCCTCATCGTAACCGCAGAAGCGAAGGGCGGTGATGGCCAGGACGCGAGTAGCTGTCTGTAAATCGGCAATGGCGACCGCCTCATTCGGTCGGTGGGCATCGCGGACATCACCCGGCCCGTAGAGGACGGTAGGAATACCGCCAACATTGACCAGTAGCCGCATATCGGCACCGTAGGTCATGCCTTCAAATGTAGCAGGTATGCCCCGCACTGCCTGATCGCAGGCGGCAAGGGTTTGGACAATAGGTGAATCCAGGGGCGTACTGGCCGGATCAAACCGTCCACCCCACCATTCCAGCGTTGGTGGATGATCTCGTAGCCACGGGTCTTGGGCCGCAGCGGCGGCTACCGTCTGTACCAGTTCGGCGCGTGCAACAGCCGGGTCTTCGCCGACCCCAATCCCGTAACGGCCTTCGGCGACCAGTTGCTCGGCTTCTGAAGAAGCCCATTCGCCTGCCCGCACGACACCGATACAGATGGCGTTGGGGGTACGGTAGCGCGAGAAGAGACCGCTGTTGTCGGCTGCACGCAAGCGTTCGTTGCGAGTACGTTCGAGTGCGAGGATAGCCTGGTGTAACGGTGCAAATTTTTCAATTGCACTGACACCCTCTTCGCGCACACAGCCGTGCGCCGCCGCCCCATACACCGTTAAGCGGAAATTGTGTGCACCGGCCTGAGCCGGTGCGACTTTCAATTCAGTTGGCTCGGCCACAATCGCGGCATCAGCAGTGTGACCGCGCAGAATGGCTGCCAGTGTGCCGAGACCGCCATCTTCTTCGCCGATCACACCCTGGATCAAGAGACGACCGCGAAGCCGAACACCCGCAGCCGCAATGGCCCGGGCGGCAAAGATGGCACAGCACAAACCTCCCTTCATATCCAGCGCACCACGCCCGTAGACCCGGCCATTGACGATGGTCGCCTGCCACGGATCACTATGCCACAGGCGTCGGTCACCAGCCGGCACAACGTCAACGTGGCCGTTGAAGATCAGGCTGCGGCCACCGCGATCCTCACCCAGAATCCCGACAACACCGAGCGCTCGCTCACGCGGTACTTCCCAACTACAATCAGGATGAGCGTACAGAGCGGGTAGATCGATTTCCCACCGATCAACTGTCATTGATTGGGATTGTAGCAACGCAGCAACGGCCTCTTGGGCTTCATTTTCAGCCGCAGTACCATCGAGACTGGGGATACTGACCAGTTTGGCCAGTGCCTTCAATAAGCCATCGTCGTCGATAGCGCTGAGCACTCGTTGCTCAATCGGATGCAGGTGTTGCATAGCAGGAATATACTCTCCTTAGCAGTGATAGTCTGGTATTGATGTCTATTCACCATGCGATCACGTTATGCGCCCCAGGTCAATCGCAATACGCGCAACCAGTTTTCGTAGGCCAGCTTGCGTAGTTCTGCCGGTGTAAAGCCGGCATCGGCCAGCGCCTGCAAGAGTACCGGTAAACCGCTTACGTCACGAATGGCCTGCGGGATCAAGGCACCGTCGAAATCTGAACCAAAACCTACCCGGTCAATACCCAAGCGTTCAACCAGATACTGCACATGCCGAACCATAATCGAAACCGGTGTATCAGCATCACGGTGACCGTCAGGACGCAAAAAGGTGACGGCAAAATTCAGTCCGACCATGCCATCCGAGTCGCGAATAGCATCAAGCTGCCGATCAGTAAGATTCCGGCTACTGGGACAGATAGCATGCGCATTGGAATGCGTGGCCACCAACGGTGCCGTGCTTAGCCGGGCAACATCCCAAAAACCGGCTTCATTCAAATGCGAGAGATCGATCAGGATGCGTAGTTGATTGCACACCTTGATCAGCGCTTTACCGGCATCGGTCAGACCAGGGCCGGTATCGGGCGAAGCGGGAAACGCAAACGGTACACCGTGCCCAAAGATATTAGGCCGGCTCCAGACCGGCCCTAGCGAGCGCAAGCCCGCCTGGTAGAGCACCTCTAGTTCATCGAGATCAGGGCCAATCGCTTCAGCACCTTCAATGTGGAATACGGCTGCAACAGTACCATTCGTCAGGCAGGTGGTAATATCATCAGCAGTACGACAGATGCGAAACTGGCCGTTGGAATTGGCCTCGATGCGGAAGAGGCGTGCAGCCATTGCCATCGTCGTGTGTAAGGCGTAGCTATGTTCGAGTGGTGGTGGCAATGGCATATGGTACGGTGGCGAGGGAATGCGCTCTGGTGGTGGTTTGGGCGCAGGTGGTGGTGGGACGTAGACGGCAAAAAAGCCGCCACCAAACCCACCAGCCCGCGCACGGGGTAGATCGAGATGGCCGTATGGACTGGCGTGAAAGAAATCGCGTTCTTCACCGGGTTTAGGGCGGTAAAGGTCGAGAATAACGTCATTATGTCCGTCGAATACAGGAGGCCAGACCGGAGTTGCCATACAGGTACCCTCACGATACAACTTCGCGGATGCGTGGCGCAGCGCGCCAGCCGCTCTCGATAGCAAGATGGACACGCCCCTGACCGCACATCATATCGCCGGCGAGGATGAGACGGTCGTGTTCGCTTAACGGTGCTACCGTGTCTGGAAGCGCATACCGCCAGCGTTGGACATTGATCCACAGCGGTTGATCAATATCACCGATAAGCGCACGGATTGCAGCCAGCGCTTCAGTAATTGGTTGGGGTACATCAGCAGGGAAAAAGGTTCCTTTCTGAAGGGCATCCCAGTGCGTCGTAGCCCAGTGATCGCTCATCTGAGCAATAAGCAGACCGTGATCGGGTGGTGTCCGGTTGGGTTTATCGTGTTCGCAGGCCAGCCAACTGATCGGGTGCTGGCGATCTACGTTGACCAGCGCATACCAGGGCACGAGTGGACGGCGGGGCAGCGCCAGCGTGATACTGATCGAACGCCGGTATTGAACGGTCTGGAGTGCCTCAATCAAAGGTTGGACATCAGCAAGATGACTGGCGGCGAGGATGGTGGCTGTCTGAGGGGCCGGAGCAGTTAACAGAACGGCGGCAAAACGACCCAGATCACGACCATCGTCGGCAAAGAGACGATAGGCGTCACGCTCACGATGCAAACGGGCTACAGTGGTTTCCAGTTGCACTTCGACACCGGTAGCCAGATACTTTGCCAGCCGGGTAATCCCGCCCGGCCAGGTCCACTTCTGTTCATCGGCGAAGGCCGGATCACCAGGTGCAATCTGGTTCGTGCTGGTAAATGTCCAGACTGGACGATCAATCGTCACGGCATCGCCCGTGGCAACAATGAGAGCGTGTAACTCGGGCGTAGGAGTTTTCACATACTGAGCACCGTGATCGAAGCAAAAACCGTCGATGCGTCGGGTAGCGGCCCGGCCACCCACACCCCGACTCTTCTCAAAGACGATCGGCACAATCCCGCTGTGATTGGCGACCAGCGCCTGGACCGCAGCCAGTCCGGCTACACCGGCACCAACAATTGCCACAGTCTTCACCGTGCAACCTCACTCTTCCAGCAATATCTGTAAATCAGCCCGATCTTCGTCGTTGTATGGGCCAACAACCGCCAGCCATTGTTGATTGGAAGTAAGTAACCGGCGGGCAGCACGCTGGAGATCGGCTAAACTCAACGCATCAATCTCGGCAATAATCTGTTCAACTGGCGGCACCGTTTGATAACGCAGCAGACTGGTGGCATTGCGCGAGGCAATCGACCAGGTATCTTCGAGCGAGAGTAACAAGCTGCCCTTGAGCTGTTCTTTCACGGTTGCCAGCTCTTGCTCTGTAGGGCCGTTTTCGGCCATATCGCGCATTATAGCGCGGGTCATTGCCACCGCGTCACGCAATGCTTCCGGCTCCACCCCAGCATAAATAACCCACATACCGGTATCAGAAAATTCGTTGTGATAAGAACCGATGTTGTAGCTGAGGCCATGTTCTTCACGGATCGTCTGAAACAAGCGCGACGACATACCGCCGCCAAGCAGGGCGTCCAGCGCCTGCACCGCCCGGCGATCAGGATCGTGGTACGAAACGCCGGGCATGCCAAGGCAAAAGTTACCCTGTTCGATGTCACGGGTCAGCAGACTAAGTTTGGGCTGGAGCGGTAAGGGTGGTGCAGCAATCGCCACCGGACGCTGCGCGGTAGGGAGATCGGCAAAGGCGTATTCGATGGCGGGAATGGCTTCTTCGGCGGCAATCTTGCCGGCGACCGACACGACCAGATTGCCGGCATGATAACCCTGAGCGAAAAATTGTAACAGCTCGTGGCGGGCAATTGCGCTAACGGTAGCAATACTCCCGGCAATATCGCGACCAAACGGATGATCACCCCACATTGTGTGTTGCAGCAATTCATGGACAAGCTCGGTCGGATTATCCTGGATGCCGCGAATCTCTTCGATAATCACCCGCCGCTCTTTTTCTAATTCGGTAGCATCAAAGAGTGGCCGTTGCACCATTTCACTCAACACATGCAATGCACGTTGGAAATGGATAGCGGCAACTTTCGCATAAAAAACGGTTGTCTCGTAGCCGGTGGAAGCGTTAAGATAGCCACCAATTCCCTCAATTGCCAGCGAAATCGCATGGGCGGTTGGATAGGCACCGGCACCCTTGAAGAGCATATGTTCAATGAAGTGGGCAGCACCGGCCAGTTCTGCCGATTCGTAGCGAGCACCGATATCAATGAAGCAACCAATCGCAACCGAATGGGTGTGGGGCAGTTCTTCGATTAAAATGCGGGTGCCGTTAGTCGTTGTGTGCAAGTATGGCATCGTTTAGACATCATCAGTTTCAGAAAACGATTACTGTTCGCGCCGCCAGAATTCCAGCCGTGATGCTGGCTGGCCGTGTGAGGGCGGTATCTCCATACGTTCGACAATATACGAACGTTCACCTTCAGGAAAGACCTGTCGCAGGCGTAGTCGGCGACGCTCCTTTTGGGTGTCGGCGAGTAATTCGATAGTGGTCGGAGCGGCCCGTTCGAGCATGCGGAGCAGGTAGGCATAGGTTTTGCCGACCAGATCGCGCGGATGCCGCCCGACGATCTGACTGGCAAAGACAGTATTGGCCGCCACCAGCCGCTCCGTTTCATCAAGTAAGGCGACCCCTTCGGGTAGACTATCAAAAACGATGCGCAGTAAATCGCGTGAGCGCTGTAATTGATTGGTGCGTTCGGCGATCAATCCTTCCAGTAACTGGGTCTGTTCACGCAGACGAGAGACCAGTTGAAGCGTAGCACACACGGTAGCAGCCTGACGCGCAAAGAGTTCCAGCAGTTTCCAGTCTATCGCGGAAGGTTGCGATTGAGTGCTGGTATAGCCCAGTGCCAGACTCCCGATGGCATTGCCATCATGGATCAAGGGGAGCGCGATGCAGGTCTGGTCATCAGTGATAGCTATCGTCACCACACTCTGGCTCTCGGTTGTCAATTGTGCGGCACCACTTGCGGCGGCAACCGGTACATCTAACGACAGATTGGTTGGCGCAATCCATTCAGGCTGACTCTGGGAGGAAGATCGCAGAAAGAGCAGACCCCAATGGGCAGCGAAGGTTTCGGTTGCGATAGTGTGACAACGAGCGGCTACGTCACCGGGTGAGAGGTTGGCACCGGACGACTGGCCGAAATCGAGCAAAGTTAAGATGTGTTGCTGGCGAAGGCGATGTTGCTGGTAGAGACGTGCCGCTCCAAGCGCAACTCCAAGTTGCGCGGCAATGCTCTCGATCAGGATCAGGTCGTGACTGCTAAAGGCGTTGGTTGCCAGGCGATAGATAAGTAACACGCCGACAGTAGCCGCTGATTGATGGATCGGCGTAGCGATCAGACTACCGCCACTCTGCAATTCTCGCAAATGAAACCGCTGTGCATCGCTGGCCAGATCAAGCAGCACGATGCTACTCCCATGACGCAACGCCCAGCCCGCACTCCCGTGTTTGAGCAGTTCAGTGGCGCGCTCGTGGGACAACAGGCGCGGTGCGCCAAGTGAGACCGTCAGGGCATGGGCGGGTGACTGGTCAGCACCGATAAGGATCGCAGTCACTTCATCGGCGGGTAGATGGAGCGTGATCGTTTGCAGGACTTGCTGGAGGAGTGTTGTCAGTTCAAGATCTTCGCGAAACTCAATTCCCAACCGGGTGAGCAAGGCGGTCTGCCGCATCAGCTCTTCTGTCAGGGCATGAGCAGCCAGCGGCGGGCCAGCCGGGTGTAACTGGCGACGCAATTGAGCATTTGCGTTGCGCAATTCACGAACATGCGCAACCAGTTCGGCAACTGTCAAAGCAGCGAGATTATCGGCATCCAGCATAGGTGTTCTCAAGTACGTTTTTGCGTTCAGTATTTTAGTATACCACGATCAGGTAGCCTACTCGTGGTCTGGATAGCGTGCAATACGTTCGCTGCTACCAGAGATGGTAACACGCCCCACCCCAACCCGTTCCCGCTGGGGGCGGGTGTAAGCCCCTTCCCAATTCGTCCCTGCTGGAGAGAGTAAACAGTCCATGGTAGGTTTCGCCCATTTTAGACCGAGTCAACACTGCCGGATGGCAACTCTTCCGGGTTCAGGGGCGATGTGTTGGGCGGTTAGCGTGTAGCAGGATAACTTCCGCAACCACTATGTGCTGGATGTGCGTAACAACCTCTCCGGTCAAGCGAGGCGTAGATAGCACTGATAGCAGCTTAACGGTCATCAGTCGTGCCACGCTCCAGGAAATGAAGTGTTCGCTCCCAGGCCAGCCTTGCTGCCGCCGGATGGTATGCCTGCTCGCGATCAGGTTCACAGAACCAGTGCCCGGTACCACTGTAATGATAGAACGTCACCGGACGGCCTGCCTGCTTGAGGGCATCCTCCAGGCTGTCGATATTGGCTTGCGGTTCAAACGGGTCATTCCCGGCAAAGTGACCGAGATAGGCCGCCTTTGAGTTACTGAAATCGGCGAGACCGGTGCCGTAGAAGAGGACGACGGAACGAATGTATTCCGGGCACGTAGCGGAAAGATCAAGCGCGTAATAAGCGCCGAGTGAGAAGCCAATCACTGCCAGGCCACGGGTAGCTGCGTGTTCGCTAAGAAACTGCGTTGCCTGGACGATCTCGGCCCTGACCTGATGATGATTGGCATCGAGCGCCTGAGCAAAGGTCTCCGCCTCAGCGATGTTGTCGGTAACCTTACCGTGATAAAGGTCTGGGGCGAAGGCCACGAAACCGGCCCCGGCAAGTTGTGTACAGTACATCTTGATGGTGTCATTTAAGCCCCACCAGGCATGCAGCACCAATACGCCAGGTCCATTTCCGGTGGTTGGGACGGCGAGAAAGCCCTGGGGTTGCAAAACTGTCATGTGGCCTCCCTGTAGTGATTGTAGAACTTATTTCATAAAGCTGTGCTGTCATGCTCCCAGGCGGTCGCACAGGCGCGTGAACGCTTGCCAATTGCCAACAAGAGCATCCTACTCCCAGGCTGCCGGTATGGCAGCGAGGAGGGCTGACATCATCTCCGGTGCCATCACACGCTGAATCGGTTGCCTTCCCGCTCGTCATGCGCGTATTGCGCACTGTGGAGTGCGGCAGCATGGCTGCCACAGCAGCCGTGCTCATGATCCAGCCTGTAGCACGCCGTTGACCCTGCCGGGTACGCGAATACTGTGTGTGCTCGTCACGATCATAGAGTCTGTCAGTAATGAAATGAGATAGATTCTCGTCGATGTTTTTTGAAATAAGTTCTAACAGGTCACGCTGCGGATGAATGAAACGTACACGACACGTTCAGAACGTGAACTATACTACCGGAAGGTTTGCTTTGTATCTTTTGTCATCGGTTTGCTGGTGGATATTGTAACATTGGTTCGATGGGTATCGACATTGTGTATCTTGTAGTAGTAGGGGCACGGCATACCGTGCCCCTACATTTTACGCTCTACATCAGGTTGAGCAGATATTTTCTCTCAGGGCTGCTCATTGACACTCACAATCGAATGCACAACAGTTATTCAGGTAGATCAGCATTATAATGCTGCGGTTATGCTCCCCAACCCAACGACCAACCCTAATCCCACCATCACCCCTCAGACGATTGCGAATACCCCATTTTGATCCATCCCTTCTTGATCGCAACAATCACTGCCATCGTGCGATCATTGACCTGGAGTTTGGCAAGGATGGAGGTAATGTGGTTCTTCACCGTCTGACTACTGATGCTTAGTTCGCTGGCGATCTCTTTGTTTGAGAGACCACGGGCAATACAGTCAAGAATTTCGATCTCGCGTGACGTAAGCGGTGCAAACAGGCTTGCACCGTCTTCTTCATCGGTTGCCGCCAGTTCGCGGAACTGGTGTAGCACTCGTGCAGCGACGTTAGGATGGGCCAGAACAGCGTCGTTGATCAGGTAGCGACCGCGCGCCACTTCGCGAATCATGTGAACAAGCTCTTCAGGACTGATGTCTTTGGAGGTGAAGGCTGCTGCTCCAACCTTGATAGCCTGAAAGAGTTGCTCTTCATCTTCGTAAACACTCAACACAATAATGCCGGTACGCGGTTCACGTCGCTTGATCACACGGGCTACTTCCAGGCCATTCAAACCGGGCAGATTAATATCAACCAGGACGACATCGGGAAAGAACCGTTCGGTCAGCTTGATCGCTTCCTGACCGTTTTCGGCTTCTGCTACGACCTCAATATCGTGAGCACTCTCCAGACTCCAGCGAATACCCTGACGGAAGAGCGGATGGTCATCAATGATCAATACCTTTACCTTTGACGGTGCTGTCACACACGACTCCTTAATGATGTTGGTCCCTGTTATACGTACACGGTGTTGCTGTTGCGATTACTGTAATCCGAGCAGCATGTTTCTATGCCTTCTCCGTAGTGTAAAACGAATAGAAATCACGAATTAACGCACAGTAGATAATGGCATTTTCACATGAACCTCAGTTCCCGCACCGTGACGGGTCGTAACTGTCAGTTGCGCGCCGATGAGTTCAGCGCGCTCGCGCATGCTAGTCAGCCCCCAGCTTTCACGACCAGCCCGCCGGATCACTTCGCGCAGATCAAACCCTGGCCCTTCATCGCGGATGATGAGCTGTAACTGGCCGTTGCGTGCGGTAAGGGTGACCCGTACCGGAGTACCGCGAGCATGTTTGCGGGCATTTTGCAGCGCTTCCTGCACGATACGGTAGAGCACGATCTCGGCTTCGGCTGATAGTCGCGGCAGCGGGTCGGCTTCAAAGTGAACGGCATTACTCACCGTGTCGCGGTAGCGCCGAATATATTCATGAAGTGCGGCGACCAGCCCTTGCTCTTCGAGTTTACCCGGTCGCAGGTCAGCGATAAAGCTGCGCACCTCGCGCAACCCTTCACGCACACTGTCACCCAACTGGCTCAAAATTGAGCCTAACCGGTCGAGGTGTTGTTCCTGGAGCAGGTTCTGACACACCTCTACTCCCATCAGCGCATTTGCCAGTACCTGAGCCGGGCCATCGTGAACTTCACGCGCCAGTCGAATACGCTCTTCTTCACGGCCTTTGATAATCTGAGCACGCAATGCCTGCACCCAGGGATCGGCAGCGACACCTTCGGCATTGCGCGTCAACGTCGTGCTACTCATCTCAATCTGACGAATGAGCTGATCGAGCTGGCGCATGGCACGCCGTAATTCGGCTTCGGTAGCTGCCGCTGCTGCGTGTTCCGCTCGTACCTGATTAACGCGGGCAGTTGCCGCGACGGTTGACATGCCGCGTTCACGAGCGAAGCGTTCCTGAATCACGGCTTCGTCAAGCTGACGCGAGAGTTGCTGGACACGCCGCCGTATGTCTTCGTGTTGATGCAGCGCAGCGTGATATAGCTCGCGCAGTTCGTTCAATTGCGCGGTAACGATAGCTGTGGCACGCTCAAGTAAGGCGGCTGGCTCCGTACTCAAGGCTCTACTCCCAATTCTGATGTATTGATGGTCTAAGTATAGCACGCAACCGGTTCGCAATGAAGAGGAGCGAGATGAGGAAACCGTCATCTCGCTCTGCGGTTGCATAAGAGAGGTGTCAACTACTACGCCGGAGTGAATCCCAACACATTGCCGTAGAAGGCCAATTCGCGCTCGATGGCGGTGATGATGTTTTCGGCCTTACGAAAACCGTGTTGTTCGCCGGGGAAGGGGACATATTCGGTGTAGACTCCCCGTGAACGTAATGCCTCGTACATCATTTCCGATTGGGCTGGTGGAACAACCTTATCTTCTAACCCCTGAAAGAAGATCACCGGACTGGTAATTTGATCGGCGTGAGTGAGCGGTGAGCGTGCCTCGTAGAGATCTGTGCGCTCTGGATAAGGACCAACCAGACGGTCGAGATAACGCGACTCGAACTTGTGCGTGTCGCGAGCCAACGCTGCCAGATCGGCCACGCCGAAATGGCTGGCACCAGCGCGGAAGACCTTGTGGAAGGCAAGCGCGGCCAGTACAGTAAACCCACCGGCACTCCCTCCGGTGATCAGCAGTCGGTTAGGATCAGCCCGCCCGGTGGCAGCGAGAAATTGGGCACCGGCAATACAATCCTCTACATCAACGATCCCCCACGCCCCATCGAGTAGCTCACGATAAGCGCGGCCAAAGCCGGTACTTCCACCATAATTCACATCCAACACCCCAATGCCCCGACTTGTCCAGTACTGGATCGATAGGCGGAGAGTTGGTTGAGCAGCAGCGGTCGGCCCGCCGTGGATCATAACCAGCAGGGGTGGCAATTCGCCTTCTGGCGCGACAAAATCGGGGTTGTGCGGTGGGTAGAAGATGCCGTAAGCAGTGCGACCACCGGTACTTGGAAAGCTGATGACCTCTGGCAGTGAGAGATAAGCCGGGTCAACCGGCAATTCACCACTGCGCCGCAGCGGCAATAGCGTCTGATCGCTCAGGTCAAGCAGGAACAGGGTCGTTGGTGTGGTTGGTGAGCTGCCGGTAAACACCACACGCTCACCGGTGCCATTGACAATGTTAATGACCGACACCGGCAGATCGATGGGATGGACACCACCATCGCGCTCAATGATGATCATATACCAGCGACTCTGCCGGCAATACGTCGCCAGAATCCGTCCATCAGCCAGAGGGACATAGGTACGCATGCCCGGCTGCCAGAGTGGTTGACCAAATTCGGCATCAAGCGGGTACAGTGGTGTTGCGTTGCCGGCAAGATCGAGCCGATACAGGTTCCACCAGCCAGTTCGCTCGGCGACCACCAGCACATGACCGTCGGTCGTCCATTCTGGCTGAAAGCACGAATCACCAGCGCCGCCAGCCAGTTGACGAGCCGAACCGAGACTACCATCCTCCAGGATAGGCGCCACCCACAGCTCAGCGGCATCCCAGGGCATATTGGGATGATCCCAGGCTAACCAGGCCAGCCAGTTGCCATCGGAACTGAGTCGGGGTGCGGCAACGAAATCACGTCCGGTATGGAGAGGAGTGATCGCGCCACTATTCAGATCAACTGCCACCAGATAGTTCTGGGCTTCGCCGGTACTGCGATGATCTTCGCCAATAGCAATGATGCGGTTGCGTCGGCGATCAACCTGCATCTCGGCAAAGCGTAGCCCATCGGGAGTACCTACCGCAACCGGCAGCTCGCCGGGACGCTGGCGGTAGAGCAGTTGGTCGCGAAATTCGACGAAAAACACCTCGCCCTGATCGACCGTATAGCTGGCTCCGCCATACTCGTGCACCAGTGTGCGTACATTCATGTCTGGTGGTGTAACATCGCTGACCACACCGTCGGCAGTGCGACGTACCAGGACATTGCGTCCGCCCTCCTGGGGCCGACCCTCAATCCAATAGATATCGGAACCATCGATAGCGGGCCAGTTCAGGCTCACTTGTCTGGCGACGAGCATTTCAGCGGAGATTGGCGAGCGCCAACTACCGTAGGGGGCAATCTGGGCCATAATAAACCTCGTTCTGCTGTGAATGTTACCTTCTTTATCATAACATACTGTGAGAGGGGAGGAGATAGGAGATAGGATGACACAGGTACGCAACATGCCCCACCCTCAACCGCCCCCGCCGGGCTATGCATTACCTGCAACTGGTATCAACCAAGGGTGTATCAGAGGGTATGATCGCCATAGATGCTGTTGTGGGCGATTGACCCGGTGACAATGCGCAGCTCCAGCCGTGCTATCACGTGCTGGATGGGTTGCCTTACGCGCAGATCATATGCGTGTCGTAGGGTTTGGAGTGCGGCAGCCATGCTGCCGCGCCAGCCGTGCTTATGATCCGGCGCGTGGCACACCGTTACCCATCCTGGTCACGGGGATGATGGATGTGCTTGTTTCGATCATCGAGTCGGTCAGGAATAAATGCAATACCTGCGTGGAGATGTCGTTGCACCAGGTTCGTGCCTGTGTACCAGCGGCCACGGCCAGCACCTGACGGTGGTGGAGATGATGCCTGCACGCGGGCTGGAATCCCGTGCCACTGATGAGCGCGCCAGAGGCTCACGCTCCCAGGGGATGTCGCATGCATTAAGGGCTGAAACCTCTCATGTCCGTAAGTATTGCAGGTAGCATCAGTCCACGGATGATCTGACAGCCATAGCGCTTACCTGCCCATTATCCCGTACCCATCGCCACCAGACACCGGCAATCACGACATACATGGTTACTAATAGCCAAAGTGGAAACGCTGGGAGACGGACAACGGCCCACGCCGGCTCTGCCAGCAACATCGCGACGCTGTTGATCCAGCTCAGTGGGAGCCAGGCACACAGCGCCAGCCACTGACCCAACGGTAGCCAGACCAGACCACCGAGAAGGGCACAACCACCGAGTAACATCGCAAAAGGAACAACCGGTACGATCACAATGTTGGCCAGCGGAGCGATGAGCGAGAGATTCCCGAAGTGGTAGAGCATCAGTGGCAGGGTTAAGACCTGGGCAGCCAGGGTTGCACCGAGTGCCTCGCGCATCGCATCAACCACCGGATGACGTGGCCAGTGTATCGTATCCAGCCAGTGATCAACCGGTTTACCAAATGCGAACAGACTGGCCGTAGCCAGCGCCGACAACTGGAAGCCTAAATCCCATAGGGTTTGCGGATTGATCAGGGTTAACAGCCAGCATGCAGCCAGCAACAAGCGCCAGGGTTCACTCTGCCGCTCGGCAGTGCGGGCCAAGAGCGCAAGACTCGCCATCATTGCCGCCCGTACAACGGCTGCTGAAGCACCGGTGAAACCGGCATATATCCACATGATGGTCAGGCTCAGCCAGAAGGCAGGCCAGGGCGGAAGGCGCAACAATCGGGCCAGGGCTGCCAGCGCTGCTGCGGCAATGCTGAAATTCCAGCCTGAGACAACCAGAATATGCGATGTTCCGGTCGCTGCGAAAGCAGTGCGGGTGGTTTCTGGTAACCCGGCCTGAATACCGAGCAAAATCCCAATTGCCAGCGCTGCCTGGGGTTCGGGTAAGAGGCGCAAGATAATCTGCCGACAATGTTCACGGAACTGACTGATTTGTTTTACCCCCCACTTCGTGACCGGCTTGTCGAGTTGCCGGATCGCTGTGGGACGATGCATGAGTACGAAGATGTTGCGCCGTGCCAGGTAGGCCCGGTAGTCAAATTCCCCTACCCGCTGCGCAGTAGCCGGCCTGCTCAGCTCGCCTTCCAGCCAGAGCCGGTCACCCGGATAGTAGGGTGGATACGGCGGTACCCGCACCAGCACCCGTCCTTCCGTCATCACGAACTGTTCAGAAGTGCGGGTATGGGTGACTTCGAGAACAAGTTGCTGACCCCGATCATCACGGCGGGGTTCCTCTGCCACATAACCAACCAGCGTGAGCCGGTCTGTACCGGCCCAACGCTCGATATGCTGCGGGCCGAGCAGAGGTTGAGCAACATGAAAACGAACACCTCCCAACGCGAAGCACAACACCGAGAGTGCCAGCCAGCGTTGAGAGCTGCGGGCAAACGGTATCCCTACCAGCGCGACGGTAGCCACAATCAGCCACCAGGGCAGCGGAACATTGAACGAACCTGCCAGGCCAATCCCGACCAGCCAACCGATTGCGAGTCGAATCAGATTCATCGCTTTGCCTGTTGTCAAAAACGCGGTACTATAAAAGATACCGTTCAGACCCAGGCAAAGGTGCGCACGATGTATGGCAAATATTATGACTCAGCTTCAACAGTCTGCTGGGCAGCCAGATCGGCGGCCAATCCATCGCGCAACTTGAGCAGTAGTCGCGTCAACTGCTCCTGTTCCTGCTCATCGAGCAAGCCCATCCGGCGTTCGACAGCAGCATTGTGCATTGCCAGTGCCTCGGCACGCACTGCGGCCCCGCGTGGCGTCAGGATCAGCCGCTGTGCCCGCCGATCATCAGGATCGGGATTGCGCTTGACTAAACCGTCGCGTTCGAGGCGATCCACCAACCGCGTAATGGTGCTCTTAACACAGAGCAGTTTGGCGCCAACATCAGTCAGTCGTTGCCCCTGCTCAAGGTCTAACTGGAGCAACAAATTAAACTCGAGTGGAGTCAAATTGACGTGTGACAATGCCCGCCGGTCACCATCGTCGAGCAGCACGTACACGTCATGGATAAGCTGATGTGGCAAATGTGAACGAGCTTCGTGTTGTTTCATAATAGTAAACCTGCACATGTGCAATCGTTTTCTTTGCAAGCAGTATACTGCTCTTTCAAGAGGGTGACAAGTGATGAAATAGTATTTTAGGTGAATATGAGGCAAGCAAGGTTATGAAGTGTGTTCAATTGTTTTGCAAAGCTTAGACAGGGGGGAACACATATGGCAAAACATGAACTGGCTTCAATAACAACGAATCCGCAAATCCCTCGATCAACGAACGACAGACTGCACAAACTGGCGCGATCATACGCGCTCAAACTGCTTGCTGCTGCCGGCATTACGGTCAATGGCACGCAACCGTGGGACATTCAGGTTCACGATGAACGGTTATACCTTCGCTGCCTGCTCCATGGTTCACTGGGGTTGGGCGAAGCGTACATGGACGGCTGGTGGGATTGTGAGGCAATTGACGAGTGTATTCGTCGTCTGTTGCGTGTGCAGGCACCCCAGACAATCGGTTGGCTGGCACGCATCCCTCTCTGGTTTGACAGTCGGTTTATAAATCGGCAGCGTGGCAAAGGTGCGTTCGTGATTGGAGAGCACCACTACGATATTGGCAACGATCTCTACGAGGCGATGCTTGATCGGCGTATGATTTACAGTTGTGCCTACTGGGATAGTGGGGTGCGCACGCTCGATGAAGCACAGGAGGCTAAACTCGACCTGATTGCCCGTAAACTCGACCTTCAGCCAGGGATGCGCGTGCTCGATATCGGCTGTGGTTGGGGAGGTACTGCGCAGTATCTGGCTGAGCGTTATGGGGTACAGGTAGTCGGCATCACCGTATCAAAAGAACAGGCTGCGCTGGCGAGTGAACGATGTCGCGGTTTACCGGTTGAGATCAGGTTAGAAGATTACCGGCAGACACGCGGAACGTTTGATCGCATCATTTCCGTTGGCATGTTCGAGCATGTTGGATACCGCAACTACCGCACCTTTATGCAGGTCGCACGGCGCTGCCTGGCCGATGATGGACTGCTTCTGCTCCACACGATTGGCACCAACGTTGCATACCAGGGCCGTGATGCCTGGATTGAGCGCTACATCTTTCCCAACTCGATGCTGCCCTCACCGCGCCTGATCACAGCAGCGTTCGAGGGTCTCTTTGTGCTGGAAGACTGGCATAACTTTGGAATCAACTATGTGACCACGCTAAAGGCATGGCACGCCAATTTCGAGCGGGCATGGCCACAATTGTCTACCCGTTACAACGAGCGCTTCTACCGGATGTGGCGCCTCTATCTGCTGATGAGCGCCGGTAGCTTTATGGCACGGGCCAGCCAGCTCTGGCAACTGGTACTGTCACCGCGAGGAGTGGCCGATGGTTACCGTTCGGTGCGGTAGGTGAATGGAAGGAACAATTCCATTGACGTGGCTGGCAACGCAGAGACTACTCACCGTCTGTAGCTCTGTCTGCCAGCCGCCGTTCCATAAAGACCGTATCGGCGATTGGTGTCGGGTAGTACGGCGCACAGCGCACGAAACCGAGCGACTCGTAAAGGTGTATTGCACTGTGCATTGAAGGGAGGGTATCAAGGCGCATATACTCGTAGCCAATGGTAGATGCTTCATTGAGCATATAGCTTGTCAGGTGTCGCCCTAATCCCAAGTGGCGAAACGCCGGTCGCACATAGAGCCGTTTTAGCTCACAGATGGTATCGCTCAGTGGACGTAGCGCCACGCAGCCGGCTGCGGTCTCATCAACCATAGCCAGTAGCAGTCGTCCGTGCGGTGGAGCATAAGCTCCGGGAAGGCTTGCCAGTTCGGTATCAAAACCTTGATACGCTAAGTCGATTGGCAATCCGGCGGCATACTCGCAGAAGAGGTCACGAATGAGGGCGATTTGAGCCGGAGTTTCGGCAGGCACAACAACACTTTGTAGCGAAAAACCTCTTGACATAGGCATTCTAATCTGCTATAGTATTAGATGCTGACGCGGCGTGGAGCAGTGGCAGCTCGTCGGGCTCATAACCCGAAGGTCGCAGGTTCGAATCCTGCCGCCGCTACCAAAAGAGCGACAGAACCGGTAAGTTCTGTCGCTTTATTATATGTCGAGTACCGATTTTCTCAAGGCCGATCACAGGTTCTCTCTCCTTACAGTACACGTATCCGTATGCACACTATACCACAGTGGTCGCTGTACAGCGTATTCTCCTGACACACAGTGATGCCCATGGTGCGGGATGTGGCGTGTGAAAATATAGCGTCCACATCCATCGTGCAGGATGGTGCAGGCAATCCCGCAGTCATTCCTGTATGATTCCTGTTATGACCGGGTAGTCTGTCCCTGTCAATACGGTTCCGGCTACCAATAGTCGCTATATGCGGTCGCATCATCTTTACCATGATACAACTTCCATACCGTCACCGTGCTGTGTAACGCAATAGAGGCTAGTCTGGAAGCCGTCCCCTTGAGAACTCATTTCATAAAAGCTGTGCTATCGTGCTCCTAGACTGTCGCACAATCGCATGCACGCTTGCCAATCACCAACGACAGCCTCGCCGGCTCCTGGCCCGTTGGCAGAGCGCAGAGCCGGTCGTGCCATCACGCGCTGGATGGGTTGCCTTGCCCGCTCGTTATGCGCGTGTCGCAGGGTTGGGCGTGCGGCAGCATGGCTGCCGCAGCAGCCGTGCGCACGCTCCGGCGCGGGGCACGCTGCTGACTCTCCTGGTCATGGGGATACTGGATGTGCCCGTTACGATGAGGCGGTCAGGAATGAGATAACTTCTGGTAGACGTTTTTTGAAATAGATTCTAGTCCTGACCCAATCATGATTTATTTTCTGCGATCAATAATCTTGACAAAATCTATCGCTTTATGTAAGATTAATCGCAGGTATCTTGAAAAATTGCGCAAGGAAGTCAACAATGTCTGCGAAAGCTTTCTCCTCACCACCTGCTCTCTTCGACCGCACTGCCCTTCGTTTTAACCAGGCGGCGATCATCGTGCTTGTTCTGACTGCCTTCGTTACCAATCAACACTGGTTGATTGCGTTCCTTGCGGTTGTCCTTGCTCTTGGTGTGATCCATCCTGCACTGGCATTGTTCCAGCGTCTATACCGTGATATCCTGCGACCCCTGGGCTGGTTGCGTCCTGACCTGCACGAGGAAGATGCAGCACCTCACCGCTTTGCGCAAGGTGTTGGGGCTGGCGTGCTGCTGCTGGCTACGTTGAGCCTGTGGTTGGGTGCGGAGGTTGTTGGCTGGAGTCTGGCGCTGCTGGTCGCTGTGCTGGCAGCGGTGAATCTGATCTTCGGTTTCTGCGTCGGATGCTTTATCTTCTTTCAGTTGCGGCAGTTGGGTATTCTGAAATAGACGACCGGTGAGGTATTTGAGTGCTGGTTGAACGGCTACTGATCATTGGGGTTGTGACGCTTGCGGTACTGCTGGTGTGGGCAGGGGTGCGTTACTGGCTGGCATACACGGTACGATCCCTCGGTCAGAAGACACCCTTCGCCGGATTGGTGCCAACGGGGAAGCCGGCAGTGGTTGCTTTTACCACACCCGGTTGCCGTGAGTGTTATTTCCGACAATCGCCGGCGTTAGCCAGGCTGGCCGATGCTGTAAACGATCAGATCACTATCTGTATCTTGCAGGCCGCAGACTATCCCCAGATCGTGACGCAACTGGGTATTCTCACTGCACCGGCGACCGTAGTGCTCGATGCCCGTGGTGTGGTACGCCATGTCAATCTGGGGTTTGTAGATACACCGGTATTATTGCAGCAGATTGGCCTGTTGACGCGAGAGGTTGCCACCCGGCAGACAACGGTTGTCGGATGAAAGAAGGTGCGATGCAGGTGGCGATGCATCGCACCTTTCCTGCTCTTTCTAATCAGCCGCCACCGCCGTCGGTGGTTCTACCGGTGTTGTTACGTTGAGCGAGATGACTGTTGGGACGCTTCCCAATCGACGACCGAGGACATGGACGGACTCGGCGACGATGCTGACGCAGCGATCAGCTTCTTCACGGGTGAGGATCAACGGCGGCGCCAGTTGGATCACCGGTTCGAGCCGATCATCAGCCCGACAGATCAGGCCGCGCTGCTTCAATTGATCACTCAGCCAGCTCATCAACCGCTCCTCGGCCAGTGACTCGCGGGTAGCCCGATCGCGCACCAGCTCAACAGCCATAAACATGCCCATCCCGCGCACCTCGCCTACGTTGGGATGATCGCCAACGGCAGCGGTTAGCTCCTGCATCAGGTAGGCTCCCATTTCGCGCGACCGCTCCAGCAGATGTTCCCGTTCGATAATGTCCAGGTTGGCGAGTGCTGCCGCACAACTGGCAGCGTGCCCCCCAAAGGTGATACCGTGCATAAACTTATCTGCTTCATTATCGGAAACGAAGACATCGGCAAGCGTGTCACAGACAATGGCCGCACCGAGCGGAGCGTAGCCGCTAGTGATGCCTTTGGCGCAGGTGATGATGTCGGGCCTGACCCCCATCGCTGTTGAACCAAACCAATCGCCCACCCGGCCAAAACCGCAGATCACTTCATCAACAATCATGACGATACCGTAGTGATCGCAAATCTGACGAATGCGTTGTAGATAGCCCGGAGGCGAGACAATTGCACCGCCACTATTTTGCACCGGTTCCATAATAATGGCGGCAATTGTTTCAGGGCCTTCAAACTCGATCAGGCGCTCGACTTCATCGACACAGACACCACGACAGCCACTGTGTGTGGCACAATAGTCGCAGCGAAAACGATAGGGAAGTGGCGCATGACGTGCCCCCGGCACCAGCGGACCAAAACCGTTACGGATGGAGGTGACACCGTTGACCGATAGCGCACCCATTGAGGTACCGTGATAGCTCACGCGACGGGCAATAATCTTGGTGCGGTCGGCAAACCCGCGACGGCGCTGGTACGCTTTGGCCAGCTTTAACGCAGTCTCCACTGCATCTGAACCCCCGGTAGTCAAAAATACTCGTGAGCGGGGGCCGGTGGGACTGATCGAAGCCAGACGCGCCGATACGTCAATTAAAGGTAGACTGGGGAAGCTGAAAGGACTGACGTAAGCAATCTCGCTCAGTTGCGCACTGATCGCCTCAATGATTTCCCGGCGACCATAACCGACATTGACTGTAAACAGACCGGACAGACCATCGATGTACTCGTTACCGTCTTGATCCCATACGCGCGACCCTTCACCTCGCACCAGTATTGTGGGCCGTGCGTCGGTACTGGAGAAGTGGCCCATTTGGAAGAAATGTAACCAGACATTATCACTGAGGGCCTGACGTCGATTGTTCGTAATGGTACTCATATAGACTCCTGACTACGTCCGCAACCGTGGCCTCTAACGCGCCGAATGCGCGACTGCGACACCGCAGCAGGTAAGAAGAGAGAGACCACATCGTAGGCACATGCCCCGACCCTGGCGCGGACACGAAGAACAGGGCGACACTCCGGATGAAGTACCCGGTGTGACCGAGATGCGCACGGCCCTGACGCATGCGCACCTCACGCATATCAATCTGCCAATGTCGTTCCTTTCTAGCCGGTTATCCCGGCACTAATAACCAAAAACCGGCGCGTACACCAAACCGTCCGGGAACAGCGTAAACGCTGCCCGTTCCAGAGGGTTCGTGTCGCGGGTTAATTATCGACCAGGCGAATGACCCGGAACGTCTCGGCGTAGGCAACGCCGATCTTCGTGCCGTTCTCGGCGTCCCACGTGCGCACCCAATCAGCCACTTCGGGGCCAAGCTGCGAGCGGTGGCAGAGCAGACTCTCAATCTTCTGCTCAATCCGATCACTTATATCGAGATAGAGATCAGGGGCACTGGGAAACATCAGATAGAGTTCACGCACTTTGTGCGGTTCGTAGCCTTCGGCAAGGAGTTCCGGGAAGATGGGGCGCGTTTCAGCGCTGGGGAAAACGGCGTAGAGTGCCGCTTCACCGGCTGCACGATGATCGGGATGATTAATGTAGGTGTTGCCGGCAAAGACGAGCGTTGGGTCCTGGCAGAGAACCCGAAACGGCCGTACTTCACGGATCAGGCGAGTTAGCTCTCGCCTCAGGTCGAGAGTTGGCTGCAAAATGCCGTCACGGTAGCCAAGAAAACGGACATCGTGCACCCCAAGGACTGCTGCGGCAGCACGCTGCTCTTCTTGACGGCGAGCAACCAGGGTTGCCAGATTGGCATCTGGTTCATTTGAGCCAGCCGAACCATCGGTTACGATACAGTAGGTAACAGGATGCCCGGCTGCTACCCAATTGGCGATAGTGCCGGCAGCAGCAAACTCAATATCATCAGCATGTGCAGCGATAACCAGAATTGGCTCTTGTTGGACGTGCATACAGCCTCCTGTTTCTAGTCTACACGAAGACGTGGGGGTTTGTCTAGGGGGGTACGAAAATATGAGAGAGACGTCGCAATGCGACGTCTCTATCGTTTACTATGCTGAGCGGGTGGCGGTTCCTGTGGAGTAGTATTTACACGGTAATCGCCCGGCCGCGATGAATCCGTCCGGCATAACGGGTATCGGCTTCAGGCGGGAGTGGTGCGGTAACCAGCAAGACTGCCTCGATGAAACGTTCCAGTTCTTGTTGGCGCTCGTGCGGATCGCGTGGCTCTTCGGCACGAGCACGCCGCGTCAGATCGACTTGATTGATCAGAATACGCTGAGCAGTTCGTTCACTCTCGACACCAATCGTAGCCGTAAAGGCGTGGAGGGTCGTTTTGATGAAATTAGCCAGAGCAAATTGCTCAGTAGTTGAGGTAGCTGTCGTTTCAGGAGTGACCAGCGCGAGACTGGCACCATCGCTCAGGGCAATCTTGCGCACTACCCGGAAATGGTGGGTGAGCTGATGTTCGCACAACTCGGCAAATTCAGCCTCACTCAACACTGTGCTCCAGTCGCTATCTTTGCGCCCGACCAGTGGTACGGTGGGAAGTGGCCGGAAGGGAGTACAGACGACCGGCCCTGGGCGACCGTAGCGGCTGATAGCCTGGTCAATAGCGGCTTCGATCTGATCACCGGCTACAATAGTCATCAGCCGACCGGCCTCGACGTGATCGTGGAGCAAACGACGCATCGTTTCTGCCCCGCTTTCAGTCTCAACAATCATCACTACCTGACGTGCCCCGTAACGTTCGAGATACGCACGGGCAAGCAGGTTGAGGTGTTCAGTCAGATGTTCGCCTATCAGGTAAACCGTGCTTCCGACCAGCTCAGCCAGCCGTTCGGGTGCAGGCAAACCAAAAAGTTCGCCACCGGTAGGTGTTCGTTCGTAACGCAACCCACCAGACGGATGAAATGTCTCACCACTGACGTTACGGTCGGCCAGGTAATAGACAGTCGCCATTGCGACATCAAACTCAGTCGGCATCCGTTGCAGATAGAGCATCCCCATGATACCGTCGCGAACCTTACGGGCCTCGCGATCAATCTGGGCACGGGTGAAGAAGGGATCGGGTGGGTTTGGTAGGTTTGCAAAGATGTCGGCAGGCAGCACATAGCCGCCATTATGCAACCGGGCCAGCAATTTAGTGGCAATTGAACGGTTCAGCAGCGCACTGCTTGAAGATGCCGCCGGATCGCCTTCGCTGCGAAAACGTCGTGCCAGGTCACGTAACGCAGCGGGTACTGCGGGATTCTGCTCTAGCACGGCCACATCATTGGGTAAGAGCAGTTCAACCAGTTCGTGCATGGATCGCTCATCGGTGCGTGCAGCCGCGATGAGAGCAGCGTGAAGCTCATTCAGCCGCTTGTTCTCCAAAATCAGCCGCGCCCGACGGGCGAAGAGGCCGGGGCGTTCACCGGTACCGCGCAAGCGATCACCTTCGACCGGACCCGGCGCAATGGCGTTGATCTGTATCTCCGGGCCAAGGAAGCGCGCAAAGACTTCGGCCATTGCCCGCTGACCAGCCTTCGAGACGGCGTAATCGGCACGGTTGGGGTAGGGAATGGCCGCATCTTTTTCACCGCCAAAGTATGATGAGACGTTAAGGATGTAACCGCTACCCTGTTTTTTCATCAACGGCGCCAGTTTGCGCATCAGCGAGTAGTTACTGATCAGATTGGCGAAGAGGGTATGGCGCCATCCCTCAACCGGCATATCGATCACCATTTCTTCGACACCGGCGATCCCGGCGTTGTTGATCAGATAATCGACGGTGCCAAAAGCTGACAGGGTACGTTCAACCAGATCCGCAAGCTGCGCTTCGCTACTCACATCGCAGCCTGGTGCAATGTGGACGCGATCCTCGACATCGGTATACCCCACCTCAGCCAGCTCGGATTGAATCATCGCCTGCATCTGCTCGAGCTTATGCCGATCACGGGCTGCCAGCATCACGCGTGCGCCACTCAAAGCCAGGAGGCGCCCGATCTGCCCACCAATGCCGGCACTCCCACCGGTAATCAGGGCAACCTTCCCCAAATGCAACCCGATCAGACTTTCCGCCCATCCGACTGATGCACTGCGGGCACTGGTGGTGGCGCTAATGTTGGCAGGGATGTTGAGCGTAATTTCGTTGATATGGCGTTGACTATGGAGCAATTGAGCTGTCCAGGCGCAGGCAAATTCTAACCCTTCGAGGCTGCGGTTGGCGAAGCGCACAATCTGATTGGCCCATACCGGCGGCGGTACATGCTCACCGGCGGCGCTAGCACGCTGATAGTCAAGTTCAGCCTCGTGACGCCACACGCGAATGAGCTGACCGATAGCAGCACTTTGAATCCGTCCGTAAACATTCCCACCCTGATCGGCACCGTTCGAGAGAAAGATGACACGCGGCCCACGCGCACGTGCACCGGGGGTAAGGCGTTGCGACTGCCAGTAACGGGCCAGGCGACTGGCAATCACGATCGTCCCAGTGATTTCATCGGCCAGAAAATTCAGCACACGCTCATCATCAACCTCAATCACGCACTGTGCCGGTTCGCGACTGGTCGCAGGCAGAATAACCGCTGCATGAATCCCGCCGGTATTCTCACCAGCCCAATCGAAGACAGCGTCGATTGTTGCCGGATCGCGTGGATCGAGTGGCAGGGCAATGGGCGGCGTAAAATCTGCTCCGGCCAGCCGCCGACTCTCATTGACTGCTTGCTCGAACTGGGCAAGCGCCACAGCCGAGCGGAAGCCAATAATCACTTCACTCCCACACGTGCGCAACATACCGGTAAGTGCCATCACCTCTTCAATCTGATCACCAGCGCAGATGAGCGTCGTGCGACCACTGGCGTCAATCGTGCGCAGATCAGTACGGGCCAGCAGGCTAGTCTCACTACAGGCCGGTAACTCCATTCCGTGCGTAACCTCAATCGTCTCACCAGAGAGAGCAGCGGATTCAGCACTGGCCAGAAAGATAGCGGCGTCTGCGACATCGGCGACAGAGGGGAAACGACGTTCGAGAGCGCCCTGGTCGTTGGCGCGACACAATCGCATGGTGTTCAAAAAATGGTGCGCCGTGTCGCCTTCGGGCCGCCCCTTGAGCTGATCCATACGCTGGAACACGGTATGGATGCGATCACTCTCAATCGGACCAGGAAAGATCGTATTAACGCGGATGCCACGTGCACCTAACTCACGGGCAGCAAGTTGAGATAGGGCATTAAGAGCAGCTTTAGGGGTTACATACGGAATCCGCCCGTAGTACTCAGCACGTGAAAAGATGGTCGAGACATTGATGACCGCACTTCCCGGCGGCATATGAGGTGCCGCAATGCGCATCAAATGCCATCCCATACCGAGTAAATTGGCGATACTGGCATGAAGTGTCTCTTCGGCGCCAGGGCCTAATTCAGCTTCGGTGAGTGGAATCTCGGCCAGACGGCGTTGGGCACCGGCACTTCCAGCATTATTGACCAGAATGTCGATCTGGCCGTGGCGGGCAACAATCGCTTCAATACCAGCACGTACCGCAACCGGATCACTCCCATCCATAACTTCGAGATCGATGCGCTTTGCCGGCACTCCTGCCTCTGCCTGCATCCGTTCGGCCAGTGCGGTCAACTTTGCCCGGTTCCGTCCACTAATAATGACCGTCGCTCCCTCAGCGAGAAAGCGACGTGTCAATTCACTGCCGATATTGCCGGCGCCACCAGTAATTAACGCAATTTTTCCTGCCAGTCGTCCTGTTCCGCTCATGGACTCCCCCGTCGCCAACACTGTTCTTTCATGCAATTAGTTGAAGAATTGTCGATAGGTATAGTATACCATGACGTTGTTCCAAATTTCACGGATGGTTAAGAATGTATGACTGTTGATATGGCTTGAGTGGTTTTTTGACAACCGTGATAGAAAGCGGTTGCCAATGGCATGCGCGTGCATACTTCTGTGAGCATGGACATCGCTGCGAACGGTATATTGGTCGTAGATGATGTTGCTATTTCATACCTTTTTGTCATTACACGTATTCGCTCAGGTTATCTTTTCACGTAAAGACAGCTTTATTCCAGACAGTTCAGGAACGGATAAAAACATCAGCAAACACAACGTCTACCGCATCAGGACACCTCAATGGAGACTGCTTCTTCCCCTCCTCACAGTGCTATGCATTACCCACACCTGGTGTCAAGCACGTGCGTATCAGCGGGGATGATCGCCATCGGTGCTGGTGTGAGCGACTGGCCCGGTGGCAGCGCACAGCGCCAGCCGTGCCAGCACGTGCTGAATGGGTTGCCTTACGCGCCCATCATGTGCGTGGCGCAGGGTTTGGCGTGCGGCAGCCATGCTGCCGCGCTAGCCGCGCTCACGATCCGGCGTGTGGCATACCGTTCCCCATCCTGGTCACGGGGGTGCTGGATGGGATCGTGCCGATCATCGAGTCGGTCCGGCATGCATGCGCTACCTGTGCGTAGATATTTGGTCATACCAGGTTCGTGCCTGCGCACCAGCGGCCACGGCCAGCACCTGCCGGCGGTGGTGATGATGCCTCCACG
>NZ_DAOTZQ010000078.1:0-10520 GCF_034434295.1 Chloroflexus sp.
AGAGCTACAACCAGGCGTTGGCGCTGGTCGATAAATACCCGAATTTGAAACTGATTATGGCCCCAACCACCGTTGGCATCGCAGCGGCAGCCAAGGCGATGACCGACGAAGGGTTGTGCGACCGGGTCAAGGTGTCGGGGCTGGGTTTGCCGGCAGAGATGGCCAGCTACACCCTCAGCGGGTGTGCGCCGCAGTTTGCCCTCTGGAGCTTCAAAGACCTGGGTTATCTAACCTACTATCTGGCCTACGGCATTGCCACCGGTCAGTTGCAGGGGGTGGAAGGTGAGCGCTTCAACGCCGGGCGCATGGGCACCTACACCATCGAGAAGGACCCCACCCGACCGAACGGGCTACGAGTGCTGATGGGGCCGTTCACCGTCTACACTGCCGAAAACGTGAATGAGTAATTGATGACGCAGACGGCAGGGAGATAATCCCTGCCGTCACTCACGGTAAAGATAGGCGTAGTGATACTATAGAGATGTTTCCATTGTTATCTTCACCGATGATCTTGTTACCCTTGAGAGGCAACCATGAAACGAGTTGGTTTCACCCTCAAAGTCAAACCGGAGCTGATCGAAGAGTACAAGGCCCATCATGCCAACGTCTGGCCAGAGATGCTCGATGCCCTGCGCCGGCATGGCTGGCACAACTACACCCTCTTCATGCGTGATGATGGGTTGTTGTTTGGCTATGTTGAAGTCCCGGAGAGTTTCGAGCAGGCCCTGGCCGGGATGGCTACAGAAGAGGTGAATGCGCACTGGCAGGCAATGATGGCTCCCTATTTTGAGAATCTTAGCGGTGCCTACGCCGACCAGAGTATGGTGCAACTGGAAGAGGTATTTCATCTGGATTGACAATGGCAGATGAACCCATCTGTGCTATACGCTGACAGCAGGTGTCACGTTGGGCGCACGACTCTGTTATGTATGGGAAGAGTTGCATGATGGGCGACACCTGATCGCTGTCCGCAATAGAGAGGGCAGCGTCACCAGCGCGGCCCGGATATAACGAGAGATTGATACCGGACGACAGGCCGGTTATCCGGCACAGGAGGAACCGTATGACCTTTACTGCTCCGACGCCGGCGCAGATTGAAGCAGCGTACACTGTAGCTCGTGAACGTTACGCAGCCCTCGGTGTTGATACTGAAGCGGCGATGACAACCCTGGCCACTGTCAGCCTGAGCCTTCACTGCTGGCAGGGCGACGATGTAGGCGGCTTTGAAAATCCCGGAGGTCCGCTAGAGGGTGGGATTGCGGCGACCGGCAACTATCCGGGTAAAGCTCGCAACGGCGATGAATTGCGCAGTGATCTCGACCTGGTCTATCGCCTCTTACCCGGTCGGCACCGGCTCAACCTGCACGCCATCTACGCGGAAACCGGTGGGGTTAAGGTGCGTCGTGACGAACTGCGCCCTGAACACTTCGCCACCTGGCTGGATTGGGCAAAAGTAAACGGTCATGGGATCGATTTCAACCCAACCTGCTTTTCGCATCCACTGGCAGCGGATGGAATGACCCTGGCCCATCCCGATCCGGCGATTCGCCGGTTTTGGATCGATCACTGTATCGCCTGCCGGCGAATTGGAGCACATTTTGGGCGCGAGCTAGGAACACCGTGCGTCACCAATATCTGGATACCCGATGGGATGAAGGATAACCCGGTTGACCGGTTAGGGCCACGGCAGCGCCTGCGCGAATCGCTGGATGTCATTCTGGCCGAGCCACTCGATCCGGCGCATAACCGCGATGCCGTTGAAGCCAAGCTCTTTGGCATCGGCTCCGAGAGCTATGTCGTTGGCTCACACGAGTTTTACCTGGGGTATGCAGTGAGTCATCCGGGACTGCTGATCTGCCTTGATAGTGGTCATTTTCATCCGACCGAAGTGATTTCCGATAAGATTTCGGCAGTCTTACTGTTTGTTGATGAACTCCTGTTACACGTCAGTCGCGGTGTGCGTTGGGACAGTGATCACGTGGTCACACTTTCAGACGAAACCCAGGCGATGATGCAGGAAGTGGTGCGTAGTGGGTTTCTGTCACGCACGCATATCGGCCTCGATTTCTTCGACGCCAGTATCAATCGGGTAGCGGCCTGGACCATCGGTGCCCGGAATGTTCTGCGGGCATTACTGATCGCCTTGCTTGAACCTACGGGACGGCTCCGCGAGCTGGAACTGGCGGGTGATACAACTGCCCGTCTTGCCCTCCTCGAAGAACTCAAGGGGATGCCGTGGCAGGCGGTCTGGGACATGTACTGTTACCGTCATGACGTTCCGATAGGAAGTGCATTTCTCAACGAGATTCGTCATTATGAAGCAGAAGTCCTGGCGATGCGCAGCTAGTCGTTGCGACAAACAAGGTCTCTTCGTCAGACAGGGAGTTTCCTGATGAGCACAGATAACACTCGTTTTCGTCACGTCAAGTATGGGTGGGATGCAACCTACGCAGCGACACTTGATCCGGTAGCACGTCTGGTATACCGCTCGAATCTGTTAGGGAGTGATCAGCGGATTACGAATACCGGCGGCGGAAACACATCGGCTAAGATCACCGAGCGTGATCCACTCACGGCAGCGCCGGTCGAGGTGTTGTGGGTGAAAGGTTCAGGTGGTGATTTGCGCACCAGCACCCGTGCCAACTTTGCTTCACTCGAACTACGCAAATTACGCGAATTGCGCACGATGTATCTGCGCGATCCAGATCGCGGCCCGAAGACTGCCATCGAGGATGCGATGGTTGATCTCTACCCGCATTGCACCTTCAATCTCAACCCACGAGCATCGTCAATCGATACACCCCTTCATGCGTTCATTCCCTACCGTCACGTCGATCACATGCATCCGAATGCGGTGATCGCCATCGCTGCTTCACGCAACGGTGAGCGGTTGACGCGTGAGATTTACGGTGATGAGGTTATCTGGATGCCGTGGCAACGTCCTGGTTTTGATCTCGGTCTGAAGCTGGAACAGATTTGTCGTGAGCATCCGCAGGCGAAGGGGGTCATTCTTGGCGGGCACGGATTGATCAATTGGGCCGATGATGATCAGGAATGCTATGAGCGGACACTCGACCTGATCGAGCGTGCAGCACGCTATATCGAAGCCCATGATCGTGGCGAGGCAACATTTGGTGGTGCGCGCTATGATGCGCTACCATTTGAACAACGCCGCTCAGTTCTGACGGCCATATTACCCTGGCTGCGTGGGCAGATCAGCCAGCAGCGACGCTTCATCGCCACCATTCAGGACGATGCGACAACGCTCCGCTTTGTCAATAGTGTCGATGCACCCCGCCTGGCCGAATTGGGCACCAGTTGTCCTGATCATTTTCTGCGAACAAAGATCAAGCCGCTTTACATTGACTGGCATCCCCAGGCGGAAACGCTCGATGATTTGCAGCGCAAACTGGCTGCAGGACTTGAACGCTATCGCGCCGATTACACCCACTACTACGAAACCTACCGCCGCCCCGACTCACCACCGATGCGTGATCCGAATCCAACTGTGATTCTCATTCCAGGACTGGGGATGATCGCCTGGGGCAAAGACAAGAGCGAGTCGCGGGTGACGGCAGAGTTTTATACAGCGGCGATAGAGGTGATGCGCGGTGCTGAAGCGATTGACGAATACACTGCGCTACCGCTACAAGAAGCCTTTGATATCGAGTACTGGCAGCTTGAAGAGGCCAAACTGCGACGGATGCCACCGGAGAAGGAGCTGGCCCGTCAGGTGATAGCGGTCGTCGGGGGTGGGAGTGGCATCGGGCGTGAGGTAGCGTTGCGGCTGGCTAACGAGGGTGCGCATATCGTCTGTGTGGATAAAGATGGGGCAGCGGCGCAGGCAACGGCACAGGCGATCATTGATCGACATGGGATGGGCATTGGGGTTGCCGGGAGTGATATTTCGGCTTGCGGCCCGGCAATCGGGCTGGTCGCCGACATCACGGATCGCACCAGTGTGCGGACAATGCTCGAACAGGTCGTGCTGGCCTATGGCGGTCTCGACGCCGTAGCAGTGACTGCCGGCATCTTCGTTGCTCCCGATACCGAAGGCCGCATTCGTGACGATCAATGGTCATTAACCTTTGCCATCAATGTCACCGGTCACTACCTGGTGGCTGATGAAGCTGCCCGTATCTGGCATAAACAGGGATTACCAGCCAATCTCGTCTTGACAACATCGGTGAATGCAGTGGTTGCCAAGAAGGGTTCGCTCGCTTACGATACCAGCAAAGCCGCAGCCAATCATCTGATCCGTGAACTGGCTATCGAACTGGCCCCGCTGGTAAGGGTCAATGGCGTAGCCCCGGCCACTGTCGTGCAAGGGAGCGGCATGTTTCCACGTGAGCGGGTGATTGCGTCACTGACCAAATACGGGATTCCGTTCACTGCCGATGAACCAACCGACGTGCTCACCGACAAACTGGCCCGTTTCTACGCTGAACGCTCCCTGCTCAAGCGCCCAATCACACCAGCCGACCAGGCCGAAGCCTTTTTCCTGCTCCTGAGCCAGCGGCTGAGTCAGACAACCGGCCAGATCATTACGGTTGACGGCGGACTCCATGAAGCCTTCCTGCGTTGAGGGGGCAACACCATGACAGAACTGGCACATTTTATTGCGATTGACATTGGTGCTTCGAGCGGGCGCGTCATTCTAGGGCGTTGGGACAGCACACGCTTCACCCTGGAGGAGATCCATCGCTTTCCGAATGGGATGATCGAGCGTGACGGTCATCTGTTTTGGGATGTCAACCGACTCTGGCGCGAGGTACAGCAAGGACTACGTACCTACGCCCGCCACGAGCAATCAAGTCGGTTAATCAGCATTGGGATCGACACCTGGGCAGTCGATTACGGCCTGATTGATGAAACGGGTAATCTCATTGGTGATCCCTTCGCCTACCGCGATGTGCGCAATGAGGGCATGGCTGAGCAAGTTGATGCGATTATCCCGCCGACCGAACTGTATGAGCGTACCGGGCTGCAACGGCTCCCTTTCAACACCCTCTACCAGTTGTACGCCGAACGGCAGGGTGATCGCCTGCCACGAGCAACCACGATGTTGCTCATGCCCGATCTCTTTCACTACTGGCTGACCGGGAAACGGGTAGCCGAGTATACCAATGCGTCAACGACCATGTTCCTCGATGCCCGACAACGGGTATGGGCCACCGATCTCCTAAAGCGGTTGGGCATTCCGACTCACCTGTTGCCACCATTGGTTATGCCGGGGACACCGCTTGGCCCTCTCGTACCCGAACTGGGCGAGGCGCTCGGACTGCCGGACAGCGTTACGGTGGTAGCAGTTGGTACGCACGACACCGCCAGTGCCGTTGCTGCTGTACCTCACCTTAATGCCCAGAGCGCCTACATCAGTAGTGGGACGTGGAGTCTGGTGGGAGTGGAGCGCACCGAACCACTGATCAATGAAGCTGCCCGCCACCTTAACGTGACGAACGAGGGTGGCGTGTACGGAACGATTCGCCTGCTCAAAAATGTCAGTGGACTATGGCTCTTGCAAGAGTGTCAGCGCTGCTGGCAAGCCGATGGTCTGAACCTGAGTTGGGATGAGATCATCGCGCAGGCCGCCGCTGCACCGGCAGGGCGTTCATATATTGACCCCGACGCGCCCGAATTCCTGGCCGTTGGCGACATGCCGGCCCGTATCCGCGACTACTGCCGACGCAACGGTCAACCTGTGCCGGAGACGGTAGGTGAAATCGCCCGCTGCTGTCTCGATAGCCTGGCGTTACGCTACCGAGAGGTCATCGATGCGCTGGCCGATCTCACCGGTCAATCGATCACGACGGTACGGATTGTTGGTGGCGGCAGCCAAAACACACTCCTCTGCCAGTTAACGGCTGATCTGTGCCAGCGACCGGTGGTAGCCGGGCCAACCGAAGGCACAGCCCTGGGTAACATTCTGGTACAGGCAATAGCGATGAGGTATCTGCCCGATCTGGTAACGGCACGGCAGGTAGCTGCGGCGTCGGTCAGCCAGACTACATATCGTCCGGGGGTGTTGATGCAAGGATCGGGTGGTCGATGAGCGAATGAGGAGCAGGTGACGCCACCGTGCGCCCACACCTCGTCCGCAAGAAGAACACAGGTGCGGGGAAGTGGTGTACATTATGTTCCACGACACCTGGAAACACATACCGCTGTCTCCACCTGCGCCTACCGATCCGGCAGCACCGTGCGGTGTGCTGCAACACGCCCCCACCCTCACCCGCCTCCGCTGGGGGCGGGAAGCGCTGGCCGGATAGCTCTCGCTGTTGCGAGCGGGGGTAGGTGGTGAGTGCGCCGGAGGTTCGCGCACCCAGGTCGCGCCGGAGGCGTGCGCATAGCAGCACAACGCTCAGGTGTGGTGTCAGGGTGATCATTGCATGTTATGACCGCTATTGCACCAGATGTTAGATTACGGCATGCCTCCTGCAACGTGATCGCAAACTGAACTGACACTCCGGTAGTCAACTAATAACCAGCCGTGATTGTTCTTTTTTGCACAAACCTTCTTTCATTGGCTATGCTTAGTTCTGATGTGAGGTACCGAACGTGCCTGCCATCCAACGAACGACAATGGCGTCAGTTCGTTGCCCAATAGTCGAGGAGGGGCCACATAGAAGATGACTGGCTGGTAATGGCTGCGGCTGAAATCCACCAACGTGAGTTGATCCGTGATGCCGAGCGATTGCTACGTATGGCGAAGCGGTCGAACCGCGATGCCGAACGTGAGCAACTGGAGCGTATGGCAAAACAGTTGTACCGTGAGCGGTCGTGGTGGCGTCGCGGGTGGCAGCGGATCTTGCAATGGCTACAGCGTAGCAATGCCTGATCTGATAGGCCCCTGTTCCTGACCATGCCCGGAACAGGGGTGTTCTTTTGCACTACACCGGGATATTGCCCGCGATACGCTGGTGAGCACATAGTGGGCTATGGTGTGTGCGGAAGCATGGCTTTCGTACTCCTAACCATACGACCCGTGTCCAGTCTTCTGCTATCCACCGGCAACTGATAGACCGGCACACCCCTTTCGGCAGTGAGGTGTTGGGACGGTGCAGATCATCATCGCCGAGGGTATCAATTCTCATTGGTTGGCCTCGCTCCTTTACGACGCTTTGCTGTGTTGTCAGTGATGATCCGGAAGTTCCCGGCAAGACGAACGTCTGACCCGCGCTCGTACATCCTCACCTATGCGCTTCTGTATCCACGATCAGATTGTCACCGGCGTGATGGTGCAATCACAAGTGATGATTGCTCGTGAACCGATGTAGATATGGCATACCCGGCAGAGTTCTCAGCCAATGCGCTCCCCTGTCGTCTGTGACGATAGATTCTGCGCAACCATACACCTGCTCACTTCACCCCTACGAAACCTGGATCACGGCGGCACCCTGTAACTTCCCCTGGCGGAGTGCGTTCAGGGCCGTATTCAGTTCGGTGAGTGGAAAGATCTGTACGGTTGTCCGAACCGGGATTTGTGGCGCGAGCTGCAAGAATGTCTCGCCATCCTCACGGGTTAGATTGGCGACCGAGCGCAACACACGCTCGCCCCACAGCAATTCGTAGGCGAAGGCAGGAATCTGGCTCATATGAATGCCACCACAGACTACAACGCCCCCTTTCTCGACGGCACGTAACGCATACGGAACGAGATCGCCTACCGGAGCAAAGATGATTGCGGCATCGAGCGGCACCGGCGGTAGCTCGGTTGAACTGCCGGCCCAGACTGCGCCTAACTCACGGGCAAAACGTTGCCCTTCAGTATCACCGGGACGGGTGAAGGCGAAGACTTCGCGACCCTGCCAGCGTGCAACCTGCGTCATCAGGTGTGCTGCGGCGCCGAAGCCGTAGATACCCAGTCGCTCACCAGTACCGGCCAGGCGGAGCGCACGAAACCCGATCAGACCGGCGCAAAGCAGTGGGGCGACTGCGGTTGCGTCGTAGTCATTGGGTAGAGCAAAACAGAAACGTTGATCGGCAACGGTATATTCGGCAAAGCCGCCAGGTCGGGTATAGCCGGTAAACTGCGCCTGATCGCAAAGATTTTCGCGCCCATCACGGCAAAAACGGCACTCGCCACACGTCCAACCCAGCCAGGGTACACCAACCCGTTGCCCAACCGTCCAGCGCGTAACCCGCTCGCCGAGACGCTCGATAGTACCGACAATTTGATGACCTGGAATAAGTGGAAGGTTTGGTGCTGGTAATTCCCCATCGATAATATGGAGATCGGTACGACAGACAGCACACGCCTCAACCCGAATCAAGACCTCTTCGGGCTGTGGTATTGGCACAGGAAGATCACGGTATTCGAGCGGTTGACCAGGTGTGGTGAAAACCATTGCGCGCATGGCATGCCTCCAGAAGAGAATTGAGCTAACCGGGATGTTGATCGGTCATACCTGATTGCAGTATAACTAAAGTCATCGCGTTCATCCGTGCAGCATGCACGCCATTTCGCCTTACAGTGCTGTACGGATCGCGTCGTTTAGAGTGCGGATGTGATGATTCTATTAATGCTTCAGCGTGGCTGCCGCCCGCCAAACGCTGCGCACGCGCATGACGAGCGGGCAAGGCAACCAATTCCGCGAGTGATAGCGATAGATATAGATATGGTTGTCAGGCCTGCTCGCTTCCATACCGGCAGCCTGGGAGCAGGATATACTGCCGTTGGTGATTGACAAGCGCGCATGAACCTGAGTGATAGGCTGGTAGCACGACAGCACAGGTTTATGATATACGTTCTACCCTACCCGGTCGCATATGGCACATGCTAACCTACTGATCGCTCTCGACCGCACGTGGCCCTCATGCGCATCTCGCTGTGACCGAGTGATCCGGTATATGCAACCTGCACAGTCAAGACTAAAACCTGCGCTACGTCAGAATGTTCGCCAGTGAAAGGGAGATATCTATGCCCCGCCAGACTACGTGCCCTTTCTGCGGTGCAATGCTACGATCATCGGCCAGATTCTGTAGCATGTGCGGCAAAGACCTTCGTCGTCCAGTCACACCACGGCACCCTCCTGCCAGATCGCGTTTCCGGTTGAGTTGTGGTAGCCTGGTGATTGGTCTGATCGGTTTCATCCTGATCTGCAGCGCTCTCAACGCTCTCTTGCCAGAGCGGACCGTACCATCTGGTATGGCCGATCAAGAGCGGCAACAATCTGTCGGCACGACAGGGAATAACATTCCAACCACACGACCACCAACCCCAACAGCCACGCAGACTCCATCGGCTGTGCAGACCGCAACCGTCGCGGAACCCATTATCGCCGGGGAGCAACCTCTGGAAGTGCATGTGATTGATGTCGGTCAGGGTGACAGCATTTTGATCCGCACGCCAGAGGGGAAAACGGCGCTAATCGATGGTGGATACGACAATGGTCTGACGCTTACCTATCTCCGTGAGCAGGGGGTCAGCCAGATTGACGTGATGGTAGCCTCGCATCCGCACGCTGACCACATTGGCGGGCTGGTTGACGTGCTAAGAGCGTTACCGGTCAAAGGGTTCTGGACTTCCGGTGCAACCCATACCACCGGCACCTACGAACAGCTCCTCGATGCGATTGATGCAGCAAGGGTTCCGTATTATGAAGTGCAACGAGGTGACACCATTCCGCTGGGTCGGTTACGCTTCGAGGTGCTGCACAGCAATCCCGATGCCAACGATCTCAACAACACCTCGGTCGTGCTGCGCCTGGCTTACGGGAGTGTCTCGTTTCTCTTCACCGGCGATGTGGAAGAAGCTGCCGAGCTGGACATGCTATCAACAGTGCGTGAGCGTCTCAACGCCACTATTCTGAAGGTCGCTCATCACGGATCACGCACCTCTTCAACAGCCGGGTTTCTGGCGGCAGTCCAGCCGAGGATTGCCGTCTACTCGGCTGGACGCGACAACAATTACGGTCATCCACACCGCGAAACCATTCAAGCCCTGCAGCGGGTAGGGGCCGCGGTGTACGGCACGGATGAACACGGCACTATTGTTATCATCACCGACGGCGTTGACTACCAGATTCAAACCAGGTATGATCGTCCACCGATTGCTGCCCCAGAAACGCCCGGCACTGCGCCCTCATCCGACCACACGACCCAGGGTGATCGTAATTGCAGCGATTTTGCGACTCAGGCCGAAGCGCAGGCATTCTTCCTGGCCAACGGCGGCCCGGCCCGCGATCCGCACCGGTTAGACGGTGATGACGATGGAATTGCCTGTGAAAGCCTCCCTTGAAACGTGAAAGGAATTGCGGTATGGAAGAGGTTCGGTATGAACAGGGCGTGATTGATCGCTTTGAAGGTGAATACGCGGTGATCCTGATCGGTCAAACCCAGCGACCGCACGATGTGATGCGTACTATGCTCCCGGCCAATGCCCGTGAAGGCGACTGGCTGCGCATTCAATGGCTAGCGGATCAGATAACCGCAATTGAACTCGACCCGGAAGCAACCACTGCTGCTCGTCGGCGCATCCAGGCCAAATTAGCCCGGTTGCGTCGGGGCGATCATCTGAA
>NZ_DAOTZQ010000079.1:0-4861 GCF_034434295.1 Chloroflexus sp.
GGGTGTGGCGTGCTCTATACTATTTCTCGTTCACCGCAATCCCAGCCCCCCTCCGAACCTCCCCCCGCTGGGGGGAGGTTGGGACAGAACAGAAGAACGAACCCACGGTCATTGTATCAGGACGCCCCAGTGCAGCTCGCTGTGCTCCCCACTCTCGCGCTGCGGGAGCGAGGCCGGGGTGAGGGCGTCCTCCCGCCCCAGCGGGGGCGGGCTGGGGTGGGGGTGATCTCGTTCCTTCCACAATTCACAGCTTCGCTTCCTGTGGTAAGATATGACTAGTATGGATCGGCACCGACATAGTACGGGGTCGTATGGAGATATTTAACGTTCATCTCTTTGAGTTCATCCTGATCGCCGGCCTTGCTCTGGTGCTCTTTGGGCCAGAACGCCTGCCGGAGCTGGGACGCTTTGCCGGTAAGCAGGTGGCAAAGTTTCTGGCCTGGCAGCAGCAATCACCCGAATTGCAGATGATCAATGAAATGCGCAGCGAGTTTGAACGCGAGATTGCCCAGTTGCGCAATGAGCTGGTGCGTACCCGCAATCAACTCGATGTGCGTGCCGATGTGCAGGCGCTCGCCGATGAGGTTAAGGCTGCCGGTCAGCAGGTGCAAAGTGCGCTGGACGAAGTCAAGACCGCCGGTCAACAGGCACAAAGTGTGCTCGATGAAGTCAAAACCGTTGGGCAACAGGCGCAAAGTGTGCTCGATGACGCCGCAACCGCGGCTAAACCCGTGATTCGCCCCCCGGCCCAGCCAATCGTACCCGCAGCGACACCGATGGCAGCCTCGCCATCAGCCTCGGCGGTTGTGCAAACGATTACTGAGGAAGACCGCGCCTTGCTTGCTGAATCGGCACCTGCACCGGCTGAGGCGGGGACAACCTCTGCAACGCCATCACCTGCGCCCCAGGAGCAGCCGCTGGTGCCCACGGCTATGGATCAGGCGCCGACGGCAGAGTCGCCTTTTCTCGCTCCAGCAGATACCGCGTCGCTACCCATCTCTGCCGATGAACTGCATGACCTGCTCAACCGGCTGAATAGTCTGGCTGCTGAATTGCAGGCCATTGTCTTTCAGTTACAGGCTCGTGGTTTGCTAGATGAACACTGGCAACCGAAGATACCTGCTTCATCTGCAACAGAGGAGACGGTAACCTCATGACCACACGACCGGCAAGAGCTAATCGGGCCGACGATGCCTCAATGACCCTGGTTGAGCACCTGATCGAGCTGCGTAGCCGGCTGATTAAGTCTGGTATTGCCGTGCTGATCGGGATGGTGCTGGGCTTTGTCGCCGTCTGGCCGCAGGGGCCGATTAAGCTGATTGACATCCTGATTATGACCTTTGCCCCGATCAACGACCGGTTTGCCCCCATCCAGTCGGTCGGCACTACCGAGCAGTTTACCAGCTATATGAAAGTCGCTTTGCTGGTGGGAGTAATTCTCGCCATGCCCGTCATCGTCTACCAGATTCTGGCGTTCATTATCCCCGGCCTTACCGACAGCGAGCGACGTCTGATCTTTCGTGCGCTGCCCTTCGTTACCCTCTTCTTCCTGGCCGGTATCGCCTTCGGCTGGTTCGTTACTACACCGGTCGCTATTCAATTCCTGATCGGTTTTTCCGATTCGCCGTTGATCCAGACCCAGCCAACCTTATCCGACTTTCTGGAGACGGTCTCGATGCTGCTGTTGATCAACGGGATCGTGTTTGAATTGCCGATTATTATCTATGTGCTGGCCTATCTGAACGTGACTACTGCCCGCCAACTGGCCGGCTACCGTCGGTACGCGCTGGTCATTGTGATTATTATTGCGGCCTTTATTACCCCAACCGGTGATCCGGTAAACCTGATGCTGCTGGCCTTGCCTATGTATCTCCTCTACGAAGTGGGTATTATTCTGGCTCGCTTCGTGCCCAATGCGAAACCGAAGACGACAGCGTAGCCTCAAGAGACCTTATTTCACACCCACGGTCGTGCAGTATGGAGTGCGGCAGCATGGTTGCCGCACCAGCCGTGCTTACGATATGGCATCGCGTTCATAACCCGCGTGCTCCAACCACACCGGTACCACACCTGAGCACAGATACGCCGAACCAGCGTTCCCGCTCCACTCGCAGTGGGATCACGTGTTGGCGTAAATACCGTTGCCGGCCAGGGTTGCCCGTGGTGCGTTGTATGGAGTGCGGCAGCCATGCTGCCGCAGCAACTGTACTTCGTGCCGGGCGTGTGGTACGCCGTTGACCCGGCTGGTCACGAGGATACGGTGTGGATTCGTCACGATGGTAGCGTTGATCGGGAATGAAGGAGATAACTTCCCAGGAGATGTTTTTTGACCCAGGTTCCAGTCAGAACTTACCTGGAAACTTATGCGGCGCTACAGGTGACAGGAACTCAACGATTGGCTATAATGAACATGTTTCTCCGACCCTCACAGAGCAACTGACATCGCCAAACGATCTGGCTAACATCACGGAAATACCATGAGTGATCTGCGACCGAAGATTGCGCTGGTGATTGGTGTCAATGGTGGCCCGGAAACGGGGCTGGCTCCACTCCGCTACGCCGAGGAGACGGCGCGTCAGGTCGCCAACATGCTGGCCTCACCGGCGTGCAATTTCACGCTACACGGTGGTGGGCCGTTGCTCGGCAAAGATGCCACGACCGATGCCGTGCGTAGGGCTATCTTTGATGCACGGCGGGCCGCCGGTCAGCACGGCACATTACTGATCTACTATATCGGCCACGGGCGGTATGTCACCGACCACAACGGCCACAGCGACGTTTACCTGGTCACCTTCAATTTCCGCCCTGACGATGCACACGACGATCCGCACGCGCACCTCTCGATGGAGTGGCTACAAGAGAATGTGTTACGCCATCACACCCCCGACCGGCTGCTGATCGTGCTCGACTGTTGCTACGCTGGTGCGGTTGGTGATGCTGCTCCCGATCCGGTCGTGGTCAATCTGCGCCGACGCCTGGCCCAGGCGTTAGATATTCAAGCTACCGACACCAATCAGGGTATTGCCGGCTCAATGCGCAAAACCCTGGCTGCCGTCAGCCCCTGGCAAAAAGCCTACGAACATGCTGGTGCGACCTGCTACAGCGCCGCCCTGCTCCGTGGCCTGAACGGGGCTGCCGTGCTCGAAGATGGCCGGGTGACCTGGCAAAGCCTGCATGCGCTGCTCCAGCGCGAACTGGCCGATTATCAACCGGGCGAGTATGGGTTTGACCGTTCGGAGGGAGTGATTCTGGCATCATATCCTGATCGTGCGCTTGTGCGCACGCCTGACCATCAGCCGTTTGTGATGCCACACCCTCCGCTGCCCAAGACCAACTTTGTCGGTCGCGAGGAAGAACTTCAGCGCCTGGCCGATATGCTGACCGGCGAAGATGCCGTTGATGTCGCGCTGCTGCCGGCCATTACCGGCATCGGCGGCATCGGTAAAACCCGGCTGGCGATAGAGTTTGTACATCAATATCGTAATCGCTTTCCTGATGGCATCTTCTGGCTCAATATGGAGCACCCTGACACCATTGAGGCCCAGATAGCGGCGTGTGGCGGGACACGCGGGTTGCAACTCTTCGACGATAGTCAGAGCGAACTGTCGAGTCGTCAGAGTGCAGGTTTCGACGGTGGGATGCGCAACACTGAGCGGCTGAGCCTGCACCAGCAAGCCGAACTGGTACGGACGATCTGGGAACAGCCAGGATGCCGTCTGATCATCTTCGACAACCTGGAAGACCCGGCATTACTGCACCAATGGCGTCCACGCGGTGGTGGCAGCCGGCTGCTGATCACCACTCGTCGCCAGACCTGGGCAGCCACCAGCGGTGTGCGCCCCTTCTCCCTCACCACCCTGTCCGATGAAGCCAGTCGAGCGTTACTGCTGCGCCCTCGCGCCGAAGACCGCGGCTGTACCATTGATCACCTGCTGGCCGACCCAGACGAAGCAAAGGCCGCACAAGACATTATTCGGGAACTGGGTGGGCTGCCCCTGGCCTTGACTCTGGCCGGTGGTTATCTGGCGAAAAGCAGCGTGACCCTGACCAGGTATCTTGAGCTACTGCGGAGCGAAAGTATCAGGCACCAATCGTTGAGCCAGGAACTGAGCGAAGGTTTACCCCAGGCCGAACGGGCGAGCATCGTCGCCGCCTTCGCCTTGAGCTATCAGCGTCTGAGTAATGATCCCATCGATAGCCTGGCCAGAACCATCTGGCTGGCAGCGGCCCAGCTTGCTCCAGAACCAATCCCCGAAGAGGTGCTGATACGGACAGCCCCTATTGATCCTGCCGATGAGAGCAGGCGTGAACAGTTCGCACAGGCCCTCCAGCACCTGCGTGAACTGGGATTGATCGAGCGATCCGCAGAAGGAGCAGGCTACCGGCTCCACCGTCTATTAGGCGCCTACGCCCGCAGTGTGAGCACCGATTGTGCTGCCGACTGGCGACGAGCTGCGCAGGGATTGGCGCAGACGATTCAGCGCCTCGATGACGAAGGGGAATTGTCGGCGCCACCCTTTCGCGATCATGTCCGCCAGTTGCTCGATGCACGGATGGCAGTGCGTGATGCCGACAGCGCCGCCCTGTTCCACGCTGCCGGCCTGGTCATGTACGCCGACGACAACTACCCCACCGCCCGCCGCTACCTGGAGGAGGCGCTGGCGATTAAGGACGAAGTGCTGGGCCGCCGCCATTTCTCCACCGCCGTCACCCTGCACGCGCTGGGCTATCTTGCACAGGAAGAAGGCGACTACCCCACCGCCCGCCGCTACCTGGAGGAGGCGCTGGCGATTAAGGACGAAGTGCTGGGCCGCCTCCATCGTGAGACCGCCAGGACGCTATCTTCACGGCGCTGGCTGGT